>JAZUQO010000016.1:0-23572 GCA_045605725.1 Elusimicrobiaceae bacterium
AGGGAGGGATTTGAACCCTCGATACCTTGCGGTATACAGGTTTTCGAGACCTGCTGTTTCAACCACTCACACACCTCTCCTTAGACTTAAATTATATAAAATTAAAAGCCCTATTTTTTAAAATAGGGCCTTTAATCGTTCAATACTAAATATTATTAATTACCTTGTTTTGCTTTTTGCTCAACAAGTTCTTTTACAGCGCCGACGGCACCCAAGATACCGCTTGCTTCATAAGGCATAAAGACAAGTTTATTTTGTTTTCCGTCAGTCATTTGCTGTAAGGCCTCAATATATTTTAGAGAAATCAAATAATTTGCCGGGTTAGAATAGCCTTTAACATTGTCTGCGACTATTCTGATAGCATTTGTTTCACCTTCTGCAACTTTCATTTTTGCTTCGGCGATACCTTCTGCTTCCAAGATTCTTGCTCTCTTTTCACCTTCGGCTTTATTGATGGCGGCTTCTTTTAAACCTTCGGCTTGCAAGATTTGTGCTTTCTTTTGACCTTCGGCTTCCAAAATCATAGCGCGTTTTTCCTGCTCGGCTTTTTTCTGCTTTTCCATGGCTTCTCTCATGGCAGGCGGGGGGGTAATATCTTGTAATTCAACGCGGTTAACTTTAACACCCCATTTATTAGAGGCCTCATCAAGAATAACTCTTAATTTTGCGTTAATTGTATCGCGGGAAGATAAGGTTTCATCCAAGGTAAGTTCGCCGATGACGTTTCTCAGTGAAGTTTGGGTTAACTTTTCAATAGCCAAAGGCAAGGAAGAAATTTCATAACTTGCAGCATGAGAATCTACCACTTGGAAGTATAACAAAGCGTTAATTTGAACAGTAACGTTATCTCTTGTAATAACGGACTGGCTGGGGAAGTCATAGACATTTTCCCTCATATCAATTCTATCAACCATTCTTATTGTGGAATAAGAGTGTGGGCCGCTGTCATAAGTAACCTTCCAAGCTATTTCGCGTGGTTTATCAATTATCGGAACTATCCAATTTAAACCCGCTTTTAAGGTGCAATTGTAGCGACCGAATCTTTCAATAATCATTTCTTCTGATTGACTAACAATTTTTATTGCTTTAGCAGCAAAAAATATTGCGAAAAAGACAACAATAGCTAATAATACTACTAATCCTGATGCCATTTATTTACATCCTCCTTATTTTTTATCTACAATTAAAGTTATACCTTTTACTGCTTTTACCTCTACGCTGTCGCCTTTCTTTAAAGTTTCTTTTGCTTTAACTTCCCAAAGGTCGGCATCACTTTTGATAAAAGGCTTTTCGCCTCTCATTTCTACTACGGTAAAAGTTTTACCGATTAAAGCATCAATACCGCTTGCAGTTGGATGTTTGCTTTTATAAAAATATTTTAAGACAAAAGGTCTAAGGGTAAAGAACAGGATAAAAATTGTTATAGCCATTAATCCAAGTTGCCAATAGATGTTTATGCCAAGATAAGAAGTAAGCCCTGCCACAAAAGCACCTATTCCGATACAGGCCAAAGTAAAATCGCCTGTAAACATTTCTCCGATTAAAAATAGAAAGCCCAAAATAAGCCAAATAGTATATGTCATTAAAATATCTCCTAGTATCAAGATACTTTTATTATATATTATTTTGCTATGTTATTTTCAATAATTTCTCTAGTGGATTTTTTAAGTATCGGGTGTACAAAATAAGGGGCAATTTCAAGAAGGCCTTTCATAACAAACATACGCTCATGTGCGCGCGGATGGGGAATAGTTAAAACAGGGGTATTTAAAACAATATCGTCGTAATAAATAATATCTAAATCAATAATACGCGGGCCGTCTTTAAATGTTTTTTTGCGGCCCATTTCTTTTTCAATTTCTTTTAATTTTTTAAGTAAATCTTGGGGCTTTAAGTCGGTATTTATCAGACAAACGCCGTTTAAAAAATCTGCCTGTTCTAAAAAACCTTGTGGTTTTGTTTTGTAAAAAGAACTTATTTTTTTTATTTCACTAAACTCGGCTAGTTTTTTTATGGCATTATTTAGATTTTCTTCTAGATTACCGATATTTGAGCCAAGCGCAATAAAAACTTTACTCTTCATAAACGGCACCGTAATTTTCTTTTTCGTTTAGTTCTATGCGGCAAATCTGGGGGAAAGTTTTTTTTATTTCTTCAAATAAATAAATTGCCAAAATTTCCGTCGTAGCGGGGGGGATAATTTTATTTAAAACTTTATTTTCCAAGTGGGCATTTATAGTGTTTAAAAGGTTTTCAACTTTTCTAAAATCAACCAAAAAGCCTTCCGTATTTAAAGGTCCTTTTAAAAAAATTTTATATTTAAAATCGTGGGAGTGCTTTTCCTCGTTTAAAGCACCGCCGTGATAGTGATATGCTCTAAAAGCGGAAGAAACCCAAATCGTTGCAATTTTATTTTCCATTTTCCAAAACCTTTAAGAAATCTGATGTTTCTTTTACGTCGTGAACTCTTAAAAAATCTACTTTTGCTTTCCAGGCAAGGGCGGCTGCTCTTAAAGATGCTTCAAGCGAATAATCCGTAAAACTTTTCCTGCTTGCACCTGCGAGTATTGGCAAATCAAGTGCTTTAAAATAATCAAGATTTTCCAAAAGTTGCCAATTTTGTTCGCGTGTTTTGGCAAAGCCAAGTCCAATATCCAAAATGATATTAGTTTTTGGCAAATTCTGTTCGGTAGCAAGTTTAATTTTCTCTCTAAAAAAATCAAAAATATCGGTTAAAATATTTTCATACTGGCAATTTTCCTGCATATTTTGCGGAGTACCGCGGGTGTGCATTATTACAAGTTTTATATTATAAGCAGCGGCAAGGCCTGCAAGTTTTGGGTCGGCTAGTCCGCTTACATCATTAATAATTTGCACGCCTTCATCTGCAGCGGCAAGTGCAGTGTCAAAGTTCGTTGTATCTATGGAAAATACTGCCTGCGGAAAATTGTTTTTTAATTCTCTTATAACGGGTATGGTGCGTTTAAATTCTTCTTCCGGGGAAACATCACTTGCGCCCGGTCTTGAAGATTCCCCGCCAATATCAATAATATTTGCGCCCTGTTCTAGAATATCTTGCGCTCTTTTTAAGGCGCTTGGCAAAGTTGTATATTTGCCACCGTCGTAAAAAGAATCTGGCGTAGTATTTAAAATACCCATTAACTGCATAAAAACAAAACTCCTTATATTTTCTGAACAAATTGCAAAAATTCCTGGCGCACTTCAGGTTTTTCAAAAACGCCTCTTAAAGCACTTGTAATCATTTGCGCCTGATGTTTTTCAACACCGCGCGAACAAATGCACATGTGCTGTGCGCGGCAAACGACCATAACGCCGAGCGGTTTTAAATTTTCCATTAAACTATCGGCAATTTGGGCAACCAAATTTTCTTGTATTTGCAGACGGCGGGAATAGATTTCCACCAGTCTTGCCAGTTTTGAAATTCCGATAACTTTTTTATTTGGCAAATAGCCGATACTTATAGTTCCAAAAAACGGAAGAAAGTGATGTTCGCATACGCTGTAAAACTCAATATCCTTTAAAATTACCATTTCTTTACAAGAACCTTCGGTAAAAGTTTTGAGTACGCTTGATGGATCTTTTTTATAACCGCTAAATAATTTTTCCCAACTTTTAACAATTCTTTTTGGGGTTTCTTTAAGGCCTTCTCTGTTTGGATTCTCACCGATATAAGATAATAAATCGCGCCAATGGTTTAAAGCCTTTTCTTGTGTCATTTTATTTTTATTAGTTTGTGCATTTGCACGCTTAGGCGCATTGTTGGATATTTTTTTACTATTTGAACGCATTTTTCGGTATTCTCCTTTTTGGCTGAATTTGGTTGTAAATATAGATTATATTTTTTATATTTTAAAATCTCTTTTAATGATGTTTTTTCGTCCACTACAAATTTAATAATATCGGCTTTTTTAAGCATTTCTTTTGCTACATATTTTTTTGGCGAAACGGCAATAAAATCAAAATATCTTGTATCTATATCAATAGAGCCGTTTGTTTCCAAATGAACCTGATATTTTTTTGCTTTTAAAAGTTTTACAAGCGGGATAATATTTTGCTCGCAAGGCTCTCCTCCGGTTAAAATAACAAGTTTAGCGGGATATTTTTTTATTTCTTTTAAAATCTCTTTTTCCGTCAGTAAAAAATTAACTTTTTGGGCGTATTTCGTATCGCACCACGGGCACCCCATTGTGCAAGTAGCCATGCGCACAAAAACAGCCGCACATCCGCTAAAAGGGCCTTCGCCCTGAAGGGAATAAAAAATCTCATTTACTTTTAATTGCTGCGGCATCTTCGTTTTCCCAAACTTCCAGGGTTTTTAAAGTTAAATTTTTTTCTTTTAGCAAGGCGGAAACCTTATCAAACAAGTAAGCACAAATATTTTCTGCCGTAGGGTTTTCAATAAAATCGTTTAGATATTTATGATCCGGCAAGGCATTTTTTAAAAGCGGTTTTAAAAGTTTAAAATCATAAATCATTCCGCTTTTTTGCACAGGGCCTTCCACTTCAAAAACTACTTTCCAAGTATGCCCGTGCAAATTTGCGCAATCCCCTTCGTACGAAGGTAAACGGTGTGCGGCGGAAAATTTAGATTTTATTCTCAAAAACATAATTAGGCCTTGTTTTCTTCTCCTTTGTCATAATCAGCGGCTATCTCAGATGTTTTTATTTTAACTAATACTAATCGGGAATAAATCATAAATATAACAAAGCAAATAAGCCAAACAAGGGGAATATTGAAAGGTAATAGTATAACTAAAAGTATGAAGAACAAAGCAGGTGCTAGCATATATAAGCACATGCTCAATATATTCTTTAAGGAAACATCTGCCTTAACGGATATTTCTGTTATTGCCGCTGCACATATTGCCAAAACTAACAAAATAAGTGCAAGAATTGTAACGATTACCGGCATAGAAACCGCGAGAACAAGAAATAAAATCTTTTTAATATCCTTTATAATAGATTCTTGATTATCCATTATATATTGCTCATTTATGTCCATGTTAATATTTTTATCCAAATGATATGTCTGGAATTGTCCATTTGAGGCTATATAAATAGTTTTATCTGTAACTAGTACGGCGGTATTATTTTGTAGCATTTGAGTCGGATAAACGGGCTCGGTACGGTTTGTCTCAAAAACTACTTTCGGGAATGATTCATCATTTTGAATTTCAAAATATTCATTGTTATTGGCATTTATTACACCGTTTCTTATTTCAATATTGGGTATAACTTGGGCAATTTCCGTAGTAAGTTCTCTTAAAAGAGGATCCACAGAAGGCACTTTTAGCAACATACCGGTAAGAAATAATATGCTTGTTATAACAATCAAATAAATAAAAAAGAGAAAACTTTTACCAAAAGATTGTTTTTTTGCCTTAATATAAGTATCAAGGTTATAAATTGCCTTTATCGGCGAGAGTAAAAAATCAAACATAAAAAGCCTCCGTTTACTTTAATATACCTTTAGTATAGCAAAAAAGAAGATAAAAAAAGCGTTGCCTTGGCAACGCAAGTGTTTAAAATGGTGTCACCGGGTGGGCTCGAACCACCGACCTAGCGCTTATGAAACGCTCGCTCTAACCAGCTGAGCTACGGTGACATAAAATTTACTACTCTTTTATTATATCAAATATCTTATTTTATTAGCAAGAGGAGTAATTTAAAAAATCAGCAACCCAATTGCCATAACAAACATACCTGCCAAAATGCCCCAGATAATTTTGTGGCCTTCACCATATTCGTGGGCGGTAGGTAAAAGTTCGTCAAGCGAAATATAAATCATTATTCCGGCTGTAAAGGCAAAGGCAAAGCCGAAGGCAGGTCCTTTTAAAAAATTCCGCAAAATCAAAAAACCTATTATTGCGCCAAAAGGTTCCGCTAATCCTGATAAAGTGGCATACCAAAAGGCTTTTTTCCTGCTGGCAGTTGCATGGTAAATAGGCAAAGCAACGGAAATGCCTTCCGGGATATTATGCAAGGCAATAGCAAGTGCAATAGATATACCTGTCGTCGTATTTGTCAAAGTTGCCATAAAAGTTGTTAAGCCTTCAGGGAAATTATGCACTGCCAAAACAAGAGCGGTAAAAAGGCCCACGCGTTTTAATTTATTTTCTTTACTTAAAGTTTTATTTTCCAAGTGATGTGAAGGCAAACAATAATCAATCAGCCAGGCAAAAAGCGTGCCGATAAAAAAGAAAACTATTGTTAAAGTATCAGCCGTTTTTGCCGTATATATTTTAGCAAGGCAGTTTGTTGCCTGTGGCAAAAGTTCCATAAAACTAACATAAATCATAACCCCGGCTGAAAAACCAAGGCCAAGCGCAAGTGTATTAAGATTTTTCTTTTTAAAAAAGAAGGCAAGAAAACCGCCCACAGCAGTAGCAAGTCCCGCAAGAAAAGTTAAAACAAGAGCAAAATAAAAATTTTGTTTCATAAATACCCCAAAAAATATTCTAGCAGATTTTTAATTGCAATAAAATCAATATAAGTAGCGTTATATTAGTGTAAGGCTAATATAAAGCCTGTCATATAGGAGGATATATGAAAAACAAATCAAGGAGTTTTTATTTAGTGTTAGGTTTGGTAGGTGCTTTTTGGTTTACGGGTTGTTGCACCTATCCCGGTGGTATGGTGGCTGTTTACGGCAGACCTTCAAGGCCACATCATCATCATTATAAACCGGCACCGGTGGTTGTCCATCATCATGTGCCTGTTTCGCATCATTATCAACACGCATCTTTACCACATAGTTTTAGGGGTGGCCCCGGAAGAGGCCATCACAGGTAGTGTCTCCAAAAACAAACCACGGGTTTAAAAACCCGTGGTTTTTTATATGAGCGTATTTTGATATAATTTATAATAGACAGTGAATTTTAAAAATCCAATTTTTATGTGCTTATTAAACTTAAAGATAAACATCTCGAAAATATAAAGATATTGTATTTAAAAAATTTCTTATATCTTTGACTTAGTAAAAGGAATTGCTTAATTTAGAAATCTCTATACATATATTTGAGTATCGTGAAGTTCTTATGAAATTATTTGAAAAGATAAAAATAAAATTGAAACAGGGAAAAATTCGTCAATTGAGAATGTTTGGTGTTCCTATTTTAGAATACGGTATAGACAAAAATGGAAAGTATTGGGCCAAGTGTTTCTTCTTTCAAAAACAAAAGAAAAAAAATATTTCGAAGGATGTTTTTTATCTTAAAGTAAACAGGCATATAAAAGACACTTTTATTAATTTACAATATTGGGTGGATGTCGTATATGATATGGGGGCAGATTTTTATATCCTTTGTGATAATCCTGACCTAAAAACAGATATATTGCGTACAATCGTTTTTAAGGATGAAAATATTAAGTTTATAAAAAGCCACAAAAGAACTTTTAAGGATATTGTCAAATCTCAAAAGATAGACAAGAAATGGTTAAATGCTAGTTATGCGCATTTAACAACTTTTTTACATGCAAAAAAACATAATATTACAACATTTTGGAATATTGATGCAGATGATGCTCTTTTTTTAATTTCTCCTTCGAAAGCAGTTGAAATTTTAAAAAATGCTAAAACTTATGCCGAAAAACAAAAAATTGATTTATTTGGCTTTGATTTTTGGGTTACGAAGACAGAAGGCCGTCATTGGTCTTTTGGTATTACATATACTCGAATGGAAAAAGATTATTTCAATTATTTGAGAAAGTACATAATTGATTGGGATGATTATCGTTTATATACCAGTGTTCATAATTTAGATTGGGTTTTCACTTCTTTAAGAGATAAAGGAGTAATAAAAACGAACACTTTTTATGTGGAAAATTTATATTTTATTCATTGGGGAAGATTTTTCGGAGATATGAGGAATTCCTACATAGCGACTTGGAATAAGACTTCTATGATATGGTTGTTGTGGGAAAATATATTAGGAGATAAAAGAGGTATTTTCCCTTTGGTGATAGATAAAAATAAATTAGTAAAACTAGATTTCTTAGTGCTTGAGGAAGAATCTCAACGCTTTGGTACTTTATATCTTTTGGACACAAAGAGATAGGAAACGATGATACAATTATTTCGCAAATTGAAAATTAGTAAAGAACGAGAAATTATTCTGTTAAATAAAATTCCTTTATTGCAATATACAAAATCTTCAAAGGGAAAATCGTTTTCACGCGTTAAAATTTTTCCTAGATCGCATATGTGCCAAATTTATGATGAGCTATTGGAACTAACACATAAGAAACACGACTTAATTATTATTATTCGCGCCGGCCTTGGAGAAGCATATTTACTTAATTATTTTTTAGATTCGTTAATAAACAAATACAAATCCACGTCTCCTTGTTTGGTCGGGTATTCTTCATTCTTGGGAGATATGTTCAAGATGTATCATCCTGATATTCCCTATTATGTTCATAAAATTAATAGGACAATTTTGTCTGAATCTATATTCCAAAGAGTGAGAAAATATCGAGGGACATTTTTCTGTGTGAATCCTTCGACATTAAGTGAATTACAACAATTATTATCTAGTTATGAGACTGGAAAAGGAATAAAACATTATGCGGTTGCTATTAAAGATTTTAATGGAGTAAACTCTTTCGCTCCTCAAAAAGCATTGATAGAAAGTAAATTAATAAAAAATGTTTTTGTCAAAACACATGGCCTACCTGATCGTAAATTCGTATTTCTTAATAAGGAAGCCCATTTTGTATACCCGATATCTTCTGAATTCTGGGATAAATTAATAGCTCTATTAAGAACTAAAAATTATGAAATTTATGAGAATACGAATTCTTTATCTATTCCAGAAGCAGTATTTTTAGCATCTAAATCAAGAGGAATTATTTCAATTAGAGGAGGTTTTAGTGAAGTTCTTTCTACATTAAGTGTACCCAAATATGTTTTGTACACACAATGTCGATTTCATAATTTCAAAAATATTAAAGATATCTTTACCTTAACGAAATATCCCTTTGTTGATCAGAGTAGTATTTTTGAGTATGAATTATCTAGTAATAATTCAGAGGAAATTATTTCTAAAATTCTAGAGAGGTTTTAAATATGTCTTGGTATAAAATAATGCGTACAAAAGATTGTAAAAAAATAAAACTGTTTGGAGTACCGATATATGTTAAAAATGTGTTCGATAATTTTATAGAGCGCAGATATTTGGGGGGCCTTTATGTGACAAAGAGTAATAATGCGTGGAAGAAATATTATCTTCTTTTTATTAGGATTAAAAAGAAAAAATACAATCAAACGGATGTCGTACCGCAATATAATTATACCAATGCTTTTATTATGGAGTATTTTTGTAAGCAACAGTATGAAAAATATTTTCAACATCCTTTGGATATTTGCCATCTGTTAACAGCAGCAAAATCAATAATAATAAGTGGATCTACCTCTTATTTAAACCATGCTCATGGCTGGCTACATTATTTATTTAAAGGGGAAGTTAATTCTATAGATTCATTGCCATATGATAATAAATCTGCTGATTTATTTGTACTGTTGGGCGGAATTGGGCAAACTATTGCTCAAATCCAAGTGGTGGTTGAAGCGATGCAAATAAATAAACCTGTATTGATTTTAGAAGCCGCATTTTTGAGGAGTATCAATACTTTCTGCGAACAGCAATATGAACCCCAGTATAGATATGATGTCGGATTTGTGTTAGATTATTTAACAGCGTATTATGATGCAACACGGCCAAGTTTATTAGAAAATATGCTTAATGACTCTAAATTAATTATTACTCAAGAACAAAGGAAGAGAGCGCATGACTGTATAAATAAAATTGTACGAAACTATCTTACAAAATATAATTGTCAACCGATTTTTTCCCCAAATATTGGTAGAAAAGGTGCGAAGAAAGTATTAGTTGTTGATCAGTCTTTTGGAGATAATTCTGTAAAAAAAGGACTAGCAAGTGTCTCTACTTTCGAAAAGATGTTACAAGCGGCTATTGATGAAAATCCTAATGCTGATATTATTGTAAAAACACATCCTGACACTAAAACAGGCTTACGTACAGGATATTACAGCCAACTCGTTCCTAAGGGAAATATTTATTTATATACAGAACCTATTAATCCAATAGCATTAATCAACTATGTAGACGAAGTTTATGTTTGTACAACTCAAATGGGATTTGAAAGTCTAATGTGTGGAAAAAAACCTCATGTATTTGGAATGCCTTTTTATGCGGGGTGGGGTGTTACTGATGATAGACAAACATGTTCTCGTAGAAAAAACAAAAGAACAGTTGAAGAAATATTTTACATTGCATATATCCTATATTCATATTATGTTTCTCCTGAAAAAAAAGGTTTGTGTGAAATAGAGGAAGCAATTGAATTTTTGTTAAAGGAAAGAAAAGAGTATTTTACCCAAAAAGGGGTTAAATGCGAAATAACAGTGTAATGCCTAGATGTATTCAAGGATGATATGAATAATATACAATATCTTTAAGATTTTATGAAGGAGTTATAATGAATATAGCAAAACCTACAATAGAATTTTTAAAAAATATTGAATTTTTAAGGATAATTTTGCTTTTATGCATAGTTATTTTCATGAATTTCAAACAGTGCATTTAGGTTCATTTTTTCCGAAATTATCCTCTTCATCTCATTTAGGGGATAAAGCCGTAGAAATGTTTTTTATTATTTCAGGTTTTATGCTTTTATATACTTATAAAGATAATTTAACAATTATTGACTATTTAAAGAAAAGAATTGCACGGTTTGTGCCGGTTTTGTTATTCCTTTATGTTGCGTATTGGGTGCTTTCCATATTTACAGGTTTTAAATTTGATAAGTATGGAAGTATTTTTAATGTGCTAATGATCTCTAATATCGGTATAACTTTAAATTCAGGCAGCATAGGTGGCTCTTGGTTTTTAAGTGTATTGCTTTTTTCTTCTTTGTTCTATTTATGTGTGATAAAATATTTTAAGACAAGATCAATGTTTATTATAGGGGTTATAACTTATTTTTCATTTGTTATATTGGTTCAATTGACTAATGGAGCTTTGGGCGGGCATATAAAAACATTTTATATAATTTTTAATCTAGGAATGATCAGAGGTTTGGCTTGTATCGGGCTTGGTATTTTGTTATGCTCATTATATAAGCAATTAAAACCAGCTGGGCAGAAATTATTTAAAATTAATACTTTCGCACTAGTATCCTTATTAGAAATATATTTGTTGATATTTTTAATTAACAATCTTATCTTCCATCAATTTTCATATAACAACAAATTAATTTTAATTATTGCATTTGTTATTTTATTTTGGTTATTTTTATTGCAAAGAGGATTATTGTCAAAAATGGTTGCAATAGATATTTTTCCTAAAATTTCCAGATACACGTTTTCCATTTATATAACCCACTTGTTTGTTTTCCGACTTTTAGCGTATACTTTATGGAAAGCACAAATTAATGTTAATTTAATAGCTTTTTTCACATTTTTTATTTCAATAATATTTGGTATATTGGTGTATCATATAATTGAATTACCATGTTATAAATTTATGCAAAAGATGTTAGATATTCATAAAAAACCAATGGAACTAACTAATAAGTAAAGAAGAATCAAATGGTATGGGATAATTTTATGTCTAAAAGGAGTATAAATATGGATAAAGAATTACTAGAACAAACTATAGGGCGTGAAATCGCTTGTTTACAAAAGTTGGAAAGCCTATTAGATAATACTTTATTTTCTAGAGTGCTAGACCTAATGCAACAAACTAAAGGCCGCGTTATTTTTACCGGTATGGGTAAAAGCGGTATAATAGCACAAAAAATTGTGGCATCACTTGCTTCAACGGGAACTCCGTCTTATTTTGTTCATCCGGCCGAAGCCAGCCACGGCGATTTGGGTATGATTACCACTGATGATATGGTAATTGCTATTTCAAACAGCGGGGAATCAAAAGAACTTGTGGATATTATCAATTATTGCAAACGCTTTGGTATAAGCCTTATCGGTATTACAAAAAATCCAAACAGTACTTTAGGTAAATGTGTGGATTATGTCTTGCAACTTCCAAACACGCCGGAGGCCGATACCCTTGGCCTAGCACCGACTTGTTCTACCACAGCAACTTTAGTTCTTGGGGATATTTTGACAGTTTGCTTAATGGCCCGCAAGAAGTTTACTGCGACAGATTTCGGTATTCGCCATCCGGGCGGCAAACTGGGCAGTGTTCTTCAAACGGTAGAAGAAATTATGCACAAAGGTGATGAAATGCCTATTTTGTCCGAAGATACTCCTTTTGAAAAAATTATTGTAACAATGAGTGATAAACGTCTTGGTTGTGTTGGTTTTGTTGATAAAGATGGCAAGTTAAGCGGTATTTTTACAGATGGTGATTTGCGCAGAAAGATGTCACCTAATTTGTTTAACAAAGCAGGCAAAGACTTAATGCACCCTAAACCGCAGCAAATAGAATCAAATATGTTATGTTCCACAGCCTTGCGCATGATGAATGAAAAGAAAATTACCTCTTTATTTGTCGTTAAAGATGGTAAACCCGTCGGTATTGTTCATATTCATGATTTGCTTAAAAATGGGGCAGCCTAAATGAAATTTTGGAGTGTCGTCAAAGGGGAAGGTTTTAACGCAACTTATAGTTTGTGCGGATACCCCGTATATAAAGTAATTGACAAATTAAATTTTAGAGAGCGTAGATTTTGCCAAGGTTTAGTATCTTCTAAAAAGGTTACTGATCATTTTAAAGGTCTTCGCTTAAAAGATTACTTGTTCTGCGGGCTTCCCTTTTTACAATACGGAAGCAAAGATTACAGATATGTTTTTAAACTGTTTGGGATAACCTTCCGTAACGAAGAAATTTCATCGGTTTTTTATAAAAAATATAAATCCAAAATCCCGGCAGATACTGATTATTTTTGCTTCCTAGCAACAAACATAGGTGAGTTTAGCTTGTTTTTATCTCTTTGTTTTAAGAATTTTATAAAGCAGAATAATATTAAACATCCCCTGTTTATCACTAATACTAAACATAGTATTGCCTTGCTTAATATGTTTTACCCTACTTCAAAAATTCTGAAAGTGCCTAGTTTGCCGTATCAAATGCCGGATGAGTTTTACATAAATAATATTAAGTCTAGGTATTTCTTTCCCATACCGTATTTTCAACAGGTGGAAAAAGATATTACAGATAAAAAAACCCATTTTTTTGAATCAATTTTAAACTTTCTTAATTTAAAACAGAGTAAATTTGATGTTAATTTGCCTCAAATTGCCGGTACATATCAACAATCTGCGCAGAGAAAATTAAAATCTATGGGCTTAATAAATAAAAAATTTGTATTTATAGTTCCGGATGCTAACAGTTGTGTTGACATAAATAAAGAGTTTTGGAACAAATTAGCAAAAAATTTACGCAATAAAGGTTTTGAAATTATTTTTAATTCATCGAAAATACCATTACCAACAAAAAGTTTTTTAGCAAAATTTTCTTTACAAGAAGCTTTTATTGTTGCTCAAAAGGCCCAGGCAGTTATTGGCCTTCGCAGCGGATTATTAGATTTATTAAGTATGACAGGCACCCCAATACATGCAATTTATACGGCATTTAAAAACAGAAAAGATTTTCCGCCTATGCCTAAAGAATATGTAAAAATAGGATTTGATTTAGAAAAACTTCCGCAAGAAATAAGAAAATCTAAAACATATTCGTATTTCTATAATGAGAACTTACTGGATGAAGTTTTACAAAACTTATAAGTGGTTATTTTGAGCAAATTGAAGTTTTTCTTTTTTGTATAATTAAGTTAGGGGTAATTGTTTGTATCAGAAGTATATTCGGAGGGTATGTTTTATGGAGATAAAAAATATAATTATTCAAGCAGGGGGAAAAGGGACACGCTTGGAATGGTTAACCAGGAATAAACCCAAATGTTTGGTCCCGGTTAATAATTTGCCTATCATCTTTTATGCATTTCAAAAATTTAAAGATGCAAATTTTACTATCATTGCAGATTATAAAACCGATGTCTTGGAAAAATATTTAAAAGCCTTTGCTCCACAATACAAATATACTATCGTTAAAGCCACTAAAAAAGGCACAATTTCGGGATTAAAAGAGGCTATAAAGCCTTTTAACGAAAAAGAACCTTTTATGATTATGTGGTGTGATTTAATTTTATCTAAAGATTTCAAAATTCCGCAGAGAGAAGGCAACTATGTAGGCATTTCAAAAGATTTTGAGTGCCGCTGGTCTTATATTAACGGGAAATTCATTAAACAGCCTTCTAAAGAAAACGGGGTAGCTGGTTTATTTGTTTTCAAAAATAAACAATTACTGGAAAATATAGGGGAAGAAGGTGCCTTTGTAGATTGGTTAAGCAAAAAAGATATTTCTTTTAAACGTTTAGAATTATCAGGTTCAAAAGAAATAGGCACTTTGCTTGCTTACAGCGATAATAATGACACTTCTCACCGTTGCCGTCCTTTTAATTCAATGAAGTTTGAAGGCGATTTGGTTATTAAGAAAGGTATTAACGCCCAAGGTAAAAAAATTGCTATTGATGAAATAGCCTGGTATAAGCATGTAAAGAATCTCGGCTTTGACTTTATACCGGAAATTTACGAATATGAGCCTTTAAAAATGAAAAGGGTTAAAGGTAAAAATATTTTTGAATATGATTGTTTAACCAAAACCCAAAAAACAGATGTTTTAACTGCTCTTGTTAAGGCTTTGCGCGCTTTACATGATTTGGAGCCGGCTAAACCTGCTAGTATAGAAGATTGCCGGGAAAATTATATTACAAAGACTTTTGAGCGTCTTGAAAAAGTTAAAGATTTGGTTCCTTTTGCTGATAAGGAATTTATAAAAATAAATGGTTCCTATTATAGAAATATTTTCTTTAGTAAAGAAGAACTTATCAAACTTGTTCAAAAGTATTTCCCTAAAAAATTCCATTTAATACACGGCGATTCTACTTTTTCCAATTTGATGTTTGATACCTTTGATATGCGCGCCGTTTTAATTGACCCAAGAGGTTATTTCGGCAAAACAAAGTTATATGGCGATGCTGATTATGACTGGGCAAAACTCTATTATTCCATAAGCGGTAATTATGATTTATTTAACCGCAAAAAATTTACTTTGGATATTAGGCAAAAAGATGTAGAACTTGCCATAAAACCAAGCAATTGGGGGGATATGGAAGAATATTTCTTTGATTTACTGCCCGAAGTAAATAAAGAAAAAATAAAAATACTTCACGGTATTATTTGGCTTTCGCTTACCACTTATGCCTGGGAAGATTATGATAGTATCTGCGCTGCATTCTACAATGGTCTTATTAAACTCGGTGAGGTTTTATAGGATGTTAAAACTTTCTTCTTTAGCACACACTTGGATTTTTGATGTAGATGGCACCATAGTAAAACATAATGGTTATAAAATAGACGGTAAAGATACTTTGCTTGAAGGCGTGAAAGATTTTTTTGACACCCTTCCTAAAGAAGATAAAGTTGTTTTTTTAACCTCACGCACAAAAGAACAAATAGAAGATTTAAAAATCTTTTTGAAAGGAAATAATATTCGTTATGATGTTATAATTCCGGATATGCCCATGGGCGAGCGTCTGCTCGTAAATGATGATAAACCAAGCGGGCTTGCCTGTTCTTATGCCGTTAGAAAAAAAAGGGATTTTCCTTTAAATATCGAATATATTATAGATAAAAATCTTTAAAATTCTTATTTGGGGATATAAGATGAATTTTGATAAAGTCCATAATCTAAATAAATTTTTAAGCAATATTGCCATAATAAAACCCCTGCGTAAAAAATTAAGAATTTTTTTGGATACTATAACTATCGGTTTTTATATCAAAAATATTGAAAAAAAGACTTACGAAAAATATTTGTTAAAAGACGGCTATAACCTTGCTTTAAGAGATGGTAACGGAGATTCTCTTTTAACTATTGCTGCTTTGCCTGCATTTGAAAAAACTTATAAAGCAAAAGTAAAACTTTTTATAAAACCTGCGCAAGAATACTTAATGAAGATTTTTGATATTAAAGATTATTTTATTGTTGAAGATTTTAAAAATAAAACTTTATTTCCTATAAATATAAATGAAAAGCCTTTCCCTAAGAAAGGAGATATTTGGTTTGTTCATGCGCGATATAATAAACAAACATTTAAAAAAACAGGGGCAAAATATTTTAATGATTTTAAAGAAGATATTTTAAATTTACTCAGCTTACCTTTGAATACAAAATTGAATTTTCCTATAAACAAACTTGAAATATCTGAAGAATTTAACAGAAAACTTAACTCTTATAATTCCTTTGACAAAATTATTCTATTTATACCGGAAGTCAATTTAAAAAGTGTCGGTAATTTAAAATATTGGGAAAAGTTGGCTTCTTTACTTAAAAAAGCAGGGTATAGTGTAATTTCTAATGTGATTTGTAAAGAAAATTATTTAAAGAATGCTGACTTAAATGGAAATCTTGCAATGGAAGATTTAATTGCTCTAGGGTTTAGATGTAAAGCTGTTGTTTCTATAAGAAACGGAATGTGCGATATTTTAAATAGTCGCGGCAAAGATTTATTTGTATTTGATACTTCACAAGTAAAAATTCAAGATAAAAAATATTTTAATCTTAATTCAATGTTTAGCAGAAATGATATAAATGAATACCCCGATGAGAGTGCAATATCTCCCGAAGATTTAGTAAAGAAAATTTTGGGCAATTAATTTTTAGACAATATTTTGTTTTTTCCAGCGGTCGCTTGCGTAGAAAAATATTCCTATAAAAAGTGGTGTAAATCCGGCCAAAGCATCACCAAGCCAAAAACCAAAATACCCCATTTTTAAACTTAATCCAAGCAGGAAGGATAGCCCTATTCTCAAAACAATTCCATCAAGTAATGCTGTAACAAAATTTACTCCGTAATTTCCACTGCCGTTAATAAAAGCGTTCATACCGCTGCGTGCCGCGCTACCCCAGAAGATAAGTATTGCAATAGAAATATATTCCATACCAATAGCAATAACTTCGCTATCATTTGTAAAGCAACTATAAATTTCCATAGGGAATAAAAGCATAAGTATGGTAAAAACAACAGCAATAGAACATGTAATTTTGAAAATAG
This sequence comes from Elusimicrobiaceae bacterium, assembly GCA_045605725.1. GTDB lineage: Bacteria > Elusimicrobiota > Elusimicrobia > Elusimicrobiales > Elusimicrobiaceae > Proelusimicrobium. The sequence continues at coordinate 17,179 of JAZUQO010000016.1, forward strand.
CAATAATAATTTCTTTTACTCTTGAATATTTTTTAGCGCCGATATTTTGCCCCACCATAGAAGCGCCAGCAGTATTAAAAGCATTGGAAATTAAATTTGTCGTGCTGTTAATTTTATTTCCGATGCCGGCAAATGCAGAAACAGCCACACCATAAGAATTTATCCACGAATTCACGCATAATTTTGATAAGTGAATAGAGGCGTTTTTTATAGCCATCGGCACCCCCAATTTAATTAATTGCATTAACATTTTTGGGTCCCATTTTGTAAAGTGTAAAGAAGATAATCGTAAACTATAATTCTTGCGATGTTCATAGATATACCAGATACAGAAAATAAAAGAAACCGCCTGACTGATTACTGTAGCAAGGGCTGCTCCCGCGGCACCTTTTTTTAAGCCAAGCACCAAAATCAAATCTAAAAAGATATTAAGGCTTGCCGAGATTGCAATAAATATGAAAGGCCTTATAGAATCACCCATACCTCGCAAAACCGCACTTGCCGTGTTATAGCCGTAAATAAATATAAGACCGATGATAGAAATTGTGCAATAATCAAGGGCTTGGTTAAAGGCTTCTTTTGGGGTATTCATTAAGTGTAGAAAAGGCACTCTTAAATAAAAACAAACAATACTTGTTATTATTGCGCAGACAATCAAAAAAGCAAACATAGTGGCTACAAAACGGCTTAATTTGTTTTGCTTTTTTGCGCCGAGATATTGTGATATTAAAACCTGTCCCGCATTGGCAAAACCCATGGCAACAAAAGTTAAAAAATGTGTTATATCCCCACCGATAGATACTGCAGAGAGCCCTACTTTTCCCATGCTTTGTCCGACAATAATCATATCTGCGATATTATAAATAATCTGCAGTAAATTTGAGAAAAATAAAGGTGTAGCAAAAACTAAAAGTTGTCCAAAAACCTTGCCTGAAGTAAAATCTGTCTTATATTTTTTTATTTCCATAGCCAAATATAAGTATATCATTTTAGGTAATTTAGTACGCTAAAGCAAATTGATAAGTCCTATTAGATAAGGAAAATTTTATGATTTTTTAATAAAGCCACTGTTAGATTCTAACAGCGGCTGTTTCTGTAATTAGATTTTAGAATCGTTTTGTTATATTGATATTAAAAGTTAAATACTCATAACGTCGATTGCTGTCGCCGGATATAGGAGCAGGGGCATTTTTTATAAGTTTTTCTGTATCATACCAAGCCGCAAACCATACGCTTTTGGGCGGGGGAGGTGTGGACGGGGCAATACATAGGGCGGCCGGTCCTGATTTGTTAAAAGAGTGCCGTACTCTTGGCGGTTGTAAAACGGGGGAAGCAAAAATAACTTTAGCCTATAATTTACCATGTAAATATGTAATTCACACCGTTGGCCCTGTTTGGTACGGGGGCACTAAAGGGGAAAGTACCGCCTTAAAAAACTGTTACCAAAACTCTCTTAAATTGGCAGATAAATATAATTGTAAAAAAATTGCTTTTCCCTGTATATCAACGGGGGTATATCGTTTCCCTAAACAAAAAGCAGCAAAAATAGCAGTAGACGCGGTAAAAGAAATTCTTTCTTCTTTAATAAATATCGAAGAAATTACATTTGTCTGTTTTTCCGTAGAAGATAGAGCAATATACGACAAATTACTTTTGTAATTTTGGTATAGAATACGACTGAAAATTTACTTATTAAGGTAAATATGCTATAATAAATTTATAAGTTTTAAGTTTTTTAATTAAGCCCAGTTGGCGCAGTGGTAGCGCGTTCCCTTGACATGGGAAAGGTCACAGGTTCAAATCCTGTACTGGGCATATTTTATTGGCATTTTTGCCAATAAAAATTGCCCTTGTAGGAACAACAACTGCTTGTTGTTCCGTCAGGATTTGAAAGCCGGAGCGTTATGCGAGTTTGAACGAAGTGAAAGGCGAGCATCGCGAGGCGGGGTCGCGAGTGCCGCACGTCAGTAAGGCAACTTGTGACCAAATCCTGTAAAGTATTTTTCTAGTAAAAATTGCCCTTTCAAAAGCAACAACTGCTTTGTCAAAAAATTATTAATTAAGTTTATCTTTTAAGGTTGCTTCCGCGGTTGTCAATAATTTGAAAAATATCTCTTAACCTATATGAAACAGCATCGACATCTCGCATGCTTGCCAGATGTTGATCTATTGCTGCTTTTGACAAAATATATGTAAAATTTTTCATCCACTGGCTATATAAATCCATAGCAAAAGCATAAGGTAAATATTCACAGAAAACGCTTTCCTTATCGCTCGGATCAGATGCGATAATACGGTTAATTTCAGCAGTTTTAAGAAATTCTCTAAAACCGTTTAAGTATTCAAAAGTTTTTTTACCTAAAGGTGTTACATTGCGAATTAGGGAAATATAAAAAACCGTCACCCATAGCCCTATAAAATAAAACAATTGAGTAAGGCTGAAACCTGCATAATGAAGATTTTTTCCCTCGTAAAGTGAACCTATAAAAATAATTATTATGAAAACAAAAATACTGGTGATACCTGCAATTATTTTTTTAACAGGGGTGTGAACAATACTTGTAACTGCCATGAAAAAAATCGTAAAACATATATTCATACAAACGTACAGCATATCTAAAGAAAGGCAACTTAAAACTAAAATAATAAAAATAGCGGGGATAACATATGCTTCATTTCCGACGGTATATTTATTTCTTCTCATTATAAAACGATTTTCTATTCTGTTTCTTATATCTTCTAAAAGGATAACAGAACTCTCATCTAAAGGACAATGGCCAGAAAAACCAATCAGTCTTTTTAATAGCAGTTCTTCTTCGTAAGGTAAAAACCTTCTGAAAGTTTTTTGCGTTTTAAATATGTTTCGGTAGAAAGCCCTTTCTTTTTTGTTTATAAAAATTTAAAAATTCATCTTTAGTTTCCCAAGGTGTGCTATTTTTATAATCAAGAGCGATTACTAGATAATCCGGCAAAAGCATTTGATAATGTTTTGCTTCCTCGATTGTTCCGCCTTTTCCGTGAATATATAAAAGTGTCTTTTTCATAATTTTATAGAATTTTAAAGGATTCTAATACCCTTATTATATCAGTTTATTTTTTATATAATTTTACTTATGAAAAGAATACTGTCTTTAGTAGCAAGTTGTTTTTTTGTTCTTCTTGCTTCCTTTTCTTTTGCATTAAATAATTCCGGTAGTTCTAATTATGATGAAGATTTTCTTATAACGGGTGATTTAACTGCTGTGATATTTTCTCTTGCATTATTTATTTATCTCATCGGATATTTCATAGTTTCATGGCTAAAAGTAGGGCGCGATCCTGTTCATCCAGATATTACGTATTATGAACCGCCAAAAGACATTTCGCCCGCTTTTGCTTATTATCTCTATAATAAAACAATAGATGCCAAATTGATAACCTGTATACTTTTAGATTTGACTATGAAAGGTTGTATTGAAATACGAACAACACAAGGGTTTGCTTTTAGTCAGGTTTCTTTATTGTGTAAAAGGTCTTTTGGCCCAGATTTATCAACGGATGAAAAGATATTCTGTGATTATTTGCCTTATGCTTATGCTATGAATTTGGAAAATGCATGGATGAAAAAGTTTAAAAAAAGCGTAGCCATAGATGCCTGTGTGGCTTGTGCGCGCGGTGGCGGTGCTGCTTTATGGGCACTGGTAAGAAGTTTTTGCCCTGCCATGCCTCCCGGCAAGAAAGACGAGCGAGGCTAAAAGCCAAAAAACAAGATTTTTATTATGAACTTACCGCAAGATTTTATTAATTATACTTCTAATTTATTTGGCGCAGAAATGTGGCAGCATTTTTTGGCGGCTTTTGAGGGGGAAACTCTAACAAGTATCCGTCTAAATCCGTGGAAGTTGCCTGCTGAACCTATTTTTAAAAATGCCCAACCTGTGCCTTGGTGTAAAAATGGTTTTTGGCTGGAAAAGCGCCCTAATTTTACACTTGACCCTCTTTTGCACGCAGGTGTTTATTATGTGCAGGAAGCAGGCTCAATGTTTTTAGACCAAGTTTTGCGTCAATATGTAAAAGAACCTATTCTTGCTTTAGATTTATGCGCCGCACCAGGCGGTAAATCAACTTTAATGCGTGCTGCTTTGCCGCAAGATTCCTTGCTTGTTAGTAATGAAGTGGATAGAAGGCGTGCAAATATCTTGCTTGAAAATATACAAAAACAAGGCCATAGCGAAGTTTTGGTAACACATAATTATCCCATAGATTTTAATAAAACAAATTGGTATTTTGATTTAATTTTAGTGGACGCTCCTTGTTCGGGCGAAGGGCTTTTTAGAAAAGATAATGAGGCCATAAAAGAGTGGAGTTTAAATAGTGTCCTTTTTTGCCAAAAACGCCAACGTCAGATTTTAAGCGATATTTGGCCATGCCTTAAAGAAGGCGGTTTTTTAATTTACAGCACTTGCACTTTTAACACCCGTGAAAATGAGGAAAATGTTAAATTTATAGTCGAAGAACTCGGCGCAGAAATTTTGCCCGTTTCAACAAAACCCGAGTGGAATATAACAGGCTCTTTACTTGATAATTTTAATGAACCCGTTTATCGTTTTATACCGGGAATAACAAAAAGCGAGGGCCTTTTTATGGCAGTTTTACGCAAAAAGGGTTCTTCTTCAAGCCCCGCAATTTTACCGCAGACAGCACGCCGTCACGCCCAAGCAAATAAATTAATACATTTACTTTCAGACGGTAACCCTTTGCCAGAACAAAAAGGTAAGGAAGAAATACCTACTGCCGCGCAAGCACTATCTTTAAATTTTCCAAAAGATAAATATCCGCGTGTTAATTTAAGTTTAGCAGAGGCCCAGCATTATTTGCACCGCGAGGCCCTAATTTTACCCAAAGATACGCCAAAAGGTTTTGTCATTGTTTGCTATCAAAATCAGCCGCTTGGCTTTGTCAAAAATCTTGGTGATAGAGCCAATAATTTATACCCCAAAAACTGGGCTATTAAGAATTTGTAATTTATTTTTTATTCAACATCAAAGTTAAAATAAGTATCCGGGTAAGGTTCATCTTTCAAAGTAAAGTGCCACCACTCGGAATCAAGTGGATTAAAGCCCGCCTTTACCATAGCATCTCTTAAAATTTTTCTGTTCTTTTTTTGCTTTTTGGTAAGTTTTTTATAGTCGGGGTGTGAAACTTCGGAAAACAAATCAAATGTCCCGCCCATATCAACAAAACCGCCGTTTTTTCTAATTATAGTTAAATCAACGGTACTTCCGCGGGTGTGGCCGGATTTTGGCATAATATAAACGCCTGCAATTAAATCGGATTTTTCAAGTTTAGGATAAAAACTTTTATCGCCGGGATCGTTTGGATTGTTTATCCATTTAACAAAATTATCAACTGCTTTTTGTGGGCGGTAAGAATCCCAAATTAAGAGTCTGTAACCTTGCTTTCTTAAATCATCTGCGGCAATTTTAAGTGCGGCAAGTGCCTTTTTTGTCATATAGGCGCGCGGTGCTTTGTAGCCTTCTATTTTATTACCCGTAAAATTGTTTGAAGAATAATAGCGTATATCAAAAGCGGCATCTTCTATAACGGTGCTGATTTCGGCAAAGTCAGATTTATCTGTTGAAATTTTATCTGCCAAAGCAGGCATCATAAAACTTGCGATTATTACAAATGAAACTAAAAATTTTTTCATATTATTTTCTCTTATTTACATAGAAAGTATATCACAAAAACTGTTTGAGATATAAACAATTTACAAATTAGTATAATAAACTTTAGTATATAAAGGACTAAATATGAAGAAATTTACTTTACTTGTTGTATCAGTATTTTTATTTTTTACGGGTTGCGCAAGCACACCCAAAAATTACACTCAAAAAGATTTTACTATACAGGGTGACCACGGCAAATTATCCGCCGTTTTAAAAACGCCGAGAAAGAGTAAAACTTATCCCTTGGTTATCATTATGCACGGTTTTAATGCAAATAAAGAAATGTTTTTGCTTGCCGAACTTTCAAGGCAGTTAAACGAGCAGGGTATAGCAACACTTCTTTTTGATTTTAACGGGCACGGCCAAAGCGAAGGCTCTTTTTTGGATATGACAATACCAAACGAACTTGAAGATGCCCGCAAAGTCTATGAATATGCCGCGAAACTGCCAAGAATAAAAAATATTTCTTTAGCCGGTCATTCGATGGGGGCAGTTGTCAGCGCGATGCTGGCAGGCGGCCTTGGAGAAGATAAAATAAAAACAATAAGGTTTTGTCAGTGCTAAAGATAGAAACGGAGATATAAAAGATTTTGCTTTACTTTCCATTGCAATAGCGATTGTTCATAATACAAACAGAAATTTATCTTCATACGGTCAAATTTCTGCTATTGCAAGCGAACTAAAGC
>JAZUQO010000017.1:0-52500 GCA_045605725.1 Elusimicrobiaceae bacterium
TAACCGCCATTAAACGTGCAAGATTTTTTTGCACGTCTAAAGATTCTTCGCTTACATGCTGCAAGAATATAGGTACGTTACCTATAGGGTTCAAAATAGCAAGCATTGCTATAAAAAAGTTTAAAACCAAATGTAAATCTAAATGCATAATCTTATTTAAAATTTATTTTCTTTTCTTAAAGGGTTTGCTTTTCGTAAAATTCCTTTTAAAGTACTCTATTAAAAATGGGCAGTACAGGGTTCGAACCTGTGGCCTTCCGCGTGTGAGGCGGACGCGCTACCACTGCGCCAACTGCCCAATGTTTCACTAACTTCCAATTTCTTACTGGGCTTCGTGGTCAGCGCGTCCGCATTTGGCGGACGATTTAATTTAACTAGCACTGCGCCAACTGCCCAAAATATAGAAAACTACTTTATATATTTTATCATATTAGGAGTTTTGTAAAAAGGTTTTTAAATACAAAAGTGCGATAATTGTTTTGGAATCTTTTATTTTGCCTTTTTTAATATAATCTAAACTTTGTTTTAAGGTAAGTTCTTTTGTATTTACAAATTCATCGTCGTCCAAATGTTGTTTGCCTTTTTTAAGATCTTTAGCAAGGAAAATGTGTAAAATTTCTGTGGAAAAAGCCGTTGAGGGGTAAAAAGATAACATTTTTTTAAATTTTGCGGCGCAGTAACCTGTTTCTTCGGAAAGTTCTGCTTTAGCGCATGCAAGTGGAGATTGCTTAGGTTTTAATTTGCCGGCAGGTATTTCAAGCGTAATTTTGCCCACGGGGTAGCGGTATTGCTCCACAAAAATTATTTTACCCTCTTTTGTTAAGGGTACAACCGCACTTGCGCCCGGGTGTTTTGTATAAACACGGCTTGCTTTTTGTCCGTTTATCAGTTTTACTTGATCTTCATAAAAACAAATAACTCCGTCATAAATTTTCTTTTGGTTTACTTTCTTTTCTGCTAGTTTGCTATAATATTTAGGCATAGGTTTTAAAACTCCTTTCAAAGTTTTAATATATTTTATCTTTTTTGGTGTAAATATGGCGCAGTTTGTTCATCTTCACAATCATACAGAATATTCTTTGTTAGACGGTATGTTGCGTATTTCCAGCACAAAACCGGGTTCTTTCTTGCAGACCTTGGCGGAAAAGAAAATCCCCGCTATGGCTATGACGGATCACGGTAATATGTACGGCGCGCGAGAGTTTTATAAAAACGCAAAATCTGTTGGTATAAAACCGATAATCGGTTGTGAATTTTATATAACTCCTCTAAAATACACCCAAACAGATAGAGAAGTAAAAAATAATCACATTACCGTTTTGGCGAAAGATTTAGTCGGCTATAATAATTTGATGACTTTAAATTCTACCGCATGGGTAGATGGTTTTTATTATAAACCGCGTATAGATTTTGATTTGCTTAAAGAACATAAAGAAGGGCTTATAATTTTATCCGGTTGTTTACAGGGGCTTCTTGCCCAAACGGCTTTAAATAAAGGGGAAGAGGCCGCCGTAAAACTTGCTTTGCAATATCGCGATACTTTCGGTCCGGAAAATTATTATATAGAAATTATGGACCATGGCATACCCGCAGAACAGGCCGCTTTAAAAGTTCTTTTAGAAGTTTCCAAGAAAACAGGTATTCCATTAGTTGCCACTAATGACTGTCACTACGAAAAGCGCGAAGATTGGCAAGCTCACGATATCCATATTTGTATCGCTACGGAAACGACTTTAGACGATCCGAACCGTTTTAAAATGGATACCCACGAACTCTTTTTTAAATCGCCCGAAGAAATGGAAAAACTTTTCAGTTTCGCGCCGCAGGCTTTAAAAAATACTCTTGAAATTACTGAAAAATGTAATTTGGAATTTAAGGAAGATGGCTTTGTTATGCCGGATTTCCCAATACCTTCTGAATTTAAAGATCATCCTGAATATCTACGCCACTGTTGTATAACAGGTTTAAAAAAGAAATTAAAAACAGATACTATTCCCGAAGAATACTCCCAAAGGCTTGATTATGAACTCAAAGTTATTACGGATATGGGTTTTGCCGTATATTTTTTAATTGTGGCAGATTTTATTTCTTATGCAAGAAGTCAGAATATTCCTATTGGGCCGGGACGTGGCAGCGGGGCAGGTTCTTTAGTTGCTTACAGTATGGATATTACTCGTGTCGATCCATTAAAAAACAAACTTCTCTTTGAACGCTTTTTAAACCCAGACCGCGTAAGCATGCCGGATTTGGATATTGATATATCCGATGCCGGGCGTGAAGAAGTTATCAATTATATGCGCCGTAAATACGGTATAAAAAATGTTGCAAGTATTATTACTTTTGGAACAATGAAGGCAAAACTTGCCTTAAAAGATACGGCAAGAGTTATGGGGTTTGAACCGGCAGAGGCAAATCGTCTTTCCAAACTTATTCCAGATGATATTAAAGCAACAATTTCCGGTGCGATGGAAACTAATCCTGAAATTAAATCGGAAATGAGCAAAAACCCAAAAGTAAAACAACTTTTTAATTATGCAACAAAAATAGAGGGCCTTAAAAGGCATACCGGAGTGCACGCTTCCGGCGTTTTGGTAACGAAAGACGAAGTCACAAAATATACTCCTCTTGCCAAAGGGGCAAAAGGTATTATTACCACCCAATACGAGGGTAACACTGTTTCCGATATGGGCCTTTTAAAAATAGACTTTTTAGGGCTTCGCACTTTAACAGTTATTGATAATGCCGTTAAACTTGTCAAAAAATTACGTGGCATAGACATTGATATAGCCAATATTCCAACAGATGATAAAAAAACTTTTGAACTTTTAGACAGAGCCGAAACAACTTGTGTGTTCCAGTTAGAAAGCGGTGGTATGAAAGATCTTGTCCGTCGTTTACATCCTTCTGTTTTCAGTGATATTTCCGCACTTGTTGCTCTTTACCGCCCTGGCCCGATGCAAAGCGGTATGCTTGATAGTTTTGTCAAACGTAAAAACGGGCAGGAAAAAATTACCGTTGAACATAAAATTCTTGAACCTATTTTTAGCGAAACTTACGGCACAATGATTTATCAAGAGCAAATTATGGAAACAGCCAAACGCTTAAGCGGTTTTACCCCTGGGGAGGCTGATACTCTGCGCAAAGCAATGGGTAAAAAGAAAATTGATATTATGGAAAAGTTCCGTACAAAATTTATTGCCGGCGCAAAAGAAAACAATTGTTCGGAAAAAACTTCCACAAAAATTTTCGATCAAATGGCAAAATTTGCCGAATACGGTTTCAATAAATCTCACTCGGTTGCTTATGCTTTGGTTGCTTATCAGACGGCCTATTTAAAAGCAAATTATCCCGTAGAATTTATGTGCAGTGCTCTTACGAACGAAATCGGACATAATGCTATAGGATCATCAGATAAAGAAAATAAAATTGTCACCTATCTTGAAGAAGCGCGCAAAATGGGTTTTGATATTTTGCCTCCCGATGTCCAGCATTCGGAAGAAGCCTTTAGCGTAGAAAAAACTAAAGACGGCAAAGAGGCCATAAGAATAGGTCTTATGGCAATTAAAAATCTTGGTGAAGAGGCCTGCCGCAGCATAGTTAAAGCCCGCAAAGAAGGCGGCGAGTTTAAAGATTTTCTTGATTTTTGTTTAAGAATTGATTTGGAAAGCACTAATAAACGTTGTTTTGAGTGTCTTATAAAAGCAGGGGCTTTTGATAGTCTTTATCAAGATACTTCCACTCAGGAATTGCGTGCAAATTTGCTTGCTAATTTTGAAATGCTTGTTGATAAAGCAACGGCAATAAATAAAGAAAAAGAAAATGCTTCCCAAAGTTTATTTGGCGAAGATATGGTAAATGTCGTTATTCCCAAAGAAATCAAATTAAAAGCCGCTACGCCTTTTACAAAAACTATTTTGCTTAATTACGAAAAAGAAGTTTTAGGTCTTTATTTATCCGGCCATCCTTTAGCAAAGTATTCACGTCATTTAAATAAAATCGTAAAAATGAAAATTTCTGATATTGAGGCTAACTCTATTCGTGGGCACGTTGAAGTTGCGGGTATTATTTCTCGTCTTAAAAAACGCCAAACAAAAAATAAAGACAATTGGGCACAAATGGTAATAGAAGATGAACAGCAAAGTATTAACTGCAATATTTTCAGTCGTGCTTGGGCAACATTAAACGGCAAGATAAATATCAATGATATTGTTGTCGTCAGCGGTGATATTCGCGGTGATGAACTTTCCGCCAAACCTGAAATAGTGGTGTCTTCAGTTCAGAATATTTTAAATGTAATTTCTGCCAAGGCTAAAAAACTGATTGTTCATTTACCGGAAAACTTCCCGCAAGAAAAACTTTTTGACCTCAAAACTCTGCTTGAGGCCGCAAAAGGCTTTTGCGAGGTTTCTTTAGTCCTGCACGAGGGCCAAACGGAAACTTATATCAGCATACCTAATCGTATAATGATACACAAGGCACTCATAGATTTCTTAGATGAGAATTTGCCCCCAAACTCCTGGGATTTTGAGTAAAAAGGCGCTCTCTTCTGAACAGTTTTTAAAAATACGACTAAAAAAACACTTGCATAATTTAAAAATATTTATTACACTTTTCTCATAGGGCAACTTGCCCCAATTCAAGTAAGGAGAAATACAATGGCAGAAAAAGTTACCAAACTCGGTGTTGAAAGAGAAGAAGGTTTTTTATATTACATCGATAAAGATGGCGATGTATCCAGAGTCCCGATGGCTCGCGGTGGCAAAAAAGGCGGCAAAGCAAAAAAAGTCGCAAAAGCCGGTATTAAAAAAGAAAAAGGATATCTCTATTTCTTAGATAAGAAAGGTGATGTCTCCAGAGCCAAAATGGTAAACGCAAAATAAGCGTTATATAAAAAATTTAAAGCCCCGTTTCTTTTAGAAGCGGGGCTTTATTAATGCGCAAGTATTTTTTTACTCTATATACAAAATAGGTCGTTTAAAACCGTAGGTTATCATACCGATAGATTCTCCATGGAATCTTATAGTTTCATCCCCTTCTTCTTTTTCAATAGAGAAGTCGGCATAACTTACATGCCTGTCAGCCTGCTCTCTTGCGGTTTTCGCTACAAAGGGTTGAGTTTTGCCGTTTTCTATAGGATATAGTGTTACAAAAAGACAATTTTGTTCACGGTCTAATTTAATAGAAACTTTATAAAAATATTTTTCAGAAACTTCTTTCCATTGCCAAGTTACATTGTCTTCGTGGGTAAGTGTAAATTTATCGCCTTCGGGTTTATATAAGGAAAGATATTCGTTTTTAGGTAATTTTACCTTTTAATTTCTTATTTTGCTCTTAAAATGTTTTTTATGAAACCTTTGTAAGGGGCATCTCCGTAAGCCATTGCTTCAAAAGTTATTTCACTTTGATAATCATCAAACGCGGCAAAAGCATAAGGTACCTCGTTGCCTTCTTTTGCAAAAGGTTCTATTTTAATAAAAAGATACATTTGCGGATTTTTTACTAATTCAAAGTAAAAGGTATATCCGTAGGTACCTTTGAAATCTTTCCATGTAAAGGATGTTTTCTTTGTTTGTTTTTCTGTTAAATCTTCCAGGTCAATAAGAACATAAGTCTTTTTACTGTCTAGTTTTAACTTGAAGTACTTCGGCGTTAAGGCTTTATTTGAACCTTGTTGTGGAACAAGCCCCGTCAGATCAATTCTTTGCTTAAAATATATTTCTTCTGCTTTTTCAAAACCTTTTGGTAAAGGATTTTGCTGTAATATTTTTGCAGAGGCAGGTTTAATCTTCAATTGTTTTGAAGAAAGCGCCTTACTTGCATTTTTAGCCGCAAAAACATTTGTTGTTAATGCGGTAAAAAAGAAAGTTAAGGTAAACAGACAAAAAAATTTCTTCATAGAGATCTCCATTGTACGTATATTAAGTATAGCAGTTATTATTAGTATAGACAAGAGTCAAAAGACCCAAATTTAATTTGGGCCCTTTTTTTGTTATTTGGCATTAGCAAAAGTCATTGCCGGTCCGCTACCTGCTGAAAAATATTTTTCAAAAGTGGTTAAAGTTTTTTCCAAAGATTGTTTTAAAAGAGGTATCTCTTGTTTGGAAAATTTTGAAAGGACAAAATCTTTTCCTTCAAAAAAAGAAGGTTTTGGGCCTATACCTATTCTTAAGCGAACAATATTTTGTGTTCCCAATTGGTCAATAATATTTTGCATACCGTTGTGCCCTCCGGCTGATCCGTTTAATTTCAAACGAATAGAACCTAACGGCAAACTCATCTCATCAAAAACGATAATAACATTTTGCGGTTTTATCTTGTAAAAATTTGCGATACTTGAAACGGCCGCTCCCGAAAGATTCATATAGGTTAACGGTTTCAGTAGAAAAATATTTTTGTCTTGCCAAGATGTTTTTGCGTAAACGGCTTTTGCCCCCTGCCAATTTTGCCAAGAGGCTTGCAAGTGTTCCGCCAAAATATCAATAGCCATGAAACCAGCATTATGGCGGGTTAAATCATATTGAGTACCGGGATTACCAAGACCGGCAATAAGATATGTTTCCATAAAGATATTTTATCAAAAATGTAAATATTGTAAAAATTTTATAAAATCTTAATATGGTTATTCTTGAAGGGAAAACTTTAGCAGCGGAAATTAAAGAAAGTCTAAAACCAAGAGTGCAAAGCGCAACTCTCGCCTTGGGCAGGGCTCCGCGCCTTGTCGGTATAAGTTGGCAGGGGGATTATGGCGGTTATTTGTATTTGACTAAGGAAGTTAAGGCCGCACGTGCTTTAGGTATGCAGGCAGATATTGTTGAACTTGATGAAAATACTTCTCCTAAAGATTTTCTTATGTTGCTTGGTAAAGTTTACGGTGATGAAAGTATCGATGCTTTACTCATTCCTCGTCCTTTACCGCCGTCCCTAAATGATTTAGACATAGCCCCTTTAATAAATGAGAAACAGGATATCGACGGCGCTTCTTTAGTTTCCATGGGGCGTTTGTTTATGTGTAAAACTTGGCAACAGGTAAAAGCCTTAAAAACTTTTGTTCCCTGTTGTGCTTTAGCCGTAATGCGTCTTTTGGCATATCATGAAATTGTTTTAGAGGGTAAAAAAGTTGCCGTTATCGGCAGAAGTAATACTGTGGGTGGTCCTCTTGCAAAAATGCTTACTTGTGCAAATGCAACCGTAACTTTATGCCACACAAAGACAAAAGATTTAAAAAGTATTTTACGCCGTCAAGAAATTGTTATCAGTGCCACAGGCAATGCCCGTTTTATTAAAGCGGATATGGTTGCTAAAGGTGCTGTCGTAATAGATGTAGGCACAAATTTGGATGAAAACGGCAAACTTTGCGGCGATTGCGACTTTGAAGCAATCAGTCAAACCAGTCCGATCTCTCCGGTTCCCGGGGGAGTTGGGCCTTTGACACTAGCATGTTTGCTTGAAAATATTGTATTATCATCAGAGAGGAAAATAAAATGAAACAAACCCTAATGTTAGTACTATCTTTAGTTTTTTTTAGTGGTTGTTTGGGCGGTTCTTCCAACACAACAAGTTCGGTAAACGGTCCTTCTAAAGGGGAAAACAAAACCTTTGCCGAACATTATGAAGAACTTGAAAAGCAACCCGTTCCCACAAGGGAACAGATGGAGTCTATGCCGAACAATTTGCAAACAGCCGAAGATAGAGCAGCAGATGTCGCTCTTGAAGCACAAGCAGAAAGAAGAGGCGAGCCTCCTTTGCTGGAATCTAATTACATCTTTAAAGTGAAACAAAATAAAGGTGTTTACAGTTATGACCAACATAACCAAGTGTGGACGGACCAACGTTCCGCAAGAGAATATAAAGAAACAAAAAGACTTTGGGAGAAACCTAAAAAATATGACGCAAGTAAATATTACGGCGAAAGCAGTTCTTCCGAAGACATAAGTTATAGTGAGGATTAATTTATGAAGAAAACTTTTATTACATTGTTCGTTTTTTTAATAATCGGATTTGTCGTCTTTTTACTATTAAGTAAAAATGGTTTCTTAGGTGAAGATTTAGGCAAAAAGGGGGAAGAAATTTCTTCCGGAATAGATAATATGTTCACTCAAAGTAAAGATGCCATTGCCGAATTTACCGGCTTGAAAGAAGAAAAGAAACCCGAACCGGTAGAAGATCCTAAAATTACCAAATTCTTCCAAAGGTTAAAAACAGCCACTCCGGAAGATCTTTCAGACATGGTAGTAAAAGGCTTTAACCCCAGAAAACCTAATTTGGCGGGAGAACCCCCTATAGTTTATATGGCACGTTATAATAATAATCCGGAAACTTATGACGTTATGCTTAATATCGGCGCCAATGCCGCCCAAACCAATAGAAAAGGTGAAAATGCTTTAAAGGTTGCTTTAGAGCGCGGTGCTCCTTTGGAAATTATCAGAAAGTTATATGCAAACCAAGAAGAACTGGATGCCGAAGCCAGACAAAGAGAAATAAATAAAGGTCCCGGTTCTCAAGTTATAGGCTCTTATTATCCTTCAATTGATAAAAATGCCAAAAAAGTCGTAACCAACGGCAACAGAATCTACGTAGACGGTTACAGCAGAAATAAAAACTTGCAAGGGCTTGAATAGTTATTAAAGGCTTGAGCCTAAAGCAAAAAAAGAAGGTTGATTTAAGACGGGGTTGTCGCTGAAAACAGCATCAATCCCGTCTTTTTTTAATTGTTCAAAGAGTGTTAAATCATTGACGGTATAAATAAAAACTTTAATGTTTTTTTTATGACAAATATTAATTATTTTTTTATTTATTTTTTTATAACTCATGTTTACGCTGTAAGGATTTAAAGTTTCAATTTCATTTAAATTAAATTCTTTTGTAAGTCTGCCTATTTTTAAATCAGGCAATAGTTTTTTCGTTTTTTGTAAAGAAGGTAAATAAAAAGAAGATATAAGTAAATTGCGGTTTTTATCCTGTCCGTATTTTTTTAAACAAAGGGCAAGTTTTTCTTCAATACCGGGATAAATATTATCATCATTTTTAATTTCAATATTTAAAAAACTTCTCTTATCTAAAATTTGTAAAAGTTCCTCAAGCGTGCAAATATCAAAATTTTTTAATTCTTTTAAAGTATAATTTTTGACAGGTTTTTTATTTAATAAATAGTCATGTGTAAGGACCAAAAAACCGTCTTTAGAAAACTGAATATCTGTTTCAAAAGCATTCACACCCATGTTATAGGCCGCTTTAAAAGCAGTTAAAGTATTTTCTTTAAAAAGAGCGCTTGCGCCTCTATGTGCTATTATTTGCATAAGTTTTGTTTAAGAGAATTAAAAACTTCTTGCGGTACTTCCATGCCCGGTGCATTATCTCGTCCGCTTTTTTTGCCGTGATGATCGCTTCCCGCGCTGATTAACAAATTATATTTTTTTGCAAGACTTAAAAGGGTATCTCTCATTGCTTGTTTATGGCTTGGATAGTAAACTTCTATACCGTCTAAACCGCTACTGACCCAAGCGGGAAAGTTCCAATATTCTTGCACAATACCAAGGTGCGCCATAAAGGCTTTACCGCCGGCTTGTTTTATTAGGGAAATAATTTCACAAACGGTAAATCCTTCATTTGGTACATAACCGGGCTTTCCCGGTATCAAAAATTTTCTAAAGGCTTCTTGCCTGCTTGGGGTTATTTTTTTATTTCTTATAGCATCGGCAATGTGGGCTCTGGAAGCAACGGTTTTAACAAGTTTAAAAACATCTTCTTCTGTTATATTTACACCTGCTTGTTGTAAATTTTTTATTATTTTTTTTGCACGGATATTACGATTTTCCCTATTTCGGGCAAGTGCTTCTTGCAAACGTTTATTTTGTGGGTCTATATTGTAGCCAAGGATATGCAAATGGTCATGTTCGCGGGAACTTATCTCCACTCCTGGTACAAACAAAATGCCTGCTTTTTTTGCAAGTTCACTTGCTTGGGGCAAGGCTTCTAAAGTATCGTGATCCGTTACGGACATCATTTGCACGCCCGCCATAAGATAAGCATGCACAACTTCACTTGGGGAAGATGTCCCATCGGAAAAAGTGGTGTGTGCATGCAAATCTACAATGGGCATATTATATTTTTTCTACTGCAGTAATTTGAGGCAATGCTTCTTTTAAATACTTTTCAATACCGTTTTTTAAAGTTAAAGTTGCCATAGGGCAAGAACCGCAAGCACCTTGTAATTTAACTTTAACAATGCCGGTTTTTTCGTCAAAAGATACAAATTCAACATCTCCGCCGTCTGCTTGGAGCATAGGGCGCACTTTTTGTAAAAGTTCAACAATTTTTTGTTCCATAAGATTTCTCCTTACATATATGATAACATTTTGTGGGCCATTGTTTAAAGTCTTGCAAATATGCTATACTTTTTTTAGATAGTAAATTAAGGAGTGTCTAATTATGAAAAATATGAATAAGGCAATTTTTGCCTTTGTCGCAATGTTTTTAGCAGTAAACTCTTTTGCCGCTGCAAAGTATGCCAGCGTCGGTGTAAAAGAAGGTAATATCCGCAAATGCGCAAGCACAAAATGCGCTGTTAAATTTAAAGTTTGGCAATATACCCCGCTTGAAATGTTATCTGTCAGCAAAGATAAACAATGGGTAGAAGTAAAAGATTTTGAAGGTTATACCGGTTGGATACATAAAGATTTATTATCCGAAACCCCGGGCCTTAGTGCAAAAGTCGATGCCAATATTCGCCAAAGCCCCAGCGGTTCTGCCGATGTTGTTTGGGTCGTTGAAAAAGGCTATCCTCTTAAATTCTTAAAGAAACAAGGTGCTTGGCTTCAAGTATCCGATGGTGAAGGCCTTAAAGGTTGGATAAGTGCCTCTTTAACTTGGGGATTCTTAGAATATAAAAAATAGGTTTTTTGTATGAGAGTTTTTCTTGTTATCTTTATAATAGCAATTGCTGCTTGGGGTACTTGGACTTTAAATAAAGAAGTTCCCGTTGAAGGTTTTAATTTGGCCGGTAAAGTGGAAGTCGCTCCGCGTCTTTTAAAATCAGCCCAGGCAAATAATATTTCTTGTTCTATCGTAGTTAAGAATGAAGCAGATGTTCCAGTTGCTATAAAAAGATTTATTAATCCTCAATTTCCTTTGGAATTTTCTTTGGATAAAAGTGATTTACTTATTGAGGGTTATCAGGGTAATTTGAAAGTGGAAGCCCAGATTAATTCCCACGGTAAACTCGGTGTTTTGCAAAGTGGCGATATTTTCACTGAAGAAAGCAAAACCTATGTTTCCGGCCAAAAGGATATTGTTATCGTAGCCGATAAAATGATGGGTAAACCTACTTTAGCAGGTGTCAGAAACAGAGGAAACTTCTTCCGTACTGCAGCCCGCTAAAATTCTTTTTTATAAAACCCTTGCTTTAAGTTTTTATTAAAGCAGGGGTTTTTTATTGTTCGCTTCTTCCATATAACATATAAATAATATATAATATCATTAGAGGGAGTTTTAGAATATGTGGGAATATACAGATAAAGTGATGGAACACTTCAAAAATCCAAAAAATGCGGGCGAAATTAAAGATGCCGATGCAACAGGCCAAGTCGGCAGTCTTGTTTGCGGAGATGCTTTAAAATTAACTTTAAAAATTGATAAGGAAACACAAATCATAAAAGATGCAAAATTTTTAACTTTCGGTTGTGCTAGTGCTATTGCTTCATCTTCTGTTTTGACGGAAATGATTATCGGCAAAACTTTGGAAGAGGCCTCCAAAATTACTAATCAGGATATTGCAAATGAACTTGGTTCTTTGCCGGAAGAGAAAATGCACTGCTCCGTAATGGGTATGGAAGCCCTTGAAGCCGCAATAAAAAGTTATAAAGAAGGTGGCAAGCCTGTTGTCTACGAACAGGAAAGTTCCTCAAAAATTATCTGTAAATGCTTTAATGTAAGCGAAGAAACTATCATTAAAGCAATTCACACAAACAAATTAACTACCGTTGAAGATATCACTCACTTTACCAAAGCAGGCGGTGCTTGCGGCAGATGTAAGGCTGAAATCCAAGGTATTTTAAATAAAGTTTTGGCTTGCGAAAATCCGCTCCCTGCCAAAAAACAATTTAAAGATCTAACTATCGTTGAAAAAATTAAAGAAGTTGAAAATATTCTAAATACAGAAGTAAAACCGCGCTTAAATATAGACGGCGGCAGTATTGAACTTGTTGATATACAGGGCAATATAATAACCGTTCGTTTGCTTGGTATGTGCGGCGGATGTGCAAATGCTCAAAACACATTAAAAACCTTTGTCGAAAAAGTTTTAAAAGAAAAACTTGATTCTTCATTAGAGGTTCGCAAAGCATGAAAGTAATTTATTTTGATAATAATGCCACAACCCGCACCGCACCCGAAGTTCTTGAAGAAATGTTGCCTTATTTTTGCGAAAAATACGGCAATGCTTCAAGTATGCACACTTTTGGCGGTTCAAATAAAAGGGCTATTGAAAAAGCAAGAGCGAATGTCGCTTCTCTAATCAATGCTGATCCTCAGGAAATCATTTTTACTTCCGGTGGTACAGAATCAGATAGTACGGCAATTTATTCTTCTATAAACAGTTATCCAAGTAAAAAGCATATTATAACTTCCGCGGTGGAACACCCTGCCGTTATGGAAGTTTTTAAAAAACTTGCTTCCCAAGGGTATAGAGTAGATTTTATAGGTGTAGACACAAACGGCCGTTTTGATATGGAGAGTTTCAAAAAACTTATTGATAATGAAACGGCTCTTGTTTCCGTTATGTGGGCAAACAGTGAAACGGGCACTATTTTCCCAGTTAAGGAAATTGCCCAAATTGCACATGCTCACGGTGCACTTTTTCACACGGATGGTGTTCAGGCACTTGGCAAAATAATAACTGATGTTAAAGAAACAGATGTTGATTTAATGTCTTTTTCTTCCCACAAAATACACGGTCCCAAAGGTATGGGCGGTTTATATATTAAAACTGGGACAAGATTCTTGCCTTTTATGATCGGCGGTCACCAAGAAAAATTACGTCGCGCCGGTACGGAAAATGTACCAAGTATAGTTGGTTTTGGTAAAGCAGCGCTTTTGGCAAAAGAGCATTTAAAAGAAACTTCAAAAATTGCTTTACTCAGAGATACTTTGGAAAAAGGTCTTTTAGAAAAAATTGAAAATACTAAAGTTAACGGTGACACACAAAACCGTCTGCCAAACACCACAAATATCAGTTTCGGCTATATTGAAGGAGAATCTATTTTAATGATGCTTGATGAATACGGTATTTGTGCCTCATCAGGTTCTGCCTGCACTTCCGGCTCGTTGGAGCCTTCCCACGTATTAAGGGCTATGCAGGTGCCTTTTCAATTTGCGCACGGCTCAATAAGGTTTTCTTTAAGCCGTTATAACACTATGGAAGAAGTACAAAAAGTTGTGGAGGTTATGCCCTCAATAGTTAATCGTTTAAGGGCACTTTCTCCGTTTAATCCAAGCACATTCAGTGCAGTAAAATAAGAGGTATTATGATTACAAATTTAATAGAAAAATTTATAGGCACAAAGAGTGAAAGACAATTAAAAAAACTTGCCCCAATTGTTCAAAAGATTAATGATTTGGAAAAAACAATTTCCCCTTTAACAGATGAAGAGTTAAAAAATAAAACTCAGGAATTCAAAGATAGGCTTGCCAAAGGTCAAACTCTTGACGATATTTTGCCCGAGGCTTTTGCCGTAGTTCGCGAGGCTGCCAAAAGAGTTCTTGGTATGCGCCATTATGATGTACAGATGCTTGGCGGTATGGTCTTGCACCAAGGCAAAATTGCCGAAATGCGCACAGGTGAAGGTAAAACTTTAGTTGCAACCTTACCTTCTTATTTAAATGCTTTAACCGGTGAAGGTGTTCACGTCGTTACCGTTAACGACTATCTTGCCAAACGCGATAGAGAATGGATGGGCCCCGTTCACGAATTTTTAGGTCTTAGCGTTGGTTTTATCAGCCACGATATGGATAATGCCCAAAGACAAGAGATGTATAAAAAAGATATTACCTATGTCACCAACAACGAACTCGGCTTTGATTACTTAAGAGATAACATGGTTGTTCGCGCACAAGATAGAGTGCAACGCCCCTTAAATTTCTGTATCGTCGATGAAGTGGACTCCATTTTAATTGACGAAGCAAGAACCCCTTTAATTATTTCCGGTCCGACGGATGATAAAACGGATAAATATTATGTCGTTAACCGTTTGGTTCCGCAATTTAAAGTCCGCAAAATTACCGAAAGAGATGAGGTTAATGCCAAATACGCAGGTGAAGATCTCGCCAAGGGCTATGATGCTTTAATTGACGAAAAGAACCAAACTGTTACCTTAACAGATCAGGGCGTTGCCGCAGCGGAAAAAATGTTGGGTGTTTCCAATTTGTATAATGACGTGGAATCAGAGTGGGTTCACCACATTAACCAAGCCTTGCGCGCACATCATTTGTATAAGAGAGAAGATCACTACATCGTTAAAGACGGCGAAGTTATTATCGTTGACGAATTTACCGGTCGTCTTATGCCGGGCAGAAGATGGTCTGACGGTCTTCACCAGGCCATTGAAGCAAAAGAACATATTGCAATTAAAGAAGAAAACCAGACACTTGCAACAATTACCTTTCAGAACTTCTTCAAACTTTATAAAAAACTTTCCGGTATGACCGGTACAGCCATGACCGAAGCCAATGAGTTTTGGACAATTTATAAATTAGATGTTGTTGAAATACCTTCTAATAAACCTTGCCAAAGGATTGACTATCCAGATGTCGTTTTCCGTACGGAAGATGAAAAGTTTGAAGCCGTTGTAGCAGAAATAGAAAAACTTTGGAGAAAAGGATTGCCTGTTTTGGTCGGCACACGTTCCATTGAAAAGTCAGAACATCTTTCGGAAATGTTGAGAAGAAAAGCAATTCCCCATAAAGTCTTAAATGCCAAATATCACGAAATGGAAGCCCAAATCATCAGCCAGGCCGGCAGAAAAGGTGCCGTAACTATTGCCACCAATATGGCAGGCCGCGGAACGGATATTGTTTTAGGCGGAAATCCCGTCAATAAAGAAGAACAAGATTTTATTGAAGAGAACGGTGGTTTAAGTGTTATCGGTACAGAACGTCACGAAAGCCGCCGTATTGATAACCAGTTGCGTGGACGCTGTGCAAGACAGGGGGATAAAGGCTCAAGCCGTTTCTATGTCGCTTTGAATGATGAACTTATGCGTCTTTACGGTGGGGAAAGGATTTCTTCCATTATGGGCCGCTTCGGTATGAAAAAGGGTGAGGCTTTGGAATCTTCCCTTTTATCTTCCCAAATAGCCCGTGCTCAAAGAAGAGTTGAAGGCCATAACTTTGATATCCGCAAACATTTGCTTGATTATGATAAAGTTATGAACCAACAAAGAACTGCAGTTTATAATTTAAGAAATGCTATTTTGGATGGTGTTAACTTTAGTGATAGAACACATAAAATGATTTCTGAAATGGCGGAAGATCTTTTCTACAAGTTTTATAATGAAAAGCACCCTGCTAAATCTGATTTTAACTCTATAAATACTCTTTTCAAAAGGATTTTTACAATAGATGTTAACTTAGACGAGAAAAATATTAAAGGTAAAAAACCAGAAAGTCTTTTAAAGGATATTACGGATAAAGCCCTTGAGGCTTGTAAACAAAGGGCTTCTTATTTTGAAGAACAAGGAATTAATTTCGCAGAGATTGAAAGAATGCTTCTTTTGCAACTTTTAGACCAAGCCTGGAAGCAGCACCTTTACGAACTTGATCAAATACAAAAGAGTATCAATTTACGTGCTTACGGTCAAAAAGATCCTTTGATTGAATATCAAAAAGAATCTTTTTATCTCTATCAGGCAATGATGAACAGAATAAGAGATCTTTTTGTAGAATATATCTTCCGCTTGCAGTTGCCTCCTCAAAGAAGACCGGTCCAGCAGGTAAAGCAAGCGCAAACCGAACCGGGTAAAGAACAGGAGATACATAAAATCGGTCGTAACGATTTGTGCCCCTGCGGTAGTGGTAAAAAATATAAAAAGTGTTGCGGAAAATGAAAAAAGAAGAATTAGGTAAAAAAATAAAAGAATTTATCAAAAAAAGTAAGGATTTTTCCTTTAAGAAAGCATCTGAAATAAAAGAAAAAGTCCAAGATTTTGTTATTGACTTTAAAGAACGTCGCGCGGCTGCTAAATTAACTAAACAATTTAAAGAAAAAGCAAAGAAAAATAAATCTCAAAGAATAAAGAATATATACGATAAAAAAGAGAGAACTTTAAAGCCTCGTTCCATTGGGTCTGATGTTAAGCCGATGTCAAAAAAAGCAGAGCAAGTTTCTGTAAAGAGGTCTTTATTTTCTTCTTTAAAAGGAATATCTTTTGCCCGCCATTTTTACTTCGGCGATTTTACGGCAAAAACCATTTTGTTTGGTACCTCATTTATATCTTCCTGGCTTTTAAGTTTAAGTTTCTGTGAAGAACCGAAAGCCTACACTGCTTTTATCTCCCTTTTCCTAATAGGTTTATCTATAAGATATATAAAGACTTCTTGCGGTAGCATGATTTATGGTATATCAACCGGATTTTTTACCAATTTATTTGTTTTAAGTTGGATTTATGATACCGTTTTATTTGGTACAAATAATGCCCTTTTATCATATTCCTCTTTAATTGGTTTATCCTTACTCTTATCGGTATTTATGCTTTTATTTTGCTTCTTTGCCTGGCAATATAAACATAAAGTGATACTATATCCGTTAGCAAGTGCTTGTGCATGGGTCGCTTTGGAACTGGTCATCCAACTAGTTTCTTATAAAGGGTTAGGCTTTCCTTGGCTTGTTTTAGGTTATAGCCAATATGCTAACTTAAATCTTATTCAAATTAGTTCTCTTACGGGTGCTTATGGCGTTAGTTTCTTTATTGTTTTTTGCTCTTTTAGTGCTTCTTTGGTTTTAGGTAAAAATATTTCATTAAAAGACAGATTTTTAAATGTTGTTGCTATCGCATTGCTTTGGGGTGTTTTTAATGCTTATGGTAATATACAATTGAATACTCCTTCATCAGATGAAAACAAAGTTTTACAAGTGGCTATAATCCAACCTAATACCCATAAATATATGTTAGGTGGCAATATGGACAAAATTAAAGGTACACTTGAACAAATCGCCCAAGTCCTTAATAACGAAGAAAATCTTGATCTGGTTATATGGCCTGAAAGCACAATCCCCGATTATTTGGAAGAAGGTCCCTTAAAAGAATTTATGGCTCAAATTTCTTCTTCCTCCAAAACGGCGCACATTGCCGGTGCATCTTCTCATGTAAAACAAAAAGTGCAAAAAAACAAAAAAGATAAACAGGAAATTTTACAACAAGATTTTGTATCTGCCGGTTTATATCAAAACGGCAATTTAATCGCTCAACATAATAAACGCAAATTGGTGCCGTTTGGCGAATTCCTGCCTTTTTCTAAACAATTGGGTAGTTTTTACGAGAAAAACGGCATAACAACTTTGACAGGTTCTTATGTCGAAGGTGTTGGCCCTGCCCAAGTTTTAACTTTACAAGAAGAGGATAATAAAACTTCTTTTGGCGCGCAAATTTGCTTTGAAAGTATTTTCCCTATTTTGTGGCGTTTACAAGTTCTCGGCGGGGCTGAATTTTTTGTAAATATTTCAAATGATGCTTGGTTTCTAAATACTGCAGCACCATACCAGCACTTAAGAATCAATGTCTTTAGAGCAGTAGAAAACAATCGTCCTATTTTGCGCAGTGCTACTAACGGCATTTCCGCTTTTATAGATTCTTTGGGAAATATAAAATATCAGTCTAAACTTAATGAAGAGTCCACAGAAATAGTAGAACTTGTTTTACCTAAAACTCCGGTTCAAACCTTCTATACTATTTACGGTGATATTTTTGCTTTTCTCTGTCTCTTTTTGACTTTAGTGTTTTCTTATCATTGTTTGGATGCTTTTCAGGAAAATGATTGAAAATAAAGATATTCAAAATCAGTTGGAAGATTTTACCTCCCGTTTGGAAACGATAAATAAAGTTCAAAATATTGCTCAAAAGCAAGAAGAACTTAAAAAACAGGAGGCTCTTTCCGCCGCGCCTGATTTTTGGAATGACGCACAAAGAGCAAAAGAAATTTCCAAACAAATTGATACTTTAAAAAATACAATTTCTTCTTATCAAGATTTAAAAAAAGAACTTGAAGATAATAAAACTCTTTTTGAACTTGCCCTTGATATGCAAGAAGAAAAAGAGTTGGAAAATGTTGCCGCCGCTTTAAATGCTTTCGGATCAAAATTAAAAGCACTTGAGTTTAAAACAAAACTTTGCGAGCCTAACGATAAACTCAACGCAATTGTCAGTATCCACGCAGGTGCAGGCGGTACGGAATCTTGCGATTGGGCAGATATGCTCTTAAGGATGTACACTCGCTGGGCCGAAGCGCACGGCTATAAAATGCACATAACAGATGTTTTGCCAGGAGAAGAAGCAGGCATAAAAAATATAACTTTCTTTGTGGAAGGCCCTTTTGCTTATGGCTTTTTAAAGAGTGAAAACGGTGTTCACCGCCTTGTCAGGATTTCACCTTTTGATGCTAATAGCCGCCGTCATACTTCTTTTGCCTCACTTGATGTCTTGCCCGATATCGAAGATGATATTAATATCGAACTTCTTGATAAAGATTTAGAAATTACCACTTGCCGCTCCGGTGGTGCAGGCGGACAAAATGTTAATAAAGTGGAAACGGCAGTTCGTATTTTACATAAGCCCACAGGTATAGTCGTTGCCTGTCAGGTGGAAAGAAGCCAACTCCAAAACAAAACCCGCGCTTTAAAAATGCTTAAAGCCAAATTATATGAGATGGAACTTGATAAAAAACGTACCGAAATGGAACGCCACTACGGCCAAAAAGGCGATATTGCCTGGGGGCATCAAATCCGCTCTTATGTTTTTATGCCTTATCAGATGGTAAAGGATTTAAGAACCGGTTATGAAACTTCCAATATCCAAGGCGTTATGGATGGCGATCTCGATCCTTTTATGCAGGCCTATCTTGAATATAAAGCAGGTAAATAATGAACGGGCTTTATATTCATATCCCCTTTTGTGTATCAAAATGTTTTTATTGTAATTTCATATCTTTTAAAACGCCTTTAAACTTACAAAAGCGATATATTGAAGAACTTTGCTCGGAAATAAAAAGTAAAAAAAATTTAATAAAACCAGAAACTTTATATATCGGCGGTGGCACCCCCAGCATTTTAACGCCAAAACTGCTGGAAGACCTTTTTAAAACTATTGAAAAGAACTTTGGTCCTATCAAAAATTTTAAAGAAAGCACTATTGAAGCAAATGTAGAAAGTCTTACACTTGCCAAAATAAAACTATTTAAAAAATATGGTTTTACACGCTTAAGTCTAGGCTTGCAGAGCCCGGATAATAAATATCTAAAAATAATAGGCCGCGCGCATACTTGGGAGCATTTTTTAAAGGTTTACACTCTTGCCAAAAAATATTTTGATAATATAAATATTGATTTAATTGCCAATTTACCGAATCAACCTTTAGCAGATTTTACTAACGGTGTTAAAAAAGTTATTTCCTTAAATCCAAAACATATTTCTTTATATGCACTTGAAATTGAACCTGGTTGCGTTCTTTATCAAAAAGGTTTTTCTACAGATGATGATTTATGCCTAAAAATGTTAAAAACCGCCGCTACTTTACTTGAAAAAGCAGGATATACGCAATATGAAATTTCTAATTTTGCGCAAAACGGCGCACAAAGCCGGCACAATATAAATTATTGGCAAAGCGGCAGTTATCTGGGGCTTGGTCTTGCGGCATCTTCTTTTTTAAAAGGTGTTCGATCCACAAATACTGCTGACCTAAAAACCTATCTTACGCAAAAAGACAAAACAGCATTTTCGGAAAAATTAAAAGGTAAGGCAAAAGAGGGGGAAAAAATTATTTTGGCTCTTCGTATGTTTGATGGTTTTAAACCGAATAAAAAAATGCTTCAATTATTTAAAGAAGATTTTGATATTTTAATAAAACAGAAACTCTTAATCTTAAGAAAGGAAAAACTCGCCTTAACCGAGAAAGGCAAATATTTGGCAAATGAAGTTTTTCGTCATTTTGTGGAGCCGTTTTAATGAAAATAGAAGTTTTTAAAACAAGGATTTATAAAGAAAAAGAAGATTTATCCTCTTTTATTTTTTCGTATGTAAAAAATGTACCAGACAAAAGTATTATCGTTGTATCAAGCAAACTTTTGGCACTTTGGCGCGGAACACTTGCCCCGTTAAAAGATAAAGAAAAACTTATCAAAAAAGAAAGCCGGTATTATTTAAAAACCGCACTTTGCTATTTTACAATAAAAAATAATATGGTTATGACAAATGCCGGTATTGACGAAAGTAATGTCCAAAACAAACTTCTGCTTTTGCCCAAAGATTTATACAAATGCGCTGATGGTTTAAGAAAAGAATTAAAGAAAAAATATAAAGTTAAAAATCTTGGTCTTATTATAACAGATAGTATGATTCTGCCACTTCGATCAGGTGTAATAAACGTAGCCGTTGCTTATAGCGGATTTAAAGGCGTTCAAAACAATATCGGCAAAAAAGATATCTTTGGCAGAAAATTAAAAACAACTCTTGTTAATGCGGCAGATTCTCTTGCCACTGCTGCCGGCTTTTTAATGGGTGAGGCCGCCCAAAAAACTCCGCTTGCTTTAATAGAAAATGCTCCCGTTATTTTTACGGAAAAATCTTGTAAAGGGGAAATGAAATATCCTCTTAAGCAAGATTTATACTATCCTTTTTTAAAGAAATTTTTTAAAGTCTAACGGAATAATTTAGCGCGCCTTTAATTGCTTCAAGGGCATAATTATCAGTCATACCGGCAATATAATCGCTTACGATTTGGTTTGCGCTTGCACCTTCTTTATTATACACTTCTTCCATCGCTTTTAAGTAACGTGTAAACATTTTTGCCGTTTGTTTATGCTCAACTCCGTCAAGCAAAGTCCATCCGTATTTTTCAAAAAGTGCTTTATAGTAGTCAAATAATTCCTGCAGAGCCTTTTGTAGTTTTTCTCTACCGGCGGTAATTGAAGGGTGTCCGTAAATGTTTTTATAATTAAATTTTTTCAGTTCTCCCATAATTTCAAATTTCTCTTGGGAAAAGCCTATATAATCTTTATCTTTAGAGTTTTCGGTCAAGTCTAAAACAAGAGTATTTATAATTTCCCCGTTATTTTGACCGAGTTCCTTTCTAATGATCAAAGGCACATCTTCGGGCGTTATCAATTTTTCGCGGACTGCATCTTCTATATCGCGCCCGAAATAGGCAATTTTATCTGAAAGGCGCACAATACAACCTTCATAAGTTGTGGGCAAATGTCTGCGGTCTTTAATTTTTTCAAGGTCGTTTAAAGTTGTGCTGGGTTTTAACTTGTTATTATAAAAATCTTCGCCGCAATGGCAGATAATGCCATCTTTAACCGCGTAAGTTAAATTAAGTCCCTGTCCGTAATTTGTTATATGTTCTACAACGCGGTATCCGTTAATTTCGTGCATAAAAGTTTCGGGTGCAATTTTCTTGCTGATTGCGCTTTCTCCTTCATGACCGAAAGGCGCGTGGCCAAGGTCGTGGGCTAGCCCAATTGCGTAGGCAAGTTCTTCATCAAGTTGCCAATTACCCGTTGCGTTTAAGGCTTTACAAATAGAAACGGCAATTGTTGCCACATGTAAAACATGCTCTATTCTTGTGCAGATATGGTCATTATCCGGATCGGAAAAAACTTGTGTTTTACTTTTAAGTCTTCTAAAAGGCTGGGAGTGGACAATTTTTGTCTGATCTCTAAAATATTCTCCGCGCACATCAGTTGTGGTCGGGTGTGTTCTTTTTATATAAACTTCCTTTGGAAAGGGATTCTTGTTCATAAAAATATTATATATAATTAAGATATGAAGAAAAATATAGCAGTTTACCCGGGAACTTTTGATCCTGTTACAAACGGACACCTAGATATTATTAAAAGAGCGGCAAAATTGTTTGATAAGGTTATTGTTGCTGTTTTGATAAATCGGAATAAACAACCTATTTTCACTGTCAAAGAACGTCTAACACATTTAAAAGCAATTACCAAAGATATACCTAATGTTGAAGTAGATTCTTTTGACGGTCTTTTAGTTGAATATATGAAAAAGAAAGGTTCCTGTATAGCGGTGCGCGGTCTGCGCGCCGTCAGCGATCTTGAATATGAGTTCCAAATAGCCAACACAAACCGCGCTTTAAATAAGGAAATGGATACAATTTTCCTAATGCCGCGCGCGCGTTATACTTACTTAAGTTCTTCTATCGTCAGGGAAGTTTATTCTCTTGGCGGGCGTCTGCGCAATTATGTACCTGAAGTTGTGGAAAAGGCTCTAATCAAACGCTACAAAAAATAAGTTAAGTTCTTTCAAATCTTTTGGCAATTTCTGCAGTGGTAAAAGTTAAAATTGTCGGTCTGCCATGCGGGCAATGCAAAGCATCTTTACATTTCTTAAGATTTTCCATTAGGGTTTCAACTTGTTCTTTAGTTAATTTTTCACCTGCCTTAATTGCACGTTTACAGGCGCGCATCGCAACAAGTTTATATTTTAAATTTGTTTCATCTGTTTTTAAATCTTGCGGCAGAGTAACGATAAAATCTTTTAAATCTTCTTCTTTAAATTTTAAAATATTCGGCACAGTATTTACCATTAAACAAGTGGCGGAAAATCTTGTAATTTCAAAGCCGATTTTTAAAAGAAAATCTTTATAATTTAAAACTTGCTCAAGCGTGCTGGAAGGCATCTGGACCGAAATCGGAAACATCAAAGGCTGGCTTGGCACATTACCAAGTTCAATTTCGTTAAAATATTTTTCAAATAAAACTCTTTCCTGGGCGGCGTGTTGGTCCACTAAAACAAGGCCTTGCGGATTTTCAAAAACTAAAAAACTTTGGTGTATTTGCCCTAAATAATTATACGGTCCCTGCCACCATTTCGGCAAATTATCAATATCCTTTTTTAAAGGGATAGTTTCATTATTGTTTTGCGGTTTTAAGGAATATTCTTTTCTTTCTTCAAAATCTTTGACAAAAAGATTTTGCTCTTTTTCCGCCAAATGTCTATTGATAATTTCACTTAAATCTAGAGGAATATTTTCTTGATTATCTTCCGCTTGCGCTATTGGCTCTGTCTTAAATTCTTGCGGAGTAATTTGTTTTTGTTCGGGTAAATTTTCTTCTAAAGAAGGCATTATAACTTGCTGTTCTTTTAAAAGTGTTTGAGTAATTTTATTATAAACGAAATTAAAAATATCGTTCTCAAAAGCAAATTTAATATCTTTTTTTTGCGGATGGATATTTACATCAAACTCTGCCGGGTTCAGGGTTAAAAATACTACTGCGCAAGGATGTTTTTCTTTTGCTCTATAAGGTTGATAAGCCTTATATAAAGCCTGTTGCAAAACTTTGCTTGCAACCGGGCGTTTATTTATAAAGAAAAACTGATTATCTCTACTGGCGCATAGATTATTTAAAGGTGAAATAAAGGCTTTAAAACCAAGACTTTTATCCTGGCAGTAAAGCAAATTCTTGGCAAGTTCTTCACCAGGGATTTTATTTAAACGGTTTCGCAGGCCTTGCTCACTCTCGTCTTCCGAATTTAAACGGTAAATAGTTGCCCCGTCGGTATTTACATTAAAAGCGGTTTTAATATTTGCCAAAGCGGCTTCTTCAACAGTTCTAAGCAAGTGTGCTCTTTCAACATTATCTGATTTTAAAAATTTAAGGCGCGCAGGTGTGTTAAAAAATAAATCTTTAACTTCAATAGTAGTTCCTTTAACGGCAGGCGCTGCGGCTTCAGCACTAATTTCTCCACCACAAACTTCTATCATCGCACCGCCTTCTTCTTCACTCGTGCAGGAAGATATCTTTAATTTACTGACAGCGGCAAGTGAATAAAGTGCCTCGCCCCTAAAACCAAAAGTATTTAATTTATTAAGGTCATCAAAATTTGTAATTTTACTTGTAGTGTGGCGTTTAATTGCTAAAGAAAGTTCTTCGTTTTTTATACCGCAGCCGTCGTCGTTTACTCTTATTAAGGTTTTGCCCGCTTTTGAAATATCAATATTTATAGTTCTTGCCCCGGCGTCAAGGCTGTTTTCAATTAACTCTTTAAGAACGCCTGCCGGTCTTTCAATAACTTCTCCGGCGGCGATTTTGCTGGCGGTTTTGGGGTCTAAAAGTTTTATGCTCATTGGACTCTCTTTTTCCACTCCGTTAAAATTTGTATTGCTTCAAGCGGGGTAATTTTATTTGTATCTAAAAGTTTTAATTCTTCTAAAATCGGACTTGAAAATAAATCAACGGGCGCGGCTTCTTTTTTAATAATGCCTGTTTGTTCTTTTTCGCCAAGGTCTTTAAGAATTTTTTGCGCTCTCAAAATACAACTTTTTGGCAGTCCTGCAAGTTGCGCGACATGAACGCCGTAAGATTTATCGGCCGCGCCTGCTTTAACTTCAAATAAAAAGTTCAGTTTAGTTTGGCCGCTTGCATCTTTATACTCACTTGCGTCCACATGGAAGTTCTCGATTTTGTGGTGTTTTTGGGCAAGTTCTGTAAGTTCAAAATAATGCGTTGCAAATAAAACTTTTGGTCCAATTCCTTGTGTTTTATAAAGATATTCCGTTATTGCCCAAGCAATAGAAATTCCGTCATAAGTGGAAGTGCCTCTTCCTACTTCATCAAGTAAAACTAAAGTTGAAGGAGTTGCTTGGGCAAGGATATTTGCCGTTTCCTTCATTTCCACCATAAAAGTGCTTTGTCCTTTTGAAAGGGCATCTTGCGCGCCGATACGCGTTAAAATTTTGTCTGTTATAGGTATTTGTGCTTTTCTTGCTGGCACAAAACTGCCGATTTGTGCCATAATTGTTAAAATTGCCGTTTGTTTTAAAAACACGCTTTTACCGCCCATATTCGGGCCTGTAATAATAATAATTTGCGGCCCGTCTGCGCCGATAAATAAATTATTTGCCACAAAACTACCCGGTGGTATATTATTTTCTACGATTGGGTGGCGACCTTTTTCAATTAAAAGGGCTTTAGTATTTTCGCAAATTTCGGGGCGCACAAAATTATAGTTGCGTGCCGCAGTAGCAAGCGCGCTTAAACTATCGCTTTTAGCAATTAGGGAAGCAAAATCTTTAAGCAAAATAAGATTATCGTAGATATATTTTTTGATTTCTTCAAACAAAGCAAGTTCTATTCTTAAAGATCGGTCTTGCGCATTCAAAATTTTCTTTTCAAGTTCTTTTAATTCTTCGGTAATAAAACGCTCGGCATTGGTTAAAGTTTGCTTTCTGACATAATTATAAGGCACTTTTGATATATGGCTTTTTGAGATTTCTATATAATAGCCGAAAACGGAATTATACCCTACCTTTAAGTTTGGAATATTGGTTTTTTCCCTTTCCGTTTGGCAAATTTTTTCCAGCGCACTTGAAGCATTATTTTTAAGTTCGTTTAACTCATCAAGTTCTTTATTAAAACCTTGTTTTATAATACCGCCATCAGATAATTTTAAAGGTTGTTCTTCGTTTAAAGCCCTAAATAAAAAGACGGAAATTTCTTCAAGTTTGTTTTTATTTTGGCTAAAAAGGGTGTAAAGTTCGGGTAAAATTTCTTTATGCTTATTAAGCCAATTTTCAATAGGTTTTATAAGTAAAAGTGATTTTCTAAGCCCCGCTAAATCCCTTGGTGTGGCCGCGCCTGAAGCAATACGCGCAAGTATGCGTTTAATATCGCTTACTTCCTGCAAAATTAAATTAAGATCGTTTTGAGCGGCTTCGTTTTGTAAAAATGAACTGACAATATTTTGCCTTTCTAAAATTTCATCTCTATTTAATAAAGGTCTTATTATCCATTCTTTTAGTAAACGCGAACCCATAGGCGTTTTTGTAAAATCTAAAATACCCCAAAGCGTATTTTTTCTGCCGCCAAGCGTGCTTGAAGTTAGTTCCAAAGTTCCTAGAGCAGTGCTATCAAGTTGCATATAATCGGTTAATTCTTTATAGTAAGGGGTAAAATATTCTTTAAAATTGGTATTTGTTTTAACAATATAATCTAAACAATGCTGAGCGCTTTTTAAAGCATGCGGGTATTTTTCAAGTGCGCTTGGCCAAGAAGGCGGTATCTGGTAATCTTGATTTAAAGAAATAAAAGAAACACTTAAACTTTCCGGCATAATTATTTTGGTTTTTATTTTTTCATAATCTTCTTTCAAGCAAATAATTTCGCTCGGGTTAATGTTGCCTAAGGCTTGGGAAAGTAAAATTAAATCGGGATCTTGCTCTTTTTCTGTTATCCAAAAATCGCCGGTAGAGGCTTCAAGGCAGGCAAGTGCCCAACTATCTTTATTTAACAAAATACTTACAAGATAACTTGAGTTATTTGCCTCAAGCATAGTTTCTTCCAAAATTGTTCCCGGGGTAATAATGCGCACTATTTTGCGCGGGCAAAGTTTTGTTTTAGGGTCCGGGATAGTTGTTGTCTGTTCGCAAATAGCAACTTTTAAACCTTGTTTTAATAATTTGGAAATATATTGATTTGCACTGTGATATGGCACACCGCACATCGGCTGGCCTGTTCTCGAAGTTAAAGTAAGCCCCAGCAAAGCAGAAACTTTTTTTGCTTCTTCATCAAACATTTCATAAAAATCACCCAAACGGAAGAATAAAATCACTCCCGGGTTTTGTTTTTTGATTTCCTGATATTGTTCCATTAAAGGTGTTGCCATAAGATTATTTTACTATTTTACTGCGCTTAATATTTCTTTAACCTCTTTTAAAGTATTGGCTAAAACCAGTTTTTGCCTTAAAATTGCGGCTTGGCTCACACCCTTTATCCAAAAACCGACAACTTTTTTTGTGCGGGAAACGCCTGTCTTTTCCCCGTAATAAAGAACATTTTGTTCCACAAGGTTTTCAAAAAGAGCCATCTTTTCTTTAAATGTTAAGGCTTCTTTACCGGTAGCAAGTTCTGTAAATAAAAATGGGTTGCCTATTGCTCCGCGGCCTATCATAACGGCGTTAGCGCCGGTTTCAAAAAGAGCGTTTGTTGTTTTTGCATCAACGGCACCGCCATTAGCAATTAAAGGTATTTTACAAACTGAGCGTGCTTTTTCAAGCGCTTTTAAATCTGGCTCACCGCTATGCATTTGGCTTGCGTAGCGCGCGTGCAAAGTTATTGCGGCCGCTCCGTTATCTTGGGCAAGTTTAACTAAATCGCAGGCAAGCAAATTCCCGCAAGTAAGACCTATTCTTGTTTTTAAAGTTACGGGTATTTTTACACTTTTAGCAGCCGCATTAACTATACGGGCAAGTTTGGCTAAATCTTTCATTAAAACCGCTCCTGCGCCTGCTTTATTAACTTTTTTTACGGGGCAGCCTGCATTGATATCAATAATATCGGCGCCTTGTTTTTGGGCAAGTTTACAAGCATTGGCGATAGTTTCTTCTTCCGATCCGAAAACCTGCATACTGACCGGGTGTTCTTCTTTAGAGATGCTCAACATCTTTTGGCTTTTTTTATTATCAAAAGCAAGAGCATTTGCGCTTACCATTTCCGCGCAAACAAGCCCTGCCCCGCCCTTTAAACACATAATTCTAAAAGGGCTATCGGTAATACCTGCCATCGGAGCAAGAAACAAATTTGTTTTACATAAAACAGAGCCGATTTTAATTTCTTTTATATAGGACATTATAAACTTTTCCAGTCTTTTGGTTCTCTGGGGGTAACAGTTTTTTCTCTAGATAAACACCAGCGTAAAATATCGCGCAAGGTTCTATCCGTATTTTTAAATTCATACATATTTAAAAATTCGTCGTTACCAAAACCGCCTGCCATAATATGGTCCGTTGCGGAAATAGAATAAAGTCGAGTATCTTTTAAAGGATTATTATTAACTTTTATAGTTTTTATTTTTTTACCTTTTGGAGCATTTATATCATAGATAATTTCCAAGCCGGCAGTTTGCGGCCAAACATTATTATCTAAAGTTGTTTCCAAGGCATTTTTAAGGTCATCTCCGCGCATTTTAATAAACATAACTCTATCATCGTAAGGTATAGCGTTTTGAAGATCCGCCTGTGATATGACGCCCTTTTGCAAATCTGTGATAAAGACATCAGAGTTTAATAATCCTATTTCTGTTTTACCCCAATTTTTTATACATTGTGCGGTATAAAAACCAAGTGTGCTGGGCTTTTTTAAGTTTGTTTTTAAGGAATCTTCTAAAGTTGCGATTTTGTTTGACTGGCTTTTTAATACGGTTTGTCTTAAAGGGTTAATAATTTCTAATATTTGGCTATTTTCGCCGTAAGTTTTGGCCTCAAGTAAAATCGGCTGGGAAGTTACTTCTTTTATTTTTTTATTCTTATCTAAAATCAAAGTCGTTTCCTGCACTGATTCAAGGGCTTCTTTACTTCTTGTTATATAAACGCCGGAAATTTCCTGTAAATCCAAAGGGGAAACATCACTGCTTCCGCCCAATATCAAATTAATTTGGGGAAATTCTTCCGCCAATATTTTTTCATCAATATTATTTTTGTTATCTTGGAAATCAAACCCTATACTACTGAGTAAAATTATTATTTGTGCTCCCTGTTCTTGCAGAATAGGAATAATTTTTTGTAAAGTTTCTATTTCATTTTCAATTTTTATATTTGCATTTCTTTGGGTTGATTTCAAAGTGGCACTCGGCAATAGGCCTACAACACCTATTTTAACTTCCTGAAAATTGATAATAGCATAGGGTTTTATATACTGCAATTGCGTTCCGTTTATGTTTTTTAAATTTGAAACTATTATCGGGAATTTTGCCGCTGCCAGGGCCGGTTTTATTGCATCAATACCCAAAGTTAAATCTTTTGCACTTAAGGTGGCGGCGGTATATCCAAGCATATTCATCATATAAACGGCATTTTGCATTTTACCGAGTTGCCCTTCCTGCGTGCCGGCAAAGGTGTTCCCGCTATCAAAAAGTAAATAAGGTTTTTCCTGTTTATCTAAGAAATTTTTTAAAACAGCCATACCGCCGGCAAGATTATTATCTATTGCGGGATTATTTCTAGCCCAAAAAAAGCCTTCAATATCGTTGGTGTGATAAAAAGTTAAAACCTTTTGCTCCTTAGTGCAAGCACTAAAAAGCAAAAGACCTAAAACTGAAAGGAGAAAAGTTTTTCTCATTTAACTTTTTTTATTCTCCCTGCTGTAGTATTTTTAATACCTTGCGGATTTGCTTTTACATATTCTGTAAAGATTTCGTTTAAGTGATTATCGGTGATAACTTTTTTATCGGTAATTTTCTTAAACATATAACCTTCGCTTCCGCCGTTTGCTATATAATCGTTTACCGCAATCTGATACATTTTATCTTTATCAATTTCCTGTCCGTTTACTTTTACGCTTACCAGTTCTGCGCGGTTATGTTTCCAGCGGTATTGGATTTTGACATTTTTGGAAAATTGGAAGAGGCTTCTTTTTTCGTGAATAGATTTAGCGATAAGTTTTTTAATAAAAGCGCCATTTACGCGCACAAGCATAACTTTATTTGGGAAGGGGAAAGCATCGGTAATAATTCTTTTTGTAATATCGCCTTCAAGAATATCAACACGCACACCGCCGGTGTTGTGTAAAGCAAAATCTGCCTTGGGTGCTTGTGCTAAGATAATATCAGCAAAAAGATTGCCGAGGGGGGAATCAAGTTCATCATTTTTATTTGTTCTTACTTTAATATCTTCTTGCGCTTTTCCGATAACTTCATCAACACCCGGTAATCTTTTTGCTTCGACAAATTTTTGCATATCTTGATCGGGCTTAATTAAGGCCTCGTTAAGTTCCACATATTTTGCCTGAATATCTTTTACTTGGCCTGTTTCGTCGTCAAAATCTAAAATAATATGACTTAACCCTTTTGTTTCGCTTCCGCTTTCAACAAAACGCACACCTTTACCGTTAATACCTGTATTAATCCCAGTGTTGGCTTTAGCAATAATACCATTCATAATCTTATGGGCATGTCCGCCTAATATTAAATCAATACCGTCTAAACCTTCAATAATGTTACTTGTAGAAGGCTCTTTTTCATGTTTATCATCAGCAAAAGAATTGTGAATTATTAAAATTGTATAATCGTGTGGTTTTGAGGAAAGTTCATATAAGGCCTTTTTAAGTTCTTTTCTGCCTCTGCTTGTTTTTATTCTTTTTGAATTTGGCAAAGGGTCTTTAGCAATACCGATAACAGCAATTTTTTTACCGCCGACTTCATAAATATTATAAGGTTTAACACCTTCGGGGTAAGTTCCTGTTTTTTTATCGTAAACATTTGCAGCAAGCACATCAAAATTAAAACTCTTAAGATTTTTGAGCATAGCGTCTTCTTTAAAATCGCCTTCGTGATTGCCGATTGTTGTTGCCGTGTATCCCATTTCATTCATAATTTCAACGGAGACAGCACCTTTAGACTCTTTTGCCTCTAAAGTGCCGGAAGTATAATCTCCGCTATCTAAAAGTAGATAGGGGGTATCAAATTGGTTTATATAACCTTTAACAAGGGCAAATCCGCCGACAGTTTTACCACTTGCAACTTTGCGGGGGAAGTAAAACCCGTGTGTATCACTTGTGTGATAAATAGCAATTTCACTGGCGAACAAAAATAAGGGCAAAGCCAAAAGAACAAATAACAAAGACGCTTTTTTAAGCATAAAAAACCTCCGTTTTTCTTAAAAATCTCTATACAAACAGTATATCAAATTTTATAAAGACAAAAAACGGAGGTTCTTCTCTTTATTTATTCTTTCTTCTTAAGATTTTTTCTTTAAAAAATCGCGCAAGACCGCCTTTAGCGGTTTCTCTATAATCGCTGTTCATATCTTTGCCGGTCTGCATCATTGTCATCAAAATATCATCGTAAGAAATTTTATTTGAAGCAATTGCAGCCATAGCATAAGTTGCGCAGTCTATTGCGCGCGAAGCCGCCATTGCGTTTCTTTCAATACAAGGTATTTGCACAAGCCCGTCAACAGGGTCACAAGTTAAACCGAGGTGGTGCTCAAGCCCCATTTCAGCAGCGTATGCAATTTGCGCATTATCTCCGCCTTCAAGTTGGCAGGCAGCAGCCGCAGCCATAGCACAGGCCACGCCTACTTCGCCTTGGCATCCCACTTCCGCACCGGAAATTGAGGCATTTGCTTTTGCCAAATTGCCAATTAAACCGGCAGTTGCAAGTGCGCGGATAATCGGTTCATCATCCATTTCATAAACTTCTTTTGTAAGTCTTAAAACGGCAGGCAAAACCCCGCAAGAACCGCAAGTAGGCGCGGTTGCAACAATTCCGCCGCTTGCGTTTTCTTCGGCGCAGGCAAGAGCATAAGAAAATAATTTATGCACGCGTCTAACATATCTTGGCGAAGTATCCGCCACCTTAAAATATCTTTTTGCCTTTCTTTCAAGTTGCAAACTGCCCGGCAAAATATCTGTTTTTTGTAAACCGCGGGTCATAGTTTCCTGCATAGTATGCCAGATTTTGCGTAAAAAATCCCAAATTTTTTCGCCTTCAACTTGCTCAACAAATTCCCAAAGAGCGATTTTATTTTCCTGGCAGTAATTTAAAATTTCTTGCATAGAGTTTAAGGGGTAAATATCTTTTGGTTCTACAAAAAAATCGTCATCATCTTTAATATCCCCGCCGCCGATACTGTAAACTTGCCAAGTGGAAAGTTCCTTGCCCGTATTATCTAGGGCCACAAATTTCATAGCATTTGGATGTTCGGGTAAAAAGGTATCGTATTCCCAAACAATTTCTACGGGTTTTGGTTCAAGACCATTTTTAATGGCAATATCTGTCAAATGGCCCTTGCCTGTTAAAGCAAGTGATCCGTATAAAATAACCCTGAAACTGTGTGCATCAGGATTTTTTTTATTAAAAAATTCTGCGGCTTTTTTAGGTCCCATAGAATGACTGCTGGAAGGACCTACACCGATTTTATATAGTTCTGTTAAAGATTTCATACTAAAATGTTATCATATTTATATGGCTTTTTTCGATATTTTACTAATTTCTATAGGTCTTTCTATGGATAATATGGCAGTTGCAGCGGCAAGTTCCTGCGGCAGCAAAAATTATTCTTTTAAAATCAGCATAAAAGTTGCCGTAAGTTTTTGTCTAACCGGGTTAATTTGTCTTTTACTTGGCTTTTTTGGCGGAACTTATTTGGAAAAATATATAAGTTCTTGGGACCATTGGGCTTCTTTTTTAATACTTGTATATATCGGCGGCAAAATGGTTTTAAACTTTTTTAAACCTTCCCAAGTTGCTTGTTATGATTTGCTTAAAACAAAAACTTTAATAGGTCTTGCTCTTGCAACTAATATTGATGTTTTTGCAATTAGCCTTACTTTGGCTTTTTATCAAACATCACTTGCTTTAGTTCTGGCAATTTTAAGTATCTGCATAATAATTTTTACCCTTATGGGCTTTTTTATGGGTAGAAAAATGGGCGCAATTTTCGGTAAAAAGGCAGACCTGATGGGGGGGATAATACTAATAGTTATCGGGACGAAAATTTTAATACAAGGCTTTTTATCTGTTTAAAAATCAAAAAAGTATGCTAAAATATTTATATATAACATTTAAAGAGGTCTAATTATGGGATTATTCACAATATTCATTATCCTTCTTTGCACAGCAACCGGTTTCTTTTCGGTTGGTGCGGTGACAGGTGTCAAACTCGGCAGTAATTACAGCAGTGCCGTTAGTTTGAAAACAGCAATAGTTTTTACAGTAACGGCTATGCTTGCCATGGCTGTAAGTTTTATTTTAGGCAGAATGTTATATCCTGTTCTTAATGACGTTTTAGGTTGGGTTGGTTTTGCCTTGCTTTTATTAATTGCCATACATTTTTTACTTGAATCTATGGAAAAAACCCCCAGTTTAAATTATACGGACGTGGTAAACAATAACTATATGATAAAGGTTGCCGTTCAAGTTTCTTTGGATTTATTTTTGCTTACCTTTGTCGTTGCCATAACCATTCACAAAGCCTTTTTATTTACTTTATTTTTTGGCGGTTTATTTGCCTTTTGTGCGGTTTTATTTGGCCTTTCACACGGCTATCATACAAAAGGCAGCGTAATTGGCAATAGACTTGAACTTGTCGCCGGTATAATAATGGTTATTATAGCGATAAGATATTTGCTGGTTGCCTTGGGATAAAAGTTTTAAATAGCGTAAACTTAAAAACGCTGCCGTTGTTCCGCAGCGTTTTTTATTAAAAGGGAGAAATAAAAATTATGGAATACAATGTTCCTGTAAAAAAAATACTTATAACACAAGAACAAATACAAAAAAGAGCAGCCGAACTCGGCGAGCAAATTTCCAAAGATTATGCCGGCAAAACTCCGGTTATCGTTTGTATTTTAAGGGGGTCTGTGTTATTCTTTGCCGATTTGGTGCGCAATATTAAAATTGATTGTAGTTTCGATTTTATGAGTTTTTCTTCTTATAACGGGGGTACTTCTTCCAGCGGGAAAGTCCGTTTAAATCTTGACTTAAGAGAAGATGTAAAAGGTAAAGATGTTATTGTCGTTGAAGATATTGTAGATACCGGCTTAACTGCAAATTATATTTTTGATTTACTTAAAACAAAGCAACCTGCTTCAATAGAACTTTGCACTATGCTTGATAAACCAAGCAACCGCGAAATACCTTTTACCCCTAAATATATTGCCTTTACCATAGCAAACGAATTTGTTATTGGTCATGGCCTTGATTATAATGAAATTTACAGAAATTTACCCTATATAGGAGTTTTTGATGAAAGCAAGAAATAAAAAGACACCGCCTTTTCCGGCAAGAAGCATACTTTTTTGGATACTCGGTTTTATCTTAATACTATCAATTTATTCTAAGATGGGTTCAACAGGCCCGGTAAAGACTTTAGATTATTCCGATTTTAAATCAAAAGTTGCCGCAGGGGATATTTTATCTGCGCAAATCGGTTCTCAAACTATAACAGGTAAAATGAAGGACGGCAGCAAGGAAGCCTCTTTTTCCACTTTAAAGGTAGAAGATAATACTTTGGTGCCGGATTTGACGGCTGCAAAGGTTGCCTTCAAAGGCCAAGAGGACAGAAGTTGGGTATACAGTCTTTTAATGAATATCGGTTGGATATTTCTTTTCGTTTTTGCCTGGTGGTTTTTATTTATCCGTCCGCAAAGAAACGATGGCAGAAGTGCTTTAAACTTTGCCAAATCAAAAGCCGTTTTGCAAGATCCCTCCAAACAGGAAATAACCTTTAAAGATGTTGCCGGCTGTGACGAAGCAAAAGAAGAAATGCAGGATATTATTAAGTTTTTAAGAGATCCAAGAAAATTCCAAAAACTCGGTGCAAAACTACCTAAAGGTATTTTGCTTTACGGTGCGCCGGGCACAGGTAAAACCTTGCTTGCTAAGGCTGTAGCAGGTGAAGCAAAAGTTGCCTTCTTTTCTGCTTCCGCTTCAGAATTTGTTGAAATGTTTGTCGGTGTTGGCGCAGCAAGAGTAAGAGATTTATTTAACAATGCAAAGAAAAACGCTCCCGCCATTATTTTTATTGATGAACTTGATGCAGTCGGCAGAAGACGTTTTGCCGGTATCGGTGGCGGGCATGATGAAAGAGAGCAAACTTTAAACCAACTTTTAATTGAACTTGACGGTTTTGAAAGTAAACAAGGCATTATCTTAATGGGTTCAACAAACAGACCTGATGTTTTAGATCCCGCTTTAACACGCCCCGGCCGTTTTGACAGGCATGTTAATGTTCCTTCCCCGGATATGAAAGGCCGTAAAGAAATTTTGGAAGTCCACGCAAGGAAAGTTAAAATGGGTGCAGATGTTAATCTTGAAGTTATTGCCAAAAGCACCCCCGGCTTTGTCGGTGCGGATTTAGCAAATGTTATTAATGAAGCCGCAATTCTTGCCGCAAGAAAAGATAAACCTGCCGTTGAAACAAGTGATATTGAAGAAGCGGTAGAAAGAGTTATGGCCGGTCCGCAACGCAAAAGCCGCGTCATTTCTGATAAAGAAAAAAAGGTTATTGCCGCACACGAAGCAGGCCACACTATTGTTGCCAAACGATCCAAATACAGCGATCCCGTGCACAAGGTTTCAATTATTCCGCGAGGTCCGGCACTTGGTTATACAATGCAACTTCCCTTGGAAGATAAATATTTAACTACCAAGAGTGAAATTTTAGATAAACTTGTCATTTTACTTGGCGGTCGTGCTGCAGAAGAAATTTTATTTGACGAAATTACCACCGGAGCGCATGACGATTTATCGCGCGCAACTGCCTATGCAAGAAAGATGGTTGCCGAACTCGGTATGAGTGCCAAACTTGGTCCTATCAGCGTGCAGACAGATGAAAGCGAAGTCTTTTTAGGGCGCGATATTTCCCGCCATAAAAATTATTCCGAAGAACTCGCCCGCGAAATTGACAGTGAAGTCAGCCTTCTTGTAAAGGATTCTTACCGCAAAGCAAAAGATATTTTAATTTCTAATAAAACCGAACTTCAAACGCTCATTGATAGACTCCTTGAAAAAGAAGTTGTCGAAGCAAAAGAAATTAACGAAATTTTACATATAGAAGAACCGAAAGCAAAAGAAGAAACACAAGAAGTTAAAGAAGTAAAGGAAGATTTATCTGATAAAACAAATCCGGAGGAAGTTAATGCCTAAATACTTTGGAACAGACGGTGTTCGCGCTGTTGCGGGCCAGTTTCCTTTAGTTAAAGACTTTATTGAAAAACTCGGCTACTGCGCATTAAAAGAACTTAGTAAAACAAGTAAAAACAAAAACAACTATGTTATTATGGCAGAAGATTCCCGCGCGTCTGGTTCCATTATAAGCAAGCATTTAATACGTGGTATCAAGGCTGCCGGCTATAATGTTTGGCATCTTGGCACAGCACCGACACCCGCAGTATCATATTTAACAAAAAAATATAAAGCAATTTGCGGGGTGGTAATATCGGCAAGTCATAACCCGGCAGAGTTTAACGGGATAAAGTTTTTCTCTTCCAAAGGTACAAAATTAGATGAAAAACTTGAAACTAAAATTGAAAATATTTTAGAAAAAACCAAAAAACTTCCCGCTGTTAAAGCCGGCATAAAAGCAATTAAAAAACCTCAACTTTTAGAAGAATATAAAGATTTTCTTAAAAGTTTATGGCCAAAAGAAATTTCCTTAAAAGATACAAAAATCGTTTTAGATTGTGCTAATGGGGCAACTTCTCAAATTGCGCCTAAAGTTTTTAAAGAACTCGGTGCAAATGTCAAAGTTATTGCAAATAAACC
Organism: Elusimicrobiaceae bacterium; assembly: GCA_045605725.1. Taxonomy (GTDB): domain Bacteria; phylum Elusimicrobiota; class Elusimicrobia; order Elusimicrobiales; family Elusimicrobiaceae; genus Proelusimicrobium. The sequence goes on from JAZUQO010000017.1 coordinate 36,482, forward strand.
AAACGGCACAAATATAAATAAAAACGTCGGTGCTCTTTTCACTCAGGCCATGCAAAATACTACTAAAAAGGGAAAAGCCTTTGTCGGTTTTTCTTTTGACGGCGACGGTGATAGACTTATCGCTAGTGATGAAAAGGGTAATCAGTTAGACGGCGATAATATTATTTCCGCTTGCGCTTTATTTTTGAAAGAACAAAATTTGTTAAAGGAAGATAAAGTAGTTTTAACCGTAATGGCAAATTTGGGCCTTATCAATTATCTTAAGAAAAACGGTATTGAACCGCTTTTAACCAAAGTTGGCGATAAATATGTTTTTGAAAGTCTTAAAAAAGAAAAACTTTCGCTTGGCGGCGAGACCAGCGGGCACATTATTTTTAAAGATATAGCCGACACCGGCGATGGCCTTATTTGCGCTTTACAGTTCCTTGCCGTACTTAAAAAAAGCGGTAAAAAACCTTCTTGGTATAAAGAGCAATGGCAAAAATATCCTTTAAATTTAGTGCCGGTTAAAACCCCTAAAAAAGTGCCTTTAGAAGAAGTTGACGGTTTTTTGCCTTATTTAAATAAACTTCAAAAACAACTTGGCCAAACGGGCCGTATTTTAGTAAGATACTCCGGTACGGAACCCTTACTTAGAATTTTAGTGGAAGGACAAAACAAAAAAGAAGTCCAAAAAATCAGTCTTGATATTGCAGATTATTATAAAATAAAGATGAAGATAAGTTAAGAGGATTTTATGAACATACAATTAGGCGTAAATATAGATCATATTGCAACTTTGCGTCAGGCTCGCGGGGAATCTTACCCCGATACTCTTGAAGCAGCCAAAACCTTGCTTGCTTTAGGGGCAGATTACATTGTTATTCATCTTCGCCGTGATAGAAGGCACATGCAGGAAACGGATTTACAAAGGCTTTGCCGTTGCTTTGCAAAAAAAATCCATTTAGAAATGTCAGTTTCAAGAGAAATGATAGACCTTGCCCTTAAATATAAACCCGGTTCAGTTTGTTTGGTGCCGGAATATCCAAATGAACTTACAACTTCCGGCGGTTTAAAACTTGAAGGCCAAAATCTTGAAGAATTAAAAAAAGGAATAGAACTTTTAAAAAATGCAGGCATAAAAGTCAGTTTATTTATAGATCCAAAAGCAGATGCCGTGCGCAGCGCCTATAAACTTGGTGCTGATATTGTGGAACTTTGCACAAAAGATTACAGCAAAGCAAAAACACAAAAACAAGCCCAAAATTTTCTTAGTGAAATTTCTCTTTGTTCTTTGCTAGCCCGCGAACTTAATTTAGAAGTTCACAGCGGTCACGGCCTTACTTATAATAATGTCAGAGATATTGCCTTAATAGATGCCATGCAATGTTTGAATATTGGGTTCTCTATTGTCGCAAGGAGTGTTTTCGTAGGCTTGCCTCAAGCCTTGTTGGAAATGAAGAGTTTACTTTACAGGGAGTAATTTTATGTGCGGAATAGTTGCTTACAGCGGCAAACAAAATTGTGCTGATTTAATTATTCAAGGCCTTAAAAAATTGGAATATCGCGGTTATGATTCTGCAGGTATTTCACTGGAGAAGGATAATAAAATTATTACCTTAAAAGAAATAGGCCGTGTGGATAATTTGGAAAAACTGGTAAAAAAGGAAAATGTTCAAAGTTTCTGCGCTATCGGCCATACCCGCTGGGCAACACATGGCAAACCCAGCACAGAAAATTCCCATCCGCATAATGATTGTTCAAATCAAATTTCGATAGTGCATAACGGTATTATTGAAAATTATGCCCCGCTTAAAGCCGAACTCGAAAAAAAGGGACATATCTTTAAATCCCAAACAGATAGCGAAGTTATTGCCCATTTAATAGAAGAGAATTTAAAAACTCAAGATTTTACTCATGCTTTTTGTCAAACAATAAAACAAATAAAAGGGGCTTATGCAATTGCGGCTTTATATGCTAAAGATTCTAGCAAAATAATGGCAGCCAAGAATCAAAGTCCTTTGGTCCTGGGTATAGCAAAGGAAGGCATTTTTCTTGCTTCCGATGTTCCTGCTTTTTTGGAACATACAAACAAAGCGGTTTTTTTAGAAGACGACGATATTGCAGAAATCAAAGGAACTTCCTATAAAATTTTTGATACGGATTTAAAAGAACAAAACCGCAAAATTAATACGGTTAACTGGGATGTCGCAACAGCGCAAAAGGGCGGTTATGACCATTTTATGCTTAAAGAAATTTACGAACAACCGCAAAGCGCAAAAGATACTTTACTCACTTTAAAAAGTGGTTTAGAAAAATCCTTCGGTTTTACAAAAGAAGAAGCAAAAAAAATAAAAGGTATTTATCTGGTTGCCTGCGGAACGGCTTATCACGCATCTTTATGTGCAAAATATATGCTTGAAGATTTTGCCCAAATACCTGTTGAAGTTGAAACCGCTTCGGAATTTAAATACCGTAAAATTGCTTTTTGTAAAGATTGGCTTTTTATTGCAGTTAGCCAATCGGGCGAAACGGCTGATACCATTGCTGCAATAAAAAATGCTAAAGCGGCAGGGCTTAAGATAATGAGCGTTTGCAATGTCGTAGGTTCTACAATTACCCGCTTAAGTGATACTACTCTATATACCCATTGTGGCCCGGAAATTAGCGTTGCCTCAACAAAGGCTTTTACTTCTCAATTAGTGGTTTTATACAGTTTTGCTCTGAATCTTGCTTTTGCGCTTGGCAATTTAACTAAAGCGGAGTTTGAAAAACTTTATAAAGGATTGGAAGATTTACCCAAACTTATGCAGCAAGTTCTTAATCAGAACGAAAAAATCAAAGCACTTGCAAAAGGAGTTTATAAAAAAGAGGACTTTATTTTCCTGGGCAGAAACTCTTCTTACCCGATTGCTTTAGAAGGTGCTTTGAAGTTAAAAGAAATTTCCTATCTTCATGCAGAAGGTTTTGCTGCCGGCGAAATTAAACACGGCCCTATTGCCGTTATAGAAGAAGGAACCCCCGTTCTTGCTTTAGTCAGCAAAGGCCGTTTAGAAGAAAAAATGCTTTCTAATTGTCAGGAAGTTAAAGCACGCGGTGCTAAAGTAATTATCATAAGTGATGATAAAGAAATTGCTGATGCCATACAGATTCCTTTTGAACAAGAATTTTTATTCCCTATTTTAAGCGCAATAGTTCTGCAGTTTTTTGCTTACTATATTGCTGTTTTCAGGGGCCGCGATGTAGATAGGCCGCGCAATTTAGCCAAAAGCGTAACCGTTGAATAAAATATGCAAATAATTAATATCGGCACAGATATAGAAGAAGTCCGCCGTTTTGAAAATTTAGATATAAAAGTTTTGCGCAGACTTTTTACAAAAGCGGAACTTGATTATTGTTTGAAAAGCAAAAATAAAGCGCAACATTTAGCCGTTCGCTTTGCCGCAAAAGAGGCGGTTTTTAAAGCATTACCCTTCGAGGAAATCGCTTTAAAGAAGATAGAAATTATCCGCAAGCAAGGCGCAAAACCTCAAATTGTTGTTCACGATGAGCGCGCAAAGGATTTAATTTTCAAACTTTCTTTATCCCACACAAAAAATAATGCAGTTGCTTTTGTTATTGCTTTAAAGGCGGAATAAATGTCAATAATCAAAAAAATTAATAAGAGTTTTTTTAAAAACAACTTTCCCAAAAGGGCAAAAGATTCTTATAAAAATTTAAATGGTAAAGTTTTTATTTTTGCCGGTTCAAGAACAATGCCGGGCGCAGCGGTTTTATGTGCTAAAGCAGCCTATCAGGCCGGGGCTGGCTTTGTTACTTTGGCCATACCAAGGGAAATTTTGCCTGCCTGTTTAAAAGCCGTGCCGGAAGCCTTATTTTTACAAATTTCCCAAAACCCTTTAAGACAAATTACAGAATATTTAAAAAAGATGCCACACGATGTTTTGCTTGTCGGTCCCGGTCTTACAAAAGAACGTGCGAAAATACTTTTGCCACTTTTAAAACAAACAAAATTACCTGCAGTTATAGATGGCGATGCACTTAATGTCCTTGCATCAGTCGGTCTTGAAAAAATACCTAAAAATAAAGATGCAAAATATATTTTAACTCCGCATGCCGGTGAAACAAAACGCTTATTAAAACAAGATTTTACCGGGATAAAAGCGGCAACTGTTTTATCTGAAAAAAGCGGCGCGGTAAGCCTTTTCAAAGGGCCTAAAACAAAAGTTGCTCTTGGCAAAAAAGTTTGGCAGAACACTACGGGTAATGAAGGCCTTGCCAAAGCCGGCAGCGGGGATACTTTGGCCGGAATTATTGCCGGTATTTACGCTCAATTATTAAAAAGAGAACAGAAAAATGCTGCTTTAACAAGTGCTCTTTTAGGCGTTTGGTTGCATGGTCGCGCGGCAGATGTGGCAATAAATAAAATCAGTAAGACAGCCCTTATGGCAAGTGATATTTGCCAGGAAATTTCTTCTGTCTTAAAAGAAAATTCTTTATAAAAATTATAAAATATCTCTATGCTTTTAATGCCGATTTTAGTTTTTTTAATAATTTTAATAATCTTAATTGCTTATAAACAAAGCGATAGAATTTTGCATCGTAATCCGCAAAAAAGTCCGCTTTTGATTTCTCCGGAGCAATTTGATATCCCCTTTGAAGATATTACCTTTAAAAATGAAGACGGTTTACAACTTAAAGGTTGGTTTATACCTGCCACGGCTAAAAGTGATAAAACAATAATTTGCTTACACGGTTGGGGTTTAAATAAGGGGGATTTATTTGTTCATACCCATTTCTTAAGAGAGCAAGGTTTCAATCTTTTTTATTTTGATTTTAGAAGTTCCGGTACAAGTGAACAGGGACGCAGTTCCATAGGTTATTTGGAAACAAAAGATGCTCAAAATGCTTTGGATTTTCTTTGCTCAAAATATCCGCAGGAAACAAAACATCTTGGTGTTTACGGGCTCTCTATGGGCGCAGCAGTTGCAATTTATATGGCAGCGCATAATAAAAAAATAGAGTGTATCGTAGCGGAAGCCTGCTATTTTTCTTATGAAAAAGTGGTTGCCCGCTGGGCTCGTATACACAAACATGTTCCCTATTTCCCGATGATTACTTTGATTTTATTTTTTGTTCGCAAACGTCTAGGTGTTAATCCGGAAGATTATTGCCCTAAAAACAATGTCAAGAAACTTGCTCCAAGACCGATTTTGATAATTAATGGCAAACTAGATTTGCTTGCCCCGCGTCATGATGCAAGGGCTATATTCTTAACTGCTCGCTATCCCAAGCAACTTTGGCTTGTTGAGGGGGCTCATCATACCGAGTGTGCCCAAAAAGCGGGGCCTTTATATCAGGAAAGGCTGACGGAATTTTATACTAAAAATCTCGGAAGTCAAAAAGATTTATAAATTACAAAGTTCTTTTCTTGCTATTTTTTTTAAAATTGTTTTTGCTTCAAGCATACTTTGGCGGGTATTTTTTGCATAATTTTTTAAAGCAAAAACTTTTATAATATTATTTCTTTTTAGAACAGTTTTATTTTTTATTTTATTTTGTCCGCAGATAAAAATTATCGGTTTTTTATATTTTTTGGCTAAACGGCAAATCTCAAAGGGGGCTTTACCAAAAAAAGTTTGTTCGTCTAAAGAGCCTTCGCTAGTAATAATTAAATCTGCTTTTTTTATTTTTTTATCAAGATTTAAAAGTTTAGTTATATATTTACTTCCATCAATTAATTCTGCTTTAAAAAATGCTTTTAACCCGCTTGCAATAGCCCCAGCCGAAGCGCAATGTTTAGTATTTATATTTATTTGTAAATCTTTTTTTACAATACCGGCATAATTATTTAAGGCTTTTTCCAAAAGTAAAATTTCTTTAGAGTTTGCGCCTTTTTGTCTGCCGTAAACTTTAGCCGAACCATTTTTGCCCAGCAAAATATTATTTACATCGCACACAGCGGTAATTTTGATATTTTTCGGCAAGTCTTTTTTAGGTTTTTTTATTTTATTGAGATTAAGTAAAGATTTTGCACCAAGTTCTAAAACATTATTATCTTTATCTAAAAATTGCCAGCCAAAAACTTTTGCAGAGTCTGCTCCGCCTTCACTGGAAGCAACACCGCCAAGACCTACAAAAATTTGTTTAGAGCCAAGTTTTATTGCTTCTTTTATTGCTAATCCAAGCCCGATGGAAGAAGTGTGCATAATATTAAGTTCTTCTCTTTTTAAGCCGGCCATAGGGCAAATTTGTGCGCTTTCAATAAAGGCAGTTTTACCCAGTAATAAAAAATGTACTTTTTTTATTTTTAAGATAGCATTAGGTACTTTTATAAATATTTTTTTTGCTTGCGGATAAACTTGTAAAATGGTATCTAAAAAGCCATCTCCACCATCTGAAATTGCAAAACTTTCAAACTTTTTTAATATTTGGCAAATTTCTTTTGCTTGTAGGGAACCTTTTAAGGAATTAGCAAGAACTAAAACTTTCATTTTCTAAAAAAACCAGTTTATTTTTGCGGCAATTAGATAGGATAAATTAGAACTTTCTTTAAAATCACCGGAATAGGTATTATATCTGCCTTTAATCTCAAGTCCTAAATTAAGATCTTGGATGCTTCTTTCAATACCAAGCCCAAAGATCGCGCTTATATTTGAAGATGCAACAGTTTTTGTATCCTGCTGTATCCATTTTGAACCATCGAAAGTATTTAGGTTTTTATTGATATTTACGCTGGCAAAACCCGTTCCCGCTTGCAGATAAAGACGGGTAGCGCTTTGCGGATTAAGATAATAATTAGTTTTTAAATCTATAGCATAAACTTGGCCGGAAGTTTCAATATGTGTTGAAGCATTAGGTTCAAAATTATGTTTTGAAAGCATACCTATCATAATATCCCCGCCAAGCCAGAGGTGTTTGTTCATTTTTCTTAAATAGGATATACCAAAAGCGACATTAGAAGAAGAAATATTTTCTTCTTTACTTCCACCATAGTCTGATAAATTCAGTTTTAAAGGTAAATTTTGATATCCAATAAGAACTTCAAAATTATTTTTGGAAAAATCTTTTTTAAAATCTTGGCTTGTTTCGTCAATTTCTTCTTTTTTATTTTTTTGCTTTACATTTGTTTGTTCAGTTTCTTCTTCTTGGTCATTTTCTATATTTTTATTATCAAATTTTATGTAGACGTCTTTTGGTTTCTCTACTACCGGTTTAGAGGGGAAAAGTTTTTCCAAATCGGCATCAAATTCAAGGCCTATTGTCGAAACGGAACTGCCGGCAGCCGCTTTTACCTGTGCCTGTTCTAGGTCAGTGGCTTGGGCATTTTTTTCGGCCAGTTCTTTTGCGGCCGCTTCTTCTAGTTCGTGCTTGTTTTCAATATATTTTTTTTGCTTTTCGGCTTCATTATAATCGTAAATTTCCATAGAAGAAATTTGCGGTAGATCAATATTAACGACGCCGTTGTCCGTATTTAAGGATAGGGTAAACTCATCCATATCTACGATATTACCTATAAATTCACCGCCCCCTTTTAAGATAATGCGGTGCAGATCGGGCATAATTTTTTCAACTTCTCTTTGGTTAATTGCGATATTACCATATGAGGTTTTTACATTTAAGATATATTCTGTTTGCCCGACTATTGAGCCATTAATTATCAAACCATTTTTTAATTTAATGGCTTCACCATTAGCAAAAAAAGGCAATAAAATAAAAAATAAATAGAGAAGTTTTTTCTTCATACAAAAATGCAAATGACCACGGCTTAAAATAAAAGCCGTGGTCTAGAATATTTTATTTATGTTCTACTGCGTGTTTAATTTTTCTGAGTGTTTTTAATACTCTTGAAATTGTGATAAAGAATAAAGCGCCAAGCAAATAACTTACTGCATATTGGGCCATAACAATTAAGCGTCCGGCAATACCGTATCCTGCTTGGGATGCTTCTCTCCAAACCAAGAATAAGGCTATAACCATCAGTATTAATGTTAAAATGCTTAATACTTTATAAATTGTTGCAAGCCCTTTTAAGCAAAACAATTTGCTGCAGCAACATCTATTTTTTGTGCAAGTTTGCGGTATAGTTTCCGCTAAGTTTTGATTTTCTTCTGCCATAATTTTTCTCCTTATATTTTAAATCGTTTTTTTGGCTTCCTGTAGTAGTTCCCTTGCGTGCAGTAAACCTGCGCTCGCCTCTTTGCTACTACCTATCATTCTAGCAATTTCTTGGACTTTTTGCTCATCATTTAAAGCCAAAACCTTAACTTGTGTTTTATTTGCCTTAATTTCTTTTGTGATTGCAAAGTGATTTTGGGCATATACGGCGGCTTGCGCAAGATGGGTTATGCAGAAAACTTGTCTTTGACCAGCGGCTTTTTTAAGTTTCTGCCCGATAAGTTTGCCCGTTTGTCCGCCGATGCCTGTGTCTATTTCGTCAAAAACCATAGTCGGTGTTTGTCCTGCCAAAATAGTTTTAAGTCCAAGCATTAAACGGGAAATTTCACCGCCGCTTGCGATATTTCTTAAAGGTTTTAAAGATTCCCCTATATTTGCGCTGAATAAAAATTCCACTTTATCTTTTCCTTTAGCATTTGCCTGATCTTCTTCCTGTATGTCTGTTTCAAAGCGCACACCGGCAAAGCCAAGCGGTTCAATTTCTTTAACTACAAGAGTATTTAATTTTTTGGCGCCGGCAACTCTCTTTTTATGTAAATCTTGGCATAAAACATCAAGTTCTTTTTGTTCTTTTTCAAGTTCTTTAAAGAGTTCTGCGGAGTTTTTATCTGCATTTTTAATATCGTTTATAGATTTTTCAAGTTTTTCTTTAAAAGCCAAAACATCTTCTAAAGCAGGTCCGTATTTTAATTTTAATTTTCTTAAGTCTTCTTGGCGGCTTAACATATCATCAAGGGCTTGGGGGTCAACTTCTAAAGTGTCTTTATATTCAAAAATGGTATTTGCACAATCTTGAATTATATTTTGGGCATTTTCAAGTTCTTGGGCAATTTTTTCTAATTTACTGTCAATTTGTGCCATTTGGCTTGTTTGTTGGTTTGCTTTATCTAAAAGAGAGCAAACATTTTCTTCATTATCACTTAAAAGATTATAGATACCTTGTGAAAGTTCTAAAAGTTTGCCTGTGTGTTTAAGTTTCGGCAAAGCATTTTCTATTTCGGTATCTTCATTTAAAACAGGGTTAATTTTTTCAATCTCTTCAAGTTGATAAGAATAAAAAGCCAGAGCCTTTTGTTTTTCTTCTTCCGATTGGTTAGAAGCGGCAATTTTTGCTTTTATATCTTCCACTTTCTCATAGGCTGTTTTAACTTTTTTTAATTCCTTTTCAAGGCCGCAAAATTTATCAAGCATATCTATATGTGTTGCAGTTTTAAAAAGGGTTTGGTGTTCGTGTTGGCCATGGAAATCCACCAATAAATCACCTAATTTGGCAAGTTCGCTTACGTTTGCGTTTTTATTATTTATTAATATCTTCGCTTTACCTTTTTTATCAATTTCTCTATATAAGGTAAAAGTTTTCTCTTTTATTTCGTATTTTTTTTGCAGATTCTCCGGCAGATTTTGGCTTGTAAAAACGGCTTTTACAATCATTTTGTCGGAATTGTTTCCTATTAAACCTAAATCTGCTCTTGCACCAAGTACAAAACTTAAAGCCTCAATAACTATAGATTTGCCCGCGCCCGTTTCTCCGGTAAAAACATTTAAACCTTCACAAAAGTTTAAATCAATTTCCTTAATAATAGCAAAGTTATTTATGTAAAGATTTGTGAGCATTATCTTTGCCCCCAGTTAAGTTTTGTGGTAAGAGTTTCAAAGAAATCATAAATTTTAGGATATAAAATTTTTAATTTTTGTTTGCTTTGTGTTATTTTTACTATATCATTATTTTGCAAAGCAAAATTGGTTTGTCCGTCTAAAGTCAAATTGATATTTATATCTTTTTTTGTTTGATTAAGCAAAATTTTTATTTCTTTATTTGCAGGCAAGACAAGCGGTCTTTGGCTTAAAGTATGCGGACAAATAGCAGTTAAAATAAAAACATTTAAACTAGGCATAACAATCGGTCCGCCTGCTGCCATATTATAAGCGGTGCAGCCGGTAGGCGTAGAAATTATTAAACCATCACCGAAATAATTTTTTACCTGACTTTTTTCTAAATGCACATTAAGATTTATTGCCCTTGCCTGTGCGGGCCTTATTACGGCTTCGTTCAAGGCGCAGGAACTAAAGATAAGTTTTTTATTTTTATAAACTTCCGCTTTAAGCAAAAATCTTTCCTGTTCTTTAAAGGTATCCTTAAGAATATCTTTTAAAGTTTGTTCAAAGGAATTCTGTGTTTTTAAAGCGGCCAAAAAGCCTAAATTACCGCTGTTTATGCCTACTATTTTTATACCTAACTTGGCGGCTTTTTGTGCGGCGGAAAGCAAAGTGCCGTCACCGCCTATACAAAAGATTAAATCTGTTTCTTTTTTAAAATCTTTGATTTCGGTATCTGTTAAGTAATTATCTATTTTAGCCGAGTCCAAAGTTTCCTTTAAAATTTTTGCACTTTTAATACTTAAAGGATTTTTTTTGTTTACATAAATAGCGGCCTGTTTTAATCTCATATAAATAATTTTAGCAAATTAAGCCATTAATAATATACAATAGTATTATGAAAAGGTTTTTTAGCATTTTAACAGTTTTAATGTTTTCCGTTGTTTTGTTTGCTCAAAACAGCGCGCTTGTTGTAAAACAAGAGGGCTTAAAAGTTTATTTGGATACGACAGAACTTTCCGCCCCGGTTAAAATCGGTGATATTTTTACCATAACTCGCTGGGGTGAAGAAATAAAAAATCCCCAGACGGGCAAAGTTTTAGGTAAAGATGTCGAAGCCCGTGCAAAAGGTATAGTTAAGAACGTGGAAGCGTCTTATGCCATAGGCCAATTGGAAACCCCTTTTGACGCCAGTAATCTTTATGCTGTTTTTGATACAAAAGAAGCCCCTATCGCGCTGGAACAAAACATGACTTCTCAAAATGACAAAGAAGATTTGCAACCTTTCTGGCAGAGTGAAATTATAGAGGGCAAAATAAGAGCCTCTGCCGCTGGCGATTTAAATGGTGACGGTTTAAATGATTTAATTTTGGCTTTCGAAGATAATACCATAAAGATTTATACTCTAAAGGAAGATGTTTTAAATGAGGAACTGTCTTTCCAGATTAATCCGTTAAGACGCATAATTTCTATGGACGCGGCTGATATTAAAAAGGTGGGCAGTGCACAACTTTTTGTAAGTGTTTTGGACTCAAATTCCCAAAGATTTAATACTCTTGTTTTTGAGGGTGGGGATAAATCTCTTCATCAAAACGGAATTATAAGCGGTGTTGTTAAAGGTATAGCCCCTTTTAGTAAAGACCGCCGTTTATATTTGCAAGAATCAAATAATCTTTCCGGTAAGACAAAACAACTTATACCTAGTTTACTTGTTTATGAAAACAACTCTTTCAAGAAAGGTGAAAAAATCAAATATACAAATTTTGATGATATTTTTGGTTTCAATTTTGCCCCTTTTAAAACCGGAAAAGAAAATCTTATTTACACGGCTTTCAATTCCCGTTTAAGGGTTCAATATGATAAAAAGAAAAGTTATATAGAAAGCCCCCGTGATATTGATTTCGGTACTACACCTAACAGGGTTAAGATCGGTAGAGATGTTAAAAAGATATATTCTTCTTTAGGTATTTTCCGTTCTTTGGAAAATGAAATCCTTGTTGCCGGTATAGAAAACCAAACGAAATACGGCATTTTTTCCGAAACTTTCGGTTCTTATGAAAGTGCGATTTTATACGTTTTAAAATGGAATAAAGGTAATTTTGAAAGATATCAATCTGCCAAGATACCAGGCGTTGTCAATGATATTATTCAGGCTCCGCTTGGTTCTTACGACGATATTTTGATAGTTCCTTTTACCAACAGGGCGCAAGAAAGCGGAGTAATGCTCTTTAAGGTAAAATAAATACAGGGCAAAAGATTTTCAAATATTATATAAACTATATAAAGGAGATTTTTAAGATGACAACCGAGCAAGCAGAAAAAAAGGAAATTATTGAAGTTTTAGATAAAGGCTTTGTAAAATTAGTTGATTTTATGGGCGGCGATATTCGCGCCGTTAGCGCAGCCAGGGTATCTTTCGGTGGCACAAGCAAGGGTGAAGAACGCGATAAAATGCTTATAAAATACCTAATGGAAAACAAACATTTGAGTCCTTTTGAACATTGCTATTTTCAGTTCCATATCAAATGTCCTATTTTTGTTGCTCGTCAATGGATGCGCCACCGCATTGCTTCTTACAATGAAATCAGCGCAAGATATACCGAAGTAAAAGATGAATTTTATTTACCCAAAGCCTTCCGCATCCAAGATATGTCAAATAGGCAAGGCTCCGTTGAAAGTGATAAGTTAGATAATGCCTCTTTAAGTAAAATTTACGAAGAAGCAATCGAACATTCTTATCAAGCCTATCAAAAACTTTTAAAAGCCGGGGTAGCCAGAGAAATGGCGCGCGGTATTTTACCCGTTGCCCAATACACACAATTTTATTGGACAGTTAATTTAAGAAGTTTACTTAACTTTATTTCTTTAAGAGCAGATAGCCACGCTCAATATGAAATCCGCGTTTATGCCAATGCCATTAAAGAAATAGTTAAACAAAAAATGCCGTGGAGTTTTGAAGCATTTGAGGCTTTACAAGAAAATAAATAAAGGAGTTTTTTATGAGAGTTTTAGGTATGATAATGGCTGGTGGTAAAGGTGAGCGTCTTTTCCCATTAACAAAGGAACGCTCAAAACCGGCAGTGCCCTTTGGCGGGAAATACAGACTTATTGATTTCGTTTTATCAAACTTTGTTAATTCGGGAATATTTTCTTCCTATATTTTAGTGCAATATTTATCTCAATCTCTCATAGAATATTTAAGAACCAGTTGGGCTACAAAAGGTATTACAAAAGACCATTTTTTAACTGTTGTTCCACCGCAAATGCGCCTTGGCGAAATTTGGTATAGAGGTACAGCCGATGCTATTCGTCAAAATATCAGTTTGGTTAATGATTTTGACCCCGATCTTGTTGTTATCTTCGGTGCGGACCATATTTACCGTATGGATATTAGCAAAATGATAGATTTTCATATCCAGAAAAAGGCTGATGTTACGGTCGCGGCAAATGTTGTTCCGCTTAAAGATGCCTCTGCTTTTGGCGTAATGGCGGCTGATGATAATAACCGCATAATCAGTTTTGAAGAAAAACCGCAAAACCCTCAAGCAATACCCGGCAGACCTGATAAAGCCTATGCTTCTATGGGTAATTATATTTTCGATAAAAATGTCCTTCTTAAAATTTTACAGCAAAAATATTGCGATGTTCCTTCCCTTGATTTCGGCAAGAATATTTTGCCTGTAATTTTGAAACAATACCGCACATTTGCTTATGATTTTGCGGGCCACAAATTAAAAGGTCTTAAACCTTATGAAGAACAAGGCTATTGGCGCGATGTTGGTACTATTGAAGCCTATTGGCAAGCCAATATGGATATGCTCGGGCCCGAACCGAAAATTGATTTGAATAATCCTTACTGGCCGATAAATACTTCCGTTCACAATACCCCGCCGACAAGTTATATGGGCGGCACTCTTGTTAACAGTATGCTAAGTAATGGTTGTGTAATTTATCCTGATACAGTTATCAAAAACAGCGTGCTTGCAAGCAATATTGTTGTTATGCCGGGCGCAGTTATTGAAGATAGTATCATTATGGACTCTTGCACTATCGGCAAAGGCAGCCACATCAAAAAGGCAATTATTGACCGCTTTAATATTATACCGGATAATTCTTCTATCGGCATAGATAAGGAACACGATAGTCAAAATTATTTTATTGATCCATCCGGCATAGTTGTTATTCCGCGCGGCCGCACGAAATTTTTATAATTTTTTAAAAAATGAAAGTCAATATTTTTTATAAAACAAAAATTTCACCTTATTATCACAAAACCGGTATCTATAAAAAGGCTCTTTTGCGCGCACTTGGCAAGCAGGCTAAAGCGCAAAGCGAACTTAATGTTTTTGTTGTCAGTCCTAAAGAAATGCTCAAAATAAATACCGAACACCTTGGCCATAAATATGTAACCGATGTTATAACTTTTTCCTATCCGCAAACAGGATTAAAGGGGGAAGTTTTTGGCGATATTATTGTCTGTTTTGAACAAGCAAAAAAACAAGCGCCCGAAGCAAGTACAAGTACACTGTTGGAGTTTCTTATCTTAATGGTTCATGGGGCTTTACATTTGGTTGGTTATGATGATAATACACTTGAACTTCGTAACAAAATGAACACTCTAGCGCGTTCTATTGCCGAGCAGGCGCTCAAGTCTTGATTTTTTATAATCAATAATTTTATTTATTAAAGTATTGCTAAAACAATACAAAGGACTTAAAAACATTGTCAAATAGATATTTGTTTTTGTAATTTTGCGGTTTATATTTTTGCCGTGTTTATGCGGTGCAAGGCCAAGTAAATAAAGTGTATCCAAACTCCAAAACACCGGCCAAATAACGGCAGCGCGGCTGAAAATTTTTCTTCTTGGCATTTGTTTTATAAATTCTTTTGCCGTCAGTAAATTTTCTTTTGCTTCTTTTATCCAATAAAGCATAATGGGATAAAGTTTCACATAATTTTGTGTTTCAAGTAAATCTTGCGGCATAAGATCTTGTTTGGCTAGTTGTGTCATAGGCAAGTAAATGCGCCCTATTTTTACATCAGATTCTATATCCCTTAAAATATTTGTTATTTGTAAGGCCCTGCCTATTTTTAAGGCTTGCTCTTGTGTTTTGTTTTTTAGTTTTTTGCCGAACTCAAGTTTAGCCCAAAAAACGCCCGGTTGCCCGCCCATATAATCACAATACTTCAGAGTTTCTTTTGGTGTGGGCAAGGCCTTTATAAGGCCGCTGTTTTCACTAGGAAAGAAAGTTAAATCTTCTATCATTGCCGTACAAACTGCGCGCAAAACTTCAAGCGTAATTCTTTGCGCTGTCTTCTTTAAAGTTTTAAATTCGTTAATGCAAAGATCAATATTTCTTAATAATTCGGCCTCGTTTTTATAAATATTTTCGCCCGCTTTTGATAAAAAAGCAGTAGCCATTTCTTGCGCGGTTTGATCGTTGCCTTTTTCAACTAAAATCGGGAATTGTTTTATAAAGGATATTCTTTTTGAAGGTTCTATTAAAGAAGTATCTGCCACAGTATCGGCAACTCTGCATACAAGATAAGCAACAGCAAAAACTTTCCTTTTTTCTTTCGGTAAAATCTTTGCGCTTAAATAAATTGTTCTTGCATTATTTTTTAATAAATACTTTATATCCATATATATAATGTACCAAAATTTATTTATTTTTGCTATATAAAAATCACTTGACAAAAATAAAAATAAGTTATATACTATTATTATAGTTAAAGGCGGTCAGCCTGAAACACAGTCGTAAAATTGACCCTTTTAAAAATAAATTAAAAAGGGGGTTGACATTACGCTCTTTTTATGATAAACTATAAAAGTAGCAAATAAAACCTCTGTCAAGCAACTTCGAGTTGCAGGCATAAAACAAAAAATGTTGACAAGTTTTAAAATAAGTGCTATAATAATTAGGTAGCAAGTTTTTAAGTTAGTGTCCAAAAAATAAAAGTTGACAAACAAAAAAACAAATGCTATAATAATTAAGTAGCCAAAAGTTAACACGGTAAATTAAAGTAAAAATAAAAAGTGTTGACAAAATAAAAAAATAATGCTACAATATTTAAGTAGTCAAAATTAAAGTTCTTTTTAAAGTTAGTAAAACAGATTTTTTAAAAGTAGTTAACAAAGTAGTTGACAAAAGTTTTTAAAAATGTTTTAATATAAGAGTAGTGCTAATACCTATATATAAGGTAGAAAGCGAAGTCAAGAAAAGGCTTGACAAATTAAATAGATTTTTATAAAATATTTTTGTAGC
>JAZUQO010000017.1:55000-77405 GCA_045605725.1 Elusimicrobiaceae bacterium
ATAAGCCTCGGGTAGGAGCAAATATCCTATTATCCGGGGATGTCTGAATGGGGCAACCCTTATATACGAAAGTATATAAACAGTAAGAGAAAGGCTTGATCTTCGGATCTTGAGATACTCTTATATGAGGCAACCTAGGGAAGTGAAACATCTCAGTACCTAGAGGAAAAGAAATCAAAAGAGATTCCCAAAGTAGTGGCGAGCGAAATGGGAAGAGGCCAAACCGACCTCCGCACTATATATATTAAGGTGTATATAGTGCGTGGGTCGGGGTTGCAGGGCTAGCAATATGGAATGTGCTGACGGTTAGTTGAATGGTCTGGAAAGTCCAACCAAAGCGGGTGACAGTCCCTTAAACGAAAACTGAAAGCCTCCTAGTTAGTTCCTAAGTACTACTGGGCACGTGCAATCCGGTAGGAATCTGGGGAGACCACTCTCCAAGCCTAAATACTCTCTGGCAACCGATAGTGAACCAGTACCGCGAGGGAAAGGCGAAAAGAACCCCGAAAGGGGAGTGAAATAGAACCTGAAACCGTACATCTACAAGCTGTAGTAGCACTATGCTGTAGCAATACAGAATGTGCAACTGCGTGCCTGTTGAAGAATGATCCAGCGAGTTAATGGGCCGAGCAAGGTTAAGGGCATGAAAGTCCGGAGCCGTAGTGAAAGCGAGCATGAAATATGCGATTAGTTCGTTCCATTAGACCCGAAGCCAAGTGATCTAACCCTGTCCAGGATGAAGCTTGCATAACAGCGAGTGAAGGTCCGGAGTGTTGAACGTTGAAAAGTTCCTACATGAGGTGGGGTTAGGGGTGAAAGGCCAATCGAACTTGGTGATAGCTGGTTCTCCTCGAAATAGCTTTAGGGCTAGCGTTGTAATTTAACCCGTGGGGGTAGAGCACTGGTTGATCTAGGGGAAGCAACCCTTCTTCCGACGTCAGTCAAACTCCGAATACCATGGGGCACATTACAGCAGTCAGTTCGTGAGGGATAAGCTTCACGTGCAAAAGGGAAACAGCCCAGACCGCCAATTTAGGTCCCAAAATGTATGCTAAGTGGTAAAGGATGTGGATTTACTTAAACAGCTAGGAGGTTGGCTTAGAAGCAGCCATCCTTTGAAGAGTGCGTAATAGCTCACTAGTCGAGTGAATCTGCGCCGAAGATGACTCGGGGCTAAGCATACTACCGAAATTGCGGGTTGCATAGAGATTCGTCTTTATGCAGCGGTAGAGGAGCGTTATTAACGCAGCGAAGGTATATCGTAAGAAGTGCTGGAGCGTTAATAAGTGAGAATGCTGGAATGAGTAGCGATAAGGAAGGTGAGAATCCTTCCCACCGAAAATCTAAGGATTCCTAGAGCAATGTTCGTCAGCTCAGGGTTAGTCGGTCCTAAGCTCAGGCCGAAAGGCGTAGGCGAAAGGGCATCCGGTTAATATTCCGGAACTATGTTAAGTGCGTCATCACTCAGGGAGGGACGCAGGAAGGTAAACCAGCCGGTCATTGGTTGTACCGGTAAAAGGCCGTAGATAGACTTGATAGGCAAATCCGTCAGGTCGTCAATTCGAAAGCTGAGCCCAGCGGGTAGCGATACCTGTGAAGTGGTCTAACTACACTGCCAAGAAAATCTTCGTGGGGAGTGCTTAATATAACCGTACCGTAAACCGACACAGGTGGATGGGTTGAAAATACTAAGGTGCGCGAGATAACCATCGTTAAGGAACTAGGCAAACTAGCTCCGTAACTTCGGAAGAAGGAGTGCCCTCGCAAGAGGGTCGCAGTGAAATGGGCTTCGTGACTGTTTAACAAAAACTTAGGGCTCTGCTGAAATCACAAGATGATGTATAGGGCCTGATGCCTGCCCGGTGCCGGAAGGTCAAGGGGAAGGGTTAGCCGCAAGGCGAAGCTCCGAACTTAAGCCCCGGTAAACGGCGGCGGTAACTATAACCGTCCTAAGGTAGCGAAATTCCTTGTCGGGTAAGTTCCGACCTGCACGAATGGCATAACAAAGAAGCCGCTGTCTCAACGATGGGCTCGGCGAAATTGTGGTGCAAGTGAAGACGCTTGCTGCATGCAACAAGACGAAAAGACCCTATGGAGCTTTACTGTAACTTGTCATTGAATTACGGTTTTCAATACGTAGCATAGCTGGGAGCCTTTGATACATTCCTTGAGGGGGGTGTGGAGGCAACAGTGAAATACCAGCTTTTGGAGATTGTGATTCTAACTTATACCTGTGAATCCAGGTTGAGGACATTGGCAGGCGGGCAGTTTGACTGGGGCGGTCGCCTCCTAAAGAGTAACGGAGGCGTTCAAAGATTCTCTCAGAGTGAATAGAAATCACTCATCGAGCGCAAAGGTAGAAGAGAGTTTGACTGCGAGGACGACGGTCCGAGCAGGTGCGAAAGCAGGACTTAGTGATCCGGTGGTCCCTCGTGGGAGGGCCATCGCTCAACGGATAAAAGCTACCCTGGGGATAACAGGCTGATCGGGCCCAAGAGTTCACATCGACGGCTCGGTTTGGCACCTCGATGTCGGCTCATCACATCCTCCCGCTGAAGCAGGTGGGAAGGGTTGGACTGTTCGTCCATTAAAGTGGTACGTGAGCTGGGTTCAGTACGTCGTGAGACAGTACGGTCTCTATCTGTTGTGTGCGTAGGAAACTTGAGAGGAGTTGTCCATAGTACGAGAGGGCCTGGATGAACGAACCTCCTGTATATCAGTTGTCTGTAAACAGGCATAGCTGATTAGCGGTGTTCGGTAGGGATAAGTGCTGAAAGCATATAAGCACGAAACCCGCCTCAAGATAAGGTTTCCCTGGACTTTATGTCCCATAAGACCCCCGGAAGACTACCGGGTTGATAGGAAGAGTGTGTAAGCATAGTAATATGTTTAGCTAATCTTTACTAATAGGTCGTGAGGCTTGGCCGTATTCTTTAATCCAGAATATACGCTTACGCTCAAAGGTGTAAGTTGTGTGGCTTGGTTCTAATTGAAAACGAATCTAAATTTTATTCTTACCAAAGTGGGTCGCAAGATCCCGGTTCTAAAATGAAGTCATCATTTTCAGAACGAAATAAAGGGGTAGGAATGAGACTGATGTTTTTTCCGGTAAGGACACACCCGTTCCCATTCCGAACACGGCAGTTAAGCTTACCAGGGTCGATGGTAGTAACACCCAATTCGGTGTTGTCAGAGTAGATCGATGTCAGTCTCATTGCTACCCTTTTTTATTTGGTTTTGCGGCGGCTTTTGCGTTTATAGGGTGTTGCAACCTCAGTCGGATACTTCGGCCTGCCGGCCTTTCACAGTATACTCTTCCTCGGTTGCGCCTACTATAAACACAAAATCCTGGCAAACCCCTAGTTGTTCTATTTCAATTTATTGTGCCTAAAAATTAGGGTAAAAAACATTTGCTCTGCTTGTATAAAATTTTGCGCTTTAAAAATTAGGTACAAAAATAATTCCTTTAGTTTCTGAAAAAGAAAAATTTAATTGAAATTTTCTAAAAAATACTCGTAAAAGATGTGTTCTATATCAATCGTCATTCCGGAAGGTTTTTGTCCGGAATCTCTACCGCTTTTTTCTAAACACCAAAATACTTGCAAACCCCTATTTGTTCTGTTTCAATTTTTTTCAAACTTCGGATACTTGGGCTTGCCAGCCCCCTAGGTATACCTCGTTTAAAAAAACAATTTTTCTAAAAGAAAAATTTAATTAAAATTTCCTAAAAAATACTTGTAAAAATATTTGCTCTGTCCTATTAGTCATTCCCGAGAGTTTTTGTCGGGAATCTCCACCTTTTAAAAATAAAAAAGCCCTGACTATTATAAAAATAATAATCAGGGTTTTTGATAATGCAAATATTTTATATTTTAAAATTATCTGCTTCTTTTTTTATTTCTTCTGCTTTGTATCTATCAAAATCATCATTAACTTCTTTTGTAAGTTTTTTATCCAGAATATCTACTTCTGCTATGCCGACAAAATCATTTATTGCACTTACATAATGTGAAAAATCACGTTTCATCTGAATAACTATTCTGGTATTTTTATCTTCATAAACATAAGATCCGAAATTTCCTTTTAATGTAACATTAAGTTTAGCGGCAAAGAGTTTTGCGAATTCTTTTACACCGTCGTCCACAAGGTAACTTTTATTTATTCCGGCAATAATTCCGTTACCAGTTATAAAGATTTTAACATTTATCGGAAGTTGAGAATCTAAATGTGCTCCATAGAAAAAAGGATTTACTCTTTCTAACTCGTTGCCTTCATAACCTCTATTTTCAAATTTTTCACCTATTCTGTAAGTATCAAAAAGCGGATATTGAAAAGAGGGTTTTTCTTCTTTTTGTGCTTGTTGTTTTGCTGTTTTCTGAGCAACTGTTTGCGTTTTTTGTGTCTGTACAGCGGCTTTTTGGGAAGATTTTTGAGAAGAACTTTCCCTTTTACCGCAAGCGATAGTTGTAAATAAAGATAATACTACAACATACATAAATAATTTTTTCATAGTTTCTCCTATATACCTATTGATATGTTTTTATTTTGATAAAAATAATATAGTCCCAAACCTAAAGATATACATAATAAACTTATAATTTGAGACGGGGAAAAAGTGTTTCCCAGCAAAGTGCCTCTAAAATCTCCTCTTAAAAACTCAAGTAGAAATCTGATAATTCCATAAATTATCAAATATGCGCAAAACCGATTTTTGAATTGTATTTTATTTATCACAAAAAATAAAATAAATAAAAAAGCGGATTCATAAAGTTGCACCGGATGTATTTTTACAGACTCCTTATAAAACAAAAAAGGCAAGGAGTTTTCCGGATATTGCACTCCTAGAAAAGATGATGTCATTTTGCCAAAACAGCATCCTCCTAAAAAACATCCGATACGCCCCCATGCATGCGCGATAATCACGCAAGGCGTAAGAGTGTTTAATAAAGAGAAGATTTTAAATTTGAAACATTTTGATAAAAAGATTAAAGCAATACTTCCCATAATAATTCCTCCGTAGAAAGTAAAACCGCTATGGATAAAATTATGCCAAGAAAGCGCTTGATTTTTATACAACATTTCAAACATTTTCGCTCCGAAAAAGCCAAACAGTCCGGAGATAATTAAAGTTAAGTAAAGCAGTAGAGCCTTTTTATCTGAGCATTTTTGATTGTCCAGTTGTTTTTCCAGAAATAAAAAAGCAAAAATGCAGCCAATACCCAGCATTATATTATATAAAGGTAGTTTCAAAGTAGGTGAAATAACTAGGTATTGGTGCATAAAATTATTTTATTTCCTCTTTTTTCTGGGCAAAGCAGAAGGCAGCACCAATCAAGAACAAAATTGCCACTAATGCCCCAATTAAATTGGCATAGACCGCACTTATTGCTGAAAGAGCTGTTGCTATTAACATCAAAATACCGGCGATATTAGGCATGCGTTTTCCTAAAATACCGCCGATTAAACCTATTATTCCGGCTGATAAGGCAAGTAATATAGGTAACTGCATATCTTGGACTGTGCTGTTCATTATTGCTTGACTTGCTTCCGCATTACTCTCTATTGTTGCTTCCAGGGCACCTTTGCAATTTACACAAAGACCTGCGCACAAGGCAGAAGGTATGGATATTACCGAGCCGATTATACCCATAATTAATGGGACGGCTGAAGTTCCTCTTTTTTTCATTTTAATTTCTCCTTTTATCTCTTAATTTTTTGTTTTTTAATAAAACAAATAAAAACGGCTGTTATGCTATGGACTTTCAAAGACATAGCATAACAGCCGTAGTTTGCCGTTCTTTCGAACGGCAAACATTAAGCATAAAATAAACGGGTAATTAGGCCGTCTATCTTATGCTTTTATAACGACTGTTTTCTAGGTTTGAAAGTCCTTTTGCTTTCGCAAAATTCTAATCCATTAAGGATTCCCTAAAAAACAGATTAAATTTTTTATAAATTGCTTTCTATTTTAGCAACTTATTTTACAACTTTATTTTTTACCTCTAATAAAAGTATAGCATTTTTTGATGAGGAGTAAATAACGAGATATAAATAACTCAAAAAAACGGATTATAGGCCCATTGTAAAAGTGCTTGGCGTTGGCGCGCACGACACTCAAGCGCGTCGGGCGGGCAGTTTTTTAAAACTTGTGCTTTATGTCTTTTAAAAGCGCGCCAGCGCGCAATTTGTACGCGGTCAACTTCTGCAATTCTTCTGCCTAAATAATAGCGGCAATACCATTGAAACCAACCCCTTATATCAGGGCCGATTATCCATCCTTTTCTTTGCCACTCTTGCAAACTCTGGCGCGATTTTATTTTAAAATAATTTAAAGAAATATTTGGCTTTTCCGTGTCAATTTTTGCTTTCAAAAACCAATCTTTGGGAAATTCGTTTTGGCAATCTGTCAAATAGTGTCCCTCAAAAACACCAAGTTCAAGCATTTCTTTTGGCGTTAACTCGGGCTTAAAATCGGGCGCAAAATCACGCCCCGTTTTAGCAGTCAAAGCATAAATATAGCCGCTTTGCATTTTGTCATTAACTTTTATAATTTTCATAACTACCCCCAATATTTTATAGCAAATATTTTTTATAAAAAATACCCTCTTGCATTTTATTTAAAAAATATTTACACTTAAAGTTGCAGTATAAATTAAACAGGGGGTATAAATTATGTCAGGATGCGGATGCGGCGGAAATAAGCCGAAAAAATAAAATAACAAATTGAAAACACAGCCATCTTAAAAATAGATGGCTGTTTTATTATAAAGACAGATTATTTGTGTTCGTTTTCAATTATTGTTTTTGTATTGAAATTTTTGAAAAGGGCATAATTTTTTAATGTGAATCTTTCGGACATTTCAGGTATTAAGTCTTTACTAAAAACAGCATTGTGTTTTACTTCAAGTAAATCTAAAATTATTTTAGGCATATCATAGTAAGATATAGGAGAGTCTTTTTCAAATCCGACAATTTTTTTATTTGTCAGTAACATTACGCTTCTTTTACTATTTCTAAATTCTTTATACAAAGGCGATTTGAAAGCCCCCATTAAAAGATGATCTCCTAAAATAACAACAACGGTATCTTTAATATTAGGTTGCTTATAAATGAAATCTATAAAATCTCCCAGCAAATAATCAGCGCAGGCAAAAGTGAATTTGTGATCATCTTTTATATTTTCGGTAATTTTCTCCCTCATGCGTACATCAGGAAAACCATGAGGAAAGTGCGTATCTACAGTAAGTATTGTTAGGTTAAAAGGTTCTTGTTTGGATAATTCTAAATATTGTTTTTTTGCTTCCTCAAAAAGTTCGGTGTCATGACCTTCCCAGAAAGTCCCATCATTATTTTTAGGGAGCAAATCATTTTTTACATCATATCCGAAAGCAGACATTAATTGTTCCTTGTGTTCAAAATTTGTTTTGTCTGCAGATAGAAACACATTTTTATAACCGGCTTTTTCTAAAACTTTAGACCACGATGTTATATTTAAGTCCTTTATATATGAAAAAGGACTTTTTCCCCATCCTACGAAAGTCAGAAAACAGGGGAAACTTGTCTGTGTGGAATACAAGGCTTTTATAGTTTTATTGGATCCTGTTCCTTCATTATAATTTGTGTATTGATACCATCCTTTATCTATAAGTTTTTGTATATTAGGGATAAATTTTTTAAATTTTTTATTTAGCAAAGAATTTTCCAGAGATTCCACATAAATAATTACTAAATTTTTACCTTTTTCGGCCTTTATATCTTTTGGAAAAACATATTTGTCATTTTTATAAATAGATTGATCATATTTTGAAGAATCAAATATATACTTTGCAGTATCCTTTATAAAATTTGCATAGGCTGCAGTCATTTGAGAAGATAAGAATAAAGGAAAAGAAACGCAAAACATTATCAAAAATATTTTTAATCTTTTCTTATCGGGTAAACTATATAAATATTTTTTATATTTGAGAATAAGGATGATTATGGGAATTAAAATTAAAAATATTATGCATAATGGAACAAATGATTCGGGCATAACATAAGGGGCGGCTCTTAAAATAGCCTCGTCCATATCAAGAAACATAAAAAAATTTATATGACGATCAATAATAGTTAGCGAAAAGAAATCTATTAATGCCAATATAAAAAATGCAACAATTATTACGATGGAAAAAAGTTTTCTTTTAGGGAGTAAAGAAAGAATAAAACCAAAAAGTAAAAAAGCCAAAAAGATAGAAAAAACGTTGTCAAATAGTATATTCATACAATGTGTTTATATAGCCTACAAGAAAAAATATAAGGCGGCCCCTTTAGATATTATTTAATTTACAGTATTATATCATTTTTACAAGAGACAAAAATGATTTATTCGTGTTAAATTGCAAATAAAAAGATATAATTTAATGGTAAATTAAAAAATAAGGAGATGTGTTTTATGGCAAACTATTCAAATCATTCTATTAGTCCGGTTAAAACAATTGGTGTAATTTTTAGTATTATTGCTATTATTGCTATTGCGGTTCTTTGTTTATCGTCCTTCTTTGTAGTTGATCCGGGACAAGTAGCAGTAAAATTAAGACTCGGTAAAGTTGTTGATTCCTATGGCGAAGGTATGCATTGGAAAACCCCCTTTATAGAAAATGTTAAAAAGTTTTCTATCCGTATTAAAAAAGATATTATTAAAACGGAAGCCTTTTCTAAAGATTTGCAGACAGTCAAAGTCGGTCTTGCTGTTAACCACCGTATTCAACCTGATACCGTTGTCGCAATTTATAGAAATCTTGGTGAATATTATGTAGATACCGTTCTCTCTCCTACAACGGAAGAATGGATAAAAGCAATTATTGCAAAATACTCTGCTGAAAATCTTATTGCTAATCGTATTGAAGTTGCTAAAGAAATTGATGCTGTTTTAAAAGAAAAAATGAAGGAAAAACAAGTTATTGTTTCCGATATTGCTATCGTTGATTTTGACTTTACACCGCAATTTTTAAAAGCGGTTGAAGAAAAACAAATCGCCGAACAGGAAGCAAAAAAGGCAACAAACTTGGTAGAAAAAGTTAAAAAAGATGCTGAACAACAAATATTAAAAGCAAAAGCCGAAGCCGAAAGTTTGAAACTTCAAAAACAAGTTGTTACGCCCGAACTTATTAAACTTCGCCAAGTTGAAGCGCAACTTAAAGCCATAGAAAAATGGGATGGCAGAATGCCTACATATAATGGTGGGGATTTACCTTTTGTAATGGTTAAGTAAGCATAAGATTACTGCCATAGTAAATATCTTTAAAATATTTTTAGGATTTTTATGAATAAAAAAGGTTTTTCTTTAATTGCCGCTTTGATAGGTCTTATTATTTTATTGTTTGTGCTTCAATATGCTATGAAGCATTATCAAAAATCCCTATCAAAAATAAGTGCCGTAAAAACCGGCGTTGCTAAACCCAAATCAGGCAAACAAGGTTTTTCTTTACAAGAAGGCATTTTGCTAAAGGTAAATATTTTACCTCAACTTGATAATTTGGCAAGACAGCAGGATTTTATGTTTTCAACGCGTGGTGTTTATGCTGACAATATCTCCGCCTTAAATGCTTCCCCCGCTCCTAACACGCAGTATAAATACGGAGTAAATAAGGATGGCTTTGTTTGGGTTAAGAAAATCGGCGGAGATAATAAATTCCAGTTATTTAAAAATGCTAAAACCAAACAACTTTGCTGTAAAGATATTGATAAAGGATCCTGCCAATACCTTGATGTCGGTGCAAAAAAATGTCCGTTTTAATAGACAAAATACTTAAAAAATGTTATAATTTATTAAAAGTTGCGGATAGAACATTTGCATGGGTTGCAATAGGCAACTTAAATTTGATAAAATATTTATAGCAGTACAGAATAGATTTTCACGGGATACTAGAAACCATACCGAATTGTAAAATTTACGGTAAGGGTTTTTAGCCGTTCTTTTTCCGCTTTTTTGAGACGGTAAAAAGTTCGCAAAAAATCCCTGATAAAAAGCAGTAAAAAGTTAAAAAGTATGAACTTAACGAAAGAACAAAAAAAAGAAAGGTCGCAGAGTCTTGCTAGTGAAATCAAGCAATCCGCTGGTATCTTTTTTACCGCCTATCAAGGTTTAAAGTTTAAAGAACTTGCAGGTTTAAGAGAGTCCCTTTCCAATGCTAAATGCAAATTTAGAATTGAAAGAAACTCCATCTTGACCCACGCCTTGAAAACAGCCGGTATAGAAGGTGTTGATGAAAATCTTTTAAAAGGACCTACAGCAGTAGCAATTTTAAAAGAAGACGGCGATGTTGCAATGTCAGCAAAAAGTTTGGCAGATTTTACCAAGCAAAATGCGGCTTTTAAGATAAGAGCAGGTTATACTGACGGCGTTTGGTATGATGAAGCCAAAATTAAAGTTTTGGCAACTATCGGCAGCAAAGAAGAAAACCTCAGCAAACTCGCTGGCGTTTTATACAATGCTGTTGCTCAAAGCGCACAAGTCTTGCAGGCTCCTATCAGGGATTTGGCCTACGTTCTTAAGGCTGTTGAAGACTCTAAGAAATAAACCAAATCAAACCCGCCTAAGAGCGGTAGTAGTCCCTTTGGGATAAATGCACGGGTTTTGGCTCGGCCAAAGCAGAAGGCAGCTACTCAAATAAATAAGGAAATAAATAAAATGGCAAAATTAACAAAAGATGAAATACTTAACGCTATTGCTGAAATGAGCGTTCTTGAACTTTCCGAACTCGTGAAAGCAGTTGAAGAAAAATTCGGCGTAAAAGCAGCAGCACCCGCTGTTGCCGTTGCCGCAGCACCTGCTGCAGGTGCAGCCGCAGCAGAAGAAAAGACAGAATTCAACGTTGTCTTAAAGGCTGTTGACGCTGCTAAAAAAATTGCTGTAATTAAAGTAGTTCGCGAAGTTACCGGTTTAGGTTTGAAAGAAGCCAAAGATTTAGTCGAAGGCGCTCCTAAAGCAGTAAAAGAAAATGTAGCAAAAGCAGAAGCAGAAGAATTAAAGAAAAAATTAACTGAAGCCGGCGCTACAATCGAACTTAACTAATAGCCATAAAATTTGTCCCCTGCCTCTAGTAGGCAGGGGATAATATGCTAGAAATCAGCATATTTGATATAAGCAGGGACCCAAAGAAAAATGAAACAACTAAATTTCGGCAAAATTAAAACAAAACTGCCTTTACCAGATTTACTGGATATGCAAAAGCAGTCCTTTATAGATTTTTTACAATTAGATGTTGACCCTTCAAAAAGAGAATTAAAGGGTTTACAAGCAGCCTTTGAAGATGTCTTTCCGATAGAAGCACCGGATGGTAGTATGAAACTTGAATTCGTAAGATACGAACTCGGTGCACCGAAATATTCCAGCCCGATGGAAGCATCTATTCAAGATGGAACCTACAGTGCTCCTTTAAAAGCATGGCTTCGCCTTTATATCAAACAAAAAAATGGTTCTTTTAAGGAAATTAAAGAAGCAAAAGAACAAGATATCACCTTATGTGATTTACCTTTAATGACGGAGGCTGGTTGTTTTGTTTTCAATGGAGCCGAACGTGTAGTTGTCAGCCAGTTGCACCGCTCTCCCGGTATTATTTTTGAAGAAGATGAAGAAAAAGCACAATCTACTTTGGGTAAAAAACTTTATGTAGCCCGCATTATTCCTTACAGAGGTGCTTGGGTTGAATTCCAATTTGACCTTGCAAACGTTCTTTGGGTAAGGATTGATAGAAAGAAAAAAGTTCTTGCAACAACTTTCTTAAGAGCCTGCGGACTTGAAACAAATTCTGAAATTTTACAAGCATTTTATAAAACCGAAGATGTTTCTGTAAGATTGCAAGATATTGATAATATCGTCGGTCGCTATGCAGCAGAAGATATTATTGATACAAACACAGGCGAAATTCTTTGGAATTTAGATGAAAAAGCAACAACCCCTATTGATGATAAAACATTTAAGGTCTTAATTGATCACAAAATCAAATCAATAAAAGTCTTAGCCGGTAATCCAAGGCAAGATAACCCTGCCATCTTAGCCACTTTGGAAACCAAAAAAGACGAAGCAAAATCTTCTAAAGAAGCCCAATTCGAAATTTACAAAAAAATGAGAGGGCAAGATTTCATCGTCAAAGAACAAGCCGAACAGTTTTTACAAAGTTTGATTTTTGACAATATCAGAAGATACGATTTAAGTTTTGTCGGTCGTTTCAAAATCAATAAGAAATTTGCTTATTTCTTTGAAAACTTAAAGAAAGCAACTTTCAAAAAATTCAATATTCCTAATGATAGACGCAGAACTTTAGCGCCGGAAGATGTTATTGTTACTGTTCAATATTTACTTGCTTTAAACGCAGGTGAAGAATATCAAACTGAAACTTACGGTAATACAATTGATTTTAAATTAGACGATATTGACCACTTAGGTAACAGACGTGTTCGCGGTATCGGCGAACTTTTGGAAAACCAAATTCGCGTTGGCCTTTTACAAATGGCAAAAACCGCTCGCGATAGAATGAACAAAGAAACTTCTACACAAAAACCTACACCGCGTGCTTTAATTAATGCACAGCCGGTTGCGGCAATTATCAGAAAATTCTTTGGAACTTCTCAACTTTCCCAGTTTATGGATCAAATTAACCCTCTTTCCGAGTTAACCCATAAACGCCGTTTATCAGCCTTAGGTCCTGGTGGTCTTAACAGAAAACGTGCCGGCTTCGAAGTCCGTGACGTTCACCACACACATTATGGCCGTTTATGTCCTATTGAAACTCCGGAAGGTCCGAACATCGGTCTTATTACCTCTCTTGCTTGTTATTCAAGAGTTAATAAATATGGCCTTTTGGAATCACCTTTCAGAAAAGTCCAAAACGGTAAAGTTACAGATAAAGTTGACTATTTAACCGCAGATATTGAAGATAACTATATGGTAGCACAGGCCAATGCCCCTGTTGCGACAGACGGCAAAATTGCTTCCGAGCAAGTTGCCTGCCGCGTGCAAGATGATTACCCTGTCGTTAACCCTGGCGAAGTTGATTATATGGATATTTCTCCGCTTCAAGTTATCAGCGTATCAGCTGCTTTAATTCCTTTCCTTGAACACGACGACGCAAACCGTGCCTTGATGGGTTGTAACATGCAACGTCAGGGTGTACCTTTACTTAAAACGGAGGCTCCTTTAGTAGGTACCGGTATTGAAGATTCTGTAGCAAGAGATTCCGGTTCTGCTATCGTAGCAAGACAAGCAGGCGAAGTCGTTCTTTCCAATGGTGATTTCATTGTTATCGCTCCTACTAAAGGCGGTGACTTGGATGTTTATGAACTTGTTAAATATAAAAGATCTAACCAAGATACATGCGTAAATCATAAACCTTTAGTTAAAACAGGGGATAAAGTTAAAGCCGGTCAGATTTTGGTTGACGGTCCTTCAATGGATGACGGTATTTTATCCTTGGGTAAAAACTTACTCGTTGGTTTTATGAGTTGGGAAGGTTATAACTACGAAGACGCTATTTTGATTTCAAACCGCCTTGTAAAAGAAGACGTCTTAACATCTGTTCACTTGCACGAATTTTCAACAGATGCTAGAAACACTAAACTCGGTGCTGAAGAAATCACAAGAGATATTCCCAATATCGGTGCAGATGCCCTTTCTCATTTAGATAGTGAAGGTATTATTATTCCTTCAACGGTTGTCGGCCCCGGTGATATTTTAGTCGGTAAAGTTACTCCTAAAGGTGAACAGCAACTCTCTCCTGAAGAAAGACTTTTAAAAGTTATCTTCGGTAAGAAAGCAGATGACGTTGTTGATGCCTCTTTAAGAGTTCCGCCCGGCACAACCGGTAAAGTTATCGGAACAAAAGTTTTTGTCCGCAAGGAAAAACTTACTCCTAAAGAAATAGAAGATAAAGTTGCAGCACAAGATAAAGATTTTAGAACAGTTGCTGCAAAACTTCTTGAAATAGAAAAACGCGCTCTTTCTTATGCAACAACAAAAGATGAACGCAATAAAAAGACTGATCTTTATAAGAAAGTAAGAGAATTACTCGTTAATAAATTCTTTAAAGAAGTCGGTATAAAAGAAGAATTCGTAAATTATTTCTTTACTGGAGCAAACGATTCTTCCGTAGATAGCCAATATAAGAAATATTTCAAAGAAGCAAAAACCTACATTAATGATATCCTTGCGGGAAAAGATGTCAATTACAAAAAGGAAGTTTATTTCCCCAACAAGAAATATCCTATGATAGTTAACAGCGCCAATATGGGAAATATGGCAGTAACAGTTAACAAATCTGTTAAAGTTTTTATTGCTTCTAAACGTAAAATTCAAGTCGGTGATAAAATGTCCGGTAGACACGGTAACAAAGGTATTGTTGCCAAAATCTTGCCGGAAGAAGATATGCCTTTCTTACCGGATGGCACACCGCTTGATGTAGTGTTATCACCTCTGGGTATTCCTTCTCGTATGAACGTAGGTCAACTTTTTGAAACAACTTTAGGTTGGGCTGCTCATCATTTAAATATTCATACCGCTACACCAGTTTTTGACGGTCCCAGCGAAGAAGAGGTTATTGCCCAAGTGCGCAAAGCAAAAGATGCTTTAAGAGCAAAAGGTGTACCTGAAAAGTATTTGCCAGATGATTATTGCCGCATTACCTTATATGATGGCAGAACCGGCGAACCTTTTGCTGAAAAAGTTACCATCGGTTATATGTACATGATGAAACTTAACCACTTGGTGGAAGATAAAGTTCACAGCCGTTCCACCGGTCCTTACAGTTTAATCACAAGACAGCCTTTAGGCGGTAAAGCACAATTCGGTGGTCAGAGATTCGGTGAAATGGAAGTCTGGGCTATAGAAGGTTATGGCGCGACTTACACCTTACAGGAATTCTTAACAGTAAAATCAGATGACTTCGTCGGCAGAACAAAGATGTATGAATCTATTGTCAAAGGGGAGTTGCCAACTCAACCCGGTGTGCCGGAATCATTTAAAGTGCTTGTAAAAGAACTTCAAGCATTAGGTGTAAGCGTGGAATTGCTTAAAGAAAATAAGCAGGCAGACACTAAAGAAAATTCTAAAAAAGAAGCCAAGAAATAGTGGAGAGAGAGCAAAATGTCAGAATTGTTAAATAATACTAAAAAAACAAAGAAATTAGGCGAACTCAACTTTTTTGATTTTGACGCTATAAAATTAGGTATAGCCAGCCCAGAACAAATTCTTTCCTGGTCAAGCGGGGAAGTTAAAAAACCGGAAACCATCAATTACAGAACTTTAAAACCGGAACGAGACGGATTATTCTGCGAACGCATTTTCGGTCCTACAAGAGACTATGAATGTTCTTGCGGTAAATATCGTTGGGTTAAATTTAAAGGTATGTGTTGCGAAAGATGCGGTGTTGAAATTACCGAAAGTAAAGTCCGCCGCGAAAGAATGGGACACATCGAACTTGCCGTTCCCGTTGCACACGTTTGGTTTTTGAGAAAAAATCCTTCAAGAATCGGTATCCTTTTGGATATGAAAACTTCTGATCTTGAACGTATCGTTTACTATGCAAGTTATGTCGTTTTAGAAGATACTGTCGATAGTGTTACAAACAGAATTGATTTCAAAAAAGGTGATCTTTTAACTGATGCCCAAGTGCGCGAAGCCAGAAAGAAACACGGCTCCCGCTTAAAAGTTGGTATTGGTGCACCCGCAATTCAGGAACTTCTTAAAACTTTAGATTTTGATAAAGAAATTCCCGCATTACATGCACAGTTGAAAGATACTCAAAGCGAACTTGAACGTACCAAATTAAACCGCCGTATCAAAACTATGGAAGAATTTAAAGCCAGCGGCAATAAACCTGAATGGATGATTATGAATGTCTTGCCGGTTATTCCTCCCGATTTAAGACCTTTGGTTCCGCTCGACGGTGGTCGCTTTGCAGCATCTGATTTAAACGATTTATATAGAAGAATCATTAACCGCAATAACCGCTTAAAACATATTGAAAGTTTACGCGCACCGGAAGTAATGATTTACAATGAAAAACGCCTTTTACAAGAAGCCGTTGATGCTTTAATTGAAAACGGCGCAAGAGGTAAATTCTTCATTGGTGCAGGCGGCAGACCTTTAAAATCCCTTTCCGATGTTATTAAAGGTAAACACGGCAGATTCCGCCAAAACTTACTCGGTAAAAGAGTCGACTATTCCGGTCGTTCAGTTATCGTTGTCGGTCCTAATTTGAAATTACATCAATGCGGTTTACCGAAATTAATGGCTCTTGAATTATTCAAACCTTTTATTATCGGCGAACTTATGAAAAAGGAAGGCATGACTCTTAAACAAGCCAAGAAAATGCTTGAAAGAGTCCGCCCTGAAATTTGGGATATTTTGGAAAAAGTTACCAAAAATCACCCCGTCCTTTTAAACCGCGCTCCTACATTGCACAGACTCGGTATTCAAGCATTTGAACCGGTTTTAATCGAAGGTAAAGCCATACAACTTCACCCGTTGACTTGTGCTGCTTTTAACGCAGACTTCGACGGTGACCAGATGGCTGTTCACGTTCCTTTAACTTTGGAAGCGCAAATCGAAGCAAAAACTTTGATGCTTGCTACCAACAACATTTTATCTCCTGCTTCAGGCAGACCTATTGCTGCACCTTCTCACGATATGGTTTTGGGTATTAACTTCTTAACCAAAATCAAAGACGGTGATAAAGGCGAAGGTTCTATTTTTGCCGATAGCGAAGATGCAATTGTTGCTCTTGAATACGGTAAAATTTCCTTGCACGCAAAAATTAAAGTTAAAGATGTTACCGGTGTTGAAAACGAAGGTAAAGATATTTCCAAATGGAAAAACTATACTTCCGTCGGCCGCATTTTATTTAACAGAATTTTACCTAAAGGTTGGAAATTTATTAATAAAGATGTGGGTAAGAAAGAACTTGCTGCACTTGTCAGCGAATGTTACAAAAATCCTAAATACGGCAAATATGAAACAGTGCAACTTTTGGATAGAATTATGGACACCGGTTATAAATATGCAACAAAATCCGGCTTGTCTATTTCTATTGCTGATATGATCGTACCCCAAGCCAAAGAAAAGAGAGTTGCCGAAGCCAAAAAACAAGTTAAAGCAATTCAAAAACAAGCCCAACAAGGTATCATCACCGAAGGTGAAAGATACAATAAAGTTATCGATATTTGGACAAAAGTTACCGATGACGTTGCAGAAGAACTTTTTAAAGAAATGTCTGCCGTTGAAAAACAACCTGTCAAAGAAGGCCAACAGAAATTTAACTCTGTTTACCTTATGGCAAACTCTGGTGCTAGAGGTTCAAGACAACAGGTCCGCCAGTTAGCCGGTATGAGAGGCCTTATGGCAAAACCCCAGAAGAAACTCACCGGTGGTCAAGGCGAAATTATTGAAAGTCCAATTACTGCAAACTTTAGAGAAGGTCTTTCAGTTTTGGAATACTTTATTTCTACTCACGGTGGTCGTAAAGGTTTGTCAGATACCGCTTTGAAAACAGCAGACGCAGGTTATTTAACCAGACGTTTAATTGATGTCGGTCATAACTTGGTAGTTACTGAAGATGATTGCGGAACAGATGACGGTGTTGTCCTTAAATCTTTAATGAGCGGTGAAGAAGTTATTGAACCGCTTGATGAACGTATACTCGGCAGAACCGCTTTAGAAGATGTCATAGTTAAAGACGGAGATAAAGACATTACTATTATTAAGAAAGGTGATGTTATAACTCCTGCCCAAAGCAAAAAAGTTAAAGATTACAAGGTTAGCGAAGTCCGCGTACGCTCCGTTTTAACCTGCCACGCAAAACACGGTATTTGCGCAAAATGCTATGGTGTCAACTTGGCAACAGGTTTCCTTGCAAGACCGGGCGATACGGTCGGTATTATTGCCGCTCAGTCAATCGGTGAACCTGGTACGCAGTTAACCCTTAGAACCTTCCACATCGGTGGTGCTGCATCTCGTGTGTTAAGTCGCAGCCAAGCCGTTGCCGAAGTTGCAGGTAAAGTAACCTTTAAAGATTTAAAAGTTATTACAGATAGATTTGATAATAAAGTCTGTATTTCCAGAAACGGCTCTATCTTTGTAGAGGCGGAAAATGGTATAATAAAAGAATACAAGGTACAATATGGCGCTAAGATTTTAACTAATGATAAAACCAAAGTTGCCAAAGATACCTTGATGGCGGAATGGGATCCGCACTCACTGCCGGTCATTGCAGAAACCGACGGAACAATCAAGTTAATTGATGTTCAGGAAGGTATAACCTTGCAAGAAGAACGCAATAAGGTTACCGGTATTATTGAGCGCAAAATCACCGCAAGCAAAGTGGGCAGAAAGAACCCTTGCGTAGTTATCGAAGGTAAAAAAGACAAATTAACTTATCCTTTACCTATTGATACTATCTTGCTTGTTGAATCCGGTGAAGAAGTACAGGCAGGCGACGTTTTAGCAAAAATTGCTAAAGAAGCCGGCGGTACAAAGGATATTACGGGCGGTTTGCCCAGAATTGCGGAACTTTTCGAAGCCCGCAGACCCAAGAACCCCGCTATTATCGCAGAATTTTCAGGTGTGATTAGGCTGGAAACGTCTCCGAAAGGGCTAATAGAGGTAGTCCTCAGGAATGATGAAATTAATAAAGAAGAGCATTACAGCATCCCTCAAGGCAAACACTTGGTCGTCTATGAAGGCGATAAAGTTGCCGTGGGTGAGGCTCTTACAGATGGCGCTATTGACCCTCACGACGTGCTGCGCGTGAAAGGTATAAAAGAAGTTCAAGAATTCTTGCTTAACGCTATACAGGAAGTTTACCGCTTACAGGGCGTTACAATCAATGATAAACACATTGAAGTTATCGTCCGCCAAATGTTAGGTAATGTCCGCGTATTAGATGCAGGTGATTCTACCTTCTTGAAAGGCGAAATCTTAAATAAGGCTGTCTTTGACAGAGAAAATGCCAAACTTAAAGCCGCAGGCAAAAAAGAAGCCCACTGCGAAACGATTTTACTCGGTATCAGTAAAGCATCACTTGCTTCCGAATCGTTTATATCAGCAGCGAGTTTCCAGGAAACAACGAAAGTCTTAACCGATGCGGCAATCAAAGGTCAAGTAGATAAACTTGAAGGCTTAAAAGAAAATGTCATCGTCGGCCATTTAATTCCCGCAGGCAGCGGAATATCAGCGAAGCAAATTACACAAGAATTTGAAGAGCAAAGTAAACAAGAAGAGGAGAAAAAATAATAAATGCCTACAGTAAATCAATTGATTAAACACGGCAGAGCAAAGGCTGAATACAAAACAAAAGCACCGGCCTTAGTATCCTGCCCTCAAAGAAGAGGGGTCTGCACCCGTGTCTATACGACAACTCCTAAAAAGCCGAACTCTGCTTTAAGGAAAGTTGCCCGTGTTAAATTAACTTCTAAGATGGAAGTTACCGCTTATATCCCTGGCGTTGGTCATAACTTACAGGAACACAGCATCGTTTTAGTTCGCGGTGGTCGTGTAAAAGACTTGCCGGGTGTTCGTTATCACATTATCCGCGGCGCACTTGATGCCAGCGGTGTAGAAAACAGAAAACAAGGTCGTTCACTTTACGGTGTAAAACGTCCTAAAGCAGGTAAATAAGGAGATTAATTTAATATGCCAAGAAAAGGTTTAAGACCCAGAGATAAACGCGCTTTACCTCCCGCAGATTACAAATATAATTCTGTTTTGGTAGCCCGCTTTATCAATAAAATAAATTTTGAAGGAAAAAGATCCACAGCAGAAAAAATCTTATTTGATGCCATGGATATTATCAAAGCAAAAACCAAAAGCGATCCTTTGGAAACATTCAATAAATGTATTGAAAATGTCAGACCGCTTTTAGAAGTTAAAGCCCGCCGCGTCGGTGGTGCAACCTATCAAGTGCCGGTAGAAGTAAAACCTATCAGAAGTACTTCCGTTGCTATGCGCTGGCTTTTGGGTGCAGCCCAAGCCCGCAAAGGTCGCCCTATGGCTGAAAAGTTAGCCGAAGAAATCATCCTCGGTTCTAAAAAAGAAGGCGCCGCATTTAAAAAACGCGAAGATACTCATAAAATGGCAGAAGCCAACAGAGCATTTGCTCACTTTAAATGGTAGGAGTTTAATACAATGGCCGAAAACGAAGTTTTTCCTTTAGACAAAATTAGAAATATCGGTATTATCGCTCACATTGACGCCGGTAAGACCACCACAACAGAACGTATCCTTTATTATACAGGTAGAACCCACAAAATCGGTGAAACCCACGACGGTGCTTCTGTTACAGACTGGATGGAACAAGAAAGAGAAAGAGGTATCACTATTACCTCTGCTGCTGTTTATTGCAAATGGCGTGATTGCCAGTTTAACATTATTGACACTCCAGGACACGTGGACTTTACCGCAGAAGTTGAACGTTCTTTACGCGTGTTAGACGGCGCAGTTTGCTGCTTTGACGGTGTACAAGGCGTTGAACCTCAATCTGAAACCGTTTGGCGTCAGGCTGATAAATATAATGTCCCCAGAATCGCCTATATTAACAAAATGGATAGAATCGGTGCAAACTTCAGACGCGCCGCCAAATCTATCGTTGATAAACTCGGCGGTAATGCCTGCCCTATTCAAATTCCTGTCGGCGAAGAAGACAATTTTAAGGGTATTGTTGACGTTATTAAGATGAAAGCAATCATTTGGGATGGCGACCATAACGGAGCCACCTTCAACGAAGTTGAAATCCCCGAAGAATTAAAAGCCGAAGCCGAAGAAGTAAGAACTCACATGATAGAAAAACTTGCCGATTTTGACGATGCTATCATGGAAAGATATCTCGGCGGAGAAACCAATTTTACCGAAGAAGAAATTCGCAAAGCAATCAGAAAAGGAACCTTAACCGGTAAATTCTTCCCTGTTGTTTGCGGTTCTTCTTACAAAAACAAAGGTGTGCAACCCTTACTTGATGCTGTTTGCTACTATTTGCCTTCACCTTTAGATATTCCTCCCGTCAAGGGTGTTAACCCTGATACCGGTGCCGAAGAAGAACGCAAACATAGCGAAAAGGAACCTTTCTGTGCTTTGCTCTTCAAAATACAGACAGACCCTTATGTAGGTAAGTTATCCTTCTTCCGCATTTATTCAGGTAAACTTGACGCGGGTGATACTATTTATTTCCCGTCTAAAAATGCACAAGAACGTGTCGGTCGTATTATGCGCTTACACGCAAATAAGAGAGAAGAAGTTAAATCTCTCAGAGCCGGTGATATTGCCGCAACTGTTGCTTTGAAAAACGCTTCAGTCGGTCAAACCATCTGCACACCCGATCATCCTATCGTGCTTGAAAGTATTACCTTCCCTGAACCGGTCATCTCTATTGCAGTTGAACCGAAGTCAAAAGATGACTCTGAAAAAATGTCTAATGCTTTAGCAAGACTTGCCGAAGAAGACCAAACCTTCAGAGTAAAAACCGATGAAGAAACCAACCAAACCATTATTTCCGGTATGGGTGAACTTCACTTGGACATCATCGTAGACAGAATGAAAAGGGAATTTAATGTTCAAGCCAATGTCGGTGCACCGCAAGTTGCATATCGCGAAACCATTACCAAAACCGTTGAACAAGAAAGCAAATTCATCAGACAGTCCGGCGGTAAAGGTCAATATGGTCACGTATTCTTGCGCTTAGAGCCTCAGGCTCCGGGTAAAGGTTTTGAATTCGTCAACGAAATTACCCAAGGTCGTATTCCTAGAGAATATATCCCTGCCGTTGAAAAGGGTTGTAGAGAAGCCCTTGATAGCGGTGCTTTAGCAGGTTATCCGTTGGTCGATATCAAAGTGGCTGTATACGACGGTTCATTCCACGAAGTTGACTCTTCAGAAATGGCCTTTAAGATTGCTGCCTCTATGGGTTTAAAAGAAGGTGCAAAGAAAGCAGCACCGGTTCTTTTGGAACCTGTTATGAAGGTAGAAGTCGTTACGCCGGAAGTCAATATGGGCGATATTATGGGCGATTTAAGTTCTCGCCGCGCCAAAATTGGTGAAATGGGCGAAAGAGGTAATGCTAAATACATTAAAGCGCTTGTTCCGCTTGCCGAAATGTTCGGTTATGCGACAACCGTTCGCTCTCTTTCTCAGGGCCGTGCTTCCTTTACAATGGAACCCAGCCACTATGAAGAAGTGCCCTCAAACGTTGCAAAAGCAGTAATTGAAAAGAAAACTGCCGCCGCAGCAAAATAAAAATTTAACCTGCCCTTTCAAAAGAGAGGGCAGGTAATTTAAAGGAGAAATAAATAATATGGCAAAAGAGAAGTTTTCAAGAAGCAAACCGCACGTTAACGTCGGCACAATCGGTCACGTTGACCACGGTAAGACAACCTTAACCGCTGC
>JAZUQO010000018.1:0-2738 GCA_045605725.1 Elusimicrobiaceae bacterium
AGAAACTTTACTTACTTGATTTTGGGCGAAAACTTGTATTCCAAGAAATAAAACAGCAACAGCTAACGACGATCTTTTCATAAAAACTCCTTTATAATATAGTCTTTTAGAATAAATAGTATACACGCGTTTTCAAAAAAAACAAGGGCCTTTTGGTCCTATTTTGGACCCAATTTTGTTTTTGCGTCGGCTTTTTTCCTCTTTTTTATTTTTTTAAGACTTCGGATAGTTCCGCCCTAGCGGGCGTGGTCCCCTACTATACTTTGTCTTAAAGAAAATAAAAAATAGGTCGGCGCTGTTGCCCGCGCCTAAAAAATCCTTGCAAAAACAATATGCTCTTTTTGAGTGATATTTGAAAAAAATTAAAAAAGAACATTTTTGTAAGAAGTGCAACTTGTGTGTGTATTTTTTTTGATAAAATACTTTTATCAATTTTAATCATTTAAAGAGGTAAAAGTATGAAAAGCCAAGGATTCACGCTAATAGAGTTATTAGTTGTCGTTTTAATTATCGGTATTTTAGCAGCAATAGCCGTTCCGCGATATCAAAAAGCAGTTTTAAAATCTCGTTTACACACAGGCATACCAATGGTTGCAAGTTTATATCAAGCACAACAATCTTATTTTCTTGCCAATGGTGATTATGTCAAAGATATTGATAATCTTGAAATATCTATTCCTATAGATGAAAGTTGCACTAAAGACGAAGAAGGATTAAAATCTAGATATGTGTGTTCTTTTGGTATTATTGGTATAGGAACAACTGGCGATTCAATTATGTATCAAGATCCAAACAATGAAATTATTTATACTATATATCTTAAAGATACTAGATCTGGCAAAATCTCTTTTGAAGCCGGTAAAAGATATTGTTTTGCAAAAGGAACAAGTAAAAACGCATTAGCCGTTTGCCAAAGTTTTGCAGGGGAACAAATAAACTCTAGTACAACCGATTGGAATAGATTTAAACTTAAATAATTTTTCCTAATAAAACTGCTATTACGCCTGTGCAGGTTTTTGGGTGTTTTCTTGCTGTGATCTAAACACACCGATAAGGTTTTGGCTTGCTGCGTAAAATTTATAAAAAAGATTATTTTTGTCTCGCAAAGATTCTTCTTTTTCTGTATAGGTAAAAAGGCCATCTTTACCGATTAAAAAAAGTGTTATTTTGCCAAGTTCTGTCGGTAAAGGCAAGGAATCTTGTTTTTGCATATTTTTTTGGCAGAGTTGCGCTTCTTTTAAAAACTCAAAAGCGGCATTTTTAATTTCTTTACTGTTATTGCCGATAAATCCGCCGATACCGCTTTTGCTGTTATTTTCAAAATACATACTTGCATTTCCAAGGTAAGAAGTGGCAATAAAAACTTTTTTAGGTTTTTGGTAGTGGTCTAACATACAAAATTCTATTCCGCAAACACAAATTGCGGGCATTTCCTGATTATCTTTATTTTTAAAATTTTCAATATCAAGCCAAAAGTTGCGCATATTTTCAAAAGCAGAAGTCATATTTTTCTTTCCCCCAATAATAAACTATTCAATAATTCCGCCGCCTAAAACTCTGTTATTTAAATAAAACACAGCACTTTGCCCTGCTGTGATAGACATTTGCCCTTCATCAAAAATAACTTTTGCGCGCCCGTTTTCAAGAGGTGTAATGGTGGCAGGCGCTTCTTTATGTTGACGGCGTATTTTGACAAGCGCTTTAATCGGTTCGCTCGGGCAGGCAATAGAAAGCCAATTTATTTGCCCAACAAACATTTCTTTATTAAACAAAGCACTCTTTGGCCCGGCGATAATTTGATTATTTTTGCCGTCAATTTTTATTACATATAAAGGTTCTTTTGTTCCGCCTTGCGTTAGCCCTTTGCGTTTGCCGATAGTATAGTTCCAAATGCCGTTATGCTTGCCTAAAACTTTGCCTGTCATATCAACAATATTGCCCGGCTTTGGCGAGAAATTTAAAATATCATTATAATCGCCGCAATAAAAATCTTGCGAATCTTGCTTCTCGGCTACCGGCAAATTTATTTCTTTTGCCATTTCCCTAACTTGCGGTTTAGAATAAGAACCCAGCGGAAATAAAATTTTTGAAAGTTGTATTTGATTTAAGCGGTATAAAAAGTAAGTTTGGTCTTTTTCATCTTGCGGTGCTTTTTCCAAAAACCAACGGTCCACACTTTCGTCAAAGCCGATTTTGGCATAATGCCCCGTTGCAAATTTATCAAACAAAATACCCTGTTTTTTTGCCATTTCGGGCAATGCGCCGAACTTAACATAACTATTGCACCAAATACACGGGTTTGGCGTATGTCCGCAACCATATTCTTTTTTAAAATTTTCAATTACAATTTTTTTGTAAATTTCGCGGCAGTCAATAATTTTTAAAGGGATATTTAAAAAATCTGCCACTTTTTTTGCAGTTTTAATATCTTCTTCTTCAGGACCAAGGCAGGCATTGTTTGCTTCTTTAGGCGCGGGCAAACTATCATCCCAGATAGACATTATCGCACCGATAACCTCATAACCTTGTTGTTTGAGTAAATATGCGCTTAAGGCGGAATCAACCCCGCCGGAAAGACCAACTAAAACTTTTTCCATATATGTATATTTTACAAAATTATGGTATAATATATATAGCCAAAAAACGCAGGCCGCGCAAGCGGCTACTTTTATCGTTAAAGGCGAAATAAGTATGTATTCAATCATAGAAACAGGTGGAAAACAATACTGGGTAACCCC
>JAZUQO010000019.1:0-2465 GCA_045605725.1 Elusimicrobiaceae bacterium
AAATTGGAATATTTTTTAAACCACAACTCTTATTTTTTTGTTTTTGTGTTTTTAAAAATAAAAGAGGATTTTTAGTTTTATTTTTTGCAAAAAAGGAAGCGTTTTTTTATAGGACTAATAGGAAAGAGGGGGATTAATAAAAATTTTCTCGTCTGAAAAAGCCATATATCCACAGTATTTGACATAAAAAGACATAAAATTGACATATATTGACATAAGAAAAATTTATTGCTATTATATGTCTTAAGCGGTGCACAACAGGTTAATGAAACAGCAAAAAACATT
Source organism: Elusimicrobiaceae bacterium (assembly GCA_045605725.1). Classification (GTDB taxonomy): domain Bacteria; phylum Elusimicrobiota; class Elusimicrobia; order Elusimicrobiales; family Elusimicrobiaceae; genus Proelusimicrobium. The sequence goes on from JAZUQO010000019.1 coordinate 286, forward strand.
TTACAGGAGTTTTGAAAATGCCACAAGAAAATGAAAATCTGAAACTGCGTTTTAAACTAAAAACGGGTGAAGAATTTGAAGCACAAGGTGATTTGGATTTTATATCTACCCAAAAGGAAGCCTTTTTAAATTTGGTAAAAAGTCCAAAAAGCATAAGTAACACTATAACCCCTGCTTATAAAACGGAAAACCAGGCAGAACCGCAAATAAGATTACCGCTTAAGCCTTCCTACCTACGCAAGCAGGAAAACTGGACTAATGAAAAAATAACCCCGCAAAACGATATTTTAAAAACTCCTTCAAGCGATGTTTGGGATAAAGTTGCCTACTCTGACGGGGAAAATATTATTTTACGACGTAAAAGTAAATTAATAAAGCCGCAAATTGTCGCCCTTATCATACTTGGTGCAAACAAAACCCTAAACGCTCAAGATACTTTAAGCGCACTTACTCTAGCAAAATCTTTAAAACTTTCCGGCTATCTTAAAGAGGGGCAACGCCTTGACCGTTTAATAGAACCGGAAATTAGGGAAGGTTTCTTATCCTACGAGGGAAGCAAGAGAAACCGCCTCTACCGTATCAGTGCAACAGGCCAAGCCAAAGCCTATACCTGGGCAGAGAAATTACTTCAGGATTATTAAAATCTTGCTTTTATTACAAAAAAATTTTATAGAATATAAATATCTTAGTATTAAGAAATGAGGTATAAGATAAAATGAAAAGAACATTATTATTCGCAGTAGCAGCAGCAGTAGTTTTATCCGCTTGTACAACCCCGGGCAAAAGAACAGCCATCGGCGCAGGTGCAGGTGCAGCAGTCGGCGCAGTAGCAGGTGCAATTATCGCCCATAATACCGGCGGTAAAGCAGAAACCGGCGCTTTAGTCGGTGCTTTAGCAGGTGGTACAACCGGCGGTTTAATCGGTAACTATTACGATAAACAAGCAAAAGAACTTGCCGCTATCGCCGATGTCCAAAAAACCGAAAACGGCATTGTAGTTACTCTTAAGAACGAAATCTTGTTTGAAACCGGCAAAGCAGATCTTTCTGCAGCAGCCCAAAAAACATTGATTGACTTAAACCGCGTTCTCAAGAAATATCCGGAAAACATTATTGAAGTTCAAGGTCATACCGATTCTACCGGTACAGCCGAATACAATCAACAACTTTCCGTACAAAGAGCAAAAGCCGTTTATGATTTCATTTTAGCAAACGGTTTAAAGACCAGCGGTCTTTCCTATGTCGGTTATGGTCAAAACGCCCCTATTGCTGATAACTCTACCGCAGAAGGCAGAGCAAAAAATAGACGCGTTGAACTTAAAATTGTAGCCAACAAAAAATTAGTTGAACAAAACAGAGGTTAATTTGTTTTAAGTTCTAACTTAAAAAACCCCCTCAAAAGAGGGGGTTTTTTATTGATTCGAAAATAAGTTTTTATCTATTAATAGAATCACAAATATATTGGTATTTTTGAATACAACTAGCATAAATATTACCTCTAAAAGAGATTATTACATAATAAAACTGTTCCGTTGATAAAGATACCGATGGTGCAGATGTTACCTGTGTTGATGAACAGTCATAATTTCCTTCTACACATTCCTTTGTATTCTTCAAACTCAAATTTGTACTATTTCTTAATATTTTTATCACTTGAACTTCTCTATTTCCAGAAGTAGATGTTTGATTCGGATTTTTTCTAGCGACTGAAACAACATGCCCGCCCCAATAGTCATAAACAAATCTATCATTTTCCCATGGAACAGAAATAACTAATGATTCTTTTGGCGGGGGGAGTGATATTTTCCAACCAAACCTCAATTTCAATTTAAAAAAACAGAAAGGTAGTTTAAAAATTATAAAAAACCGCCAAAATCTTTATTTTTTACTTTCCAATTTTTTATAAACAAAAATAGTTGTAGCATATTTTTTAATCTACCATAATATAAAAATATCTAAAAAATGGCTTTTTAAAAGTATTAACAAAAAAGTCAAAACAATATAACGCCCCCCATAGTTTTAAGACAGATCGTTTTTTGATATTACTTACTTGTGATAATTTTTATTATGTTAACTTATTTGGTCCTAAAAAGTACTTTTTATAAAATTATAAATAAAATTAATAAAATTAAAATTATATTGTTTTTACCAATATTTTTATAGTTAATCTAATATAATTTA
>JAZUQO010000020.1:0-34114 GCA_045605725.1 Elusimicrobiaceae bacterium
CCAAGAATTGCCGAAAACGGCCAACCCGGCGAAGAAAAAACTCTTATCTTAGAATTAAAAGTGCTTGCAGATGTGGGCCTTGTCGGATTCCCTAATGCGGGCAAAAGCACTTTTTTGACGGCCGTTTCCGCCGCGCGCCCAAAAATTGCGGGTTATCCTTTTACTACTTTAAACCCAAATCTCGGTATTGCAAGCCACAAGGGCAAAAGTTTTGTCGTGGCGGATATTCCCGGTATTATTGAGGGTGCAAGTCTTGGTAAAGGATTAGGCCACCAATTTTTAAAACATATTGAAAGAACAAGAGTTCTCGTTCACTTGGTTGACCCTTTCGGTTATGAAGATTTATCTGCTGAAAAATCAATAAAAGTTATTCAAAAAGAGTTAAAAACTTTTGATAAAAACCTTGCCAAAAAACCGCAAATTTTAGTGATAAACAAAAGCGATATTGACGGCGCGCAAGAGATTTACGAAAAATTAAAAAAGAAATTTAAAGACCAAACAATTTATTTTATTTCCGCTGCCGGTGCGCAAGGCATAAACAAAGTTTTGGATAATATTGTTAAAGAACTTTCCAAAGCGCCCGTCGTGGTGGCAAAGAAAAAGGAAAAAGTTTTGCCAAAAGTCCACTTGGTAGAACCGATGTTTGTTTTAACTAAAGTGGATGAAAATACTTTCCAAATCACAGGTAAAAAAATAGAAGAATTTATTGCTATGACAAATTTTTCCCAACCCGAAGCAGTGCAAAGACTCCGCGGAATTTTCAAAAAATTCGGGCTAGAAAAAGCACTCCAAAAAGAAGGTATTACCGAAGGCGCAACAATTATTGCCTGCGAAAAAGAATTTGAGTGGAACGGCAGTTTTGACGAAGAAGTTTCCGTCTTGCCCGATAGAATCGGCGGCTATAAAAGGCGCGAAACCAAGCAAGAGCGTCTTGATAAGCGCAAAGCCCGCAGACAAGCCAAAAACCTCTAAAATTTTTGCTTCGGCTTTTGCGTTTATAGTGCGTTATGCCTCGCTCACATATGCGGGGCTGCCGTCCTCTCGTGATATGCTTCACTCGGCAAGCCTTCTCTAAACGCAAAATCCTCGCAAAAATTATTTGCTTTGTTTAGCAAATTTAAACTCAAAAAACTTGACAAAATTAGTAAAAATTATGCTACCCTATATTTGTAGTATATAAAAACAAACATAAATAATTAGGGGGTATAATGAAAAAACTATTAACACTTGCTATCAGCACCTTTATGCTTTTAGCAAACACACAAGCCATAAATGCCTGCACCGGTATTCAAATTACCGCGGCAGACGGAACAAAAGTTCTTGCCCGCACTATTGAATGGAAGGGCGGTAATTTAAACAGCAAACTTATTATTATGCCGCGCGGACACAAAAATACTGCTCTTACGCCACAAGGCAAAAACGGCCACACTTGGACAAATAAATACGGAGCAGTCGGCGCAAGCACTGTTTCTCCGGAGTTTGTTACCGAAGGCGTAAATGAAAAGGGTTTAAACGCCGGTATTTTCTATTTTGCCGGTTTTGGCAGTCTTACACCCTATAATGTAAAGCACGCAAAAAAATCAGTAAGCGACGGCGAGTTGGTGCGTTATATTTTAACCAATTTTGCAAGCGTAGAGGAGGCCTTAAAAGGACTTGAAAAAATTGAAATTATACCAATAGGCAAGCCCGATAAAAACGGCAATTATGCAACAGGCCATTGGCGTATAAGCGATAAAACAGGCAGAAGTGTCGTCTTGGAAATAACGGATAAAGGCAAAAGGCATATTTACGAAAACAATTTAAGAGTTTTTACCAATTCGCCAAGTTTTCCCTGGCACCAGGTAAATTTGAATAATTATATCCACATAACCGGCGGGCAAACCCCTGCCAAAACTATGGGGGAGGTTAATTTATTTTCTCTTGGTGGCGGCAGCAATTTGCTTGGTTTGCCCGGTGATTTAACACCGCCTTCACGCCTTGTCCGCGCTTTCTTTTACGCGCAAACAGCACCCACGCCAAAGGATAAATACGGCGCAATTACGCAGGCCTTCCACATCTTAAATAATTTTGATTTGCCAATCGGTGCGGAGTTTGCACCCGGCGAAACTATCCCGGATATGCCAAGCGCAACCCAATGGACAGCAGCAAGCGATTTAACCCACCCGACTTTCTATTACCGCACAATGTATAACTCGGCTATCAGAAGAATTGATTTAACGCAAATTGATTTTTCCGCAATACCTTATCAGGTTTTAGAAATGGACGAAGTTCCGCAAGAAACTTTCCACGACAGACTTATGTAGTTTGTTTAATATAAAACAAAAACCCCGTTCTTTTTAAAAGTTCGGGGTTTTATATTTTAAAAAACTTCTTGCTGTTTTCGGTGGTTATTTGCGCACAAGTTTCAATAGAAATATTTAATAAATTTGCCAAATATTCGGCGATTTCCGGTATGTTTTGGGGGGAATTTCTTTGCCCTCTTTTTGTTTGCGGCGGAAGGTAAGGGCAATCGGTTTCCAAAACAAAATGTTCTATGCCGATTTTTTTAATAACATCTCTTAAATCATTATTTTTTTTATAACTTATTACACCGTTTAGACCAAGCAAAAAACCCCTGTCTAAAGCGCGTTTTGCGTCAATATATCTTGCGCTAAAACAATGGAAGATACCGCCTTCTGTGTCGTGGTTTTTCATTATGCTAAACAAATCTTCATAGGCCTTAAAATCATCGGGTTCGTTTGTTTTACGACAATGCAAAACAACGGGCTTATTTATTTCTTTAGCAAGGCCAAGCATTTCCTCAAAAACAGTTTGTTGCTGTTTTTCCGTGCTTGAATTTAGCCAAGCATAATCAAGGCCGATTTCGCCAACTGCTCTAAAAATAGGATTTTTTAAAAACTCTTTTAATTTTTTTATTTGTGAGTCAGTTCTTGCGGAAGCATAAATCGGGTGGATACCGCAAACAGCGCAAAAAACATCAGGATATTTAGAACAAAGGTCAACTGCTTGCTGCCACTCTGGTTCCTCGCAAGCAATTTCAACCATATTTTTAACGCCCGCAAGGAGTGTGTTTTTAATCACATCCTCGCGGTCATTATTAAAAGCCTCGTCGTTAATGTGGGCGTGGGAATCAATAAAATACATTTTATTTATAAAACTCTTTTATCGTCTGGGCCACATACATAACATCTTCTTCTTTCAGTTCCGGGAACATAGGAATAGAAAGAACTTCTTTTGCGGCACTTTCGGTATGGGGGTAATCTTCCGTCTTGCAATTTAAGTGTTTATAGCAAGGTTGTTTATATAACGGTACAGGATAATAAACTGCATTACCAATGCCGCGTTCCTTAAGGTAAGAACTTAAGGCATCTCTATCTTTAACACGGATAGTAAAAACATAATAGCATTGGCTCCAGCCTTTTGGTGCTTCCGGCGGTAAGGTAATTTGAGGAATACCTGCCAAATATTTTCTATAAAGTGCGGCAACTTTTTGGCGGTTTTCGGTCCACTGGGCTAGATGTTTAAGTTTAACATCCAAAATAGCGGCTTGGATTTCGTCCATTCTTAAAGTAGAACCTTCGCGGTCATATTCATAGGCCTTGCCAACACTTCTTCCGCTATGGCGGATACTTTGGCAGGCTTGTGCGATTTTCTCATCATTAGTAATAATGGCACCGCCATCACCGCAACCGCCGAGGTTTTTACTCGGATAAAAACTAAATGTACCTGCATCACCCCAAGTGCCGGTATATTTATTTTCGCACAAGGCAAGGTGGCTTTGGGCGCAGTCTTCAATAACTTTTAAATTGTGTTCTTTAGCGATTTTCATAATTGCGGGCATATTGGCGGGGTAGCCGTATAAGTGTACAGGAACAATTGCTTTTGTTTTAGAAGTAATCTTGCGTTTTACATCTTCGGGATCGAGTTCATAAGTTTTTGGATCAATATCTGCAAAAACAAAATCAGCACCGGTTAAAGAAATTGAGGTTGTTGTAGCGACAAAAGTAAAAGGTGTTGTAATAACTTCATCACCTTTTCCGATACCTGAGGCCATTAAAGCAATTTGTATTGCGCTTGCGCCTGATGAACAGGTGATACAGTATTTTGCGTTTAAGGCTTTGGCAAAATTTTGTTCAAACTCTTGAGTTTTAGGACCAAGCAGCCACTTCATAGAGTTTAAGGCATCTAAAGCGGCCTGATTAATTTCATTTTTCAAACTGTCATGTTGTTCTTTTAAATTGAACAGGGGTATATTTTTAGTCATAGTTTCGCTCATAATTATTTATCTATAGATTTGACCTCTTCTAAAGGTGCTAACTCTTTTACTATATTTTGATATTTAGTTGCGGACATATTTACAACTATTTTCAAAACAAGCAAACCATTTTCTTTATAAACTTCCTCCTTTATAATTTCTGCCTTATTATTTTTAAAAACGGATTTTATTTTCTCTGCAACTTCCCATTTTGGTGTGCACTTAATTGTTAAAGAATCATAGAGTTGTACATAATCAAAAGCGTTCATTAATTTGCGTACGAATAATTGTAAAATTAACACGCTTGCCGTTGCTACCATGCCTACAAAATAATGCCCATAACCTACAGCCATACCGACCGCTGCCACAAGCCAAATACCGGCTGCGGTAGTTAATCCGGAAATCTTGTTGCCGTCTCTTAAAATAGAGCCTGCGCCCAAAAAACCAACACCGGCTACAATTTGCGCTGCAATTCTTGCCGGGTCACCGCCAAGATAATAAGCAGAAAGAATAGAAAGCATTGCAAATACTGCAGAACCTACACAAATTAAAGTATTGGTTGCAAAACCGGCCGGTTTATCGTGATATTGTCTTTCCAAGCCGATAACTCCGCCCAGAATCAATGCAACTAAAATTCTCATTATAATTTCAGGATATCCTATCATAATTTCTCCTTTTATCCGTTAAGCAAAAATATTTAAGATTATAAAAAATAAAAGCATTATCCCAATACCCCAAGGTAAAGCAAGGCGTGCCCAATCACTACTTTTAATTTTAAATTTTGAAGCGCAAATAATATTTGGGATATTGCCAGGTATCAAAAAACCGCCAGAAACAATCAGAGCAAGTAATAAAAATTCAATTTGTGCCTTTGTCATTTCCGGTACAATTTCCGCTGCGGCTAAAGTTGCATTATCCAAAATAGCCGAAAGGGAGTTTGCCCAATATAAAATATTCGGCGGTAATTTTTGGATAGTTGCTCTTGCAAGGGGGGAAAGACCTTCTCCGAATAAAACAAGAGCCATGATAAAGAGATAAATTTTTCCGGCTCTCATTAAAATATCTCTGGAAGTTTCTTTTTCTAAGTGGAGTTTTGCTTTATTTTGCTCCCCGCTGATACTCATTGCAATATAAGCAAAGAATAAAATTGCAGGTATTATATAAGGCCATAAAAGTTTGGATAAAAAGAAAAAGCCTGCATAATGCGGGGCCCCGGATAATTTATCAATAACGATAACGGAAAGAGGTTCACCTATCCTTGTCAAAACGGCACCCATACCTATACCAAAGCAACCCATTACGATAACTTTTAAGCAATCCTTGCGATTAAGGCGCAAACAAGCGACGATTTCACATAAAACCAAAGCGGCAATTATTGCCGTAATCATACTTGAAATAAAAGATAAAATCAAAACAGCAAAAAAGATAGTTTTTCTTACACCGAATTTTTCTGCTAAAGATTCAATTAAAGCAGTAATTTTGCTCTTAAAATGGTTAAACAATATTCCTGTTATTAAAACAGCCAAAGTGATAGTTATAGGATGTGTAATAGCCTCTTTCACCAATTTCCAAGACCAAACATGGCTTGCTGTTGCGGCTAAAACACCCAAACAAAACAAGAAAATTTCCAGTTGTTCTTCGGCTTTATGCCATAAAAACGGCAGGAGTAGTGCAGCCAAAACAATTATAGTTAGAAGAACAAAACTCAATTGTGATAATTCCATATATCCTATATCCTCCTAATTATATTTTAGCATTTAACAAAGACAAAGATTGTTTATAGTTCACAATTTTAAGTTTTGGTTTAGGGGTTTTTCCGATATTTCCTTCTTTGGCATTTTTTATGGTTTTATTCCATTTGTTTTGGGCTTTAAGTAAAAGTTCGGTAACTTCTCTGAAAGCACCCTTTCCGCCGGCTGTTTTTGTAATATAGTGCGCAATTTTTTTAACTTCCGGCATAGATGTTTTTACGGCGCAGGCCAGCCCGACTTCAAGCATAACGGGCATATCGATAAAGTCATCACCTATGTAGGCAATTTCTTCTTTTTTAAAACCGGTTCTTTTCAAAATATCTTGCAGGGCAGGAGTTTTTGAAAGATAATTGTAATATAAAAAATCCATACCAAGACTTGCGGCGCGCTTTTCCGTTGCAGGGGCATTACCGCCGGTTATTATGGCGCTTTTTATACCGCCATCTCTTAACATATGGCAGGCAAGCCCGTCATAAGCACAAAACTTTTTTACTTCCGCAATTTTACCCGAAGGAGTGGCAAAAAAGTTCATAGTAGCATCAGTCAAAACGCCGTCAACATCTGTAATAAGCATTTTAATTTTTTTTGCTTTCTTTAAAATATTTGCTGTTTTTTTATCCATACCTATATTTTATTAAATATTAAAGTGATATAATAGTATTTAAGGGATATTTTATCCTAATTTATTTTAAAGAAGAAGTTTGTCAGAGTCGGTAAATGCAAGAAAATACTGTAATAGAAAAACCAAAAATAGGACCTTTCTTTTGGATGTTTTTAATATTTGTTATCCTTTTTATTGTGGTTTTTATAATCAGACAAACATTTTTTTTGCCGGTAAACCCAGACACTATTAAAAATGTAGTTCTTGATGAAAGCAAAAATAAAACAAATTCTTTAAAAAAATATTTTCCAAAACCATATTCCGTTAAAGATTTAGCAAGAGGAGATTATGATAGACATTAAATTTTTAGTATCAAACCCAATAGAAGTCCAAGAACGCCTTGGCAACAGGAACCCTAAATTAAAAGAAGATGCTGCCAAAGTCGTCGGTTTATACCAAGAGTATAAACAAGAACTTCAAAAGGTGGAAGATTTAAGAGCAAAACGCAATAATTTATCAAAACAAATCGGCGTAGTTCGTGCAAAAGAAGGCCCTGCCGCTGCTGAAGCAATTATGAAAGAAGCAAACACTTTAAAGGAAGAAATGGCGCAGGCTGATGTCAAAATGACCGAACTTAAAGCCCAAATTGATAAACTTATGCTTATGATACCGAACTTGCCGGATGTTTCTGTCCCAGTAGGGACCGATGAAAAAGCAAATGTTATCGTAAAAGAAAACACTTTACCCTTGCCTAAATTTGATTTTGAACCCAAAGACCACCACGCTTTAGGCGAAGCACTTGGTATTTTGGATTTCCAAACGGCGGCCGTATTGTCTGGCAGTCGCTTTGCTCTTTTACGTGGCGACGGCGCGCGTTTGGAAAGGGCCTTAATCAATTTTATGATAGATTTGCACACCCAGGCCGGATATATGGAATATATGCCGCCTGCCATTATCAATGCTTCGGCATTACTTGGCACAGGTCAACTCCCTAAATTTAAAGAAGATATGTATCATCTTGAAGGAGAAGAAGACCAATATCTTATTTCAACAGCCGAAATTCCATTAACCAATTTATACCGCGGTCAAATCTTGCAAGAAAAAGATTTGCCCAAAGCATTCACCGCTTATACTCCTTGTTTCAGAAAAGAGGCCGGTGCTTACGGCAAAGATACCCGTGGCTTAATCCGCAATCACCAATTTAATAAAGTCGAAATGGTTTGGTTAAGCAAGCCGCAAGAGTCAATGGAAATACTGGAAAAAATGACTTTAGAAGCAGAAAAAGTTTTAAAAACTTTGGGACTTCCTTATCAAAGAGTTTTACTTTCCAGCGGAGATATGGGTTTTAGCGCAGCCAAAACTTATGATTTGGAAGTTTGGTTCCCCAGCCAAAATTGTTTTAGAGAAATTTCTTCCTGCTCCAATTGCACGGATTTCCAAGCGAGAAGAATGAATCTTCGCTATAAAGAAACAAACGGCAAAGGTACGCAATTTATGCATACTTTAAACGGTAGCGGTATAGCAGTAGGCAGAACTTTTGCCGCAATTTTAGAAAATTATCAGCAAAAAGACGGCACAATTATTATCCCCGAAGCCTTGCGCCCTTACTTTGGCAAAGATAAAATCGAAAAAAATGCTTAAAAAACTAACCCTCTGTTTAATGGCTTTTTTTGCTGTCGCATGGCTAAATGCTTTTTCCATGTCTCCTGAATATATGCAAAAAGCACAAAGCGGTGTTGCGGCTATTTATAATCTGGATTTTAAAACCGCCGAAGAAAATATAGATTATATTTTGCACAGAGATCCAAATTATCCCATTGCTCTTTTCGGCAAAACGATGATAGAGTGGGCTCGTTTTGAATACGAGTTTGAAAAGAGCAATCCCGAACAGACAAAGGTTTTTGAAAAAGCAATTTTAACTTCTATTGACGGCATAAAATCCTGGCTTAAAGAACACGAGGGCGTTGCCCAAGATTATCTTGCTTTAGGCGGTATATACGGCGTTAAAGCCCGTTTTGAACTTGCAAACAGAAGATATATAAAAGCCTATTTTTCCGGCAAGAAAGGCATAAAATACATGAATAAGGCGGCCAAACTTTCGCCTGAAATGTATGATGCTTACCTTGGCGAAGCCATTTACCAGTATTATGCCGGCACTCTGCCCGCCGTGGTAAAAGTTCTTGCTAAACTTGTTGGCAGCGCGGATGCCCAAAAAGGTATAGATTATCTTAATTTAATAAAAGATAAAGGTAAGTTTTCCGCTGATACGGCAAAACTTTTACTTGTGGAAAGTTCTATTCATAATGAAAAATATTATGATCCTCAACTTGCAGCACAATTAATTGGTGAAGTTCGCCAAAAATATCCGCAAAATCCGCTTTTTGAATTTGTCAGTATTATTGCCGATTATGAAAATAAAAATTATGATAAAGTTATTTTATCTTCGCAAGAGTTTTTGTCTAAAATCGGCAAAGAATCTTTTTATAAAGAAATTTATATTGCCCGCACTTATAGCGCAATAGGTACAGCCTATATGGCGCAAGGTTTATGGGATAAAGCAGCACAAACTTTTGAAGAAAGTATTTCCGCTACCGCAAACCAAGAAATGAGCCGCTGGCAAATGAATAACCTCTTAAGACTTGCCGAAGTTTATGATATTCTTGGTAAAAGAGAAGAGGCTGTTCAAATTTATAAAGATATTAAAAATGCCAAAGAATCTTGGGGCATTGATGAAGTTTCTTCAATATATATAAAGAGACCTTTTACTACTGAAGAAAAAATAGGGCACTTATCTCCGCCCTAAGGTTTAAAATTGTCCACCAAAAGTTTCTAATGCCCCGTCTTCTTTACAAAGGTAAGGCCTTTGGCTGCCCGTTCCGAAAGTCGTTGTATAAACGGGAGTATTGTTGGAGTGAGTATTATTTTTTCTTTTTTCTTTAACGATGGTGTAAGGCATTTCTTTTAATTTCGAAACATTAGGTGGAACAAGAACCAAAAAACGTCTTTTTTCCTTTGAAACAGGCACAATTTTAACACCTAAATTGTTTACTAGGGTGTTTTCATTACAGCGTGATTTTTTCATAAGATAAGAATATTCGGAAAGAGAAATTTCTTCATAGCCTTGTTTTAATAATTGTTTAACAAGCATATCTGCTTTTTGCACGCCGGAAGGCAAAGGTTGTGAGGGTAAAAGATAAGCCTTCTGTCCGTTTAATGAAAGAGTGTAAGCAAGAAGACCTTCCTCTGTTAAAAACCCTTTTTCATCGAAAATTTTATTTCCGTCAAAATCTCTCAATTTTAAAATTTCACTTTTATAAGCGCCTTCTTTTATAAAGAAATCAATTGCATCTTGCGAGAGCAAAAACATTAAATCATTGTATCCGCTATAAGAAAGTATCTTTCGTGCATAGATTTTACCTGGGTATTTTTCTATTACCAAACCTGGCGGTATTTTGCCTTCATATTTATCGTTAAGATATTTAACGGCCTTATTTCTTTCCGCTTTTAGCATTTTTTTAAGTAAATCTAAGTCTTGTTCCTGATAAGTAGTTGCATGGGGATCTAAAATATTTCTTTCTTTCATAGTGGTAACAAGTTCGTCGTGGGTTAAAATTCCGGGTTCAAGAGCGATTAATCTTCTTCTTGCAACTATATTAGTAAAATCTACGGCTAATGCTTTTCTGAAATATTGGGCTGCCTGTTGGGTATTGCCCAATTGTTCTTCGCAAATACCTTTACCAACGAGTGAATTGATATTGGCCGGTTCATATTTTAAGGAAGCATCATAGTATTGGGCTGCTTTAGAGAAATTTTTGATATGTGTATAACAATCGCCCATTCTGGTGTACACGTATGATAGATAAGGGGATTGCTTCGTCATATTTTTTAAAGCATTATCGAAATAAACCAAAGCCTGGTTAAATTCATTTTGTTTCATACAAACACCGCCAAGGCTTACAAGCACATCAACATCATTTGGGTTTATTTTTAGACAATCTTCCAAAGTTTTTTGGGCATATAAATATTCTTTTTGTTCAAAGAAAGTTTTGCTTTTATCTAAACACTTTTGAGTGTCTTGCGCAAACAAAACATTAAAGGAAAATAAAGAAATAAATATTAAAAAAATTTTCATTTTGTCTGACTCCATGTTTTAAGCATAATCAATATTTTGTTAAACTTACTTAATTTTATTTTTTCTTCAAATATTCTGCAAGGTGCGGTTTTATCAAGAATGGCCTTATAGATATTGCCCATAATTCTTGCGCCAAGCATATTTTTAAAATCTTCTTTCGGTAAAAATCTTTCTGCCTGTTTGTAAAAATCTAAAGTTCTTTGTCTTTCAAAAGCAAGCAGTTTTTTTACTTCATAAGTATTGTGCCTTTTTAAAATATCTTCCTGCGGCACTTGGAATTTTTTTAAATCTTCCAAAGGTAAGTAAAGGCGGTTTATTTTGCTGTCCTCTGCTATATCTCTTAAAATATTTGTCATCTGCACAGCACTGGCAAGACTCTTTGCATATTCTATCGTTTGTTTATTTTTGAAACCGAAGATATGTATACACATTAAACCTACAACGCCTGCAACTCTGTAAATATACCAGTCTAAATCGTTAAAAGTTTCAAAACGTACAGGCGTTTTTAAATCACGTTCAACACCGTCAATCAAATCAAAAAAGTATTGTTTTGGTATTTTAAAATCTTTGATAACTTTTTCAAGTCTTATAAAAAAATCTTTACTTGGATTTTGTAAGTCTTCACGGAGTTCTTTTAAAAGTTTTGGGGCATTTTCAAAATTATCATCAACTACATCATCTGCGTAACGGCAAAAAGCATAAACTAATTTTAAAGCCTCTTTTTGTTCTTTTGATAAAAAGAAAAAAGCCGCACCGAAATTAGATTTTTTATAACTGTTTATATCCATAACTTTATTCTAGCAAAAAAAGGCGATACACTCTATAGTTTACAAATTTTATTTTTAGCAGTCTAAAGCAAGGATTGACAATTTTGAAAAAATATATTACAATATTAGCAGTCAGTTTAAAAGACTGCTAAAAAACAAAATAGAAACACTTAGGTATAAAGTATGAGAATATTAAAACCGGAAATAGCAAAAGAAAGGGAAGAAAAAATTCTTCGTATGATAATACAAGAATATGTGCAAACCCGTAAGCCGGTAGGCTCGGAACTTGTTGCCCAAAAGGGGCTGCCGGGTGTTTCCAGTGCAACGATCAGAAACACAATGAAGAAACTTGAAGATGAAGGCTACCTTCATCAAGTTCACTCTTCGGGGGGAAGAATCCCCACAGATAAGGCTTATAGGTATTATGTAGATTATTTATCTAAAATACAGAATATTGCCTTAAAAGAGCGTCAAAAAATAGAACAAGAATACGCCAGAAATAATGAAGAGATTAACCGTGTTCTCGTGCACACATGCCGCATGCTATCAGCGATGACGCATAGCGCCGGCTTTGTTTTTACCAGTAATGTGCAGGACAGCGTTGTGCAAAGACTTGATTTCTTGCCGCTTGGTCCTTGCAATATATTAGCAGTTTTAGTGACGGGTGAAGGCGTCGTCAAACACTGGCCGGTTAGGGTAAACAGAATAGTAATGCCCACCAAACTTTTAATGTTAAACGCCTATATAAATGAACAAATATCAGGCTTAACCTTGCGTAATGCCCAACGTGTTTTATGGGAAAACTTGCGCCACGGCAATACAGATGAGGATGGTTTTTGTGAACTTGCGTGCAAATTTTTAAAAGATATGATAAGCGCGCAAAATTACAGTGAACAACTATACATAGAAGGTATGAGTTCGCTGCTGGATAATGTTCCCTCCGAAGAATATGAAGAGTTAAGCAAAATGATGCGCGTTATGGAAGAACGCGATAAATTCGCCGGATTACTCGGTGAGAAAATGCAAGAATTGCAAAATGATAAAGAAAAAAGGGTTAGCGTAAGTATCGGCTCTGAAAACGAATTGAGCGAACTTAAGAACCTTAGCATAGTAACTTCCTCTTATAAAGTGGGGGATAGAACAGTCGGGCTGCTTGGTATAGTCGGTCCGAAACATATGGAATATACAAGAATGATGTCGCTGGTCAATTTCATCGGGGATATGTTAGGTATGACAATTGAAAATTGGCAGGCATCTTTGGAAGATAACAAGGAATAACTATGAGCAAACATAATAAAAAAGAGTCCGAACTTCAGGAAGAACAAGAACTTCAAGAAGATTTATATGACCAGGAACAAAATCAACAGCCTCAAGAAGAAGATAAAGCCGCCCAATATTTTGGGCAACTTGTCCGCCTTCAGGCAGATTTTGAAAATTACAGAAAACGCGTTGAAAAAGAAAAACCCGAACTTATTAACTTTGGCAAAACAGAAGTCATACTCAGTTTTCTTTCCTTATACGATGTTTTGTTAAAAGCACAAAAACAGGTTGAAAGTGAAGACGCGGATATAAAAAATATCAAGCAAGGACTCAAAATGATATTTGAGGAATTTGCAAAAGTCTTTAAAGCCCAAGGGGTCCAAATCATCAGTGCCAAAGGCAAACCTTATGACGCTATGACACAGGAAGTTATTACAACCATCCCTTGCGCTCCTAAAGATGACGGCCTTGTTCTGGAAGAAATTTCAAGCGGGGTAAAAATGGGTGATAGGGTTATTCGTCCGGCACAAGTCGTTGTCGGTAAAGCACCGGAAGAAGACTCTAAAGAAGTAAAACAAGATATACAACAAAATAAACACAAGGAGAAATAATTATGTCTAAAATTATTGGTATTGATTTAGGAACATCTAACACTGCAGCAGCAGTTATGGAAGGTGGCAAACCAACCATTATCCCTTCAGCAGAAGGTAATTCTATCGGCGGTAAAGCATTTCCTTCTTATGTTGCTTTTACAAAAGACGGTCAAAGACTTGTCGGTGAACCGGCAAGAAAACAAGCCGTTTTAAATCCGGAAGGTACAGCAACTGCTTTTAAACGCAGAATGGGTGAAAACTTTAAATTTAATTTACGCGGTAATGAATTTACACCCCAACAACTTTCCGCTTTTGTCTTGCAGAAAGTTAAAAAAGATGCCGAAGCCTTTTTAGGCACAACAGTTGAAAAAGCAGTTATTACCGTTCCTGCTTACTTTAACGATAACCAACGCCAAGCAACAAAAGACGCAGGTAAAATTGCCGGTCTTGAAGTTGTCCGCTTAGTTAACGAACCGACGGCAGCCGCACTTGCTTTCGGTATTGATAAACTAGGTAAAGAACAAAAAGTTTTGGTCTTTGACCTCGGTGGCGGTACTTTGGATGTTACCATTATGGAAATGGGTGCAGAAGGAACTTTCAGCGTTCTTGCAACCTCCGGCGACACCAAACTCGGCGGAACCGATATGGATAACGCCATTATTGATTGGGTCGTTAGCGAATTTAGAAAAGAAAACGGTATAGATTTATCACAAGATAAACAAGCAATGATGCGTCTTAAAGACGGTGCTGAAAAAGCAAAAATTGAACTTTCCACAACTATGGAAACAGAAATCAATTTACCGTTTATCACAGCAGATCAAAACGGTCCTAAACATTTACAAATGACTTTATCAAGAGCAAAACTTGAAAGTCTTGTCCGCCCTACAGTTGAAAGATGCGGCGCTTCAATAGATAGAGCAGTTACCGATAGCGGTCTTTCAATGTCTAACATTGATAAAATCATTATGGTCGGTGGTCCTACACGTATGCCTATCGTTCAAGAATATGTTGAAAAACACGTCGGCAAGAAAATTGAACGCGGCGTTGACCCGATGGAATGCGTGGCAGACGGTGCTGCAATTCAGGCAGGTGTTTTAACAGGGGATGTTAAAGATATTCTTTTACTTGATGTTACCCCGTTATCACTTGGTCTTGAAACTTTAGGCGGTGTTTTTACAAAACTTATTGAAAGAAACACAACTATTCCTACAAAGAAAACTCAAGTTTTCTCCACCGCAGCAGATAATCAGCCGGCTGTTACCGTTAATGTTTTACAAGGTGAAAGACCTATGGCAAAAGACAATGTGCCACTCGGTAAATTTGACCTTGACGGTATTCCGCCTGCGCCGCGCGGCGTTCCTCAAATTGAAGTTACTTTTGATATTGATGCAAACGGTATTTTAAAAGTTTCCGCTAAAGATTTAGGTACACAAAAAGAACAACATATCACCATCAGCGCACCTAACAAACTTAGCGAAGCCGAAGTCAATAACTTCGTTAAACAGGCCGAACAATTCGCCGAAGAAGATAAAAAGACCAAAGAAAGAATTGAAGCCAAAAACGAAGCTGACTCCGTCTTGTATCAAACAGAAAAAGCCCTTAGAGAACATGGCGATAAAGTCCCTCAAGATGAAAGACTTAAAATTGATCAGGCTTTAAGCGAACTTAAAGAGGCAATTAAATCTGAAGATACCCAAAGAATCAAAACAGCCAAAGACAATGCTTTAACGGTAAGTCAAAAATTAGGCGAGATTATTTATAAAGAATCTCAAGCCAAGGCCCAAGCAGCCCAGGCCGGCGCGCAAGCAAACGCAGGCGCTCAAGCAACAGGCGCACAGCAAGAAGCACCTAAAAAAGATGATGTAGTTGAAGCAGAAGTCGTTGACAATAAATAAAGTGTAATTTAGCAAAGTGCCGTGTTTAAAAAACACGGCACTTGCTTGTTTTAAAGAGTGGCGAAAATGGCAAAGAAAGAAGATTATTATAGTGTGCTCGGCGTTCAAAGAGGAGCAAGCGAAAGCGAACTTAAAAGTGCTTACCGCAAACTTGCAATGAAGTATCACCCCGATAGAAATCCCGGTAATGCTGAAGCGGAAGAAAAATTTAAACAAATAAATGAGGCCTATGAAGTTTTAGGTGATCCCCAAAAAAGACAGATGTATGATAATTATGGCCCGGACGGTGTAAATATGGGCGCGGGTGGTTTTCATGCAGGCGGTTTTGGCGGATTTGAAGATGTTTTCAGTTCAGTTTTCGGCGATTTATTCGGCGGTAGTTTTGGTGGCGGTGCAAAAAGACGCCCCCGTGCTCAAAGAGGTAATGATATTAAAGAACAGGTAACCGTAACGCTTGAGCAAGCCTATGACGGAGTGGAACAAGATATTTCTTATGAAAGAATTGATACTTGCGATACTTGCCACGGCACAGGCGCGCAAGATGGCAGTGGCCGCAAAACTTGCCCCACTTGTAAAGGTTCAGGCGTAGTTCAGTTTAGCCAAGGTTTCTTTTCCATGCGCCAACCTTGCCCTGATTGTGGCGGGCAAGGGTCTATCTTAGAAAAACCTTGTAAAGATTGCCACGGTACAGGCCGTCAAAAACATAAAAATACAATAACTTTAAAAATCCCGAAAGGTGTTAAAGACGGCGTTTTGCTCCGCGTAAATAATGGTGGAGACATTGGCACAAACGATGGCGGTTATGGCGATTTATATGTAGAAATTGCCGTAAAAAGAAATAAAGAATTTCAAAGAGACGGCGACGATTTAATTATTGAAAAAACAATTTCCTTTCCGCAAGCGGTTTTCGGCGATAGAATAAAAGTTAAAAACTTAAAGCAGGAAGAAGTTACTTTGGTTATTCCCGCAGGCTCTACTCACGGCAGCCAAGTTGTTTTGGAAAAACAGGGTATGCCCGTTCTCGGTAAAGAAAACAAAAAAGGTAATTTAAAAGTAATTTTAAATATCAATGTTCCAAAGAAGTTAAGTAAAAAACAAAAAGTCGCTTTGGAAGAATTTGCTAAAACTTTAGAAGAAGAACCTTCTTTCTTTGAAAAATTATTTTAAGTAAAATAGAGAGAATATATTTATGATAAAAGTTTTTCTTATTACGGTAACTATTATAGCCCTTTTAATATATTTTTTACCGTCAGTTATTGTTTATAATAAGAATAGACGTTATTTTTGGCTTATATTTTTGCTTAATTTGTTTTTAGGTTGGACTATACTTGTTTGGTTTGTTTGCCTAATTATGGCATTTACCAATAAACAAAGAGTTCGCAGATAAATATTTTTGCAAAAGATTTACTTAGTTTCTTTTTTTACTAAACCACTTTCACTCATAACAATAGTAATTTCAATCTTATTGTTTTTTCTATTGACAAAAACGCCTTCGGGCTTTAAGTTTTTTGTTAAGATTTTTATGGTTTCGTTTCCTTTGATGAAATCAAGCAAATCTTCTAATTTTTCACCTTTTATACTTACCGTTTGTGTGCTTTTTATATCTTCACTCATAGAATTATTCTTCGATTTTGAGCATTGCGATAAATGCTTCCTGCGGGATATTAACATTACCGATACTCTTCATACGTTTTTTACCTTCTTTTTGTTTCTCAAGAAGTTTCCTTTTACGAGTAATATCACCGCCGTAGCATTTGGCAATAACATCTTTACGGTAAGCAGGGATTGTCTCGCGTGCTACAATTTTGCCGTTTACTCTTGCCTGCACCGCCACTTCAAATTGCTGACGGCCGATTAACTCTTTTAATTTTTCGCATAAAAGGCGCCCGCGTGAAACGGCTTTATCTTTGTGGGTAATAACGCTTAAAGCATCTACCGGACTACCGTGTATCAAAATTTCCATCAATACAACATCTGCGCTTCTGTATTCGTCAATTTCATAATCAAAAGAAGCATAACCTTTTGAAACTGATTTAAGTTTATTATAAAAATCTATAACCATTTCCGCCATTGGCATATAGTAGTTAATAACAACTCTTTGGCTGGATAATTGTTCCATACTGATAAATGTGCCACGCTTTTCTTTTAAAAGCGTCATTACGCCATCCATATAAGCAATAGGGCAAACGATTTTAATTTTTATTGTCGGTTCTTTAATATCAATAATATCGCCGTAAGGCGGGAAATTGGCAGGATTATCAATCCATTTATAGCCGTTTCCGGCATCGGCAAGTGCGCTTAATTCTTGAGGATGGCTTTTGCGCGGTGTAAATTTTACTTGATAAATAACGTTCGGGCTTGTTGCAATTAAAGATAAATTAAATTCTCTTTCAAGTCTTTCTTTAACAATTTCAATGTGTAAAAGGCCCATAAAACCAAGCCTAAAACCAAAGCCAAGCGCTTTAGAAGTTTCACTTTGATAACTGAAAGAAGAATCTGATAAATTTAATTTTTCAAGCGCGGTTCTAAGCAAAGGGTATTCGGTTGATTCCACAGGAAAAATACTTGCAAATACGACGGGCTTTGTTTCAGTGTAGCCTTTTAAAGGGGTATCAGAAGGATTATCTAAAGTTGTAATAGTATCGCCCACTTGCACTTGGTGTATATCTTTGATACCGGCAACAACATAACCCACTTCGCCTGCTTCAATTTGTTGGTTTTTTTGCGCTTTGGGTGTTAAGAAACCCACTTCTTCAATTTTAGAAGTAAAACCCGAAGCCATTAATTTCAAAGTTTGCCCGGCTTTTAAAACCCCGTCAACCATGCGGACATATAAAACAACACCCCTAAACGGATCATAAAAAGAGTCAAAAACAAGGGCGCGTGCAGGGGCAACTTTTTTGCCTTCAGGCGCGGGAATATCTTTAACAATTCTTTCCAAAAGGTCTTCAATACCAAGCCCTGTTTTTGCGCTTACTCTTTGGGCAGAAATTGGATCTTTTAAAACTTCCCAAAGTTGTTCTTCTGCAATATCGCCGTCACTTTGGTTAAGGTCCACTTTGTTTATTACAGGTATTATTTTAAGTCCTAAACTTTGCGCTAAATGGGCGTGGGCAACGGTTTGTGCCTCAACCCCTTGGGATGCATCGACCAGTAGCAAAACGCCTTCACAAGCCCTTAAACTGCGGGCAACTTCATAGGAAAAATCTACGTGTCCCGGAGTGT
Organism: Elusimicrobiaceae bacterium; assembly: GCA_045605725.1. Lineage (GTDB taxonomy): Bacteria > Elusimicrobiota > Elusimicrobia > Elusimicrobiales > Elusimicrobiaceae > Proelusimicrobium. Next base: position 18,480 of record JAZUQO010000020.1, read on the forward strand.
CAATTAAATTTAAAATATAGTCTTTGTATTTTATACGGACTGCTTTTGCTTTAATTGTGATACCGCGCTCTCTTTCAAGGTCCATACCGTCCAAAAGTTGGGCGTGCATTTTGCGCTTTGGAATAGTGCCGGTATCTTCTAAAATTCTATCTGAAAGGGTTGTCTTGCCGTGGTCGATATGCGCCACGATGGAAAAATTACGAATGTTTTTCATTTAATTTGCGTATCTCATCAGAACTGCCCATAAGTATAGCCGCTTGCGCTAAATTAGAACAATCTTCAAAGTTTAAATTCCTCAAAGTATTTTTTATTCTCAAGAACATTCTTGTAGAGATAGATAAACTATCAATACCAAGCCCCACTAAAAAGGGTATAAGTTCCGGATCGGAAGCCATTTCACCGCAGACGCTTACTTCAACTTTTCTCTTGCGGCAAGTTTGAATAATTAAATTTATCATTCTTAAAACTGCCGGGTGATAAGGGTCATAAAGGTCGGCTACTTCCTGGTTGCCTCTATCTACAGCAATAAGATATTGTATTAAATCATTAGTTCCTATGGAAGCAAAATCAATTTTATTTATAATGCTATCAAGTGTTAAAGCAATACTGGGGACTTCCACCATAATGCCGAAATCAATTTTATTTTGCGGGCAGATATTATCGGCCTGCATTTCCTGTAAAGTTTGTTCAAAGACTTTTTTAACTTCTATAACTTCTTCAGCATTAGAAATCATGGGAGCCATAATTTTAACTTTTGCCGGTACTAAAGAAGCGGCTTTTATTATGGCTTGTATTTGGGTTTTCATCAAAGCGGGATATTTTAAAAATAGTCTTATTCCGCGGCAACCCATAAAGGGGTTTGCTTCCTGTTCATGATGGGCAAGGCTAAATTGTGTAATTTTATCTCCGCCTAAATCGGCAAGGCGGATAGTAAAAGGTCTTGTGTCAAAACGGGAAGCCGCCTTTTTATAAATAGTAACTTGTTCTTCAAAAGAAGGCGGAATAGTTCTATCCATATATAAAAATTCGGTTCTTAAAAGGCCTAGCCCGTCGGATCTAAAAGTATTAAGTTCTTTAAAATCTCTGCGCGGATCATAGTTTACATAAAGGTTAACTTTGTGTCCGTCTAAAGTTTCATTAGGTAAATCACTAATATTTTTTAAAGATTTTTCTTCTTTTTCAAGTTGATTTTTTTTCTTGGTATAAAGGCTAATTAATTCTGTTGTGGGATTTACAATTAAAAGGCCTTCCTGTCCGTCAATAATTATTAAATCGCCGTTTTTAATTTGAACCGTTGCCTGGCTTAAACCGACAACAGCCGGCATTTGCATAGTTTGCGCAAGAAGAGCAGTATGGCTTGTTTTGCCTCCTAAATCGGTGGCAAAACCAAGAACACTTTTTCTTTTTAAATGTATTGTATCAGATGGAAATAAATTATGCGCGATAACCACAGAGGGTTCTTTTATCGAAGCAAAAGTATTTTGTTGTTTGTTTGTTAAGTGGTCATATAATCTTTTTGCAACGTCGGCGATATCAATTTTTCTCTCTCTAAAAAATTCATCTTTAATTTGCTCAAAAGTGGTGTTTACTTCCTGGACGACCTGGTAAAGGGCATATTCAGCATTTATTTGTTCTTTTTTTATTTTATCTATAACGCCCTGTACAAGTAAAGGATCTTGCAAAATAAGTTTATGTGCGGCCATTAACTTGGCAAAGTTTTTACCAAAAAGTTCTTGGGCATTTGATTGCGTTTTTGTTAAATCTTCATAAGTAAGGCGCAAAGCCTCTTGATAGCGACGGATTTCCCATTCCACATTTGTAGAGGGAATTTTCTTTTTTTCCAAAACAGTTCCTTCGCTGCTGACTATATAAGCAGGGCCAATTGCAATACCGGGGCTTGCGGGAATACCTTTTAATGTAATCATTCTTCCTCGAAAATTTTCTTAAAAATATTTTTTAGGGCTTGGGCGGCTTCTTGTTCGTCCGGCCCGTTTATGGATATATTTAAAGTACTTCCCTGTTCCGCTGCAATCATCATAATACCCATAATACTTTTGGCATTTACTTCGATACCGTCTTTTGTAATAAAAATTTCACTTTTATATTTACCTGCTTCTTGAGCAAGCAAAGTTGCCGGTCTTGCATGTATGCCTAATTTGTTTTTAATTTTTATTTGTTCTTGTATCACTTTAAATCCTCTTTTAAGATATCAACGCTGCAGCGCAGAAAATTACTGTTGCCAAAATATAAAGGTATATATTGGGAATATTTAATCTCTTTGTCCATAAGGTTAAAACTAAAAACGACAACATCAAAGCAAGCCTTGTTATAACATCTGCTGATAGGTTTTCACCTGCAAAACTTATATAGATGCTATAAATAAATATACAGCAAGTTAAAAATTGTCCCAAAGTTTTAAGATGATATATTATTTTATTCCAATTTAATTTGATTAATCCGTAAAAATCATCTTCGGTTCCGTTATAACTATCTTTTAAACCTTTGTATCGTATAGTTAAAGCGGGGATATTGTAAACCAGCAGAGATGCCACAATTGCTATCACGGCAGAAAGGATTAAATCTTGCGGGGTTTCGATATTTTTTAAAGTGTGAATTTGCACGGCATAAAGTATAATTATCAGAACAACCAAGGAAAAAGGTTTTAAAGTAGCCCAGAAAAGTCTATCTCCAAGAGAAGCGGCCGTATTTGCAGTACTTATGGAAATAACTCTCCACTCTCTTTCTTCACTAGGTAATTTAAGGGGATCTGTTTGGGCTATTTTTTCTTCTTGTTTTATCATTGAGCCCAAACTGTATACAGACATAACAGGGTTAGAATTAAAAGCATCTAAATTGCGTGCAATTGCTCTTTTAAGCATTTCCGGTCTATCTTTATAGAGTTCTTCTAATACCGGCATAACGATAAATAATCTGCCGATATTTTGCATTTTTCTATAATTCCAAAACATTTGGAGTAAAAAAGTTCTTAAAAATATTTTAAAAAAGTTTATTTTCATTTATTCCACCTTCGGTTTCGTGCTAAAGGAGATAAATAACATTGAAAGCCCAATCCAAGGCACAAGAAAATAAGAAAACTTAAAAGCAACATGTATGCTTTGTGGGATTATCCCTCCCAAATGGTATAGAAGAGGACCGAATATAGTTGTTGCTGTCAAAACAAAAATGAAAACCGCCAAATATTCCAAAAGAAAACTTTGAAATATTAACCCAAAAGGCGTGATTTTTTGCTCAACAATTTGTTTCTCTATGATAGGTAAAAGTTTTGAACGGTATTTTCTGAGTAATTTCTCTATATGAGAGAAACTTAGAGCAAGCATTAATCCTATAAAGAATGAAAAATACAAATCCGCCCCGAAATAAGCAGAGATAATAATACTTGTTCCCGCGCAAATAGCACCGCTGGGGGGAACAACTCCGCCGATAGGTACAAAATCAATAAAAAGTAGTTCCGTAAACACGCCCAGTTGCAGGCCCAAAAAGAAATCTCCGCAAAGATAACCCATTATAGCCCCTGTGCAAGTAGGTCTTGAAAAAAGAAATTGACCGAAATAAGTTGTATCCATTTCAATTATAGCCAAAACGGCACAGGCAATTAAAAGTTCAAGCATTTATTTTTACCTCCAAGGAAGAAGGTAGGGCTTGTATGATAAAAGCAAACCCCTGTTTTTGTAATTTATTTATAATATCCAAATCCATTTTGTTAAAATAAACTCCGGTACTGAATTCTTTTTTGTCTTCTTCATATTTTGTATTACCGACGTTAATATTTTGAGGGGCAAGACCCTGTTCTGCCAAGTCTAAAAGTTGGTATAAATCTTCTATAAGTAAAAAAATTTTTTTATTTTCCTCTTGCTTTAACTCTGCCAAAACTTCTTTAACAGGGCATATTTTTAAAGCATAGCCTTGCGGCAAAGCCACACGCATCATCTTTTGCATAAGAATATTTTCAGAGGCCTGTTCGCTGACAACTACAACCTTGTCCGCCTTTATTTTTGGCAACCAGGATTGTACTACTTGTCCGTGAATAAGTCTATTATCAATTCTTATAAAACAAATCATACTATTTTAATTTTTCGCTAATATCCACAAGCGACTTCCTACCGTCCTCTAAAACTTTTTTTGTTAAGTCGGACAAAGTCATTTTTTCTTTGTTATTTATGGCGCTTAAAAGCATATTTAGATTTACGCCACACACTACTTTTATATTATCCAAATGCTGCGTGCATTGAACGGCGGTGTTGCAAGATGACCCTCCTAAAATATCGACTAAAATTAAAGTCCCGTCTTGACCTAAAGAGTTTAATATTCTTTGGGGTAAATTTTCTAAATCTCCTTTTGTGCTTACGCTGAAAACAGGGATCTCACTGATATCAAAAGAACCTATTTTACTGGCTGTTTCCAAAAGTGACTGGGCCATATTACCATGGGAAATCAAAATTATTTTTACCATACTTCCTTCTTTACTATTTGTATATCTCTGTGGAACTCAGAAACTTTAAATTTCTTTTCTGCAAGATGTTTTGCAAGTTTATCTGCCATAAAAACACTTCTGTGTTTGCCACCGGTGCAGCCAATGGCAATAGTTAAATAAGATTTTCCTTCCTTAATATATTTAGGCACAAGGTAACTTATCATATTTGTCATCTTGTTTAAAAATTCAAGGGCTTCTGGTGATTTTTCAATATATTCTTGCACTTCTTTATCAAGTCCGGTTTTATTTCTTAAAGAAGGTTCATAATAAGGGTTAACTAAAAAACGAACATCAATTACCAAATCAGATTCCAAAGGTATGCCGTTTTTATATCCAAAAGAAATAACGGAAATGCTCATTTCTCTTGAAGAAGTTATTTCTAGAGATTGGGAAATTTTTTCTTTTAATTCACCTAAAGTTAAATATGAAGTATCTATCTGAACATCTGATATTTTCTGAATAGGTTTTAAAAATTCTCTTTCATCTTCAATAGCGTTTAATAATTTGTTCGGCAGAGGATGGCGATGTTTTGTTTCGGAAAATCTTTTGAGTAAAACCTGATTTGAAGCATCTAAAAAGAGCAGTTTTACTTTCATTTCTTTTAAAATATCTTCTTGCAATATCTTTGGCAAAAGTTTAATATTTTCGCCTTCTCTTATATCAACACCGAGTGCGATATTTTTTATTTCCGGTTTTGTCTTAATATAGTTAACAAATTCTCTAAAAAGGGCTAAAGGTAAATTATCTACGCAATAATAACCGAAATCTCCGAATATTTTTAAGGCTTGTGTTTTGCCCGCTCCGGAAATCCCCGTAATAATAAAAAATTTATCTTTTTTACTTGTTTCCATTTTGGTAACCTTTTGAAGTCCTTTTCATTTTGGAGAGTAATTTTTTATTAAACTCTTTGGCGGAAATTATACCCTGGTTTTTTAATCTTTGGTTAAGAGCGGCAACTTCTATTAAAACAGCCAAATTTCTACCGGGAGTAACAGGGATAGTTAAAGCATTTATCTGTGTGCCAAGTAAAGTTGTTTTTTGTTGTTCAATGCCAAGACGGTCGATAGAACCTGTCGGCGCGACCAGGTGTACTTCCATTTCAATTTCTGTACTGTCTATGGAAGAACCTATACCAAATAAAAGTTCAACATCGATAATACCAAGGCCTCTTACTTCCATATAATGCTTTAGCATCGGCGGACAAAAACCAAGCAAAACATTGCCTCTTCTTTGTTGTATTTCTACGACATCGTCAGCAACTAAAATATGTCCGCGTTTAATAAGTTCCAAAGCACATTCGCTTTTGCCGATTCCTGCATCACCTGTAATCAAAACACCCAAACCTGAAACTTTCACTAAAACACCGTGAACATGTGTTCTTGGGGAAGTGCAATTATCAAGATATGCAATTAACTCCGCTACAAAAGCGGCAGTATCCATACTGGTGGTTAAAAGGGGGACATTTTCTTCTTCGCAGGCTTTTCTAATACCGGGCAAAACACGCATACCTGCCGTTACAATAACGCAAGGAACTTTATCGGAACGGAGCATCTTTTTAAAGTTTGCTTTTAATCTTGCATAAGGTAATTTCTGGCAGAAAGCATATTCTCCGCGTCCGATAATTTGTATTAAATCGCCTCTGAAATTTTCCAAGTGTCCGTCCAAAGCAAGACCTGGGCGGTTAACACCTGGTTTTGAAACGGATCTTTTTGTAAAACGAGCACCGCACATCAACTTGAGGCTAAGATCTTCGCCTTTAGCCTCAAGAAGATTTGCAATTGTAGTTGTGCGGGCAAATTCTGTCATTGTTTACCTATTTTGTTTTAACGGGTTGAATAAGACCGTAGGTGCCGTCAAGTCTTTTGAAGATTAAATTAATTTGTTTGGAATCTTCATCCATAAACATCCAGAAGGTATAACCGAGTCTTTCCATTTCATAAGCGGCATCTTCGGGATTCATGGGGTGAACTTCCACTTGTTTAATTACGGAGAATTTTACATCTGCTTGCGGAGCATAGACATTACCGAAATAAGCAGATAAATCCTCTTTAACATTTTTTGATCCTTTTTTACCTTTTACATCTTTTGCTTTTTTCTTTTTAATTTGAGTTTCAACTTTTGCAACGGCTTCATCAATTGCTTTATAAAGATCTTGTTTAATTGCTTTTGAAGAAATTTTCTTTTTTGCGCCGTGGATGGTAAGTTCTGCTCTCTGGTTAATTTTCTTGTCTACACTTAAAACGATTTGTGCCCAAGCGTCTTCGCTGAAAAATTTATCAAGTCTGTCAATTCTAGATTGGGCATAATTCTTAATAGCGTCCGTAAGTTTAATATTTTTTGCTGTGATTTTAAGTTCCATATTTCCTCCAAAGGGGTTTCCCCTGTTTTTTTAATTAAATCATTTGTGCGCCGAGATGTCAACTGATAAGCAAACAAATTGCTTTCGAAACAATTTCAATATCAAGTTTATCTGTTGCTTTTTTCGGCTCACCGTCAAGGTGATAAACAAATTTGCCTTGAGCGGTTATTGTCGCCTTTTTTATTTGTCTTGTGCTGGTTAATTTTACAGAACACAAATTCGGTTTAAAAAAATTAGGCAGTCCCAGTGCAAGTTTCCACAAAGGACTTTGCTTAATATAAACCATATCTAGTTTACCGTCGGTTAAACTTGCTTCGGGCGCGATTTTAAAATTGCTACCGTATTGTCTTCCGTTTGCAAAAACAAGAGTTATAGGATTTAAAAAAATTAAATTTTTATCATTGGCCCAAACTTCTACCTGAGGTGCTTTATACTTTAGTATCTGTTCAAAACCGATTTTAAAATAAGGCCACATACCTCTTGTTTTTACTCTTGCAAAAGCATGGGCGATGGTTGCTTCAAGCCCGATGCCTGCCACATTTAAAAAATATTCCCCATTTGCTTTGCCCACATCGCACAAAACGGGCTTTGCCATGTAGATATTATTGCAGGCTTTTTGTAAATTATCAAGGGGGCAACCGATTTCGCGCGCAAGCCCGTTACCGCTGCCAAGAGCAATAACACCTAAAGCCGTTTTCGTTCCCACGAGGGAAGAAGCCGCTTCGTTAATTGTGCCATCGCCACCGGCAACTATTACCTGTTCGTAATTTTGCTTAACGGCATCAGCCGCAAGTTTTGTTGCATGGCCGGCTTCTTTTGTAAAAACAATATCTGCGTCATAAAATTGAGTTCTTATTGTCTGCTCAAGTTCTTGCGCATTATTCCTTTTACCGGATTTTGGATTGATAATAAACAAACGCTTCATTACATATATGATATAATTTATGTTATGAAAAGCCAAGATGTAAGACAAACTTTTTTAAATTATTTTAAAAAACGCGGACTTCCTATATTACCCTCAAGTCCGCTTATTCCTCACGGGGATCCGACCTTGCTCTTTACCTCTGCGGGTATGGTGCAATTTAAAGCAAACTTTTTGGGTTTAAAGAAAAACTTAAAAAATGCTACGACCTGCCAAAAGTGTGTTAGAACTACCGATATTGATAATGTCGGTTTTACAAAAAGGCATTTAACATTTTTTGAAATGCTAGGTAATTTTTCCTTCGGTGATTATTTTAAGAAGGAAACAATTTCTTGGGCTTGGGATTTTTTAACAAATGAACTTAGAATTGATAAAGACAGACTTTATGTAAGTATTTATAAAGGCGGTATTGCCCCGCGTGATGAAGAATCCTACGAGGCTTGGTCTAAACTTATTTCAAAAGACCGTATTTACGAATTTGACGAAAAAGATAATTTTTGGACTATGGGGCCGACAGGTCCTTGCGGTCCTTGTTCTGAAATTTATTATGATTTCGGCGAAGATAAAGGTTGCCCTGATTGCGCTAAAAACGGTATTGCTTGCGATTGCGGAAGATTTGTTGAAATTTGGAACCTTGTTTTCACACAATTTAACCGCCTTGAAGACGGAACCCTTGAACTTTTACCGCAAAAAAACATCGATACCGGTATGGGACTTGAAAGACTTTGCATGGTTATGCAAAATGTCGATAATCCCTTCGATACCGATTTATTTACACCTATTGCCGCACATGCCAAAAAACTTTTGCATATCGACGGAGATACAAAAGAAGAACAAACAATTTTAAGAATTGTTTGCGACCATATCAGAAGTGCCTGCTTCTTAATTGCAGAAGGTGTTTTACCTTCAAACGAAGGCCGCGGCTATATTTTAAGGCGTATTATAAGAAGGGCCGCCCGCTATGGCCGCCTTGCCGGCAGAACAAGTCCGTTTATGTGGGAACTTGTGCCGACAGTTGTTGAAATGTATTATAAACAATATCCCGAACTGCACTCCTCCATATTGCACATTTCAAATACTTTAAAAGCCGAAGGCGCTGCTTTCTACCGCACTTTGACCGAAGGAGAACAACGCTTGGCTGAACTTCTTAAAAACAATCCAAAAGAAATTTCCGGTGAAGAAGCATTTTATCTTTATGAAACTTACGGATATCCTTTTGAGTTAACAAAAGAAATCTTGGCAGAAAAAAATATCAAAGTTGACGAAGAAGGTTTTTATAAAGCGCAGGAAAAAGCAAAAGAAAGTTCCAAAAAACTTGCAAGCGAATTTGATAAAGAAAAAGTTATCACCATTCAAAAACTTGAAGGGATGTTCGGTTCTACAAATTTTGTAGGATATGAAGAACTTTCTTCAAAAGCGCAAATAATTGCTTTACTTAATAAAGATTTTAAAGAAGTTGATACCCTTGAGCAAGAAGGTTACGCCGTTTTTGATAAAACACCTTTTTATGCAGAAAGCGGCGGACAGGTTGGTGATATCGGCTTAATTTATAAAAATAATGAAATTGTTGCAAGAATTACCGATACTCAAAAACCGCTTGAAAGAATTTTCTTACACAAAGTTGCTTTGGTTAAAGGCAAACTAGAAGTTGGCGAAAAAGTGTTTTTACAAGTGGATGAAATTACCCGCGCAAAAACAGCGGCAAACCATACATCTGTGCACTTAATCAATGCTGCTTTAAAAAAGATTTTTGGCGAGCAAGTTAGACAGGCCGGCTCTTATGTCGACAGCGAACGCTTCCGCTTTGACTATACTTTATCCGGTGCGCCGCAACAATCAAAACTTATTGCCGTTATTTCCGAAGCAAACAATTTAATTTTGCAAAGATTAAAAGTTGAAACGCAAGTGCGCCCTTTAAGTGATGCAAAAGATCTTGGCGCAACCACTTTACTTGGCGAAACTTACGCAGACCCCGCCCGCTTTGTTTTAATTTCAAAAGAAGGTTTTAAAGACCCTATGAATAGGGCAAGTTTGGAACTTTGCGGCGGCACCCATGTTAAAAATACGGGTGATATTATGGTTATCCGCGTGTTAAAAGACAGTGCGGTTTCTAACGGCGTTCGCCGTATTGAAGGTGCCGGCGGTTTAAGCGCTATTGAAATTTTAAAAAGTATGGCTGACGCCGCAAAAGCGGCTTCTATGCTTTTAAATACTTCGGTTGATGAAATTGATAACAGAATCACAACTTTAATAAAGTCCGAAAAAGAGTTAAGAAAAGAAGTTTTAACTTTAAGACAAAAACTTGCCTCGCAAGAAGCGGCGGATAATATCGAAAAGTTCACTTTAAAAGACGGCGCAAAACTTGTTATTTTTGATGCCAAAGATACACCCGTAAAAGAACTTAGAACTCTTGCAGATAATCTTGCTGATAAAAATAAAGGTTGTGCAGTTTTGGTTGCCAGCGGCGACGATACAAAACGCTCCTTTGTTGTTAAGAGTTTTGAAGGTGGCCTTAATGCCGGAGACGCGGTTAAAAAAATTGCTTCAAGTTTAAACGGCAGAGGTGGCGGCAGGCCTGATTTTGCACAAGGCGGCGCGCAAGACTGCACTTGGCAGGATTTAGTAAAAGTTATTAAAACTTTATAATAATAAGGTAAATAATTTTTACTTGATTTGAAAAGATTTTATAATTTTGTTATAATATTTAAAAGCAAATAAAACTGCACGGCGCAGAAAAGTGCCGTAAGAGTTTTCTGCTCTTTTAAAATAAAAGATTTTGGAACGGTTGGGTGGCTGAGTGGTCAAAAGCAACGGTCTGTAAAACCGTCGGGCTACGCCCTACATAGGTTCGAATCCTATTCCTACCACCATTTAACCCTGCGGCAAAGCGCTCAAGTGCGTGCCTGCGGGGTTTTTTATTGTAGGAAAGAAACACCAACTGCCCCTCAAAAAAGCACCCCGGCCGAAACCGGGGTGTTTACACAAAATACTTTTCTATCGAACTTACAGAGATTCTTTTAATCCGCCGATTAAGTCCAACAGAGGGCGTTTGGCTTCGCCGCCGCCTTGAGCAAAGTCCGGACGACCGCCGGCACGACCGTTCAAGTCGGCCGCAATCATCTTGGCCACGGTTACCGCATCGGTATTGGGTAACTTACCGGCCATTTTTACTACAAAGGAGCGTTTGCCGTCTTTATCACAAGCCACCACCACCAAGGCTTGCTGGTATTTTTGAGCAATGGTATCGGCGATATTGCGCAGTTCCTTCGGTTCGGCCCCTTCGGCATTACGCACCACTAAGGTGGTTCCGTTGTTCATGGTGAAGGAAGTTTCATTGACGCCACCGGCCGCCAAGGTTTTTTCTCTAAATTGCGTGAAACGTTTTTTCACATCTTTCAGTTCGTCCATAATGGCATTAACGCGAGAGAAAACATCTTTGGCGGGAACAACCAGGCGGGAGGCCAATTCGTCGGCCTGTGCGTTTACATTTTTCAAATAATCTAAGGCCGCGTATCCGGCAACCCCTTCAATACGGCGAACCCCGGCAGAAACGGAGCCTTCCTTCAGCACCAATACAGTCATTACTTCGGCCGTATTTTTCACGTGCGTTCCGCCACAGAGTTCCAAACTGTATTTATCTTCGGGTTTATCAAAACTGCCGCCCATAAGCACAAAGCGGGCCGGGTCGGCATAAGTTTCGCCCAACAAGGTTACCGCACCCAAACGGTCGGCATCGGCCAACGGGCGTTCTTCACACGCAACGGGCAAAGAGGCCTCCGCGGCCGCATTGGCAATTTTCCAAGCCTTGTTAAGTTCTTCGGAAGACGGAGTTTTGGAAAGGGTATAGTCAAAGCGGAAGCGTTCCGGGGAAACAAAAGAACCGCTTTGGTGAACGGTAGAACCGAACACTTGGCGCAAAGCCGCGTTCACCAAGTGAATGGCACTGTGGTTAGCCATACAGCGTTTGCGGCGGGCGGCATCTACGGATAAAGTAACTTCTTGGCCTTTTTGAAGCGCACCGGTTACTTTATGTAAAAATACCTTTCCAAGCGGTTTTTGCGTATCGGTAACGCGGGCAACTTCCGCCCCGTTTGCCAACACACAACCCGTATCGCCTACCTGACCGCCGGACTCGGCATAGAAAGGAGTTTGGTTGAATACGGCATAGCCTTCCCCGCTTAAAGAATCTACAAACTCAAATTGTTCGTTTAACAAAGCCAACACGGTGGCAGGAGCCGTTAAATCGTTATAGCCCACAAACACCGTGGCGGGATAGCCGTTTTCCACCTTTTGCAAGATAACAGCTTTTTCTTTGGAAAATTCATCGGCATAAGAACGGCTTTTTTCCTGCGCGGCCGATTTGGCTTTTTCGTAACCTGCTTCATCTACCGTTACGCCTTTGGCGGCGGCAATTTCTTTGGTCAGTTCCAGCGGGAAACCATACGTTTCATGCAAGTGGAAGGCTTCTTCACCCGGCAAGGTCTTTACGCCGTCCGCAAGCAACGCGGCCAGTTTTTCTTCCCCGGTTACCAAGGTTTTTAAGAAGGTGCCTTCTTCCTGTTTCAACACATCTTGGATATGTTGCAGGTTTTTATCGATTTCCGGATACAAGCCGTCAAAAATACCTTGCACCACGGGAACCAATGTATAGAGATAGGGTTTTTCGTTGCCCATCAATTTAGCATAGCGAGCCGCACGGCGAATCAAGCGGCGCAAAATATAACCGCGGCCTTCGTTGGCGGGCAAAATGCCTTCCGCAATCAAGAAACTGGAACTGCGGACATGGTCGGCAATGATGCGAAGCGCGGAAATTTCTTCCTTCGTTTCGCCTTTGATATTCAAATCTTTTTGGGCTTGTTTGGTAAGCGGAGTGAACAGGTCGGTTTCGAACACATTGCGCGCATCTTGCATAGCCATGCACAAGCGTTCCAACCCCATACCCGTATCAATGTTTTTGTGCGGCAACGGGTTCAAGGTGCCGTCTTCCTGGCGGTCAAACTGAGTGAAAACTAAGTTCCAAATTTCCACATAGCGCCCGCAGTTGCAGGTGATGTCGCAGTTAGGGTTGGTGCAACCTTTGTCCCCGAAGTCGTAATAAATTTCCGAACACGGCCCGCACGGCCCGGTGGGGCCCATCGTCCAGAAGTTGTCGGCTTCGCCCAATTCAAAAATTCGTTCGGCCGGCACATATTTTTGCCAAGCCAGGTAGGCTTCTTCGTCGCGGGGCGCGATGCCGCCTTTGTAGATACTGACAGACAGTTTTTCGGCCGGGATTTGTAACACTTTTGTTAAGTATTCCCAAGCCCAGGCAATGGCTTCCGTTTTGAAATAGTCACCAAACGAGAAATTCCCTAACATTTCAAAGAAGGTCAAATGGCGTTCGGTAAAACCTACACTGTCGATATCCGTGGTGCGTACACATTTTTGGCAAGTGGTAGCATTTTTGAGCGATTTATCAATTCCCAAAAAGTTGGGCTTAAACTGCACCATCCCCGCCGAAGTAAAAAGTAAGGTAGGATCCGAATGAGGAATAAGAGAACTCGAGGGAACTACCGGGAGCCCCTTGGAGTGGAAAAATTGTAAATAACCGTTTCTGATTTCTGTGCTTTTTTTCATAAGACCTTCTTTATCAATAAACATATATAGTTAAATTATATCAAATACAGAGCCGACCGAAAGAGCCCCCGAAAAAAACTTTCTTTTGTTATAATTTCTAAAAGAGGAGCAAACGATATGAACAAAATTTTTGGATATTTGTTGTTGTGCGTAGGACTTTTGATGATATTTTTTTCCGTTTTGAGTATGTATAAAGTATTTGCAGACCGCCAACCTGTCGCCCCGGTGGTGCAAATGAAAGATATGCAAATTGCTACCCAATACGGCCCGATGCAAATTCCCATGCAGGCGGTTAATACATTGGCCAATGTAGGGTTGTTTGCCGTTTTTATGCTTTTTATTTTGGGTGCGGGCGGCAGAGTGGCCGGGGTAGGCGTAAATATGATTAAAATGGAACGCTTGCGCGAAGCGCTGCTTCTTTCCCGACAAAAAATAGAAGACGAAACCTTGAAAAAATTATGAAAATTCGTTTTATCTTAAACCCCAAAAGCGGTAACAATACCACCGACACGGAACACCTGGCCCGTTGCATACAACTTAATTTCCCGGGTGCGGATATGCGCCTGACAAAAGCCCCCAATCATGCTACCGAACTGGCCGCAGAAGCCGTCACCCAGGGTTTTGAGGCGGTGGTGGCTATCGGCGGAGACGGCACCATTAACGAAACGGCCCGCGGGCTTGTGGGCACACAAACGGCCTTGGGGGTTATTCCCCGCGGTTCCGGCAACGGCTTTGCGCGCGAAATCGGTATGCCGATGCTGTTTGAAGAAGCCGTTATGCGCTTACAAAAGGGACATATTGTTCCTTGCGATATCGGCCGCGCAAACGGAGAACTATTTTTGAATTTAGCCGGGGTCGGCATTGAAGCCGAAATTGCCTGGCAATTTATGCAACACGGCCAGACAGGCCAACGCGGAAAATGGCCTTATTTCAAATTGGGGGCTAAAACGGTGTTTTCGTATGTACCCGAAGTGCTGACGGTAGAAACCGACGGACACACACAAACCTCTTCTCCGCTTACTTTGGTGTTTGCCAACGGCCGCCAATACGGAAGTAATTTCAAAATTGCTCCCCAAGCGAGCCTGACCGATGGGCTGTTGGATATGGTAGCCGTAGCCGATGCCCCGAAATGGAAACTCGCCTTGGCGGCGCCTTCCTTTTTTACGGACAAGTGGCGCCCGTTCGGGTTGACGCAAACCGCGCATATCAAAAAAGCCCTGATTACCAAGCCGGGCAAATTGGTATATCATTTAGACGGCGAGCCGCGCCAAACTGCTGACCGTTTGGAAATTACCTTGGAAGAAAAAGCCTTGCTTGTTTTATTCCCGGAAAAATAACCATGGCAAAACGCAAAAAAACAACTTTCAAACTTACCAAAAAATCGGCCAAATGGTGGGCGAGTTTAATTGTGGCCGTCATTGTGGGTCTGTTGCAACAACAAGGCAAACCCCTTTCCCAATCAAGCGACACCCCGGAAACCCAAGCCTTTGAAAATGTATCCGTTGCCTCTGTTTACGACGGGGACACCTTCAAAATAAACCTGAACTGTTCCGTAGCCGTTTATTGCGAAAAAGTACCCGTGCGCGTGCGCCATGTGGACACTCCCGAAATAAAAGGGAAAACCGATAAAGAAACACGCCTGGCCAAAGAAGCCAAAGCGTTTACAAAAAACTTTTTATCCCACCCCCCTATTTTGCTGACGAACTGCGGGAGGGACAAATACTTCCGCCTGTTATGCGATGTAACCAACGGACAAGGAAAAGACTTAGCCCAAGAACTCATTAAAAAGGACCTGGGCTATTCCTACGAAGGGGGGAAAAAATCTTCCCGTTATCAGTAATTTTTAACAAACTCAAAAAAGGAGCCCCGCAGGGCCCTTCTTTATTTTAATTCGTTTTAGTTTTTTATTTTTTGTGGAGCAAATACCATTGGATAGACAAAATGGTTTTAGCGTCCGTAATTTCGCCCTTTTCAATCATGCGAACCACTTTTTTGAGCGGGAATTTTTGCAAGTTTAAAAACTCGTCTTCATCAGGGGAATCTTTCCCGCGGGTAAGCCCTGTGGCTAAATAAAGGTGTTGTTCTTCATTGGAAAAAGCATTACAGGGGTGAAATACCAAAATTTCCTTTAAGGTTTTGGCACGCAGGCCCGTTTCCTGCTTTAGTTCGGCACGGGCACAAGCCAAAAAACTTTGTCCCTTCTCGCGTTTGCCGGCAGGAATTTCCCAGGTGGCTTGTTTAATGGG
>JAZUQO010000021.1:0-50858 GCA_045605725.1 Elusimicrobiaceae bacterium
AATTCCCAGCAAACTAACAAATGTGAAAATATTGTAAGGAGTCCAAAAAACTTTTTTTCTTCGTTTCTTGCATTCAAAAATTCTCCTAAAAGCAACACATGTGGAATGTGGCTAAAATAGCAGGTGTATACTCGAAAAATAAGGGAAATGACTGTTTTAAAAATAAAAAAACATATTGATTTTTTTATTATAAAACTAACCTATTGACATTAGTTTAAATAATTACTATAAATTATAAAGCGATAATTTGTCGCTAGGGGGTTAAATGAAAAGAAACATAGCAGTATTACTTGCTATATTATGCCTTTTATGCTTTGCTTTGTTTGTTCAGGCACAGCAAAATCAGGCAGAACAAAACACAGACGCAAACCCTATGTTAGTATATGCGGAGGATGACTGGGAAGATATAACACTTCTTACCTCGGCAAAGCACCAAAGGCGTTTGCAAGAGAACAAACGGTCTCATCACCAGATGGAAAACGATCCTCTTGCCTTTTATTCTGATTTTAAAGAGGCAGTGGAAAAGATGATAGGTCTTCAGTTTGGGATGGATATTTCCTTTACGGCACAAAGGCTTTCGCCAAACGGTAAGCAAACTGCCATACAGGCAATTTACTATCCTTATGCGGTGTGGACTTTGTTTAAGGATAAGGGTTTTATGGGAACGGCCGAATTAAATTTTAACTATAATTTGGTTCGTTATTGGGGGCAGGAAGCAGGCGTCTTGCAGGAAAGGGGCGGAATAGTTAACTCTATTAACGATTATCCGACCAGAGATGATACTTTTAGCCAAGCATCTTTCACGCATACTTGGGGTGGTGCCTTAAGTTGGCTTTCTTGGACTGTCGGGCAGTTTCCTATATACAACTTTGACGGAACCGATTATGACGCAAACGAGCAAACAGGTTTAATTAACTATGTTCTTGCCCAAAATGCGACGCAGGCTTATCCATCGGCAAGTCTTGGTGCGTATATCCAAATTACACCTATGGAAAATTTAACTATTTCCGGCGGTTATCAAGATGCCCACAATGTCAGCGGAAACAAAATTGAATTTGACACCGCTTTTGACGGCAAATATACAGGTTTTGCCTCAATAAGTTATAACTTTAAATTATTTGGCAAGCCCGGGCAATATAGCGCACTGGGATATTATCAGCCCTCTGTTGAAGAACAGGAAGGCTATACTTGGGGTTGGTCACTTAACAGTCAGCAGGGACTAACGGAAAAATTAACCATCTTTAACAGAATAAACGGCATCAGCGAAGAAATTTTACCTATCAGCCGTTCTTATGTTTTAGGTCTTGCCTATAAAAATCCTTTAGACAGAAATCCTTTAGATGTTATAACTTTTGCCGCGGCTTATAATCAGTTAAGCGCGCAAGGTTTGGGTTATCCTGTTTATAACCGTGCCTACGAAATGGCTTTTGAAGCGCAATGGGTTTGGGGGTTTTCTCAATACCTAACAATTACGCCGGATATTCAGGTTTATCCTAATGCCGGTCTAAATTCTGAAGAGGAATTTGTGACGGTTGTTTCTTTAAGAACAACCTTTATGTTTTAATTACGGGGGTTTAATTTTATGAGTGAAAATTGTAATTGCAGTCAAGAATATGGAACAAGGTATCCAACATTATGTTTTTATAGTGGCGGTGCAGGCCAAGCGCAAGACGGTATTCCGCCGCAACCTTTTGAAACTTTTTGCTATGATTCTGCTTTAAAACAAGCAAAAATTGAAAACTTTAATGTTATACCTTATACTTCTGTTTTACCGAAGGAGTTATACGGCAATATCGTGCCTGTTGATATGGTGGCGGATAGTTTCCACCATGGCGCAGTGTTAGAAGTTATTATGGCCGGTAACGGCGCAAAAATCAATGACCATAAAGCAATTGCAACGGGTATCGGTATTTGTTGGGGTAAAGATAAAAAAGGCAATTTAATCGGCGGTTGGGCAGCGGAATATGTTGAGTATTTTAGTACACCTATTGACGATGAAATTGCAGAAGGCCACGCAAAAATGTGGCTTAATAAATCTTTAAATCACGAACTTGCTTTAAGAGGTGTTGAAAAACATAGCGAGTTTCAGTTCTTCCATAACTATTTAAACTTAACCCAACCTTTTGGTTATTGTTTGACGGTACTTGGCTTTTTAAATTTTAGAAATGCCGCACCGGTGGTTATAAAAAAATAGGTGATTTATGGGAAAAAATAACAATAATACAGCAGGCAAATTAGGGGTTATAGGCCTTGCCGCCATTGTTATAAGTTCTATGATCGGGGGCGGGATATTTTCCCTCCCCCAAAATATGGCGCAAGGTGCTTCGGTCGGCGTTATTTTGATAGCGTGGCTGATAACGGGTATAGGTATGTATTTTATTGCGAATACCTTCAGTATTTTATCGGAAGTTAAACCGGATTTAACTTCGGGTATTTATATGTACGCAAGAGATGGCTTTGGCCCTTTTACCGGTTTTACTATAGGGTGGGGTTACTGGCTTTCGCAGATATTCGGCAATGTCGGCTATGCCGTTATAACAATGGATGCTTTAAATTATTTTTTCCCCCCACACTTTGCGGGCGGAAATAATTTGCTTTCCATTTTTTGCGGTTCACTCTTAATTTGGTTTTTTAACTTTGTTGTTTTAAGAGGTGTTAAACAGGCCGCCATAATGAATATTATGGGAACTATCGGCAAACTTGTGCCACTTGCGATTTTTATAATTTTACTTATCTTGGCTTTTAACTTTGATAAGTTTAATTATGATTTTTGGGGACATTTAAGAACAGATAATCTTGGTTCTTTCGGTACGCAACTTAAAAGCACAATGCTTGTTACACTTTGGGCTTTTATCGGTATAGAAGGTGCGGTTGTTTTATCAAATCGTGCCAAAAGTCAAAACGAAGTCAGCAAAGCGACTTTTCTTGGTTTTATCGGGTGTTTGGTTATTTATGTTTTGCTTTCCGTTTTGCCTTTTGGTTTTATGGACCAGCAGGAAATTGCCAAAATCGCAAATCCTTCAACGGCGGGTATTTTGGAAAAACTCGTCGGTCCGTGGGGCAGTTGGCTTATGAATATAGGGCTTTTAATTGCTGTTTTATTTAGTTGGCTTGCCTGGACAATGATTTCTGCCGAAATACCTTTTGCCGCGGCAAAAAATGGTACTTTTCCGCGTCAATTTGCCAGGGAAAATAAAAACGGCGCGCCGAGTTTTTCTTTATGGGTAACAAGTGCAGTTATGCAACTAGCCATACTGATGGTTTATTTTTCAAATAATGCTTGGAACACAATGCTCAGTATTACAGGTGTAATGGTTTTGCCTGCTTATATTGCAAGCACAATGTATCTTTGGAAACTTGCCAGAAACGGCGAATATGAAAAGATTAAAAAACAAGGCAAAATGCTTGCCGTTATGACGGGTATTTTGGGCTCTGTTTATGGTTTATGGTTGATATATGCTGCCGGCTTAAAATACTTGTTTATGGCGTTTATTTTCCTTGCTATCGGCATACCTGTTTTTATGATAGCAAGAAAGCAATCTGCTGACGGAAGACCTTGTTTTTCTATGAAAGAAAAAGGTTCCGTTATTTTTATACTTGCGCTTGCCGTTTCGGCGATAATTGCTTTTGCAAGCGGCTTGCTTAAGATATAAGATAAATTCGTAAGATAAATAGAAAGGACTGCTTTACAAAGCAGTCCTTTCTATTTGGGTCTAAAGACCTAGTTTTATATGGGGCCAAATACTCTTGCGAAGTATTTTTAAATAAATCTATAATATACTTATAAGAGTTTCAAAAAGGAGATTTAGAAGTGAAAAAATTATTACTTGTCTGTTCAGTTTTTTTAATAGCAAGCGGTTTTACAAAAGAAGAAATCGCTTCAAAGTTAGATGAAAATACCATTACAGAATTTAAGACGGAATTATCCCAATTAAAAATCCAACAAGCAGGCCCTGCGGAGATTGTTGAAAAAGTGCAAAATCATGATTATGAAGGTGTTAAACAATATCTTGATAACGGCGGAAAACCCAATATGAGATGGGCAAATAATACCCTTTTAATGATTGCCGCTAAAAGAGGTTACAAAGATATTTGCGAACTTTTACTTTCCTATTACAAACCGGGTATGGATATAGATGAAACTAATGAATATGGTTGGACGGCCCTTATGTTTGCAGCAGAAAGTAATCAAGGTAAAACGGTCGATTTCTTAATCAAAAAAGGTGCAAATAAAAATCATAAAACAACCAGTTTCTTGGAAACGGTAATAGGCGTTGCAGCAATAAATTGCGCAAATGATGCTCTTACTGCCTTGTTAGATAACGGCGCAGATATAGAAAAAACAAGTTCTTATAATTATACTCCGTTAATGTCTGCCATAGATTCACAAGTAGTAAAAGACGAAGTAAAAATATTAAAAACAGTAAAATTGCTTAATAGCAGAAAAGCCAATGTTAACGCAAGAGCCGAAGAAGGAGAAACACCTTTAATGATTGCTGCCGCAAAAGGTTATTATAATATAGTAAACTTCTTATTATCTAAAGAAAGACTTGACCAAGGTAACGGTGAGAAAATAGAAATAAACGCAACAGATGCCTATGGTAAAACTGCTTTAGATTATGCAAAAAGTAATGCACACCCAAAGACTGCCGATCTTATAAAACAACGCGGTGGTAAATAAATATTTTTTAAAAATAAAAAGCCCTGTCTTCTAAAAAGAACAGGGCTTTTTTAATGCTAAATTTTTTATGACTTAATTATTATACTTAAAGTCAAATTCTTCATCACTCATTAAAAGGTATAAAACACCTTCTACAATACTTGCTATAAGTGGCAGAGCACTCCATGAAAAGATTAAATAAATTAACCCCCAGCCCCATTTGCCAAGATAAAATTTATGCATACCAAACCAACCAAGCCCAAATGCAATAATTGCGGCGGCAAGTCTATCTTTGATTCTTCTTAAATTTCCATCTTCGTCGATATAATGTTGTAACATAACTCCCCCATTTTTTATTTCAAATTTTATGGGCAATACCCCGGATTCTGTTGCTTTAGTAAACTAAAGCCGGAAATCATTTGTCTAAGCGGCCCACTTTACCTTAACGCAGGGGCTCTGCATCGGCGTTTTTGGCCTTGCTCCAAGCGGGGTTTGCCTTGCCATAAAGATTACTCTTTATGCGGTGGTCTCTTAAACCGCCATTTCACCCTTACCTGCAAAACAGGCGGTATTTTTTCTGCTGCACTTTCCGTCGAACAGGGTAATATAGCCCTGCCCTCCCGCGTTTTCACGCGGCGCTTTTGCCCTAGGAGTCCGGAAGTTCCTCCCCCACACAAAGTGTGAGAGCGATTTCCTAGCCCATAATTATATTTTATCAAATAATTCTAGTTGAACGGGTGCTTTTTTGACAGGTTTATTTTGTTTTTTCTTTGCCGGAGTTTTTGTGAAAATAGGATCTTTTTCCACTTTTGTTTTTTGTTCGGCTTTTTTGACAACCTTTTTCTTTATTAGTGCCGGCTGAAGTTTTTGGGATTCTTTTTGTTCTGGTTTTACAGAAGGTTTCATTTCTTCTGTTTTAGTAATTTCAGAAGTTAATACAGGTTTAAAAGCAGTGTTTTTTAAAGCCCTGTCCATAATAAGATTACAAATTGCATCCGCTTCTTTATTTTGTTCGCGCGGAATATGATTAATAGAAATTTGTTTGAAGTTTTGGGCAAGTTCTTTTATTTCGCCCATTAAGATTTGAAGTTCGGCATTTTTTATTTTATATTCACCAAGATATTGGCGCACCATTAACTGGGAATCCGCCTTGATGATTAAGGAACATTTACCATATTCGCTTGCGGCTTTAAGAGCCATTTTTAATGCGGTAAATTCTGCCTGGTTATTGGTGCATTCTTTAAAGAACAAACCTTCTTTTACAAGCACTTTACCGTTTTTATCTTTAATAATCCAACCGCTTGCGCCCGGTCCGGGGTTTCCGCGGCTTCCGCCGTCAACATTGATAAATAGTTCCATAAAATTTCTCTTCTTAAAAAAATTAACGGGCGGAGGCACACATTTCTCCGCCCGTATTTACAACCAGTTTAAATTACGCCTTGTGCGATCATAGCATCGGCAACTTTTTTGAAGCCCGCTATATTTGCGCCGAGTAAGTAATCGTCTTTCTTGCCAAATTCTGTGGTGGCATCTACGCAAGATTTATGAATGTTAATCATAATTTTGTGTAAGTTGCTTTCCACTTCTTCTTTGGTCCAGGAAAGGCGGATAGAGTTTTGCGTCATTTCTAAGCCGGAAACGGCAACGCCGCCTGCATTGGCTGCTTTGCCCGGAGCATATAAAACGCCTGATTTCTGGAAGAGTTCAACTGCATCCGGCGTGCAAGGCATATTTGCGCCTTCGCAAACAAGTTTAACACCGTTTTTAACGAGCATTTGAGCATCTTCAAGTTTAAGTTCGTTTTCGCAAGCAGTCGGGAAGGCCGCAAAGCAAGGAA
This sequence comes from Elusimicrobiaceae bacterium, assembly GCA_045605725.1. Classification (GTDB taxonomy): domain Bacteria; phylum Elusimicrobiota; class Elusimicrobia; order Elusimicrobiales; family Elusimicrobiaceae; genus Proelusimicrobium. Next base: position 6,498 of record JAZUQO010000021.1, read on the forward strand.
TAAACCAAGATTTTTTGCCTTCGTGGAATTCTGCTTTAGTATATTTTTTAACATACTCTTTAAGGCTTGCTCTTTTGACGAAAACGAGTTCTTTAAGGAAAGCGATTTTTTCAGCATCGAGGCCGTCTTTATCATAAACTGCGCCGTCATAATCATTGAAGCCGACGCATTTGCCGCCAAGTTGCATAATTTTTTCAGCGGTATGAATACCGACATTACCTGTACCTGAAATAATACAATTTTTACCTTTAACGCTTTCATTAACTCTTTTGAGCATTTCTTCTGCAAAGTAAACAACGCCGTAGCCGGTGGCTTCCGGTCTGATAAGACTGCCGCCGAAGGAAGGCCCTTTGCCGGTAAATACGCCGACAAATTGGTTAGTTAATTTTTTATATTGGCCAAACATATAGCCAACTTCTCTTGCGCCGACGCCAAGGTCACCCGCTGGGACATCGGTAAATTGCCCGATATGGCGATAAAGTTCATTCATAAAAGATTGGCAAAAGCGCATAACTTCCATTTCGCTTTTACCTCTGTAGTCAAAATCTGAACCGCCTTTACCACCGCCCATAGGCAGACCGGTAAGGCTGTTTTTAAATATCTGCTCAAAACCTAAAAATTTGAGCATACTTAAAGTTACGGTTTCGTGGAAGCGGCAACCACCTTTATAAGGCCCGATTGCGCTGTTAAATTGCACTCTGTAGCCGCGATTTACGCGGATATTGCCTTTATCATCGCACCAAGGAACGCGGAAAGTGATAATTCTTTCAGGTTCAACTAACCTTTCAAGAATTGCGTATTTTTGATATTTAGGCTGAGCCTCTAAAATAGGCTCCAAAGTAGAAAGAACTTCTTTTACTGCTTGTTGGAATAACTGTTCTGCCGGGTCTCTTTTAGCAACTTGCTCCAAGATACCTTGCAGATATGCTTTGGTTGACATTTTGTACGGCCTCCGTTTTTATTGTTACATATATAATAACATTAAGAAAAGAAATAAGCAAGTTTTTTGCTTCGGATTTTGCGTTTATAGTGCGTTATGCCTCGCTCACATATGCGGGGTTGCCACCCGCTCGAGATATGCTTTGCTCGGCAAGCCTTCTCTAAACGCAAAATCCTCGCAAAAACCATTTGCTCTGTTCGGGCAGAATTTGAAACGCAAAATCCTTGCAAAACAATAGGCTGTGCTTGTCTTAAAGAAAATAAAAAATAGGTCGGCACGGTTGGCGCGGCAAAAATTTCCGCCGTTCAATTAAAAAGCATTGTAAAAGATATAAGTAAAGAGATCATTTTATTATGATTCATAATTATTCCTCAACAATACATTATAAACAACGAAGGATAATAAAACAAGAGCAAAAGGACCTATTTTGCTTATAGGCCCTTTTTTACAAAATTTTAATAGGAAATTAAGGCAAAATAAGGTTTCCTTCTTTATTGTCCTTATTTTTTACATCGCTGTAACTTGCCCAGAAACCTCTGCCCCCCTCTTTAACGTAATAGAGGGCTTCGTCTGCGCAATGGATAAGATCGGCTTGTTCCTGGGAGTCATAAGGATAAACGGCAATACCCTGGCTGATAGATAAGTGAACTTCTTGGCCTTTTGTCAATTCAGGGTTCATTTTGATTGCTTTGACTTTTTGGGAAAGCCTTTTTGCGATATGTTTTGCTTCTTCGGCTGTGGTGCGCGGGAGCATTATAATAATTTCATCCCCACCGTAGCGGCAAGGAATATCGGTCTGTCTTAAACTTGTTCTGATAACTTGGCTGACTTCTTTTAAAGCCTCATCGCCAAAGATATGGCCGTAAGTATCGTTAATGGTTTTAAAGTGGTCAATATCAAGCAAAATTATGGCAAGGGTTAGATTAAATCTTTGCGAGCGGTAAATTTCCTGCGAAAGATTTTCATTAAAAAATCTTCTTAAACAGAGTTTTGTAAGTTCGTCGTAATTGGAAAGTTCTTGGACTTTTTCAAACAGTCTTGCATTATCAATGGCAAGAGCAATTTGCGTGGAAAATTGTTTCAAAGATAAAATATCCTCTTGTGATATTTTTGTGCGGGAAAGCATATTATCAAATACAAGCCAACCAAGATTATTTGATTGCATACTTAAAGGTAGAGACAAAACAATATCCGAACTGGTTATCAAGGGGCAAACATATTCCCCACCCGGGCAACGGCTCATAAATGCCCGGTGAATATTTTTCGATATATCGATGCTTTTTACTTCACCGGAAAGATCTGCGCTGTAAGCCTCATTTACCACTTGGGTTTTAGGATCTAAAAGATACATTGAGGTCCTATCAAAATGGAAGGTATTTTGTATGCTTTTTAAGATTTCCTTTAAACTATCGGCAAGTCTTAGTGAACTTGCAAAAAGTTTGGCAAGGCCGTTTAAAGCGCGTGCGCGTTCAAGTTGGGACATGTGATAAGAATCAATTTCTATTACATTGATTTTAGAGGAAAGTTCGCTACATAAACCAAGGATAATTTGTTTATCACTTTGGGTAAAAATTTTACTTTTCTTAAATCTTTCAAATCTTAATACTCCGTAACGGCTGCGCATTTGCTGGCCGGAAGTAAGGGCTTTTAAACTTTCAAGAGGAGTTCTCCATTTAACAAGAGCGTAAACAGCAGGGTAATCTAAAGTTGGTGATTCCATTAATCCATCTTGTAAAAATTTTATAATCTCGGGAGAATTTTTATCTGCAAAAATATTTTCCTGTAACTCAAAAATTTCTCCGTTTAGAGACGTTGTGTGAAGGGCTATTATTGATTTTTCCTCATTCCAGTTAAAGAAAGATACTCTTTGAGCACCTAAATATTCCGCCATTATCGGTAAAGCATGACGCATTAAATCTTCAAAGGAGAAAAACCTCTGTGACATCTTTCTGTAAAAGTCATATAGTAAATTTGTTCTAGGCATATAATTTACTCCCCGTATAAACTCAAAATATCGTCTGCTTCTTTTTGTTCCGTATGTAGATATTGCTCTAAATTTTTGACATTATAGTTATTTTGGACGATATCACTGGAGGTTTTTGTCATAACTTCGGCGAGCATTTCCACTAAAGTTCCGCTTGCTATATGGCTGGGCAAAGTTCTTGCGGAGGCAAGTATTTTTGTATAGTTTTGAACACGCACCGGTGAAGATATTAAGAAGTTCTCAAAACTTGCTTCTAAAGAAGGGAATACTTCCGTCAAAGCAGCATATTTTATTTGATTTTCCGGTCTGGTCAGCCATTTAATTAATGCGGCTGCTTGTTCTTGATTTGCCCCTTTTACCAAAGCCAAATTTATGGCCTCTAAATAATTGACGGAGTTTTTGCCCGTTTTTGGAATAGGTAAAGTTTTAACCTCGAAATTGGATTGTTGCCCTTCGAACATAGCAATGCCTTGGCGACGTGTCATAACCATACTGGCATAACCGGAAGATATTGTGCCAAGCGAACTTCTTTCCCTTAGAATAGGCATATAACCTTTTAGGGCAAGGGCGGCAAAATCTTCTATTCCCTGTCTGGTTTCTTTTACATTGAAGCCGGAAAGGTTTTCTTTTTCATCCATAAGAAAACCGCCCTTGCTCCAAATGCACGGCAAAACAGCCCTGTGTGATAAAGAACCGCGCCAATCGCTGTTTTGCATAGGGAAATATCCCTCGACATCACTAAATCTTTCCTTTAGCAATTCGCAAGCCTCAAGCATGCCTTGCCAAGTACTTAAGAGTTGCTGTGGATTATCGCAAATTTGTAGAAGGTGATCCTCCCTGTAATGCAAAGCCGTAATATCAAACCACCAGGGAATTGAATAAATATCGGAGGTATTATTTTTATAACAATGAGGATGCAAAAGTTCCAGGTAATCATCAACGCGGAAAGTTTTATCGAATTCAGTAAGATTAACTAAAACGCCTGCTTTTATTAAAAGTTCAGTCCAATAATGTGGCATGGCAATAAGGTCCGGACCTTTGCCGGAACGGACCAAATGGCGAAGTGAAAAAATTTTGTTCCACAAAGTTGCACGGTTTATAACTTTTATTTCAATATCAATAGAGGGATTTTCCTTTTTAAAATCTTTAAGGAAATCTTCCATAATACTTTGCGTTCTTTCCGCATTATCGGGCATCATCCAAAAAAGCATTATTTATTCCAACTCCTTACAGTCATATTTGGGTTTATATTTATTTTACCTTGTTTTGCTTTAAATTGTATCTTTTTATAAGCCGCAAGTGCAATCATTGCGGCATTATCGGAAGAAAGTCCTTTTCTCACAAAACGTGCTTCTAAACCTGCTTTTTGGGCTTCCTGTTTCATTAAATCTTCTAAAGCATTATTTGCTGCGACACCACCGCCGACGGCAATAGTTTTTACTTTATATTTTTTTGCCGCTTCAAGTGCTTTTTTGATTAAAGTTTCCACAACGGCACTTTGAAACGCAGCACAAATATCTGCCTTGTTTGCGTTCTTGTGATCTCTCAAGTAATAACTTACTGCTGTTTTAAGCCCGCTGAAAGAAAATTCAAAAGTACCTGGCATAAACGGTCTTGGAAATTTTATTTTATTTTTATCACCTTGTAAAGCCCATTTTGAAACTTGCGGCCCGCCCGGATAGCCAAGCCCAAGTAGTTTTGAAACTTTATCAAAAGCCTCTCCTGCGGCATCATCACGCGTTTTACCAAGTTGTTTATAAACGCCATAATTTTTGACTAGCCAAAGTTCGGTATGTCCGCCTGAAACAATAAGTGCAATCAAAGGAAATTTTAAAGGTTCTATTTTAGGTGTGTCGGTAAATTCACAGGCAAATAAATGCCCTTCAAGATGGTTAACACCGATTAAAGGTTTTTTATAAAGCAAAGCCAAAGTTTGTGCCGCAATAGAACCCACCAAAAGTCCCCCAGGCAAACCGGGACCGTTAGCAAAAGCAATATAATCTGGTTTTACTTTACCTAAAGCACTGCTGATTACACTTGCAATTTTTGCTGCGTGGGCGCGGCTTGCAAGTTCCGGCACGACGCCTGCATATTTTTTATGCAGTTCAATTTGACTGTAGACGACATTAGAAACAATCTCCTGCCCGTTTTTTAAAAGGGCGGCAGAAGTTTCATCGCAAGTGCTTTCAATACCTAAAATATAAAAATCTTTCAATTTATTTTTGCTCCGTGGAATCTTTCTTTTCTTCTGCTTGAGTATCTTTATTTTTTTGTTCTTCCTGTAAATTAAATAAAGCAGAAAGCCCTTTACGTGCTTTTAAAAGTTCAACTGCTCTATCAAGAACAAAATCCTTTGCTTTTAGACTTTCATCAGGCAAAACCGTTTTTTTAGACGGAGAATAAATATAATTTGTTGTATATAAAGTTGCTTTACGTGCAGTAGAAAGATCAACAGGTATGACCATATCCGGTAAAATACCGCCTGTTTCATCGGGATTTTTTGCTTTGAAATTTTTGTGTATCATACGTCCAAGTGGAGTATAGTAGCGGGCTACTGTTAATCTTAAACCAGCACCGCCTTCAAGGTTCATAATTTGTTGTACACTGCCTTTGCCGAATGTTCTTGCCCCAATTAGGAAAGCGCGTTTATGATCCTGCAAAGCACCGGCGACAATTTCACTGCCGGATGCAGACATTTCATTTACAAGTAAAACTATGGGCAAATCTGCATATTTTGCTTTTTCTACACTCTTGTATTCTTTAAAATATTCCGGGTTTCTGCCTTTTGTATAAACTATAAGTTTATTATCTCCGACGAACATTTTTACCATATCTACGGCGCTGTCTAAAAGGCCACCTGGGTTAAAACGTAAATCTAAAACGAGAGATTTCATTCCTTTTTTAGTTAAATCTTGCAAGGCTTTTTGGAAATCCTGTGTAGTATGTCCGGAGAAATCTTGAACATAAATATAACCTATATTATCTTCCAACATTCTTGAGTATACTACTTGAGGAACGATTTTTGTTCTTTTTAAATTAAAAGTTTTTTCTTCTTTTTTACCGTCTTTATTTGTTCTTTGTATTAAAACTTTTACTGTTGTTCCTACAACTCCTCTAAGGGCTTCAACTGCTTCGTTACTTGTCATATCTTTAACCTGTTTAGCATCAATTTTTAGGATTTCATCGCCCGGTTCAACACCTGCTTTGTAGGCAGGAGTATTGGGCATGGGTGTTGTAACGATAAGTCTATCTTTTTTGGAAGCATCAAGGCGCATACCTACCCCGCCAAATTCCCCTCTTGTTTCTTCCTGCATGGGTTTCATTTCTTTTTTTACTATGAAATCTGAAAATTCGTCAAGGCCTCTAACCATACCTGTTAAAGCATTTTCTAAAAGTTCTTTATTTTCTTTTTCTTCTACATAGTTAACTTTAATTTTATCTACCACATCTACCATAATCTTCATTTCCTCAAGCCCGCTGTTAACGCCGGAATAGGCAAAGGGAAACAAACTGCCGACAAAAAAAGTCGCAATCATAAAAATTACATACTTATTTACTTTCTTTTTCATATTAACTCCTTTTATAAATTCTACAGAATCTTAGTTGAGCCAAATCTCCGGATCTTGGGCACTGGTACCTTTTCTTATTTCAAAATATAAAGCACTTTGATTACTGCCCATACCCGGCCCTTGTGTATCTTGTCCGACAAGCCCTATAATTTGTCCTTCTATAATTTTCTGTCCTTGCTCGGCTTGTATCTTACTTAAAAAGCCGTAAATCGTAAAGAAACCTTCACCGTGATCAACAATAACAACATTTCCGTAAGAACGAAATTCCCCTGCGAAAATAACAGTACCGTCCGTTACTGCGATAACGGGTTGTCCTTGTTTTGCGGTAATTTTAATACCGTCTCTAAAAATCCAAGTCTTTAATTGGGGTTGATACTCCTTACCAAATTTACTTATTATTTTACCTTTTATTGGCCATATAAGCGAATTTTCTGCTATGTTTATAGATGCTTTGGAGGTAACTTTGCCTTGTTGTTTGTTTTGTTTTTTACGGGCTTCTTCGGCTTGTTGTAAAAGTTTTTGCATTTGTTTTGCACTTTCTTTTAGTTCTCTTAACTCTTTTTTACTTTGTTCATAAAGTTGATGAGCCGTCTGCAAATCTTGCTTTTTTTGCACGTAATTTTTCTCAAGGGCTTCTTTTTGAGATAAAGTATTTTGATGCTTTAATTCAAGAGATTTATTTTTTTCCTCAATTTCTTTTAATTCTTTCAGGCTCAAATGGGTTTGGTGTTCAAGTTGGTCCAAAAAATTAGAGTGGCTTACTATAAGAGATTTTATTATTAATAGTTTTTCCAGTTGTTTTGTATTGTAAAAGGAATTATTTAAGGCACTTTCTAAAGTGTAATAATTGCTTTCTGTTGCAACCAAAGCCTGCCAAAGGGAAAGAGTTTGTTCAAGTTGTTTTTTTTGTTCTTCCGTAGAATTTGCCTTGCCTTTAAGGGCTTCAATATCTCTAATTAAACGCTTGGCTAATTGTTCAGTCTGTTTGCCTTTTTTTGAGAGTTTTTGAACTTCTTTTTGAAGAAGAGTTTCCTGTTGTTTGTATTTCTTTAACTGGGCTTCTTTTTGCTTGGTTTCTTGTTCAAGGCGCGCAAGATCTTGACGGTCCGCGCCGTAACTTAAAGACGGGTAAAAAAAACCCAAAATAAGAAAAAAGATTAAAACCTTTTCCATTTAGACAATGTCCCCCCAAGGAGCATGACTAAAAATACAATTATAAATTGTTCTCTTGAAATTATATTTTCAAAAGGTAAATCAAGGCTTAAATAAGTCAGCAAAATATGGCTTGTGAGTAAGGCAAAAACACTGGCAATTAAACCGCATAAAATACCGCAGAAACGTTCCTTTGCTGTTGAAATTTTAATGTAGTAGGCTTCTACAAAAAAACCAAAAGAAATAAACATCAATATAATCAAAATAGCCAGGATGTCGATATATTTTATAAAGGCTTTTAGGTAAATTGCGATTTTACTTTGTTGTGTTTTATAATAAACTTCCAAATTTTCATCAAAATTATAGAGATTATTTCTTAGCCAAGTTTCCGTATTAAGTAAGACTGTTTCATTGACTTCAATTTCATATAAAGAAGGCACAAAAGCGGGATTTAAGACATAATCACTTTCCCCTTTTGTCCCTTTTGAAAAAATATCAAAAATATCTTGGGAACTTAATTGCCTAAAATTGTTAACACCGTTTAAGTGTTTTAACATATTTTGCAAGGAGTCCTGCTTTTCTTGAGGAGCATTATAGGAAAGTACTATTTTAAAATCTTTCTGAATAGTATTTAAGGCATATATTGCATTTTGTCTTGAAAAGACAAAAATTTGTGCCAGTAAAGTTATGGCAAAGAGTATAAAAAATACACGTCTGTGCCCGTTTAGTAAAATAGTTATAAAATTATTATTTTTCATTAAAATAATCCCTTATAATTTGTGCAATTTGCGTGTTATGCATAAAGTTTGGCGCTTTAATATCAGCGCCGTAGAAAACAACAAGAAGAGGGCTTGAAGTATGTTGCTTTGTATTCCAAACAATACCTAAACTTTCAGATGCTTTCTTTAAGGCTTTATCGAAACTGAAATCTGTTTGATTTTCTTCTAATCCGATTTGCTCTAAAGTTAAATTTAAAGCAAGATTTTCATTTATTATTTTTAAAGCATTTTGTGGTGTTTGTTTACTTTTCGGTAAGGCTTTAAAATTTTTACCTAAAATGTAGAAACTTGCCTTTTGTTCAATTAGTTTATCTAAAATTGCAGGATCAAGATAATCATATTTTCCTTGTATATAACCCTTATCCATTTTATTTTCTTTTTCTTCTTTAGTGAGTTTTTTATAGTTAAAATCAAAACCGCCTGTATCGTGATCTGCCGTGACTATTAAAAGAGTATTTGGATGAGCATCAACCCAATTTTTTAAATATGTAAGAGTTTCTTCCATTTCAAGCATTTCTTTTAAAGTTGTTGCAGCGTCGTTGGTATGGGCAGACCAGTCAACTTCGCCTGCTTCCATCATCAAAAAGAAACCTTGTTTATTTTTGCTTAGAACGTCGATAGTTTTTTTAGTCATTGTAGTTAAATCTGGGGCTGTTTTTAATCCGTCTATGTTGAAAGGGTAACCTTCTGCGGCAAATAGGCCAAATATTTTGTTTGATTTTGTTTTTAACAGGGATTTTTCATCAAAAACAATTGCGTATCCGCTTTTAAGCAAAGTTTCAAAAGTTTCATCATCGGTATTTTTGGGAGTTATTTCATCTTTATAAGGTACTTTACCCAAAATATTTGTCAAAAGCCCGCTTTTTAAATTGTTTTTGCTTACAAAATGGTTCAGTCCGCCACCCATTACAATATCTGGTTTAACTTCAAGCAGATTTTTGGAAAGAACGGTATATTCCCTTCTGCTTTTTGTGTGTCCGAAAAATCCTGCCGGTGTTGCATCTAAAACATAAGTATCGGTTAAAAGTCCGGTAGATTTGCCTTGTTTTTTTGCATCGATTAAAACACTTAAAACGGGACTTAAATCTTTATCTATTCCGATGGCTTCCGGTTGGGTTTTATGTCCGGTGGCAAGTTGGGTTGCAGCAGCAGCAGAATCTGTTACGATACTGAAAGCAGTATCATTATGAATTAAAGAAAGTTTGCCTTCATTGATCAATTTTTCTAAAGTAGAAGTCTTATCCTTAAAGGGGCTGTTGGGCGCAAGTTTTGCATATTGTATGAGCAGATGCATAATTGTTGGGCCTGTTCCGTCTGCGATAAACAAAATTACATTTTTGGGTTCTGTTTGTGCAGATAAAGCAGTGCCTATAAAAAGCAAACAACAAAATATTCCTGCCAGTAACCTTTTTACCATTTAGGACCTCTTTTAATTAAGTCGGCAAATATTTTTAGATATTGCTTGGAAGAATTTTCCCAAGAGAAATTTTTAAGCATAGCATTTGTCATAATTGCGTGCCATTCACTTTGTTGGCAGTAAACACCTAATGCTTGTTCCAGGGCTTCGGCAAGGCCGCCTGCATCAAGCATATTTATGAAAAATCCGGTCGGTTCATTTGATCCTTGCCCGTAAGGAACGACGGTATCCCTAAGTCCACCGATGCGTGATACTATCGGCAAAGAACCGTATCTCATTGCTATCATTTGGCTTAATCCGCAAGGTTCAAAACGCGAAGGCATTAAAAACATATCGCTTGCGGCGTATATTTTATGAGCCAAAACTTCGTCGTGAACTGGTCTAAAAGAAACTTTTGTCGGATAAGTCGAGGCAATATTTTTTAGAATTTCTTCTGCTCTGGCTTCACCCTTACCTTCTATAACGAACTGGACTTTGTTTGAAAAATGAGGAATAATATCGGCAATTAAATCTATGCCTTTTTGATAGGCAAGACGGCTAACTACACCGAGAAGCGGGATATTTGGGTTTTCTTCAAGGCCGAGTTCTTTTTGCAAAGATACTTTACATTTTTGTTTGCCTTGCAGAGATTCATCATCATAACCCATAGGTATAAGAGTATCACTTTGCGGATCCCAAACCTCACCGTCGATACCATTTATTATACCGGAAAAATCATTGCCTTTATTTCTTAAAACGCCTTCAAGACCGAAACTGTTTTGCCCATTCAAGAGTTCTCTTGCATAAGTAGGGCTAACGGTATTAACTTTATCTGCAAAGACAATACCCGTTTTTAAATAACTTATCCCCCCCCAGTATTCAAATTTTTCGGGAGTAAAATCTACCCAGAAAAAACCTGCTTTTTCAAAACTTTCTTTGGGATAATAACCCTGATAAGCAATATTATGTATGGTAAAAACGCTTCTTGTTCTGGTAAAAAAAGCATCGGTTTTATAGACGGTTTGTAAATAAGCGGGAATAAGACCTGCTTGCCAATCGTTTGCGTGGATAATATCCGGCCTAAAACCGATAAATTTACAAGCCTCTAAAACAGCGCGGCTGTAAAAAATAAAACGTTCGTCATTATCGGCGTAATCCCCTTTTTTTGTTGAGTATAAATCAGGCCTGTCAAAGTATTTTGAAGATCCTATAAAGAATACTAAAGCATTGCCCCATTTAAGATAAGAAATGCGGGCTTCTTCCAATTTTTGACCGATGGGTACAAAGAAAGTGCCCGGCACTCTTTTTAAAGATGAAGCATTGGTTATATTTCTGTAATGAGGTAAAAATAAAATAACTTTTGCCCCTCTTGCACGGGAAAAATCTTGTGTTAAAGCACCTACTACATCGGCAAGACCGCCGGTTTTACAAAAAGGGAAAGCCTCACTTGCGGCTAAAACTATATTCATATTAAGTCTCCTATTTTATTTCATTTTGCCCCATAGCATTATCGATGACTTCTTCCGTCTTAACTTGGGCAGGTTCTTCTTCTAAATCTGTTTTTAAATCTTCACTTTGAGCATTTTGCTGGATATGTTCTGGTTCTTCTTCTTTTTGCTCAAAATTCAATGTCGGTTCATCTTGTTTTGATGAAATTTCATTACCTAAATTATCGCCTTCTTCTAAAGGTAAAATATCATTTGTTTTGGGAAGTGGCGTTTGGAAAGGTAAATCATTTTGGACTTCTTTTATTTCTTTTGTAGCAAAAGATTTTAATTCGGGCAGTTGTGAAAGAGAGTTTAAACCGAACAGCCTTAAAAATTCTTCCGTTGTGCCGTAAACTAAAGGTTTGCCGGGAACATCTTTTTTACCGACTATTTTAACAAGTCCTCTTTCCATAATTTTTTCTAATGGCCCTACAATATCAACCCCGCGGATAGATTCGATTTCCGCTCTAGTTATCGGTTGTTTATAGGCGATAATTGCAAGCGTTTCCAAAGCGGCATTTGAAAGTTTTGTTGAACTCTTTTCATTAAATAACTGACGGACCCATCTGCCATATTCGGGCTTGGTGGACATTTGAAATCCTCCGCCGATTTCCACAATCGCAATTGCACGGTTTGTTTGGGCAAATTCTTGCTGGAGCATACGCACAAGTTCACCCGTTAAAGCAATATCATTAACTTGTGCAAGTTGCGAAAGTTTTGCAAGAGTTAAAGGTCTATCGGTAATAAAAAGCAAATTTTCTATAATTCTTTTGTAATCTTCACCTGAAAGTATATCTTGCAGGTTTTCTTCTTTTTCTTGTTTTTCTGCGGGGATATTATTTTCCATTTTCTTGCTCCTCTTGTTGTTTGATTAAATTGTGATAGTCTTTATCTTTATTTTCCGGATTAAGGTAAATTCTGATTTCTCTTTTATCCTGGTCTTGTCTTGCTAAAAGTTTGCCTATTTTTAAAAGTTCAAGCAAAGCCATAAAACAGGTTATAACGCCGCGTTTTTTTGTTTCTCCTACGAATATTTCATCAATTAAAACCCAAGGCCTATCTTTAAGCAGCATAACAAGTTTATCCATTTTTTTATCTATCGGGAACTCTTCAATTTTTAAAAGGTCTGCATGTTGTTTTTCTTCCAGTTTTTTAAATGCACGGCGAACGGCGGCAAGTAAATCAAAAATCTGAACTTCAATAACTTTTTCGCCGGAGTCAAAAACCGGAGCAGATTTATAAAAATTATCTTTAAATTTCTCAAGGTTATTTTCCAAAAATTTAGAGGCCTCTTTAAATTTTTGATATTCTACAAGTTTTTCGATGAGTTCTTTTGCCGGGTCAGGCCCTTCATTTTCAGAAGTGGGCACTTGCGAAGGTAAAAGTTGGCGTGCTTTTATTTGCATAAGCGTGCTTGCCATAACCAAAAATTCACCGGCAATTTCCAAATTTAACTGTTTGATAATATCCAAATACTCAAGATACTGCGCCGTGATTTCCGATATATTTATATCATAAATATCCAGATTATCTTTTTTAATCAGGTGCAAGAGAAGGTCCATCGGTCCTTCAAAAATATCAAGATGTATTTTAAGATCTTCTTTCGTCATAAAATATTCATTACTTTTTTAACTTCTCTTAAAGTTTTTGCGGCGCTTTCTCTAGCCTTTAAAGCACCTTCTTTTAAAATTTGTTGTAAATAATCTTCATCTTTGGCAAAGGCCGCACGGCGTTTATTGAAGGCGTCAATTTCAACTGCCATAAGTTCAAAAAGTTCTTTTTTACAGGCGACGCAACCACAAGCACCGGCCTTACAATCAGCTTCTTTTTTGGCAAAATCTTTATTGTATATCTTGTGGAAAGCAAAAACCGCGCAACCATCCGGGTCGGCCGGATCATTTGCTTTTTTCTTGTTAGGATCGGTAAACATTGCCATAACTTTTTTGCGCACGCTTTCAAGGTCTTCGCCAAGTTCAATGGTGTTACCATAGGATTTGGACATTTTTCTGCCGTCAAGCCCGAGGACTTTTGGTATTTGCGTTAAAAGTGGTTTTGGCTCAACAAGAGCATCACTCTTATAAATATCACTGAAACGGCGCACGATATCGCGCGCAATTTCAAGATGGGCAATTTGGTCTTGGCCGACAGGAACAAAAGTTGCTTTGTGTATTAAAATATCAGTTGCCATTAAAACAGGATAACCGAGAAAACCAAAAGAAGCCATCTCGTTTAAATCTTGCTCGGTAAGCATGGCGATTTTTTGTGCAGCCCCTTTATCTTCCTGGCCTGCATATTTTTTCTTAATAAGTTCGTTTAATTGTTCTTTATAAGTTGGGTTTCTAAGTAGCCAACCAAGAGGTGTGAACATACCAAGCAAAGTTGCAAGTTCGCTAACTTCCGGCACGTGCGATTGAATAAAAATAGTGCATTTTTCCGGATTTAAGCCGGCTGCGAGCCAATCGATAACCATTTGTTTGCTGTTGAGGGCAAGATTTTCCGTTCTATCATAAGCGGTAGTGAGGGCATGTAAATCTGCCACGAAAAAGAAACATTTGTGTTCGTTTTGTAATTTAACAAAATTGCTTAAAGCACCGAAATAATTGCCAAGATGTAAACGGCCTGTGGGGCGCATACCGGAAACTACAATATTTTTATCATCCATTTTTTATGCTCCAATTATCAAATTTATAAGATTTAAAAAGAAATCTAAAATCGGTAAAACTATTATTCTAAATCCGCCGGAGATAATAAGTATAACAACAAATATCATACCGAAGCGTTCAAGTCTTAAAAACTTCAAACTTTGCTGATTTGGCAGGAAAGCCGCCACTATTTTACTGCCGTCTAAAGGCGGAACAGGTATCAAATTAAAAATTGCCAAAAGTAAATTGATCATTATAGTGTAACTTAAAATTTTAACCAGCAGGATATTTTGAGAACCGCTTAAAATTAAAAGTTTAAATATAATAATGCACAAAATAACTAATATCAAATTGGAAGCCGGCCCTGCAAAGGCAACTTTTGCCATATCTGCTTTGGGATTATTCAGACGCAAAAAATTAACCGGCACCGGTTTTGCCCAACCAAATATCGGTATATGCGATATATAGCAAATAATAGGCAAAATAATCGTGCCGAGCATATCAATATGCTTTACGGGATTAAAAGTTAAACGTCCCATAAGGTAGGCTGTATCATCGCCGTTTTTATAAGCGATATAGCCATGTGAATATTCATGCAAGATAATTGAAAACAGTAAAATTGCTAAAGTTATTAAAGTTTCCATATAATAGGTATTTTAGCAATTTTGAAAGGTTTTTCCAATAATAATAAATGTTGCATTGCTCCCAAAAAATGTATAATATCTTTGTTGTTAACTTATTTGGAGGGTGTAGAAATGAGTAAGTATTTTATGGATGTTATCAAAAATCATTATGTTGATTTTACAGGCAGAGCAACCAGAACACAATTCTGGATGTTTGCATTGTGGTCTATTATAATATATATGGTCCTTGCTGTCTTATTAGTAATTGCCGGCAAAATCAGCGGTACTTTAGCCAGCGTAATGGGGATTGTTGCGTTTATATTTGCTTTGGGAATTATTCTTCCCAGTATTGCGATACAAGTTCGCAGAGTCAGAGATCTTGGCATTAGCGGTTGGTGGACTTTGCTTGGCATAGTATTCAGTCCTATTTTGCTTATCTTTGATTTATTACCTACCAATGTTTTTGGCGGTAAATAATTAAAGTTTTTTTTATAAAAAGCCCTTGCATTTAAGCAAGGGCTTTTTTGTATAATAATGGTATCTTGATAAAAGGAGAAATAAAATGAAGGAAACTTTTAATACATACTTTTGGGATGTTATCAAAAATCATTATATCGATTTTAAAGGTAAAGCAACCCGTCAGCAATTTTGGATGTTTGTTTTGTTTTATTTTGTTATTAATGCTGTACTTGGGCAAGTTTGCCAATGGTTTTTAAAAGGAACAAGTGCTGCTGTTTTGCCTGCACTTTACGGGCTTGCTTTGTTTTTGCCTTATTTGGCCATAACATGCAGAAGATTTAGAGATGCAGGAGTGTCACTTGCTTGGTTTTTTATAATACTAATTATACAAATACTGTCAGGGGTAGTTTTTGCTGTTTTTCTGATACTCCTTTTATTACATGTTATTGGAGGCGGAGCAGGATCCCCAGATATGACCGGTATGATTGTTGGCGCAGTTATTGCGGGAGGTGTTATTCTTGCAAGCAGTATTGCAGTGTTTGTTATTTGTTTACTCCCCAGCAAACGTGCCCCGATAGATCAGCCTAATCAGTTAGATCAGTTAAACTAAAATATCTTCGTACATAAAACCCCTGTTTTTTAAGAAAACAGGGGTTTTTTACTTTTTTAAGACTTCGGGGGTGGCTCCCTATCGGCATTCTCGATGTTCTTTGCCCATTTCCCCCCCTTCTAAAAATGATAAAATATGTGTTATGAAAGCAGAATCAAAAAGCATTATTATTATTGCTATTGCAAACGGGATTATTGCTTTTGGTTATTCCTTATCTATTCCGTTTTTAACCCTTTATTTAACTACACAAAAGCAAGTGCCTGCAGGCGTTGTGGGCATTATGCTTGCTTTAGCAATGTTAACAACGGCTATTGCAAGCGCAATCAGCGGGGAAGCGTGTGATGCCTTCGGGCGTAAAAAAGTTATGGTAGTTTCTCTTGCTTTGCGCGCGCTTTCAATGTTGGTTATTGCCGGTTTTATCTTTTTTGACGCCCATTATATGTGGACTATGGCAACCCATTTTGCCGGTTGTTTTTTGGGCGCTTTTTTTAGGCCTGCTTCTAATGCGTGGATTGCCGATAATACCACCCCCACCCAACGCATAAAAGCGTTTGGTTATATTCGTATCGGTCAAAATCTTGGTTGGTTTATGGGCCCGGCCGTAGGCGGTTTTTTGACGAGATATTCTTATTCTTTAGGTTTTGCTTCAACGGGTTTAACTTTCTTTATAACAACGCTTTATGTCTATAATACCATTAAGGAAACGCTAGCCAAAACTATTGCAAGAAAAACTAATTTTATTGATATGATTTTGGCTTTAAAAGATACAAAACTTGCCAAACTTTGCACTTATAATTTTTTAATTTCTATCGTTAGTGCGCAACTTGTTGTGGGGCTTTCCTTGCACTCGGTAAAAGTTATGCACCTTAGCGAAAATTTTGTCGGCATACTCTTTTCCGTACAGGGTTTTACCGTTGTTGTTCTTCAATATTATATAAGCAAATTATCTAGCAAAATCAGCATTACTTCTGCTTTGGCACTTGGTTGTTTTTTATATGCGATAGGTTATGGCTCTGTCGGTTTTGCTTGGTGCGTGGGTGCTTTGATGGCAGGTGTAATTATCAGTGCTATTGGCGAAATGTTTGTTTTGCCGGCAGGCCACAGCCTTGCTTCCAATATTGCGCCAAATAATCAGCGTGGCAGATATCTTGGCCTTTATGTTTTATCAAATCAGGCAGGCAGTGCAGCAGGTATTTTTATTGCCGGTGTTTTGATGCAGGATATCAGCCCTATTTATGCCCCCGGCCCCTGGCTTGTGGTGGCGGCAATCGGCGGGGCGGCGGGCGTTTTATTTTATAGTTTAAAACGCTCTTTAACTAGAGAGCAAAACGGCCTAAAACCTAAGACTTCGGTGCCTTTAATAAAGGAAATGCCTTCATAACTTAGATTTTTTAAAATTAGCAAATACTTGCTTTGTTTGCTAAAATTGAGTATAATATTTAGTGAAATTTACCCCAGGGGGTCTTGTTTATGTCAGAAGAAATTAAAGAAAACGAACAGAACTTTCCACCGCGCTTACCCGTTATAACGATACGCGATGTGGTTATGTTCCCGGGTATGTCTTTACCTATCTCTGTTAACAGGCCAAAATCTGTTATGGCCGTTGAAGTGGCGCTTGGTGCGCCGGGCAAATATATTATTGCCCTTTCTCAAAAACAGGCCGAGGTTGAAGACCCAAAAGAAAATGATTTATTTAAGTTTGGCGTTTTGGCGCAAATTACGCAATCTTTAAAAATGCCGGACGGCAGTATGAAAGTATTTTTGCAAGGTCTTAGCCGCGCTGCTATTGAAAACCTTGAGTTTAACCCCCTTGCAAAATGCTGGTTTGCCCAAGTTTCCTATCCTAAAGAAGAAGTTGTAAAAGATGCCGAAGTTCAGGCCCTTATGCGCCAAACACTTGACGCTTTTGAAGAATATGCAATGGTAACAAAACGCATTGCTATTGAAGGCGTTTCCTTCTTAAGACAGATTGAAGACCCTTCAAAACTGGCAGATACTATTGCTTCAAACATTATCGTTAAAACGCAAAACAGGCAAGACATTTTGGAAAGTGTTAATGTTAAAAAACGCCTTGAAAAACTTTTAAAACTTTTGGCTAGCGAAGTGGAAATTATTACGCTAGAAGAAAAAATCCACTCCAAAGTTAGAAGCCAAATAGAAAAATCTCAAAAGGAATATTATCTTAACGAGCAAATGAAGGCAATTCAAAAAGAACTGCGCCAAAAAGATGATTTCCAAAAAGATTTAGACGAGTTAAGGGCAAAAGTCAAAAAGAATAATTTGCCAAAACAGGCAGCCGAGGTTGCAACAAAAGAAATTGAACGCCTTGCCAAAATGGCACCCTTTTCTCCGGAATCAACCGTTTCTAGAACTTTCCTTGATTGGCTTGTTAATATGCCGTGGGATATTTCCACAACGGATGTTTTAGATATTGAAAAAGCAAAAGAAATCTTGGACGAGGACCACTACGGCCTTGAAAAAGTTAAAGAAAGAATTTTGGAATATCTTGCAGTGCGCCAACTTACCAAAAGTTTAAGAGGGCCGGTTTTGTGCTTCGTCGGGCCCCCGGGAACAGGTAAAACCTCTATTGCTAAATCAATAGCGCGCGCTATCGGCAGGAAGTTTATAAGAATGTCGCTTGGCGGTGTTAGGGATGAAAGCGAAATCAGAGGCCACAGAAGAACTTATATAGGCTCTATGCCGGGGCGCATTATTCAAGGTATCAGCAAAGTCAAAACAAATAACCCTGTTTTCTTGCTTGATGAAATTGATAAAATGGGCTCTGACTATCGTGGCGATCCGGCTGCTGCTATGCTGGAACTTTTAGACCCCGAGCAAAATAAAGATTTTGTGGACCATTATTTAGATGTTCCTTTTGATGTTTCAAAAGTTTTGTTTATTACGACGGCAAACTCTTTATCAAGCATACCTGTAACCCTTAGGGACAGACTTGAAATTATAGAGTTTTCCGGCTACACAAATTACGAAAAAATCTCTATCGCACAAAAGTATTTGCTTCCGCGCCAAATGAAAGAACACGGCTTAAAAGAAGGCAATTTAAAAATTGACGAACCTGCTTTAGAGTTAATTATTCGCGATTATGTTAGAGAAGCCGGCGTGCGTAATTTTGAACGCTCTATTGGCACAATAGCCCGCAAAGCCGCGCGCAAATTCCTTGAAAAGAAGAAAGCCATAAAAGTTAGCACGGAAAATCTTTCCGACTATCTTGGTGTGCCAAGATACAGCAACTTTGCCGCCGAAGAAAACGGCATTGGTATTTCCACCGGCCTTGCTTGGACAAGCGTTGGCGGCGAAACCTTGGCTATTGAAGCCACCAAATATACAGGCAAAGGCAAACTTATTTTGACCGGCCAACTTGGCGGTGTTATGAAGGAAAGCGTTCAAGCTGCCTTAACTTATGCAAGAAGTCGCGGTTATGGCAAAAAGTTTAATTTTGATAAGCAGGATATTCATATCCACTTCCCTGAGGGTGCCGTTCCCAAGGATGGCCCTTCAGCCGGAACTGCTATCACAACTGCCTTGATTAGTTTGATTGAAAATACCCCCGTCAAAAAAGGTATTGCTATGACGGGCGAAATAACTATAACGGGGCGCGTTTTGCCTGTTGGCGGAATAAAGGAAAAATTCCTTGCCGCTTACAGAGAAAATATCAAAACAATTCTTTACCCAAAAACTAACGAGAAAGATGTATCGGAAATTCCCGAACAAATAAGAAAGGAATTAAACCTGATACCTGTTACCCACATGGACGAAGTGGTAAAAGTTGTTTTTGGCAAAGAAAAAAAAGAAGTAAAACAAAAAAAACAAACTAAAACCAAAAAGAAGTAAGGAGACAATGTAATGCTTAAAAGTTGGATAAAGGAGTTTAAAGAATTTGCCGTAAAAGGCAATATGATTGATATGGCAGTCGGTATCATTATCGGTGCTGCTTTTAGCGGTGTGGTTAATTCGCTAGTTAAAGATGTTTTAATGCCACCGATAAGTTTGCTACTTTCAAAAATTAACTTTAGCGGTCTTTTTTGGGTGCTTAAAGATTCCGCAACTCACCCGGGGCCTTATCAATCTTTAGAAGTTGCCCAACAAGCCGGCGCGGTTGTTTTGCATATCGGTGCTTTTATTAATACTTTAATTAGTTTTTTAATTACGGCCCTTGCTGTATTTATCTTAATTAAAGCAATTAACAAACTTAAACGCAAAGAAGCCCCCAAACCGGCCACCACAAAGGAATGTCCTTTCTGCAAGAGTGCAATTAACATCAATGCTACAAGATGTCCTAACTGCACATCAGAACTCAAATAATTGTTTTTGACAAAAAATATTCCCCCGCTTATTTTAAGCCGGGGGATATTTTTTTCTTCGGCTTTTTTCCTCTTTTTTATTTTTTTAAGACTTCGGATAGTTCCGCCCTAGCGGGCGTGGTCCCCTACTATACCTTGTCTTAAAGAAAATAAAAAACAGGTCGGCGCGGTTGCCCGCGCCTAAAAAATCCTGGCAAAAACACTTGCTCTGCTTGGGCAGAATTTGAATTAAAATTTCCTTAAAAATACTATGCCTAAAGGCAATTTAAAAACCCCGTCAAAAAGACGGGGTTTTTTGTGCGTCAGCTTTTGGGCTATTTTTAATTTTTAAAAAATTTCGGATACACGGGATTGCCATCCCCTCGCGGTATACCTCATTTTTTAAAAATTAAAACTATCTCCAAAATCCTCGCATATTTGTATGTTCTGCTTGGCAAAAGCGAAACGCAAAATCCTGGCAAAAACATTTGCTCTGCTTGGGCAGAATTTGAATTAAAATTTCCTCAAAAATACTATGCCTAAAGGCAATTTAAAAACCCCGTCTAAAAAGACGGGGTTTTTTTGTGTTTTTTGTTAAATTTTATCTTATCTAACTTTCAGGACGGAGCGGCCGTTTTCGGCCGGGGCATTTGGGTCTAAAACTTCAACATTATCAACGATATACATATATTTATAATCGCCGGGATATAAAATTAAAGTTGTTTCCCATACGCCGTTTTTCTTGGTTAAGGCAACGGGCTTTCTGCTTGTAAAACCGCTGACTATGGCCACTTTTTTAGCCTCGTCATAATACTTAAAAGTTACCTTTCTTGTTTTGCCTGTTCCGCTGATAAAAACACTTTGCTTTTTTGTTTCCGTCGGAGCGGTTGCGATATTTATAGTTTCTTCTTTGACCGCAGGTTTTTCTTCTTTAGCAGTTTCTTTGACTTCTTCTTTTTTTGCTTCTGTTTTAGGAGTGTCGGCTTTTACGGGTTCCATTTCGGCAGGTAAAACATCTTCTTCTACTATAATTTCCTCAACAAAAGTTTTGCTTTGTTCTTTTGATTGGGCTCTAGCAGCTGTAAAGGCGGAAACTTGTTTTTGTATTTCCCCCCCAAAAGAATGGTAGATAAAATAAGCAAAAACGCATAAGGCGGCAATATCTAAAAAAATTAAAAACAGCCACATTTCTTTGGAACTTTTTTTATTTTCTGAATTTTCCTGCATATTTAGCCCTTTCCTGTAAATTTAATTAGCGGGCGAAGGGAATCGAACCCTCGTCTAAAGCTTGGGAAGCTTCCGTTCTACCATTGAACCACGCCCGCATGTAAAATACTTATCTATTTAATATTGTCATTCCCAAAAGTCGTAATTGGAAATCTCTACCACTTTGTTTTTATAAAAATGAGGAGATACCCGACAAAAACACTCGGGTATGACGATAAAACAACATTTATTCAAATATCAAATTACACCAATTACTTATATTATTCTACAATATTTTTTTATAAAAATAAAACCGCCCTGTTCTTTAAAAAAGAAACAAGGCGGTTCGTGCTAAAAGTTATTTAGCGTTTATGCTTTAACTTCCTCTTTAGTTTCAACTTTAGTGCCTGGTAAGGCAGCAAGTTGTTTATAAAGGTTGCGTTTATAAGCATATTCGGCTTCCGCAATTTTTAATAATTGCTCGGCTCTTTCTGGGTTATTTTTCATTAAGGCTTTAAAGCGGTTTTCACCGGACATAAAGTCTTTGAGGCTGATAACCGGTTCGCCGGAATCAATCTTAAGCGGGTTGAGGCCTTGTGCTTTTAAAGCAGGGTTGTAGCGATAGAGTATCCATCTGCCGCTTTGAACTGCTTTTTTGGCTTCCAAAAGACCTTTGCTCATATCAATACCGTGTGCGATACAATGGGAGTAGCAAACCACTAAGGCCGGGCCGTCATAGGCTTCTGCTTCGGCAAGGGCTTGAACTGCCTGATTCATATTTGCACCAAGGCAGACTTGTGCTACATAGATATTGCCATAAGTCATAGCAATCATACCCAAGTCTTTTTTAGGCATTGATTTACCTGCTGCGGCAAATAAGGCAACGGCACCCATAGGGGTTGCTTTAGACATTTGACCGCCGGTATTGGAATAAACTTCGGTATCCATTACCATAATCTTAATGTTTTTACCGCTTGCTAAAACGTGGTCTAAACCGCCATATCCAATATCATAGGCCCAACCGTCGCCACCGAGGATCCAAACAGATTTTTTAACTAAGTAATCTGCTAAGGCAAGCATTCTTTCATCTTTGGTTAAAGATTTAAGTTTTGCGACTCTGTCTCTTTGGGCGTCAATTTCGGCTGTGTTCTTTTGGGAAGCGTTTAAGATTTCGTTTACCAAAGTATCATTGTTTAAGGTTGCTTTAATTGTGTTTAACTCTGCAACTGCATCGCTGTAAAGTTGGTCATAGGCAAGTCTAATACCAAGACCGAATTCTGCGTTATCTTCAAATAAGGAGTTAGCCCATGCGGGACCTTTGCCGTCTTCTCTCTTTGTATAAGGAGTTGTCGGTAAGTTACCACCGTAAATTGAAGAACAACCTGTTGCGTTTGCAATTGCTAAGTGATCGCCGTGTAATTGGGTTAAGAGTTTTACATAAGGTGTTTCACCGCAACCTGCACAAGCGCCGGAGAACTCAAATAAAGGTGTTTGTAATTGAGAACCTTTAACGCTTTCTTTTTTGGTTTTAACATCTGCTTGTTTAATGTTAAGGAAGAAATTGAAGTTATCTCTTTCATCTTTTCTTAACGGGAGTTGTTCAACCATATTGATGGCTTTCTTTTCCGGATTATTTTTGTTTTTGGCCGGGCAGTTAATTACGCAGGCAGCGCAACCGGTGCAGTCTTCAACTGCGACTTGGGTTGTAAATCTGAGTCCTGCTAAATCTGCTTTACCGGGAGCGGATTTGAAAGTTTTAGGAGCGTTTGCAAGTTCGCTTTCGTTGTACGCTTTAATACGGATAGCAGCGTGCGGGCAAACAAGTGAGCAGATACCGCATTGAATACAAGTTTCAGGATCCCACGACGGGCATTGAATTGCGATATTGCGTTTTTCGTATTTTGTTGTCCCTGTCGGGAAGACACCGCCAACCGGCATCTTTGAGGTCGGCAAAGTATCACCATTATAAGAAATCATTTTACCAAGAACATCTTTAACAAACTCAGGGGCATTTTCCGGAACAGGAGATTGAACGTGAGTTGTAGAGGTAACTTTGCTTGGATATTTAATTTCGTTTAAACCTGCTAAAGCGGCATCGATAGCGGCATAGTTTTTCTTAACCACTTCTTCGCCTTTCTTCATGTAAGTTTTTTTTGCAGCTTCTTTAATAGCATCAATTGCTGCATCTTTATCCATAACGCCGGAAATACCGAAGAAAGCAGTTTGCATGATGGTATTTGTTCTTGAACCCATACCGCTCTTTAAAGCAATGTGGGAAGCATCAATTGCGTAGAATTTTAATTTTTTATCAATGATTTGTTGTTGAACTTCAGCGGGTAATTTATCCCAAACTTCTTCTTTTGAATAAGGTGCGTTTAAAAGGAAGGTTGCGCCCTGCTTTGCTTTACCGAGAATATCATATCTTTCAAGGAAAGAGAATAAGTGGCAAGCAATAAAATCGGCTTTTTCAATAAGATAAGGAGAGCGGATATATTTTTTACCGAATCTAATATGAGAGGTTGTCATTGAACCTGCTTTTTTAGAGTCGTAAACGAAATAACCTTGTGCCAAGTTATCAGTTTTAGCACTGATGATTTTCATTGTGTTTTTATTTGCACCGACTGTACCATCAGAACCTAAACCGTAGAACATAGCATTATAGGTATCGTTTGTATCTGTATCAAAGTTGGTCGGAGTTTTTAAAGATTTACCGCCCAAATCATCTTCAATACCGACGATGAAACTTGTGATAGGTTGTTTTGCATCTAAATTATCAAAAACGGCTTTTACCATAGCGGGTGTAAATTCTTTTGAACCGATACCGTATCTACCGCCGATAATTAAAGGTGTTGTTGCAAATTTTGCTTTTGCTTCGTTTGTTAAGAAAGCAGAGCAAACATCCTGAAACAAAGGTTCGCCCAGTGAACCGGGTTCTTTTGTTCTATCTAAGACGGCAACTTTTTTGGTTGTTGCAGGGAAAGCATTGATGAAGTCTTGTGCGCTGAAAGGTCTAAAGAGTTTAACTTTCAATACACCGACTTTTTCGCCTTTCATATATTCAACTGCATTTTGTGCAACATCTGCGCCGGAAGCCATAATAACGATAACTTTTTGGGCATCTTTTGCACCGACATATTCAAATAAATCATAATGTCTGCCGGTAAGTTCTTCAAATTTAGCCATATATTTTTTGACGATAGCAGGGGCAGCTTCGTAATATTTATTTACGGCTTCTCTGCCTTGGAAATATACGTCAGGATTTTGGGCTGTTCCGCGGACGGTAGGATTTTCCGGGTTCATTGCGTTTTGGCGATGTTTGGCAACTAAATTATCGTCAATCATTTCTTTCATTGTTTCATAAGGCAAAACATCAACCATATTAAGTTCGTGGGAGGTTCTAAAACCGTCAAAGAAGTGAACAAAAGGAACTCTTGCTTCTAAAGTTGCTGCTTGGGCAATTAAAGCAAAGTCCATTGCTTCTTGTGCGTTTGCACTGCCAAGCATAGCCCAACCGGTTTGGCGAACAGCCATAATATCGCTGTGATCACCGAAGATTGATAAAGCATGTGTTGCAATTGCTCTTGCTGAAACATGGAAAACCGTCGGTGTAAGTTCGCCGGCGATTTTAAACATATTTGGAATCATCAAAAGTAAACCTTGGGAAGCGGTGAAGGTTGTTGTTAAAGCACCGGCTGCAAGAGCACCGTGCACGGCACCTGATGCGCCGCCTTCAGATTGAAGTTCGCTTACTACTGGGACATTGCCCCAAATATTCTTTTCCCCCTTGGCGGATTTTGCATCGCAAATTTCGCCCATTGTAGAAGACGGGGTAATAGGATAAATAGCAATTACTTCGTTTGTTGCATGGGCGACATGTGATACTGCTGTGTTGCCGTCCATTGCGGTAAGTTTTTTGGACATGAGACTTTCTCCTAAATAAAATATATCTATATTGTAGCACTTTAAGAGAATTTGCGCAAAGTCTTTAAAAAAGTGCTACAATAAGACTATATTAATATAGGAGGGTTGTTTGTTATGTCAGTTTCTTATAAAGAACTCGGCTTTGTGAACACAAGAGAAATGTTCAAAAAAGCCATGGAAGAAGGTTATGCAGTTCCTGCATACAATTTTAATAATATGGAACAATTACAGGCGATTATCACCGCTTGCAGAGAGTCCCGCTCCCCGGTTATTTTACAAGTTTCAAAAGGTGCAAGAAATTATGCCGATGCCACTTTGCTTAGATGGATGGGCAGAGGCGCAATTGAAATGATGAAAAAAGCAGGTGATCCTGTGCCTGTAGCACTTCACTTAGACCATGGTGATAGTTTTGAACTTTGTAAAGATTGTATTGATTCCGGTTTTTCTTCCGTAATGATTGATGGCTCTGCCTTACCTTACGAAGAAAATATTGCTTTAACAAAAAAAGTTGTGGACTATGCCCACAAATTTGATGTAACCGTAGAAGGTGAACTTGGTGTTTTAGCCGGTATTGAAGATGAAGTTTCCGCCGAAAAACATACTTATACCGATCCTGCACAAGTGGAAGATTTTGTAAAAAGAACAGGTGTTGATTCTTTGGCAATTTCTATCGGCACAAGCCACGGTGCTTATAAATTTAAAGTTAAACCAGGCGAAAGTGTTCCCCCCCTTCGCTTTGATATTTTAGCCGAAGTTGAAAAACGCTTGCCCGGTTTCCCTATCGTTTTACACGGCGCTTCCAGCGTTGACCAAAAAGCCGTTGCTACCATTAATAAATATGGTGGTAAACTTGAAAACGCAGTTGGTGTGCCGGAAGAACAATTAAGAAAAGCCGCCAAGAGCGCAGTTTGCAAAATTAACGTTGACTCCGACGGCCGCTTGGTTATGACTGCCGCAATTCGCAAAGTTTTTGCGGAAAAACCTGCAGAATTTGACCCGCGCAAATATTTAGGCCCTGCCAGAGCAGACCTTATCGAAATGTATAAATCCAAAAACGAAAAGGTTCTTGGCTCAGCCGGCAGATACTAATTTGTTTTTGAAAACAACAAAAAAACGCTCTGTTTAAAAAACAGGGCGTTTTTTGACTAGATAACTTAAAAATGCTAGCATAAGAAAAGGTATATAATTTCTTACACAATGGGAGATGTTTTTGTTGTATCATAAGCCTAAAATGTAGGGGCTTATCAAAAATTTAGGACTGTTTTTAGTTAGGCATATAAGCCTACTCTTTTACCTAAAAAGTAAATGGGATTCTCAAACTAAAAATGGTCGCGTTCTTGCTAATAAAAAGGACTAATTACCCTTTTTATTAGCGGATAATCCTGTATGTGATTTTTTAATCAGACAGGTAGGCGACTGTTTATTTGAGAGTTGAGAATCCCTCAAATGGCAGTCGTCTTTTTTTATAAATAAAAAGGTGAAAGTAAAAACGATATTTTAAAGGAGAATACTCAATGAAAAATAAAAAGTATTTAACATGGTTAATTGTAAGTATAATTTGTATAATTGGTTTAAGTATTTCAATGTTTTTTGAATCATCCTTTACCTATAATAATGACTTTTTATGGGCGTTAAATGTTTGTGTAATAACAATTTCTTTCTTGGGTATCATTTTATCTTTAGGCAGGTTTTTTATTAGTGTATTTGAATACTTAACTACTGATGAAACAGAAAAGAAGTAAAAGTAATTTAATTTTTGCTATACTAAAGGTAGAAATTTAATTTGGGGTAGGTAAAAAAAATGACTTTAGATGAAATTGTAAAAAACAGATATTCCGTTAGAAAATTTGCAGATAAATCAGTAAAAAAAGAAGATATTTTGGCTTGCCTTGAGGCAGCCCGTCTTGCGCCAAGCGCGTGTAATAGCCAGCCAACACATTTTTATATTTTACAAAATGATGTGAAAAATGAATTTGCCGATACCGTTTTTACCAAACTTTACAGGCCTTGTAAGTTCTTTAAAAATGCACCTGTTTTGGTGGCGCTTTGCGTTGACAAAGGCGCAAACACCGCCGTTAAAGCAGGCCAAAGAATAACAGGCAGACCTTTTTATCTAACCGACCAAGCAATAGCAGGTGAGCATTTTGTTTTAAAAGCAACAGAACTTGGCCTTGGCACTTGCTGGGTTGGTTGGTTTGATTCCAAAAAAGCAGCGGAATTTTTAAAATTAAAAGATAATCTCGAAGTTCACAATTTACTTGCGCTTGGCTACGCGGAAGATGAAAACGCCCCCCGCCCGAAAATTACCCGCAAAAAACTGGAAGAAATTTCCACATTTCTTGGATAAATAAAAACCCCTATTCTAAAAAGAACAGGGGTTTTATCTTCTTTCAAAACGAATTAGTCTTGATTGATTGCACTTACAGGGCAGGTGCCGGCGCAAGAGCCACAACCTACACATTTTGTTGCATCAATATTTCTTTTTCCGTCTTTTTCGCTGATTGCGCCGACGGGGCAAGCACTTTCGCATGCACCGCAGTTTACGCAAATTTCAGGATTAACTTTATAAGACATAAATACCCTCCTTGGTAATTTCGTTAATTAAATTATAGCAAAAAAATTATTATTTCCCAAGAAGTATTTTTAGGGTAATAAAAATACAAACAAGAATAATTAAAGGTTTTATTATTTTTGTGCCCTTTTTCTTGCCGATATAGACGCCAAAACTGCTACCAAGAATAGTAAAAACACCCATACATAAAGCAAGTTTTATTTTAACAGCGCCGAGTGCCAAAAATACAAATAAAGCAAATAAATTTGAAGAAAAGTTTAAAATTTTTGTTAGTCCTGTTGAGGCAAGCAAACTAAACCCGCAATATTTGCTTAAAAATACGGCAAAAAATGTGCCGGTTCCAGGCCCTAAAAAGCCGTCGTAAAGTGCACCAAAGGCAGCAATTTTGCGTGCGTTTTTAATACTTTTCTTTACCCCCACTTTTAAGCGTGTTGATGTTTTGCCGAAATGTTTTGAAGATATTACAAAATAGGCACTTAAAGGAATAATTATTAAAATTAAACATTTCAAGTTTTCAGGCGGAACAAGACGGCTTAAAAGTGCGCCAAGGGCTGCAAAAATAAAAGCGATTATTGAAAGTTGTAAGATAAGTTTGCGGCTGATTTTTATATTCGGTCTAAACTGCCAGGCCGAAACCGCCGCGCCCATAACCGAAGTTAATTTATTTGTGCCAAGCACAAACTCCGGCGGAACACCGAAAGATAAAAAAGCCGGCAGTCTTATTATTCCCCCTCCGCCTGCAAGGCAATCAACAAAACCGGCCACAAACATTATTAAAGATAAGATAATATAATCAGTCATTTCCTATTTTTTTATGGGTGGATAAAGATAATCAAAAATATCATCTCTGCCGCTTAAGGCAAAAACAATAAATTTGTTTCTTAACTGTTTTGCCGCATTTATTACAAAAATTGCTACCAGTAGGGAAATAAAGGTCATTTTTAAAGTATGTTCCGTCTTAAATGCACCTACAAAGCCGTCAATAACGGCAACAATTATAAAGGCAGCGTAAACTATATTAAAATCGTAAATAAATTTTAATACTTTTTGTTCTTCTTTAAATTTGATGGCCCTGATTAGTAAAGGTAAAATTGCACTTTTACCGAGTAAAAAAAATGCTATAAATAAAAACCCTTTTAAATATTGTTCGTTAAAAATCTGTGCAGAACCGGGTGTAAGTAAACCTAAAATTAAGGCGTAAATAACACTTATCATAAGTTTGCCACAGCCGTTGCCACCTTTGAAATTCCGCAAGGTTCAACTTTTGTTTCCAAAGAAACTTTTTGGCAGAATTTTTTAAAATCGTTAAAAGAACCTTCGGCAAACTCAAGTTCGATTTCATAAAGTTTGATAGTTTTTTTAGGAGTGCAGATATTACAATCGTCAAAGACGGCTTGTGCAGAAAAAGTCTTTGTCTTAATATCAATTGCCTGTCTTTTGTTTTTTATGGTAAAAAGCGGGTGCAAATTTTTTATTTTCTTAATATTTTCAAAAGCAAGATTTTTAAATTCTTTTAAGGCACTTTGCGCCGTCTTGGCGGAAATTATTAAAGTTAACTCGCTTCTTGAAGCAAGGCCGTTTTTATTTTTGCCGTTTGTTTTTAAGGTAAGTTCATATTGCTTATTTGATTTGCGAAGCCTAAGTGCACTTTTTGCGCGGCTTAAAGTGCAAACATTATCGTCAAAATATCTATCCGTTATAGAGTATCTGACGATATTTGAAATTTTCGTTCCCTGGCTGAATGCTTTTCTGAAAACTTTATACCAAGCTTTGCATGGCACTTGCCATTTATACTCCAATTCAAGACGTTTCATAGTTTTTCTTTAAAGACTAGAGTTTCTTTACCGTCTTTGGCAAAGCCTTCTATGTGATAAGAATTTTTATCTGTACTTAAACCGATTTTAAAACCACGTCTTTTGAATGCTCTTTGTAAATCGCGGTTTAATTGAACGCCATCACCACTGATTAAAGAAAGACGTCTTAAATCATCAGTATAATAACCAAAAGTTTCTTTGTGAACTTCCTCAAGATAGGCGAGTCTTTCAAGTTGCTGCCTTGCTTGGGCAAGTTTTCTATCATCAAAAGGTGAGGGTGCTTTAAAGAAAACATAATAGGTGAATAATAAAAATGCGGATATAACAATAGTACCTAAAATTGTAAAGGCAATTTCTTCACCGGAACTTTTCTTTCTTGTGCTGATAACTCTGCTTGAACCCAAAAAATCGTGTAAGGTTCTATGTTCATTGTTAAACAAACCAAACAGGCAACCACCGAATAAGGTAAATAAATTTAGTATGTATCCAAGAGTTCTAAAAAGACTTTGTTTTAATGTTAAATTATTTTCACCATCCTTATTTATAACTTCTATACCAACCAACATTTTGCCTAAAGTTTTGCCTTTCACTGTAAAGAAGACAAAATAAAGAAAGAGTATAAAATAAGAACAGGAAATAAAAATATTCAAACTGTTTTGCGTGTTTATTAAACCTATTTTTATAATGGTAAGGGCTACTACTATTAAAAAGACATTAAAGAGTGCTATATCAATAATAAAGGCAACAACTCTTTCAAAAAGAGAAGCAGAGACAATTTCCTCTGTTTGTTCTTCAAGCATAAAATCCTCCCGATTCTTTATACCTTATTATACAAACTTTTAAGCAAAAAAATTAATTTTTTATCATAAAAAACCCGCCGAATAAAAGGCGGGTTTTTAATACTATTATATGAACTAACTTAATCTAAGCATTGTCCGGTTGTCATATTAACATTTATACAATTGTTACTAACTGTTGTCACGCCGGAAGTGTTTTCTTTACCATTTTCATAGGGTGTTACTTTTATGGTCCAACCATTACAAGTTGTGCCTGTATAACTATTACAGGTAATATCTGTCTTAGAGGTTATGGTTGTGCCATTTTCGTCATAAGATCTATAACTTGCTCTTCCTGATGAGTATTTTGTGCAATTATTGTTTGAATCATAGGTAGAACAATTAACCACAACGTGAGAAGTTTCTTTGTTATTAGAATTATAAGTAAAAGTATTATCTGTTCCACTTTTATAAGCAATACATTTGCCAATGGAATCCCATTGAACGCAGTAGCGGTTTTTGGTAGAGATGTGTGTGCCATCGGCATCATAACCTTCTTCCCTTAAAGCATAACAACCGCTGCCGGAAGTGTAATTATTGCATAAAAGTTGGGTATAGTTTCCATCAGCGTCATAATTGGTCCCATATTTACCATTACTCTCCGGTATACATTCCCCGTCTTGAGAAACCGCTTTATTTCCATAGCAAATTCTTTGGGCTCCGTCATCGGTATAAGTTGTGTAGGTGCAAGTGTTTTCATTTTTCTTATTATTGCAGGTCTTTTTTGTTATACTATGAGCATCGCTATGTGTTATTTGACAAGATCTTTGACCGGTAGTTTCGCTATCTTCACACTTAATATTTGATAAGTCAACGCGTGGTGTTGTTTGCATGGATCCATTACCTGATCCTAGCAATACATAAGTGTTATAATTGGGTGTTATACTGCCTGATACCGGTGTTCCGCCTAATTCTTGCGCACATAACCAAACAGCGCGTTCATTATTAGGGTCAGCTTCACAATGAATTTCATTTGGAAAATTGGAACTGTTTTTTTGATAAATAATATAAGTATTACCTGGTAAATCCGTTCTGCTGGTTAGAACATAACTTGCATCTTCTGTATTACCTAAAAAAATATTTAATCCTTCTATATTATTACTTACGGTAACATCAAGATCCTGCATAGTTCCGGCATAAGAAGTCTTTCTTAAATAATTGATTTCATTAGCACTTGCTACAGATTTTGTAACAGGAATTAATGTGCTATAACGATTTCTATATACTGTTTTTTGGTAAAAAGGAAAGGCAACTGCAGCTAAAATGCCTACGATAAGAACTACTACTAGTATTTCTAGTAAAGTAAAACCTTTTTTATTGTGTTTCATAACTATCCTAATTTTATTAATATAAACTAAAAATAAGTCTAAAGTCATTATATATAAAACTAAAAGTGTTAGCAAATAGACTATATTTGTAGAGTATTTTTAAATGACTTAAAGGTTTAATATACTAATAATATTAGGAGAATATTTTATGAAAAATTTATTTAACAGAAAAAGAGCTATTATTGCAACTGCAATTTTTGCACTAATTATTATTGTTTTAGGGGTTATCTTGCATAAATCGCAAAATAAATCCGTAGATTTAAGCAGAAATACCCCCATTGATAAAATATCTCTTGTGGCAGTAATTTTTGATGGCGTTTAGGTTCTTAGAACGGGTGTTTTTTAGGTGTGACATTTCCCTGAATAACAGGCATTTAACAGGCAAAAACAGGGTTTTTATAGTTTTTTTATTGCTTACGACCATGATTTTAGATATGCAGCAAGAATTCTTCCCCCTTCTGAGAAAATATTACTAAAAAACTCCAAATTCCCTACCTATAGTAACAGGGAAAAACAGGGAATTCTTTAAATTTCCTTTAAGTAGGCTTCAACTTTGGTTTTTACGGCCTCTTTTATCTCTTTGGGGCTTAAAACCTTGATATAAGGTATCCAATGAAAAATTATCATTAAAATTTCTTCGGCTTTGCTTACTTTTGAGGAAATGATAAGGTCGCCGGATTTTTCTTCCCTAACTATCTTTTGCTCTGGGAAATAATTTTTCTGTTTAAAATAATGTGCCACTTTTGCCGCTACTTTTAAGGAGACTTCAATATTCCTTTCCCCCTCAAAAAAGATATTTACGCTTTGCTTCATAAGTTGGGCATATTTATTATCTTCTAAAGTAAAAGTCTTTTTCTGGATTTCGGCTTTAATAATTCTGTCTAGGCGGAATTTGAATAATTTGTCTTTTTCGCCAAGGCAAATAAGATACCAAAAGCCCTCATACCAGGCAATTTTGATTGGCATAACAAGGTGTTCCTTTTGGACTTTGCTTGTTTGGCTTTTATAATTAACTAAAAGCCAGCGCTTTTTGTTAATAGCTAGGCGCAAAGTTTGAGTTAAAGAATTATCCTCAAAATTAAGCCCTTTTGTTATTTTTAAGAAAAAAGGATTATCTTGGCTCGGGGCTGTAATTCTGCGGCAAAGCCCTTTATAAGCTACTAAAAAATCATTACCCATTGCACTTGCAATATCAGATAAAAAGGCCAAAACACCGGCTTCTTTTGTGGTTATTTGTATTTTGGAAAGTTTAAAGCCGTCCACAAAAGTCCAAATACCGGGGTGTGGGTTATGTATAGGGAAATCGGCCCCTTCAATAGTGTTGATATATCTTTGCACGGAACGCACGGAAACGCCCATATCTTTTGCCATTTTTTGTAAATTGATTTCCCCCTTATCCAAGCGGTTTAAAATATATAAAAGTCTTGTAATTTTATTTTCCATAAATATATCCGTCCTATATAAAATTGTGCGACAGGTTGTTGGCGCACCTAAATTATACAATATCTTTTACCGCAAAGCTACAAGCAATTATTTTAACTTAAAAAGAGAGGTAAAGAATATGAATAATCAAGACTATAAAGCCCTATATTATATTAACAAAATAGTGAAAAATAAGATAGATGAAAGTGATACTTATGAAATAGAAAGATGGGTAAAAAGAAGTGATATTTTTGACCTTCGTGATAGAGAAGAAGATGAAGATAGCCAATCTTTCAGAGAAGATATTTTCTGTCAAGTTAAAAAAAGTCTAACTAAATACGGAAAACTTTATAATAAAAATAAAAAAACTATTGAAGAAGAAAACTTGGAAACTTTGGCAAAAGCCTTTGTTCTTAAAAAAGAAGAAAAAGAAATTTTATCTATTTTACATTTGGTATATAAAAATAAACTTTTTGAAAATTTTGCTTCTTCTATACAACATATTTGCGGGCATAGACTAACTTGTGAATCTCTAAACGCTTGCTTTAAAAATAATATTACTAAACTAGTGCGCAGAAGTTCCACATTATCTGCTTTAGGCTTAATAATAGCCCAATACGATGATTGCGCAATCAGTGCTTATGCAGTTGATATAATCAGCGGAAAAAGAAAAACAGAAAAAAATATTCTCAATATGGTGCTAGGTAAGAATCTATCTTCTAATTTAGACCCAAAAGATTTTGATTATATAGAAGAAACTGATTTTGCCCTTAAAATATTAAAAAATTCCACCACAAAAGGCATAAATATTCTTTTATACGGAGAACCCGGCAACGGAAAAACGGAATTTGCCAAAATGCTGGCAACTCAAAGCCAAAAAGATTTTTATTCTGTTGGTGAAAGATCTCGCGGAGAAGAAGAAAAGAATTACCGCCTTCAAGCCCTTTACAGAAGTTTAAGGGCAGTCAATAAAAATAAGAGTTGTTTTTTGCTTTTTGACGAGGCAGAAGATATTTTTTCAAACGGAAACACCAGATGTAATAAAGTGCAACTTAATCGCTTGCTTGAAGAAAACCCCTGCCCTATAATTTGGACAACAAATAATATTGAAGATATGGATAGAGCTTTTGTGCGCCGTTTTACGCTTGCGATACATTTTAAAACACCGCCTGTTGAAATAAGAGAGAAAATTTGGAATAAATACCTTAAACAAAATAAGATTGCGGCTAAAAATAACCAAGTTTTATCCTTGGCAAAAGATTATATTATCCCCCCTTCAATGATAGCCGGTGCAACGCAGGCGGCAAAAATGATTAAAGGTGATATAAATGATGTCAAACAGCATATTGATATTATGCAGCAAGCATTACATAACGGTTATAAAATGCCCGAGAAAAAGAAAATAAAAATAGATTTTTGTCCAAGTTTGCTTAATACTGATTTAGATTTGGAAAAACTGAAAAATCAACTTGTTAATTTAGATAAATTAAATTTTTCTTTGTGTTTATACGGCGCTTCCGGCACGGGTAAATCTGCCTATGCAAGATATTTGGCAGATGCACTTAATATAAAATTTTGCCAAAAGAGAGCTTCTGATTTAGTTAGTTCTTATGTTGGCAGAACGGAGCAAAATATCGCTATGGCTTTTGCTCAAGCAAAGGAAGAAAAATCTTTACTTATTTTTGACGAGGCTGATTCCTTTTTGCAGGATCGCACCCACGCCCGCTATTCTTGGGAAAAAACCGCCGTCAACGAAATGCTTACTTGGATGGAAAGCCACCCTTATCCCTTTATTTGCACAACAAATTTAATGAAAGATCTGGATCCTGCAAGTTTGCGCCGTTTTACTTTTAAAGTTAAATACGATTTTTTGACTAAAGAACAAATACAAATTGCTTTCAAATACTTTTTCAATTTGAAAGTAAAAGAGGAAGATATTTCGTCTTTGAATCGTCTAAGCCCCGCTGATTTTACTTTAATCAAAAATAAAGCCGAAATTATGGGCTTTGATAAAGATATTAAAACTTTAGTTAAAATGCTACAAGAAGAACAAAATTTAAAAGATATTGATAAAGCTGTTTCTATTGGCTTTTGCACGGGAAAGTGATATTTGAGGTAAAATTATGACAAAAGAAATTATTTATATAACAAAACCAACTTGGTATGTAGAACAAATTTATCCCGGATATAGAGATTTTTATAACAATTTTTCTGCTCAATTAAAACATTTTCACGAGGTGCACGCTTTGGAGCTGCCCGATATTTGGGTGCGTGATTTTTTGCCTATACAGAATATAAAAACAGGCGAGTTATACCAGCAGTTTTTTGACCCAAGATATGCTAATTATACAGCAAAATTTACTAAGGCAATAAGAAATGCAGTATCTGCCTACTTTTCCAAAGCAAAAGCGTGCGAGGTGCGTATAGATGGCGGAAATATAATTCTTACACCAGATGGCAAATATGCGTTTTGCTTAGAAAAATTGAGTATTTTTCATAAGTCAAACCCTAGTAAAAAAAACTATGTAGAGCAAGAATTGAAAAATGCTTTAGGTGTTGAAGAAATACTTTGGCTGCCAAAACAACCAAACGATAAAATAGGGCATATAGACGGTTATATACAATTTTTAGGAGATTTTTTAATGGAAGGCAAAGTAGAACTTTATGGAACAATTATAAATGGAAAATTTACTACGGAATCTCTGCTAAATCAAAAAGGCCTAAAAAAACTATATGAGCATTGTGAAAGTAAAAACATCATAAATTATAGAGATGAATTGGTATATCTTTTGTGTAAAGATAATGGAAAAGATTGGGTATCTGCAAAAGGGCTTTATGTAAATTTTTTAGAAACATCTAAAGCTGTTTTTGTTCCCCAATTTAATTTATCTTTAGATGAAAATGCTGTTAAAACAATAAAATTATGTACGAGTAAACCTATTATAAAAGTTGACTGCTCTAAAATTGCCAAGTATGGCGGTGCGGTTCATTGTTTAACAAAAAATTATCTTTTATAAGTTATAATGTTAAAAAGGAGATATTATGACTAAAAATGAAGATACATTTACAAAATCAGAATTTAAAGATTTTATTGAGCTGAAATTTAATAAAGTTTTAAAAGAAAAGAATATTTCTATTTCTTTTCTCTATAAATACATTATTGAAGGTAAAAAAGAATCTGAAAGTATCCCTGCGGAGTATAAACGAGTCAGTGATTTTTACAAAGACCATAAAGATACCGAAAATATAAAGATACTAATCCAAAAAATAAAAAATCAAGGTAACAAAAAAGCAGAATTCAAGATAGATAACAAATATAACCCGGTAAATTTTCTTAGATTTTATTATTTTATTTTAAAAGGAATAAAAAGGGAAGATAAAAATACTTGTTGCTATTGCGGCGTTAGCGAAGCTACTTGTAAAAATTTTTGTGAAAACCGCAAAAGCGGTTATAATAAAAGGCATCGCGGTTTTGTCTTAGAAATTGAAAAAAAAGACCCTACACAAGGATATAGTGTAGAAAATTGCGACCTTGCGTGCTATATCTGCAATAATGCAAAAAGTGATTTATTTAATACAGAAGAATTTCGTAAGATCATAGCTCCCGACAAAATAAAAGAATTTTTGGAAAAAAATAAAAAATAAAATAAATTAAAAACACTTCCTAAAAATACTTCTTTTAAATAGTGCGACAAGATGCTGTCTGGACTAATTTATAAAATATTTATAAGAAGACATTAAAATATTGCTAAAGCACACAATACGGAGGTTCAATATGGAGTTTGAAAATATACACAAAGTGTGGAATAAATTTGATAAATTGCACGATGCCTATGGCGGTATTGAAAGTTATATAGAAAAAGGTATAGAGTGGGATAAGGTCGTTTGGGCTAGATATTTATTTAGTGATGAATATCCAAATCCCTTTCCTGTCAAATATAAAAAGGACAAAGATGGAAAAATCTCTCTTTATCTAATAAAAGATGGCAAGGAAATACTGCTAGGTAAAAAAGAATTTGCCTATTGGTATGATTTATTTGATAAAGACGGAAAAGTGTTAAATATCGCTTTGTTTGGGTGTTAAATTATGATAGATAGACAAAAATATAATTTAGAAATTTTAGGTAAATTAGAGGAGTTTTTAAAAGAACACCCCGATTTTCGCTTTATTCAAGCACTTTGGGCTTTGGATATTATTGATAGAGATGAAAATAATCTAATCATAGATAGATTTTACGAGGAACCAGATAAAACCCTTGAGAAAGTAGATAAAAGATTTGCCGAATTTAAGGAAAACAAACAAAAAAATATTTTTGCGGAAAACAGCATAGAGCAAACGGCTTTTTTATATGATAGTTTAGTTGCCAACGGTAAATTAACGGGCAAAGAACATACAAAATTTTTAAATAATATGCCCGAGCAGGAAGCAAAATATCGTTTTCTTAAAGAGCAAGAAAGAGAGTTTTGGGATAAAATGAAACATTATAACCATAGTTTAATAGACTTGCTAAACCAAATTTACGAGCGCACGCAAAATAATCCTGCTCACGCAAGCGCAACTTATTTGCGAACAGGCACGCCTGCTGCCTGCGGAAAGATAGTTTGTGTCGGCAAAACTTCTTTTGAAAGAGAAATTTTTACAAGAGAATATGACACTTTGAAGGATTTTTATGTCATGGATTCCTTTTTTTGTTTTTCTGCTTATGCGCTAGAGCCGCTTGCAATTCTTGGAATATGGCAAAGAAAAGACAAAAAATATGTTATTTCTCTTTGCCGCGCCACCGAAGATACCGAAGAAGAAAAATCTTACTATGACGCCGAAAAAAACGCCGTTATTGAAGCCGATGCTCTATCATCTTAGATAAAAGATTACCTTTTTTATCGTAAATATCAAGCCAATCAATAATATCTTCAATAGATACAATTTTTGTGCGCCTTACTCCGATAAGTTTTACTTTATCACCCTCAAGTTTTTCAAGTTTGCAGGTGCGCCCTCTATAATCTTTGGCTTTTGCCATATTTTCCCAAGCAATATTTTTATCCAAAATAAAAGGCTTTTCTTCTTCTTTAGCCCATTCTTCCTCTAATTTTTTATATTCTTCTATTTCTTCTTTTCTTACCATAAAAGTCGCTTGGCAACGGCATAAATAATCTTCGTCTAAATTATGGATTTTTGCGGTTTTTTCAATATCGCGCCAATAATCTGCCTCGCTATATCCTTTATATCCTATCCAAGAAAATTCCGGTTCTTCCTCAAAATAAAAGCGGTTTTCGGCATCATTCCAATGGCGGTAGTCATAAAAATCAAACATAAATTCTATACCTAAGATATTTATATCTAAATCAAAGCCGGCGTGATCCGTTTTGGGCCTGCGGTTAAATTCAAATCCCCACCAATACCAGCCTGTATCGGCAATTTGTATTTCAAAGGCTTTATGTTTAAAACCTAAGAAATTGTGGAAACATTTATAAAATTTCGTACACGCCATATAGTTTATGTTCATAACTATTTCCCTCCATATAAATATTCTATAAAGAACATAAGACAACATATTGTCGCAAGTAAGAATATAAGTTTTTTAAATAAAATATTTCAGGACAATATGTTGTC
Organism: Elusimicrobiaceae bacterium; assembly: GCA_045605725.1. Taxonomy (GTDB): domain Bacteria; phylum Elusimicrobiota; class Elusimicrobia; order Elusimicrobiales; family Elusimicrobiaceae; genus Proelusimicrobium. The sequence continues at coordinate 45,147 of JAZUQO010000021.1, forward strand.
GGACCTGTTTATTATCCTATAAGTATCAGTAAAAGCAGACTTGCAAAAAACTGAAATCTTTATAGGAGAAAAACTTATGGCAGAACAAAAATATGAGTGCAGCAAATGTCGTCAGATGTTTACTTTCACTTTCCCGCCGGCTGGGATGAAATGCCCTTCTTGCGGCGGTCCGCTCTATCGCAGATAATAGAGTTGATTTTCCCCTCGGTCCGTGCATAATGCGCGGGCCGCGGGCAATATTTAGATAGATTTGTTAAAATAGGGGTAAGAAAAAGTTATTTTAGGAGATATTTATGAAACAGAAAAAAGATTTTTCACAATTAAAGAAAAGCAAAACTAAAGGCGAAGAAAATAAAGAAAAGGGCCTTGTCCGTCTGATGAAACTTATGGTTATGCTTGACCAAGGTGCACTTAATTTAGATAAAGCATCCGAAGAACTAGGGGTTTCAAGGCGCACACTTTTGCGTGATGTAAAAATCTTACAGGATGCTGGTGTGCCCATTTTTAAACCCACCGAGCAAGGCGCTAATTACCGATTACAAGAAGGTTATAGTTTGCCCCACTTTCAAGTTACTAAGGAAAATGCCCTTAATTTTGCCGATACTTTACTTGCTATGCAAAAATTTGCTAAAAAACCTTTTAAAATGGTTTCCACTATACAAAAACCTGCCTTAGAAAGTGGCAAAAAAGAACAAAAAAAGCGTAAAGAAAAACGCACCAAGGAAGAATATAATCTTGCCCCCACAAATCTAACGGAAGAACAATTTTTATCTGCCTGGCTAGCGGACCAGAATATAAAAGATTTGCCTTATGAAACAATTATATTGACAAACAAAGTAAGCAAACTTTTTGAAAATGAAGGCCGAAATAAATGGTATAAAGATTGGCAAATGAAGCAGGCAGAGCGCGATATTATCCATTTAAATTTTGTCGGTCAACGTTATAAAGATGTTTTGGATGATTGCAAAAGAATAATAAAAAGAGAGCCAAAAGACACTTGGGCCTATAAATATGCTGCCCTTGCTTGCTATGCCAGAAAAGATGTAAAAAGCGCACTTTTGTATCTTTTAAATTCTCTTGATTATAATAAGAAAGATGATGAGGTTTATACCTATATTGCCTTTTTTTCTCTTCAAAGAAAAGATTATAAAAATGCTATTTCCTTTTTTTATTTTGCTTGCCGAAATCAAATAAGGAGCGCACAATTTGCAAGTTATATTTATGCTGATGCCGGCTTATTTGATAAGGCCTTAAATGAAATTGATAAAGCCGCCCAAAAAGACCCCGAACATAAAGATATTTACGCCGAGATGAAAGAAGATGTTTTGAAAAAGAAAAACGAGAAAAAAGAAGAAGAAAAATAGGATATAATGAAAATATGGGGATTTAATTTTATAAAAAAGGAGAAAGTATATGAGTTTTGATTTTAAAAACTTAAACAATATCATAAGCGGAAATGATTACTATTACAATATACCAGTATATCAAAGACCTTATTCTTGGAATAAAGAACAAGTTGATACATTATTATCAGATTTACTAGAAGGTTTTTCTGATAATGAAGAAAATCATTATTTTTGTGGTTCAATAGTTTTAGTAAAAGAAAATAACGATTTAAGATATGATATTATAGATGGACAACAACGCCTTACAACATTTATTATTTTGTTAGCTGTTTTGCAAAAGATGTTTGAAGAAAAATTAACTACGGCTAATAAGCAACAAATAAAAGATTCCATATATGGTTTATATGACAATGGAGAGCGTATAAGACTAACACCTAATGGACAATATGTAGATTTTGATCAAACTTTAAAAAATCTTGATTTGGACAAAAAAACTTCAAAAAATAAATATGAAGAAAATGCCAAAGTTATAAAAGATTTTATAAATGATCCTGAAACTGAATTTAATAAAATAGATATAAATGCTTTTGTGAAATACTTATTTAATAAGATAGATTTCGTGGTCATATCCGTAGAAAAATTAGATAATGCTATGAAGATATTCAATGTCCTTAATGATAGAGGCTTGGCTTTGAAACCATCTGATATTTTAAAAAGTCAAATGATGGCTAAACTAAAAAATGAAGAAGAAAGAAATGGCTTTAATGAAGTCTGGAATGAAATCTTTAAAAAATTAGATGAAGATAATACCTTATTAGATAGAGTTTTTAATTACTATACATTCTATATGATTACAGAAAACCCTCATCAAAGATATGACAAAATACTAATAGATAAATTCCAAGATTCAGATATTATAAAGGAAGTTTCTAATATAAAAGATTTTAGTAATACATATAAAGAAATTATAGATGCCTATAATTCAAGAATATATTTACTACGATATTTTAGATGGAATTATTGTTTGCCAATGGCAGTTATTGCTAAATATGTTAATTATCCTAAATTCAATGAACTACTAGATATATTAGTGGCATATTATTTCCAAAATTTAATAGCGGGAAATACTCTTACCAGAATTAAACAGACCTCTTTTGCTCTTATGAAAGCAATAAAAGAACATAAGTCTTTAGAAAATATAAAAGCTATCTGCAAGAATAACTTAGATAAATATCATACAACTGATACTTTTAAACAAAACCTGGAAGGTATTGTAGATAATGCAAAATGGATTAAACCTTTATTTTTAATGTTAGAATACGATAGATGGGAAAATGGAGAGCATCCTTTTATAGAAATAAACAACAAATTGCATCTAGAACATATTTTGCCCCAAACTATTGTAGAAAAAGATGGCACTAAAACAGTTTGGTGTAAAGGTTTTGAAACAAAGGAAAAACATCAACAATTTTTACATAGATTAGGCAATTTAACCATTTTGTCATTAAAGAAAAATGAAGAAATAAAAAACTTTGCTTTTGATATAAAAAAACAATCATATTATAATAAAGGAAATAAAATATCCAATATAGTATTAAATCATGAGTTGGCTGATTATGATACTTGGATAGACAAAGATATTATAGATAGAGAAAATAAACTAAAAGAAAGAATCTTAAAAAAATTAAATATTTTTTAGTTTATAGATCGTAGAATTACTGTTATACAATCTCCGTTTATTTAGTTAAACGGAGATTGTTTTTTGCTAAATAATTAGTATTTCCTTATACAAAATAAACTGTGGCTGGTGTTTTCTACAAAACATTCGGTGTCGCCAAGGTCGTAGCGGGCTATCGGCGCACCAATGTATTGGGTAATTGACTTTGTTTGTTCCATTTTTATTTGCAGTTCCGCTGCCCCGTAACCAACGGCAAAAGCACAAAATAACAGGGCTAAAATCATATAAATTTTCTTCATAAAAACTCTCCTTTGTTAAGATTTATAAATAGTTTACTATTTTGGTAAGACAAGGTGCTGTCGCACTAGTTTTGTATGATTTAGGAAAGGAGATTTTATGAGCAAAATATATATTGAACAAGCAGATATTTGCACTTTAAGCGTAGATATGATTGTTTGCCCTACTATTTTTGAGGAAAATTTGCCAAAAACAAATATTGAAACAAGAATACACCAAAAAGCAGGGGCGGAACTTTTAAAAGAAAGGCAAATTTTGGCACATTTAACAAATCAATATCCGCAAATAACAAAAGGTTATAAATTATTTGCAAAGCAAGTTTTGCATATCACTTTTCCCCCTAAAAATGAAACAGAAAAACTTGCAGATACTTATAAACAAGCCCTTCAACTCGCCGTTGCAAGTGGCGCAAAAACTATTGCTTTCCCCTGTATTGAAAGTAATACAAATACAGCCCAAATCGCCCTACAAACGACAAAAAACTTTCTATTAAACAATTTTAAGTTAGAAACAGTTTATTTTGTTGATTTAGATACTAAAAACCTAGAAACCTACAAAGCGGCAGTTCTGGCAGTAAAACAGCCAATTAAGGTATAATGAAATTGTAAGGAGTCATTATGTTTTCTAAATCACAATATATCAAGTTTTTAAATTGCCCAAAACAATTTTGGCTATACAAAAATAAATATAACGAGCAGACCGCTCCAAGCGATTTTGCCCAGCACTTATTTGACCAGGGCAAAGAAGTGGGTATTTATGCCTATAAATACTTTCCCCAAGGCGTTTTGGTGGAAAACGGTTGGCAAAACCCGCAAGAAGCCCTAAAAAAGACACAAGAATTACTGCCAAAACACGATTATATTTACGAAGCCGCTTTTAAGCATAATAATTTGATAGTTTTTGTTGATATTTTAGAGAAAAATAAAGACGGCTCTTATAATATCATTGAAGTAAAAAGCGGAACAAAAGTTGAAGATGGTCATTATGACGATTTATCCGTTCAAAAATATGTTTTGGATAATTGCGGGCTAAAAATACACGCTTGCTATTTGATGCACTTAAACAATAAATATATAAAAACTACCGAAGAAATAAATATAAAAGAACTTTTTGTTTTGGAAGATTTAACCCACAAATTAAAACCTTACTCGGAAATAGAAGAAAATTTAAAAAAGATGGCAGTTTTAGCAAAGGAGCAAGAACCGCAAAATGTATTAAAAGTAAAAGGGACTTGTGATAACTGTTCTTTTAAAGATTATTGTTGGGCTGATATGCCAAAAATTTCTATTTTTAATATTCCCCGTATAGGTATGAAAGCAGAAATGTTGCAGGAAGAAGGTATTTTGGACGCAAAGCAAATACCGCCTGGCTATCTTACTTCTGCAACACAAAGTAAATGGGTGGAAGTGTTTAAAACAGGCAAACCCTATATAAATAAAGAATCCATAAGTGCTTGGCTGAATAATCTAAAATACCCCCTTTATTATTTTGATTTTGAAACGATAAATTTTGCTGTTCCCTATTTTAAAAATACCCACCCTTACGAGCATATTGCTTTTCAGTTTTCCTTGCATATCCAAAAAGAACCGCACGGAGATTTAGAACATAAAGAGTTTTTGTTTGAGGGCAAAGAGGACCCCAGATATGCCTGTATTGAGGCAATTAAGAAGTTTATCGGCCCGAAAGGCTCTATAATTGCGCATAATGCCAGATATGAAAAGGATATAATAGAGAAACTTGCGACTTTAGATATATCTGAGAAAGATAGAAATTTTTTGCTTTCCCTTCGTGAAAGATTAGAAGATACTTGCGAAGTATTTTCAAAATATTATTTCCACCCTGATTTTAAGGGCAGTGCTTCTATTAAAAAAGTTTTGCCTGTTGTTTGCCCAGGACTAACTTATGAAGATATGCCCGTTGGCAACGGTGGGGATGCTATGAGTGCTTTTATGCTCCTATATTTTGATAAACTGCCCAAGGAAGAAGCCCAAAAACTGCGTAAAGATTTACTTGCCTATTGTTGCCAAGACACTTTTGCTATGGTTAAATTAGTTGATTTTTTGTATGGGTGTGTGTAAGTTTTTGATAAATATTACCCCTTGACAAAATATAACAAATAGTATATTATATGTTATATGGGTAAAGATAATATAAACAATAATATATTAGTTGCTAATTTGATTGAAGATTTTAACCCCCACACTCTGGCAAAAAATATTGCCAAAAGAGTGCGGGCTAGACGCCTTGAGTTAAATTTAACACAAACGGCTTTATCTAAAAAATCAGGTGTAAGTCTTGGTTCTTTACAAAGATTTGAAAATCAGGCGGAAATATCTTTAAAATCACTCTTAAAACTGGCTGTGGCACTTGATGCTACAGAAGAATTTAAAC
>JAZUQO010000022.1:0-36005 GCA_045605725.1 Elusimicrobiaceae bacterium
TGGGCCGAAAAGGACTCGCCCTTTCGTCATTTTCCTTACGGAAAATGCTACAGGGCCGGGCTCGCGATGTTCGCCTTTTGCTTCGCAAAAACTCACATAACGCTCCGCCTTTCTCGTCCTTACGAAAGCCAAGCAGTTGGCTTTCTTTCGGAAAATTTAAAAACCCACCAAAAATGGTGGGTTTTAAATCTTGGGCCGAAAAGGACTCGAACCTTCAACCTTCCGCGTGTAAGGCGGACGCTCTAACCAGTTGAGCTATCAGCCCCTAAAATCTTAGGATAATACTATTTTAGCAAAATTTAAAATACTTTGCTAGTAGTGTTTAAGAAATTTCCTCTAATAATTTTAAAGCAGTATCGGTTGCTTGTTTTATAATTTGTGAGCGTGTTCCTTTAAAAATAAATTTTTTTGCCGTCAATTTTTGGGGCGTTTTTATACCTATCCAAACAAGGCCGACGGGTTTTTTAGGTGTTCCCCCCAAAGGGCCCGCTATGCCGGAAGTGGAAACGGCATAATCTGCCTTAAAAATCTTGCTTGCGCCAAGAGCCATAGCCAAAACAACTTGGCGGCTGACCGCACCATACTTTTTTAACAGGGCGGAATTAACTCCCAAAATATGTTCTTTTGCCTCATTTGAATAGGAGACAACTCCCCCTTTAAAATAGGCGGAAGCTCCGCTTTTAGAAACAATTTTTCTTGCTATTTCCCCTCCGGTGCAACTTTCCGCAGTAGCAAGGCTTGTCAATTTGTGTATTTTCATCTTATTTTAATTTTACCAAAATATGTGTGCAAAATTGATATTATTTTTGCTAAAATATTGGTATAAGATTATTTATTTAAGAAAAGGAGTGAGTATGAAGAAACTTATCGCTGTAACAGTCTTATTCTCTTTATCCTTAGGTGCAAATGCCTATGTGCAAAAATGCTTCTATGGTAAAGATTGTGTCGAAGGTAAATTAGTAAATTATTGCGACAAAAAATGTGAAGCCAAAAAAGCCGCCGAAGAAGCCGCTTTAAGAGCCGAACAAGAAAGACTCGCTGCTCAAAGAAGAGCCGCTGCTTTAAAAGCACAAAGAGAAGCCGAAGCCGCTGCTAGAAAAGCACAACAAGAAAGAGATGCTGCTGCCTTAGCCGCTATTGGTGCAGTAAAACAAACTGAAGATGAAATTGCCGTAACCTTAAAGAACGATATTCTTTTTGAATATGGTAAATCTTCCTTATCAAAAGAAGCAAAACAAACTTTAAATAAAGCAGTTGAACTTCTTAATAAAATTCCTAACAGAAGTTTAGTTATTGAAGGTCATACAGATGCCTCAGGTTCTGATGAATTCAATAAGGATTTATCTGAAAAAAGAGCAAAAGCCGTTTATGATTATATGAATGCTCAAGGTCTTAATATTAAATCCGTTTCCTATACCGGACATGGTGAAGCAAGACCTGTTGCAGATAACTCTACAAAAGAAGGACGCGCTACAAACCGCCGCGTTGAATTCAAAATTAAATAAGAAATAATTATTTGATTTAAAAAGGCCGCCTTTTTAGAAGGCGGTCTTTTTTTATATAATTTATATATGAAGAAATTAAGAAAAATTACAAAAATTTGTGCCTATGTATTAATCTTTTTAGGCTTCCTTCTTTTATTAACGGAATTTTCTTTGCGTTATATTTTGCCTTTACCATCCGTAAAAGCAAAAGTTTTAACTAAAATATCCTCCGTCGTGGGAGCAGATATACAAGCGGGTGATATTTCAGCCGGGCTCTTCGGTATTGAACTTGATGCTATTACTTTAGATACCCAAAAAGGTAATTTGTTTGCTTGTAAAGATTTAAAAATTAAGTTAAATCTCTTTAAATTATTGATAGGCCAAATTTCTTTAAAAGATATTTATATTTATAAACCTGTTTTCCAAATTATCCGTTATCAGGATGATACTTATAATTTTACCCCCCTCATATCTTCAGAAGAGGAAACTAAAAATTTACAGGAAGAACAAAAAGAAGCAAGTTCCCCAATGCTTGATTTGAAAATTAAGAAATTTAATTTAATTGATGCAAAAATATTCTATTTGGATTTAAAAGATAATATGAAGGCCAATATAAGAAATTTAAATCTTTCCTTAAATAATTTTTCTTATGATAAACCTTTTAATCTTAATTTATCCTTTGATCCTTATTTAGAGCAAAAAGGCTTTATTTTTGAAGGCGCACATTTTGCATTGTCGGCAAAAAGTAATTTGGAAAAATTAAATTTAGATCAGGCTTCGGTAGATTTAAAAAATCTTATGTTGAGTTATAATCAAGCAGTATTTGAGGCTATTGTAAACATAAAAAACTTTGAAAATCCTTCTGTCAAATTTGATATGAAATTAAAAAATTTTTCAAATGAAACTTTGCTTGCTTTTGGCAAAACACCCGCTTTTACTTTGCCTTTAACTACTGCTAAAGGGGCTTTATCTTATCAGAATAAAGATTCTAAATTAGATATACAAAATTTAATTTTACAAATTGCCGACACGAAACTTGATTTTAAAGGACATTTCCTTTTTGATAAAGAACTTGCGGCAAAAGGGAAAATCGTTTTAAACAGTGTTTTGGATAGTGTTGAAAATCACTCCCCTTTAATTGCCCAATATAAGCCTAAAGGGCAAATTCTTGCTGATTTCGACTTTTCTTTGCCTTTTGGTTTAACTGGAAAATTGGATTTAAAAGATATCGGCTTTTTTATGGATACAGCCGGAACTTTTGAAGATATTAATGCTTCTGCGAAAATTGACAGTATCGACGATATAAAAATTAATTCTTTTGAAGGCCTTTTAAATAACAATCCTTTTGCTATGCAGGCAAGTTATTTAAAAAAGAAAGATTTCGCAGATCTTTTTCTTGATTTTAAGGCAGATAAACTTTATCTTATTAACAGTTCAAAAAAGGAAGAAAATGAAATAAATAATTCCGCCCAAGTAGCGCAGGATGAAAATCCCCCCGCCGAAGAACAAAAAAATCAGACAGAAGAAAAATCTTCTTTTGTTCCCTTAAATGTAAATGCAAATATTGCAATTGGTAAAATGGATGTTCCTTATATTAGAGGTAATAACCTTGTTTTTAAAGCAAAAGCAAAGAATATTACACCGCAAATGGATGATACGCACGGCACTTTTAATCTTTCAATTAAAGATGGTCAAATTAAAGATGTTTATACTATTTCAAATGCCAATGCAGTAACAAAAGTTATGTTTATGAGTCTTGGCATTGTCAGCAAAGTTATAAATACCCTAAATGTTCTTGATTTGCTTAACGGTATGGGCAAGGTTCTATCCGGCAAAAAAGAAACGGAAGAAGATATTCCGCAGCATCAGGAAATTAACGGAAAAATGGATTTTGATTCCTTTGATACTATTGTAGATTTTAACGATGGCCTTGCCACTATGAAGAAATGCTCTTTTGTGTCGGATTTATTTTCCTTCAGAGTTAATGGTGATATCAATTTTAACGACCGCAAAATTAAATTAAATGTTGATAGCGCGCCCGGCAAACATACCGAAGACGGCATTATGCCCTTAAATATTGATATTAAAGGCACTGTAGAAGAACCTAAAGGCTCTTTGAGTGTTTTATCAAGCGTGAGTGCTTTGGTGGGCGATACTGTTGTGAACAACCCCGTTTCAAATATGTTAAAAAGCACTTGGGGTAAATTATTCTCTTCTTCAAAAGAGGAAGAAAATTCTTCCGAAGAAGAAACTTCTACTGAAGAACAGCAATCAGAATCTGTACTTGAAGAACAAAATAATACTGATAAGCAATAATTTAAAAGTAGAAAATTTTAAAAAAGAAATAAAAAAGCACTAGTAAAAATACAGGTGCTTTTTTATAGTTAAACTTTGATATTTTTTATTTAATTTTTTCGTTAGAAGATTGGCAGTTAATACAATATCTTGCAAAGGGAATTGCCAATATTCTTTTTTTAGGTATCGGTTGGCGGCAAGATTCGCAAATACCGTAGATACCTTTTGAAATACGGCGTAAGGCAGATTCTATTTGGTCCAAATTTGCATGTGCGCTACTGTTAAGTTCAAATAAAACTTCCTTATCTAAACTTTGGGTGGCATTATCAATTTCATCACCGACTTCGGCTTCCGGCATTTCATTTTCTTTTTTGGCTAAAATACCTTTTTGAATTTTTTCGCGTTCTGCAAGCAGCCAGGCTTCAATTTGTTTAATTTCTTTTGCTGTAAGTTCCGGACCTTTTGCCTTTTTCTTAATAACCATTTTAATAATCCTTCCTTAAAAAAATAAAAAACGGATATGCCGTTTTCTTCTTTTATCCACATATCAGGGCCAGGTTTTAGGCCTGGCCCTGGTCGGATATCTTCGGGGGGTAAAATCGAAGATGTCCGCGGGGATAAATATATTTAACTATATTTAAAATAAAAGCAATTGTCAAGCCCCTTTTTCTAATGTATAATGTAAATGTAGTCACTTAAGGAGATGAGTTATGAAAAAAATATTTGTCTTATTTTGTTTTACAAGTTGCTTTGTTTTGACTGCTTTAGCGCAGGAGTATAAAATAACAGAGCCTTACGGCACTTCTGAGAAAAGCGGTAAATTATCTTCAAAATCAACACAAAAATATACCTACTTATATGATACTTCTTTGATACAGGCAATCAAACTTAAGGATGAATCCCGCGTGAAATTATTGATGTATGCACAGGTAAATCCCAACGAAAAAAATGACGAAGGTTTTACCCCCCTTTATTTTGCAGCACAATATCTTACGCCGGAAAGTTTAATCTTGCTTTTAGATAGGGGTGCAAGAGTTAATTTAACGAGCAAATATAATTTAACACCGCTTATGGCTGCTGCCGCTGCCGGCAGAGCAGATAATGTGCAAGTGCTTTTGGAATACGGTGCAGATCCTAATATGTTAGATGAAAAGGAATTGACCGCTTTAGACCATGCTTTTAATAATCACCAACTTGATGCTGCAATTATTCTTAATCCTGTGACGACCGTTAAAAAACCTACTATGAACGAAGGTGATTTGACTGAAGAAAATATAAACGGCAATGCTGTTTTGGAACACGAATCGTCTGCCCAACCACAAGGAAATTTGGAAGAAGAAACTATCATTTTGGAAACTTCTTCTGAAGAAATGCCGTATAATCCAACGCTTGCTGAAATTGACGCTAAAATCGAGCAAACCCGTCAGGCTTTGGCAAGACTTGTTGCCTTAAGAAAACAAATTGTTGAATCTGAACAACAACAACTTGCCCAAGTGGAAACTCCGGCCAAAACAACGAAGCCTGTCAAGACTGCAAAACCGGCAAAGGTTTCTTCAGAAGTAAAAACAACCACTTACACAAAAACAACCACAACTAAAACTACTTCTGTAAAGAACGGTAATTCCGCTAAGTTCGGCGCAAGAAAATAATTTTAAAAGCCCCCTCGTCTTAATTTTAGACAAAGGGGCTTTTTTATGGTATAATTGTTAGTATAGACTTACAAACTTAATAAGTTTTAGAGATATTTTATAAATATTTAGTTAGATATAACTTACATTATAAGTGCTTTGAGAAGAGATAATTTATGGAAGAAAATTTAAAAAAATTAACCCAACTTAAAAAAGGTCAAGAAGGCCATATTGTTGCCTTTGATACAAAAGATAAAAACCTTATTAAAAAGATGGAAGATATTGGCCTGCACATCGGTTGCCATGTGGTGCGCAAAAACTCAAGCACGCCAGTTTTTATTAAAGCGGGCGATATTGAACTTGCACTAGGCAGAGATTTTGCCAAATATATTTTAATAAAAGCCTACTCCAAAACTATTTTTATGCTAGGCAATCCAAATGTGGGCAAAAGCAGTCTGTTTTCGCGCATAACAGGGGTTAAGACGGCTGCCTCAAATTACCCCGGCACAACAATATCGTTTTTAAAAGGCGAAATGGTTATAAATAACACTTCCTATAATGTCTTTGACACTCCGGGCACTTATAGCCTTGATTATGAAGATAATATCTCTAAAGAGGCCTGTGAGTTAATTAAAAAGAAACCTTTTGATATTGCCTTATATGTTTTAGATGCGCAACATCTTGAAAGAAATTTGCTTTTTGCTATGGATGTAATTTCGCTTGGCAAGCCGACGATACTTATTTTAAATAAATTTGATATCGCGCAAAAAAAAGGTATTGATATTGATAAAAAAGTTCTTTCCAAGATGCTCGGCGTGCCGGTTGTTATAACAAACGGCTTAAATGGCGACGGGCTTAAAAAACTTTCCGTTTTAATTGATAAAATGGTGCAGGGTAAAATAGAAACAAATCCCCCCGCCTTACCGCAAAAGCAGGAAGAAAAGTGGAAGTTAATCGGCGAAATCAGCAAAAAAGCGCAAACAATAAAGCACCGCCACCCTTCCGTTTTAGAAAAAATTGAAGAAGCCGCCACAACGCCCTTTTTTGGCATTTTAATTGCGCTTGTTATCTTGATTAGTTCTTTTTGTATGGTGCTTTTCCTTGGCGAGCGTATAATTGATTTTTTAAGCAATCTTTACGAAAGTTATTATTTGCCCTTTATTCAAAATGTTTTTAGTTTTTGTAAAGGCACTTTTTTGTGGGATTTTTTAATAGGTGTTTCCACTCCTGAGGCAGAGGGTTTTGGGCTTTTGACAGAAGGGCTTAAAATACCTTTTATTGATGTTATGCCTTATGTCGTTTTGTTCTATGCTATTTTGGAGTTTCTTGGCGAACTTGGCTATTTGCCAAGACTTGCTATCTTGCTTGATAGGTTTTTACACAAACTTGGCTTGCACGGTTATAGCGCAATACCTATAATGCTTGGGCTTGGCTGCAAAGTGCCGGCACTCCTTGCCGCCGGACGCCTTGAAACCAGACGCCAAAAAATTATTGCTATGGCCCTTATTTTTATGATGGCGCCTTGTATATCGCAAAGTGCTATGATGTTTAGTTTAATTGCGCCTTTTGGTATAAAATATCTTATTTTGACTTTCGGTATTATGTTTGTTGTTGCTGCCTTAACAGGCACTATTTTAAACAAAATTTTGCCCGGCGATAGTGCAGATATTTTTATGGAAGTGCCCTCTTGGCAATGGCCTAAAGCAAGCGTGCTTGGGCGCAAAATTTGGCAACGCACAAAAGAATATCTTTTTGAGGCCGTGCCTTTGATTTTGGCCGGTATGGTTATTATAAGTGTGGCACAGATGATTGGGCTTGTTGATTTTATCGGGCGTGTTTTTGCTTTTCCGACGACTTTTATGCTCGGCCTTCCGCAAGATACATCTTCTGTGGTAATTTTAGGTGTTTTAAGGAAAGATGTTTCTATTGCTCTTTTAGAGCCGTTTAATTTGACGGCCAAGCAACTTGTTATTGCAAGTATCTTTATGTCAATGTATTTGCCGTGTGTGGCCTCTTTCTTTGTTATGCTAAAAGAAGCCAAATGGAAAGACACTTTAAGAATCCTTGCGATAACTTTATCTGTATCTTTAATTGTTTGCTCTTTACTTAATATTGTGTTGTAAGAATGGCTTCGTCTTTTTGGTAAATTTTAATTTTTTTCAAATTTCGGATACACGGGCTTGCCAGCCGCTCTGGGTATACCTCATTTGAAAAAGCGTTTTTCCTTAGGAAAAACTAATTAAAATTTCCTCAAAAATACTTTGCCTTTATATATTTTGCTCGGCAAGCCTTCTCTAAACGCAAAACACTCGCAAAATAATATGCTCTGCTTGTCTAAATAAAATCTAAAAATATTTTTTGCTATAATAAAATTATTGGGACATGTTTATTTCCAATAAAGGAGATTTGCTGTTTTGTAAGCCTTAAATGTGGCTTGATTACAATTAGTACTTTTTTGGTGGGCTTGAAGCCCGCTCTTTTACAAAAGTAAAAGTGATTCGAAACCAAAAATGTCGCTATTGCTATAGAAAATGGACTAATTACCCATTTTTTATGGCGAGTAATCCTGTGCTTGATTTTTAATCAAACAGGTAGGCGGCTGTTATTTGGGAGTTTCGAATCACTCAAATAGCAGTCGCCTTTTTGTTGTGTAAAAAGTATAAAAATGAGGAGGAGTTGAAAATGACAAATATTAAAATGAGAATAGAAAATGTTGTGAAAAACATACAGACCTTATTTTTTTGTGAAAGTGAATTGCAAATTTATTTAGCCACAAAACTTGCTAAAGAATTGGGCAACAATTATGAGATAGAAATAGAAAAAAAGGTTTTAGGCAAGCGTATTGATATTGTTGTTTCTAAAAATAATAGACAATGCTATATTGAGACTAAATATAAATTAAAAAATGTGCTTATTGAAAGGGACGGCGTGAAGTGTAATAGAAATAACTTAACAGATAAAGCGAGGTTTGAGGAAGATATCAAAAAATTAAAAAAATTAAAGGCATATAAAAAGATTATTGTGTTTATAACTACCAATAATAAATATGCAAAAAAGCAACTGATAAAACATCCTAATTTGTTTTATAAAGTAGAAGAAATTTAGTGAAAAAATTTTAAAAATAAAGGAGAAAGACAAAATGAAAAAGATTATTAGTATATGTTTATGTATGAGTATTTTATCTGGTTGTGGCGGAATAAAAGGCCTTCAACAAAAAAGTATAACTGGTCCATATAAAACCATAAATAATAATGGAGAAGTATATAGATTAGATAAAAAAGGGCATAGTCCCAATGTAAAAATGGTACTAAAAGATGCAAATCATACTCAAATCAAAATACCTGTAAAATATACAGAAACTATTGGCGATATCGGACAAATTAATAAAATTGACGCATATTCAAAAATAAATTTATCAGATCTATATAAAATTAAATGTAAAAATTGTTCTTTAGATAAGAATTATTTAACTATAGATATGGCTTACAATGATGCAGGAGCAGGGCCATGTATAGGTATGATATCATTTTCGGTTTTGTTATTTCCTCTTACAATATTGTCGATAATAGTTGATAATTCTATTTTAGGTGATTTTAAAGATTGTTGTGTCAAAGAATATCAAGGTAATGATATCGCTTATGTCTATCTGTCAGACATAGCAAGATTACAGAATCTTAAAGAGATTGGAGTTCTTGATTTTAAATTTAATGTTGCTCCTACAAAAATGAAAGTTTCTTGTGATAAAAATGCATGTGTTGTATTGGATGAAAATAATAAAATTGTTGATGAAATAGTTATTAATAATATTATCTCTATAAATCAAAAGAAGATTAATGAACTAATTGCCCAAGATGAAGAAGCTAAAGCTGAAGAAGAAAGAGAACTAAGAAAGCTAATCAAATTACAAGATAAAGAATGCCCGTCATTATATAGAATTATTACCCAAGCTCAGAGAGGATATTATCTTGACCCTATTATTGGTGCAAAAACAGCACGCCGTTTTGAAGAATTAAGATGTTATATGTGGGTAGAAAAGCAACTAAACGGATATTGATACAAAGGATATAAAATAGGAACTATAAAAGATTTGATGATATTCCAGCTTAAAAACATTAGGAATAAAACACCCGCTCTTTAAATACAAAAGAGCGGGTGTTTTGGCAAGGAGAAAGGAAATGGCAGTTTCCTTTTTCTTTTTTTGTTCCTTTTCTTAATTTCTTTTTATGTCGTATTGGCTTTTTTTTCTTTTTTTGTTCCTTTGTCTTTCTTATTTCTTTTGCTATTTCTTAATAGAAGCGCGCAAGCCAAAAAGGGCAAGGGCTTCTACTAAAAGACTGGTTGCCTCGTTAGTCGGCAAATTTTGCAAAAAAGTTGCCAAATCGGCAAAATTATTTAAAGATACCGCTTGGTCTAAATAACCGAGCAGGGCTTGTAAAAGCAAAATAAGGGCAGCGATATATGTCTTTTTACCGCGTAAAAACTCCCTTATTTTTAGCAAGATATTTTTTAGTTTTGCCGGCATTAGAAATTTTAATATTGTATCTAACATTTTTATTTCTCCGTCATTTTTTTAATTTTTCCAAAAGCAAGGTTTTTGTTTCCTTTACTTCGGAATAAATTAAAGTTGTTTTATTTTCCAAAATATTTTGTTTGGTGTTTATTAAAATAATTTGTTCTTCAAGTTTATCAAGCCGTTTGGGCGTTGAAATTGTGCTTGAAAGCCACAGGGAAAATGCTACAAGTGCGCTGATAATAAAAACTAAATTTCTTAAAAGCGAACTAAATAAAGTTATTTCCTGCGGTTTGGTTAAGTTTTGTATTAGCATTTTTAAATTTCCTTTAAATCAAGGCGGAGAGTCCAATTTTCAAGGTCAAATTCAAGGCCTTCAACGGACATTTCCGTTTCAAGATAATTTGCATAATCTATTAAAAGAGTATCGCCTAGTTCTATTTGAGGCAGAAATTTGGCGTTTATAACCGCGCGTTTTTTTACTTGGCAGACTTGCCCGTAAATTGCGCTTGCGGCCGCCAAAGCAAGGTTTGCGTTTTCGGGCGGTAAAAGCGTTCCGGCGGAAATTTTTAACTCTTTTAGGCCGTATTTATCAATTAAATTTGGGCGGGTGGAATCTTCTAAACTATTATCTTTAACTTCCTGATAAGTGCCAAAGTTCACGCACACGCGGTTAAAAAGTTTATCTATACCGCTGTTTTGATATTCAATATTTATAATTTCCCCCTTTGTAAGAGTTAAACTTGCCTGCGGGTAAGTGCGCTTTTTAAACAAAAAAGTGCCGTCTGTTTTATAGCCGATAATAAAACCGCTGAGTAGCGCAAGGTCCTGCATAATTTCAAGGCAGTTTTTTTGATAAGTGTTAACAAGCGCAATATTAACGCTGTTTGTATAATAAACCAAAGACCAATTATTTAAGACAGGGCTTGAGGTTTGCTCAGCGTTGCTTGTTGCGCTCCATTTTAACTGAAGATAGCGTTTTTGCGTGGCGGGTGTTTGGCTACTTGTAATTTCTGTCCACTCAGTCCAAGTATCTTCAAGCGTATCTTTTGCACGCCAAAAAGTTTTGGCAGAACCTAGATTTAAAGTTTGATTTACGCTAAAAATATCCCAATTTATAAGATATTCCCCGCCGTCTATAACAGGGCTTAAATAATTGCCCTTTGGGCTAGTTTCGCCTGTGCCTGTGGCGCATAGCGGGCTTAAGCAAATATTGCTGATACCCTGATAGCCATTATTTTGCATTTTTAAAACGAGATAACTGCTTTGGCTGTAAGTATTATCCGTTGCCAAAAGGCCAAGATATTGCCAATCGCTTGTGCTGGGTTCAAGCGCTTTTATCCAAAGATAGAAATTGCCGTTTCCGTCGCGGGAAAGGCGGTATTTCATTTTTGTTATGTGCGAACCGAGCGCATAAGTTCCCGCGCGGAGCAAAACAAGAGAGCCGTTATCAACCCTATAAAGAGCGCAAATCATATTATTGCCGTATTTAAAATGAGTAAGGCAGTAGCCGCTAGTGTTGCGGTAATCATTAGAAGAAGAAATAAAAAAGTTTAATTGATTGGGGTTGTCCGTCCAATTGCAATTTGCGTCAATTTGCCAAGTGCCGTAGGCCTGTTGGCTGGGCGTATAAGCAGCCGCCGGAGAAGATAATAAACCGCTTGATAAAAACGCGCTGTTTTGCGTGAAAGTAAAGGAAACATTGCTCGGTTTTTCAAGAGTGGTCCAAGAGAACTCGGCATTTTTTAGAAAATTATTTTCAAGTTGTAAGGTGCTTGAAGATATTTCCACATTTCCCAAAGTGCCTTCTTCAAATGGGGCAAAGGTGGGCTGGGCAAAAGTGTTTGTGATAGCGTGGTCAAAGGAAACATCATCAATATCGCTGTTTTGGCTGTTTGCTGTCTCTGCAATTTGCCCGGCAAGCCAAGATAGCGACTTATTTTGCCACCAATAAATATAAGAAATCCACAAACTTTGCCCCGTCGTCAGAGCATTGGTTAATTTGATTTTTGCACCTTGGTTTATATCGTTTAAAGAGGAAATTTTATAATCTAAACTTGGCTGCAGAATTGTTGCATCTTCTAGGGTTGCGCCTTGTTTAACTTCCAAAATTACTCCGACGCCGGAATTGATTGTGTAAAACTCTTGGCCTTCATCTTGGCCTAGCAGTTCATTTATAGCGGTGTTTGAAATTTGCTCCGCTGAAAAAGAAGAAAGTTTTTCAAGCTCGCCTTTAAGTGTAATAGAGATTGTTTTATCTTCGGGATATTCCTGCGCGCAAGATAAAATAAAACCGCGGAAAAGCAAAAGATCTTCTTTACCTTGGCTAGTGCTTGCTCCGCCAAAAACTTCCACCTTAGAGCCAAAAAAATTTTCTTCTTCGGCAAAAAAAGAGTTTTGCGCGCCGGGTGTAAATTTTTTATCAAGATTATTTAAAACAAGATTTGTATTGGCGCAAGACCAAGTGGAGTAGGCCTCTGTATCAAGTTTCCATTTTACAGGGCTGATTTCCACAAGATATTTTGAAATATCACTAGCACTAGCAAAATCATATTGCAAAGTTTCGCTGTTCCATACGCGTTTATATAGAAGAATTTTCTTATAATATTTTGGCGTTTGGCTGTTTAAGGCCTGTGTTAGAGAAGTGGAAATTTGTTTCATTTTTTACCTCTCAAGCAAAGTTAGGTTTAAGGTATATAGCGCGTTTTGGCGGTTTAAGTGAAAACTTGGCGGTTCTTTTAAGGCAAACTCGCTTACAAAATAGCCGTCAAAATCGCCAAAAAGGGCATAAGTTAAAAAAGTATTGTTTTTTAAAATTGTCTTTATTTGCTCTAGCATAGTTTGCGAAATGTTAGAAAGATTAAGATTTAATTTCTTTTTAACAAATTCCTGCCAGCAGACAAGACTTCCATCGGCAAGATAATAAGAACTGCCTTTAAAAGTGTTATCAAGCGTGTAAGAACTTAAAATATTTTGAAGTTTAAGAAGTTTTTTGACAATAGAAATATCTTCAAAATCAACACTGGTATTAAAAGTTAAGCGGATAATTTGCGCCGTAATTTGCGCGGGTAAAATAAAAAATTTATCTTGCTTTTGGCTTTGGGTTAAAGAGGGCCCTTGGGTCCAAGATTCTTCTTCGGCAGTTGCTTTATAATCAATTTGAACCTCTGTGAGTGCGGTGTTTTTTATTAAAAAAGCATCAATTTGTTTTGCCTCGCTAAAAGTGATTTGAAAAATGTTTGAAGAAGCACTTATCTGTGTTTCAGAGTTAATTAAATTTGCGGAATATAAAGTTATTGGAGTAGAAATCATAAACTTGCCTCCCTATCTTTTTGTTTGCCGATTTTATAACTGATTTTGGCTTGCTCTACCGCCCAAGAAACGCCTTTACGCGCGGCTTGGGCAATTTGCTCGCAAAGTTCTTTTGCATTTGCGCCGGAAGAGGTTTGCGCATTTATTGTTATAGGAGTATTTATAGTGATATTTAAAGGGTTTTCTTGGGTTTTGGCGGCTTCGGGAGAAAGGACATATTCCCCCTCGTGTAAAAGATAAGGGCCGGTTTGGTTTATAGGTCCGCCTGTTCTTCTTGAACCGAGCAGGCCGCCAAACAAACTTGTCCCCCCGCCGAAAATTGCGCCAAAGAAACTTTGCGTTGCCATTTGCGCGCCCATAGATAAAAACGAAGATAAAATATTTTTGAAAACCCCATCTGCCAAGTTTTCAAGATTAAGGAAATTCTTGGAAGTTATATCAAAAAAACTGTTTAAAGAGGTGCTTGATAAAACATTTATTTTGTTTGCGCCCGAGATAAAATTACTGCTCCACTTATCTGTTTGATTGTTTAAATTATTATAATATTTGCTAAATTCTTGCGAACTTTGATTGATTTCTTTCTCTGCCTCTTTAAACCCCTGCGGGTCAAAGATGCTGGAAAGTTCTATAAAAAAAGAGCCTGCGCTATTTGTCATTTGCTTATTCCTATTTTTGAAAGTTGCGCGGTGGTGGGGTTTGTATTTTGTTTTTTATAACCCATTTGTTTTAAAGCACCGCGTGTAGCCCAAATTAACCAAAAAAGGTTTTGGGCCAAAATATATTCGGTTTTATAGCCGTAAAAAGACGCACAAAAACTTATGGCACCTAAAAGGGCGTCTAATTCTTTTTTACTTTCAGGGCCTGGGAAAAATTTGTCATTATCAAGGCAAAATCATTAACCTCACTTAAAGTTTTTGTCAAAATACTAAGTTCCTGTAAAGTTATTTTATCTTCCGGGGAAGATATATCTTTAAAGGCATTATCTGTCAGAAGATTTAAAATTTCTTTTGTTTTATTGGTGCCGGCAATTTCAAAAATCTTGGCAAGAATATTTTGATTATTTTTTAGATCTTTAATTTCACCGTAAATTTGGCCGAGTATGCGGCCAAGCAAAACGGCATTTTTTATACTGATAGGTTTTATTTCTATATCGCGCCCCATAATTTTTATAGTTTTTGTTTGGGGCACGAGTGCTTCAAGCGGGTTCATTATTTTCTCCTTAAAAAATTATTTTTTATAGGTTCGGGGGCGGTGTTTTATAAAGAACCCCCGAACCTGGTTTTGTCATCGGTGTTGTTAGGTTTGCCTAGGCGGAAGTAATATCTTCTATTTTGCCAAAGCGTTTATTTAACTCTTTTGAAGTATCACATAAAACATCAAACTCTACTTCTACTAAAGTTTCGCTGTCGCGTTTATAACTTTGGCTTGTTTTGCCGGTAGGGCGGCATTTCCAAAAGGTATATTTGCGGCTTGCGCCGTTAGGACCTTTAACATTGATATAAAGGGTTTTATAAGTTTCGGCCGATTTATCGCCAAATTCAAAAGTGCTGGCAGAACTAGAGTCATAGCCAAAGGCTAGAGCGATATTTGCTAAAGTTGCTTCCGCAAGGGAAAATTTAATTTTTAATTTTTCCGCCGTAGTAATTTTATCAATAATACCAAGACATTGATCCACTTTAACTTCGTAAGCAGTTTCTTCATGTTCAAGGGTGATACCTCCTTTAATAAAACCTAAATCGGTTGAGTTTGCTTCAGTAGTGCCGTAGGCGCCGGCTTTTAAAGTGCTTTGAGCATTTAAACCTACAATGATATTTGTTGGTGTGGACATTTTTGTTTTCTCCTATATTTTTTTAAATTTAAAAATAAAATTAATAGCGCGCACATGGCGGCCGAGTTCATCTAAGAAATCATTTCCCCCTATTTTTTTGCTGTAATAAATTTTGTAATCTCGGGAGGGTATTTCATTATCTGTTAAATCAAGCAGTTCGGTTAAAAGATAACTTATTTGAGTAATTTGTAAAAAACTATCTGCTGTAATGGTTAAAGTTATTTGCTCTGTGCTTAGAACTTCATCTGTTGTTCCACCGGGGTTTGTAGAGCGATAGACAATATACGGCGTGTGGGAAGATATTCTTGCAAAATTGGGATAAATTTTGCTGTCTGTTTGCGTGCTTGATAAAACTAAATTTAAGGCTTCGTCTGCGGTTAAATAATTATAAATATCTTTTAAAATCATAATAATTTTCCTATTTCTTTTATTTCCTCTTTTAGAAGTAAGGCATATTTATTTAAAGTCGGTAGCATAAAAGGGCGAGGTAAAGTTTTTGCGGTGCCGTATTCTAAATAAAGAGCGTAGGGTGCGCTATCTGCGCAAAAAACTTTTACTGTTAAATTATGCTGATTTTCCAAGACTAAAGAATCGACGGAGTTTTGTAAATTGCCGCTTTCTTTGCGCGGTGCTTCAAGTGGTAAACTGCGCACAATTTTTGCACCGTTTTTTGATACGGGAATATCCAAAATATTTTTTATTTCCTGCTTCATTTCAGTGGCAAAAGTTTGGGCAATTTGCTTTTGAGTTTTTTTTAGAATAATAGATTTTTCCTGTAAAGTTTTGGCAAGATTTTCAAAAGAAGAATTAAGAGAAAAATTAAACATTTTAAATAATCCTTTCCAAATATAAACAAAGGTAGCGCCCTTCCCCGCCAAGTGATAAAGAGCCTACAACTGTATAATTTTTGCCATCAATAACGACTCTGAAATCATTTTGGGGCAAGGCTCTTTCCACTATATAAAGAGCGTGGCTTGCTTTTTGGTAAGCCGGGCTGCCGTAGCGACGTTCGCTTAAATTCCTTGTTCTTAAACGGCAGGGAACATTTGTTGCAAAATCTGTGTAAGTTATATTTTGCTCACCACTATTTTGTGTGGTTTGATAAGCGGCACTTTTTAAAGTGCAGGTTTTATTTAAAAGTGTTTTAAAACTCATAAATCAATCCTTCTATAACCTTCTAAAAGCATAGCAACTTGGCTTGGAATTGAGTGCTCTTCATAATAACTGACGCTATAATCGCCCAGAGTTTCACCTTTGATATTGCAATTTTCTTGAAGATTTAAAATATCCTTTACCCATTGCCAAATGGCAAGTTGAATATTTTTTGGCACACTTGCCGTATCTTGAGCAAGACCGGCAATATAAGTAACCAAAACTGCGCCTTTCCAGTTAGTAGGTTTTTTTATTATGCCGTTATATTTATCAAGTTTTAAAATAGTAGTATCAATTGTTTGGCCGTCTTCGACAATACTTGTAATAGAACTGATTGGGTATTGGCACACTTGTAAATATTTTGTTTTAGAACCCTGTTTATCGTGGGGTTCTTCGGTAATGGTGCGGGCAACTATATTGCGCCCGATGTATCTTTCTGCCGCTTCTGTACAAGATTCTATAAGAAGTTCATAAAGAGAATCTTTGGAAGTATCTTGGGTATTTACGCCCAAAAAAGATTTTAAATTTTCTAAAGTTGTTGCCGCTGTTGTCGGTAAAGACATAAAAAAGTTTCCTCCTTTTTTTAAGCAGGGCGGTATTTCTAAAATACCGCCCCAAAACATGGATTATTTAAATAGTAAATAACTAAATGCGCTGCCGTAGGTGACATCGATAGATAAAGCCTGGGTAAAGCGTAACCAGGTTTGGTCTGTCATAAAGGCGCTTTCAAGAACGCTGTCGGTTGTGTTCCAGGATGCAGCATCTTGGGAAACTTTAACAGTCATACTTTCTCTTGGGGATATAAGTAAATTTTTGTTAAATCTGCCAAAGAAGGCAAATGTTTTATCACCGCCGGTTAAAGTGGAAGCGGACGATGCTTCGTTAGGAATTTGGGAACTGACAACATAAGGGGTGTTCCAAATTGTTGCAGGGGTGCCAAGTGAAGGCGGTGCCCAGATATAATTGCCGTGGGTATCTTTTAACTTCATTAATTTACTTAAACCTGCTCTTGAAACAACTAAAACGCCTTCTCTTGCGTTTTGGTCGTTTAAACTAAATAGCAAGTTGGCAATATCGTCAAAAGTGACAGATGAAGAAGCCATAGAAACAGCATTTATACCGCTTGTGTTTAAAATACCGTTGAAAGGATCGCTGGCTGTTGTGCTGCCGATTAAAGCGACTCTTTCAATTTCAAGGGCCATGGCTTCGGCTACAAGTTCGGATAAGAACTGGGTTAAGTTAATTGCGCTGTCTCTTATTAACTCATCGGTGCATTTGATAACCGTTGCCAAAACTTTAGCGGTTTGTTCGATTTGCCCGAAAGTGGGGTTCGTAATACCTTTTACACTGTTTTCGCTAACCCAGCCGACTTGTAAGTTTGTAAGTTGTTTGGGGATTTGGCGTTTCCAAGTGGACATTGGCATAATATTGGCAATTTTCATAATTGCGCTAGATTCGTTCATTAACTTGAAAACTTGGCTTGAAAATTCGCTCGGCACCAAATATCCGCCGCCGGTGGTGGCTGTATCGCCTTCGGCTAGGACAGATTTAAAATCATTTAAAATAGAGTGTTTGTTTTTTGCAGCAAGTAAAAAGTTTTTCATATTGCCGAATTTGCGGCCATATTCGCTTGTCCAAGGTTGTTCGGGTTTATTGCGCCCGCTTTTGGCAAATGCGGAAAATTTTTCCAAAACTTCATCTTCTGTTGTGGGCAAAACTGCTTTGCTTTTTTGTGGGTGCAGATTGCTGATAATATCTTCTATCATTTTTTCTGCTTTATCTTTGGTAAGACAATCGTTTATTTTGGAATCAAGGGTTTGCCTTAATTCTTTTATGGAACTCATTATTTCGTCCATCAGTAAGTTCTCCTAGACGGGTTTTTGAGTCTTTTCTTTTTTATAAAAAAAGAGCCTTCAAACCCTGTGAGGTTTGACGACTCTCCGTTTTCTGATACAAATGTATCAAATTTGTTTTTGCTTGTCAAGAAAATTTTTTACTTCTAAAGATAATGAGAAAAATGTTATAATGGAGTTATACAATAATTTAGGAGGTTTTTAAATGCAACAAATCGTTGAAAAGCAGAAGCAACCCGCAGGTCTTTATCTTTTATTTGCGACGGAAATGTGGGAACGCTTTAGTTTCTATTCCCTTAAAGCTTTGTTCATTTTGTATTTGACGAAAGAACTTTTACTTTCTAAAGAACAGGCGAGCGGCTATTTTGGAACACTTATGAGTTTGATTTTCTTATCCCCCCTGTTTGGCGGATATATCGCCGATAAATGGATAGGCAAAAGGGCTTCAATTATTATTGGTTCTTTGTGTATTATTGCCGGGCAGTTTTGTATGGGGCAAGGCTCCTTACACGCAGTGTTTGTGGCAATGGGTTTAATTGTTATAGGTAATGGCTTTTTCAAACCTAACA
The DNA here is from genome assembly GCA_045605725.1 of Elusimicrobiaceae bacterium. Lineage (GTDB taxonomy): Bacteria > Elusimicrobiota > Elusimicrobia > Elusimicrobiales > Elusimicrobiaceae > Proelusimicrobium. Next base: position 18,632 of record JAZUQO010000022.1, read on the forward strand.
TTTCAAGTATTGTCGGCGATTTATATGAGAAAAATGACCCAAGACGCGATAGCGGTTTTACCATTTTTTATATGGGTATTAACCTGGGTTCTTTTTTGGCCGGTTTAATTGCCGGAACACTTGCCGCAAAATACGGGTGGTCTTACGGTTTTGGCTCGGCGGCGGTCGGTATGATTTTTGGTTTAGTTTTGTTTGTTTGGGGCAAGGATAAATATTTACAAGGCAAAGGCAAAGCCCCTAAATATTACGCTAAACCGACCGAAACAAAAAAAGAAGTTTCCAATGCCCCCCTCACTAAAGAAGAAAAACAAAGAATTGCCGTTATCTTTATTATGGCGTTCTTCTCTATTTTCTTCTGGGCTATTTTTGAGCAAAAGGGCGCGGCTTTGAATCTTATTGCTGATGAACACGTCAACAGAGTAATAAACTTCTTCGGCAAACCCTTTGAAATACCGACGGCGTGGTTCCAATCGGTTAATCCTTTGTTTATTATGTTGTTTGCGCCGCTTTTCTCTAAATTATGGGTATCTTTAGCCAAGAAAGGTAAAGATTTAAGCATACCTGCCAAGTTTATGGTGGCGTTCTGGTTGATTGCTCTGGGTTATATTATCTTGCTAACGGCTTCTGTTGTTTGCGGCGATAATAAAATGGGTATCTTTTGGATTATCGGTGCTTACTTTATGTTCACTATGGGTGAACTATGCTTATCGCCGGTTGGGCTTTCAATGGTAACAAAACTTGCGCCTGTAAAGTTTATTTCTTTACTTATGGGCACTTGGTTCCTTGGAACATCTATTGCAGGCAAACTGGCGGGTGTCTATTCCGGCTTTATTGATAAAATGACTTTAACGCAGTTCTTTACCTGGCCGGTTATCACGCCGATAGTTGCCTCTTTACTCTTACTTGTTTTAATCAAACCTATCAACCGCTGGATGAACGGAGTAAAGTAAAGTTTATTTGAAAATTTAGGCATAAAAAACCCCTCTTTTACGAGGGGTTTTTTAATAGATTTTTTAGTTAACAACTAATCTTTCTTTTCTTGATCTTTTTTATTTACGGGAACTTCAAATTTAGACCATGCGCCACAAAAAAATAACCAATAAAATATGGCAACTATAATAAATAATACAAAAACTATTCTTGTAAGAATTAGATTTTCTAAATAAAGAGAAAAGAATAAGAAAAATACAACTAACAGCATTATACTTAATACTACAAGATCATAAAAACAACCTTTTTTCTTATCGTGATTTTTAAATAATTTTACAACTTAATTATACAAAAAAGAGAGGTTCTTTTTTAAAAGAACCTCTCTATATCTTCTCACACTAAAGAGAACTATTTTTGATATTTATTTCTCTTTGTATAATGAGTGTGGAGCAAATGGTGTGCCTTTTCGCTTAAAGGTGCGCCAAGATAATCTGCATATAATTTCTTAATAGCAGGGTTATTGTGGCTGCATCTGATTTCAGCGTGGGCATCTTCATTATAAAGGCCTTTTGCTCTTAAAGTTCTAAGTTCGTCGGTGACTCCATAAGGTTGACCGCCGCCGGCAACACAACCACCTTGGCAGGCCATAACTTCCACAAAGTGATAAGGAAGTTCCTTACCTTGTTCTTTGGCTTTTTTAATCTTTTTAAGTAAGGCATCAACATTGCCAAGCCCGTGTGCAACGGCAACTCTAACTTCTGTTCCGTTGACATCAACTTTGGCTTCTTTAATACCTTTAAGACCGCGGACTTTTTTGAAGTTAACATCTTTAAGTTCAGCACCTGTAACAAGGTTATAGGCAGTTCTTAAAGCGGCTTCCATAACACCGCCGGTAGCACCAAAGATTGTTGCAGCACCAGTATAGGCGGAAAGAATATCATCGCCTTTTCTGTCTTCGAGATTATTAAAGTCAATACCTGCTTGTTTAATCATTCTTGCAATTTCGCGGGTTGTTAAAACAAGGTCAACATCGGGATAACCGCTGGCTGACATATCTTTATCTCTGCTGATTTCATATTTCTTTGCTGTGCAAGGCATAACAGAAACTACAAAAATATCTTTGGGGTCAATGTTATGTTTTTGGGCATAGAAGGTTTTAGCGAGAACGCCGACCATTTCATGCGGAGATTTTGCTGAAGAAACGTGGTCAAGCATATCATTGTGATTCTTTTCAACAAAATCAACCCAAGCAGGGCAGCAACTTGTAATCAAAGGTAAGACGCCGCCATTTGTTAAGCGGTGTTTAAATTCGCTTGCTTCTTCAAGAATTGTTAAGTCTGCGCCGGTGTTGGTATCAAAAACGGCATTAAAACCAAGTGCATATAAAGCGCTGGTTAATTTACCGGTTAAGTTTTTACCAACGGGGTAGCCGAAGGCTTCGCCGATTGCAACTCTTACTGCAGGGGCAAATTGAACGACGCAATATTTCTTTTCGTCAGAAAGAGCATCCCAAACTTTTCTTGTTTCGTCTTGTTCAACAATAGCACCGACAGGGCAGTGTGCTGAGCATTGACCGCAGTTTACGCAAGGAGAATCTTTTAAATCAATATCGCCTGCTGCTGATAAATAGGTTTTAATACCTCTCTTTAAGAAAGATAAAGCCCAAACATCTTGCACTTTTTGGCAAACTTGCACGCATCTGCCACATTGAATACATTTTGAAGTATCAATGCAGATACCTTTTGCGCTGTTATCTTTTTTGTGTTTGCGGCTGTTTAAGACATTAGGGAAATTATTTTCTCTAATACCGAATTCGGCAGCAAGTCTTTGGAGTTCGCAATTTTGGTTTCTTGCGCAAGTTAAGCAATCTTTAGGGTGATTGGACATAATAAGTTCAAGCACGCTTCTGCGGACTGCAACGATTTCCGGGTCGTGGGTAATAACTTCCATACCTTCGGTAATTTCGGTTGTGCAGGCGCGAAGAATTTTGTTTGAACCTTTAACTTTTACGATACAAAGACCGCAACCGCCGGTTGCTTCAAGATCTTCGTGTTTGCAAAGCGTAGGGATTTTTACATTTGCTACGCGGGCTGCATCTAAAATGGAAGTACCTTCTTTAACTTCAATATCTTTTCCGTTTATTTTTGCTTTAATCATAAAATTCTAACCTCTGGTGATAGCTTTAAGTTTGCAAGTATTAAAGCATTGTCCGCATTTAATACATTTAGATTGGTCAATTTTGTGTTTTTGTCTGATTTCGCCACTAATTGCACCAACAGGGCAAGCCTTTTTGCACATACCGCAACCGACGCATTTATCGGTAATTTCAAATTTTGCTAAGTTTTTGCATTTGCCGGTATGGCAGCGTTTATCTTTAATATGTTCGTCATATTCGTGTCTGAAGAATTTTAAGGTAGAAAGAACCGGATTAGGTGCGGTTTGACCTAAAGCACAAAGAGAGGCTCTCTTCATAGCTGTTGCGATTTCTTCAATCTTTTTAATATCTTCTTCAGTTGCGGTTCCGTCGGTAACTTTGTTTAAATAACCGAGTAATTGATATCCGCCGATACGGCAAGGAGCGCATTTACCGCAAGATTCATCAACACAGAATTCAAGGTAGAATTTAGCAATATCTACCATACAATCTGTTTCGTCCATAACGATAAGACCGCCTGAACCCATAATTGAACCGATTTCCTGCAAAGATTCATAAGTAATAGGCATGTGGAAGTGATCGCCGTCAATAACACCGCCGGAAGGTCCGCCGGTTTGAACGGCTTTAACTTTATCGCCGTGTAAAGGACCGCCACCAATATCATAGACGACTTCTTTAACGGTAATACCTAAAGGTACTTCAATAAGACCGGTATTTTTAACTTTACCTGTCATAGCGAAAACTTTTGTTCCGGTTGATTTGCCAGAACCCATTGAAGCATACCAGGCACCGCCCTTTGTCATAATATAAGGAACGTTTGCTAAAGTTTCTACGTTATTAATAGAGGTGGGTTTGCCCCATAAACCTTTAACAGCCGGGAAAGGCGGTTTGGGTCTGGGAGTACCTCTGTTACCTTCAATAGATGTGATAAGAGCGGTTTCTTCGCCACAGACAAAGGCACCTGCACCGAAGCGGATTTCCAAATCATAATCAAAACCGCTACCTAAAATGTTTTTACCTAAAAGGCCTTTTTTGTAGCAGTCATCAATTGCTTTTTGAATACGTTCAATTGCTAAAGGATATTCTGCGCGGATATAGAAGAAACCGCGTGTTGCACCGATAGCAAAACCTGCAATAATCATACCTTCTACGACTGAGTGCGGGTTACCTTCCAAAAGGGAGCGGTCCATATAAGCACCGGGGTCACCTTCGTCGCCGTTACAAATCATATATTTAACTTTGCTTTGCGGTTTTCTTGTTAAATCCCATTTAAGCCAGGTAGGAAAACCTGCACCACCACGGCCGCGAAGTCCGCTTGCTTTCATTTCATCAATAACAAATTGCGGACCGTTTTCAAGTGCTTTTGCTAAACCTGCATAACCGCTGTGGGCGATATATTCATTAATATCTTCGGGGTTAATTTTACCGCAATCAGCAAGTAAGATGCGGTGTTGTTTTTGATAGAAAGGAATATCTTTTAAAGTTTTGCAATGTTTTTGATCGGTAGGGTTAACATATAAAAGGCGGTCAATAACTTCCCCTTTCATAACGGTTTTTTCTACGATTTCTTCAACATCAGAAACTTTAACTTTTGTATAAAAAATATCGCCGACGCTTACCAAAGGACCTTGAGCACAGAAACCTTGGCAACCGCTTTTTGAAATATAGGTTGAGTGTTCGCGGCAACCGCTGGTGATTTCTACTGTATAAGGAAGCCCTCTCTTTTTATATTCTTTTTGGAAGGCCTCATAAACTTGTTGAGAACCGCCTGCAATACAACCGGTTCCGCCGCATACGACGATGCGTTTATCAATATTGGCATATTGTTTGTTAAAATTTTCTTTTATATCGTTAATCAATTTTGCCATAAAAGTTATTCTCCCTTAGTAGCCTCATCTAAAATGGTTTTAATATCGCCGGCTTTAAGTTGGCCGTGAATTTTACCATTTACGGAAATAACAGGCGCAAGCCCGCAACAACCGATACATCTTAAACCCATAACGGAAAATTTGCCGTCTTCGGAAGTTTGCCCGTCTTTTAAGCCGGTATATTGTTCAATTGCTTTTAAAAGTTCGGGGGCACCTTTAAGATAACAAGCCGTTCCGATACAAACATTTATTTGATATTTTGCCGGTTTTGTTAACTTAAAGAAACTATAGAAGGTTAAAACCTCATAGATCTTTGCTAAAGCAATACCTGTTTCTTTGGATATTTCCATAGCGGCCCAGCGGGGTACATAACCCAACCGACTTTGCACAGAATGCAGCATCATAACAAGGCTGCCTTCTACTTTCTTCCATTTTTTAATAATATCGCTGATGTCTTCACGCGTATTTGTTTCTTGAGACATTAAAATGCCCTCCATTTATTTTTTTATAAAATAAAAGTTTTATTTTTTATTTTAGTTGTTGTTCAATTGCAACAGGGAAAGGTAATTGCCCGATAGGTGTGTCAAAATAGATATTACCTACCACTTTATATTTAAGTGACATACTGTTTGTTGCAACTAAACCGGCAATATTCTTGCCGAGTTTTTCAAAAGGTATAACAACGGTTGCTTTACCGATGTTGCTTTGCATAGGTTCAACTTGCATTGCGCCAAAAGCAATATCAGCAATATCATTACCGTTTAGATATAATTTACCTTGAAAACGATTTACTTTTGCAGTTGTTTTTTTGCTGTTATTTGTTACTGAAACACCGACTGATAAAGTTAAATTTGTCAAACTGACATCTTCGGTAGAAACACCCGCAAGTGAATACTTGCAGTTAACCATTTGTTCTTGCACATTTTTAACGGTGCTGCAAGAAGTTATACAAAGGGATGATAAAACCAAAAGTAAAAAAAGTTTAAATTTTTTCATATATATATATTATAATATATTTATATCATTTTTAGTAGGAGGGTATATGGAAAATTTTAAAGAGGAACTTTTAAATTCTTTAACAAAATATGTTCAAATTGAATCCGGTAGCGAGTTTAATAAAGATACTTGCCCAAGCACACCAGGACAACTTGAACTTGCTAAAATTTTAGAAAAAGATTTAAAAAATATTGGTATTAATGAAGTATCAATTGATAAAAACGGGTATTTATTTGCAACTATACCGGCAAATATAGATAAAAAAGTACCGGTTATAGGTTTTCTAGCGCATATGGATACTTACCCCGGTTTTACTATCGGGCGTAAAGTTATACCGCAATTACATAAAAATTATCAGGGTGGTGATATTGTTGTAAGCAAAGAACATAATGTAATTATCAGTCCTAAAAATTGCCCCGCTTTAAAAACGGTAATCGGACATGATATTGTAACTTCCAGCGGAGATACTTTGCTAGGTACCGATGATAAAGGTGGCATTGTTATAATTATGGCCTTAGCAAAATATCTTATGCAACACCCGGAAGTTAAACACGGCAAAATAAGAATTGCCTTTACCCCCGATGAAGAAATTGGCAAAGGCTCAAATCATTTTGATGTTAAAGCCTTTGGCGCAGATTTTGCTTATACGCTTGACGGACAATGTGGTGAAGGTATTGTTTATGAAAATTTCAACGCCGCCGGTATCACTATTGATATTACAGGAGTTCTTGCCCACACCGGTTATGCAAAAGGCGTAATGCAAAATCCTGTTAGAATTGCAAGCGATATTGTTGCCGCCTGGCCTGAAAATATGACACCTGAAACAACTTGCGGTTATGAAGGTTTTGTTTGCTTCAATGATTTAAAGGCAGATTTTGAAAAAGCAACATTAAAAGCAGCCGTTCGTGATTTTACAGCAAAAGGACTTGAGGAAAAGATTAATCTAGTTAAAGAAATTGTTGCCAAAGTTCAAAAGAAATATCCAACAGCAACTTTAAAAGTTGAAGTTAAAGAACAATATAAAAATATGGCAGAAGTTATTGAAAAAAATCCAAAGATTGTTGAACTTGCAAGAAAGGCCTTTAAGGAAAACGGTCTTAAACCTTCCGGGGAACCTATCCGTGGTGGCACAGATGGTGCAAGACTCTCTTTTATGGGGCTTGCTACTCCGAATATTGATGCGGGGTATTCTACCCCCCACGGTCCGTTTGAATGGGCAAGTTTAGACTTAATGAATAAAATTGTCCATGCATTAATTACTATTGTTCAAGATAATATAAAATAAACTCTTGCATATATTACAACACCTCAAGTTTTTACTTGGGGTGTTTTTTTATATAAAAAATCCCGTTTGTAAAAAAGTACAAACGGGATTTTTACTTTGTTAAACAATCTATTTTTGTTGTGCTTGTTGCTTGTTCTGTTGAGGTTCTTGATAAGGCACAACCATAAGATTATTTGCTTCCGAAGTTGTCGCTTCAACAGTATAGTAAACAGTATTATAATTGAAGCGATAGTTAACCTGGGCATAACCTTCCGGATTGGTAGGAGAAGATACCTTAATCAAGTAGAAAGTAGGATCGTTCTTGTATTGTTCTCCTTCCCATTTAAGTTGATCATAAACATTAGGATGTAACTTTTTGATCTTTTCATCCACGGTAAGACCTTCGGCTAGTTGATAATCTTTAACTTCTTGTATAAGTTTATTAATACGCAAAGTTTCTGCTTCTTTGAGATCTCTTAAAGCAATTTCATTAGGAGTTAAAGTCTTCTCTTGAACATCTTTTTTAGTTTTCCTGGTGAACATTTTGTCCCATAAAACGTGGATAGGACTGAAGTCTCTTGGAATAATATTAACTTGGGCAACCAAGGCAACAAAAGCCATAAGCATAAGCAGTAAAACAGTAATCAATCCAAAAGCCTTAACTAAGTTAATAATGTTATTGTTTTTCTCAATCTTATTTCTTGCTTCTTCGGCATCATGCAAGTTTTGTATCTGTGTTCGGGAGAATGGATCTTGGTGTTCGCCTTCTACCATAGGAACAGTCTTTATGGCAGCGGGCTTTACACGGCGAACATTCTGAAGTGAAACTTGATGTTGCCCTTGGTCGGATTTAATATCCAAAATTTCCGGTTTTGCATCTTCTTTTTGATTAGATTGCATTACCTGCAAATTATCTTCTTCTATTGTTTCTGCAGGCGGAATATAGTCTGAAATAAATGCCGTAGGCTGATCAAGAAACACAGTTTCTATATCTGAAGAGAAAGTGTTAAGGAAGTTATCCTTATCAGGTACAGTTTGAGTTTCCGGGTTTGCTTGACTTTCTGCGGGTCGATCTTTTACTGTTTCTTCTTTAACCTCTTCGACTATAACATCAGGATGAATTTCCGCAGGAACAACGACACCTTCGGAAGGATTTTCTTGCGGTGTTGGTTCGGCCTCTTCTTTAGCAGGGGCTTCTTCTTCAATAGGATATCTGCCTGTCAATTCTTCCAAAGTGGTAGGGTGATCTTCTATACTACCTTTATTTTCATTACCGTCTTGAGAATCTAAAATATCATTTTCTTGTACGGGTTCTTCTTCTTTAACAGGGTTTTCTTCTTGTAATTCCGCTACAAGAGCAGGTTGTGTTTTAAAAGTTTCCTCAAAATTTTGGCCCTCTTTTTGTTCTTGTATTTCTAATTTATCGGATGCTAGTTTCTGTAATACTTCTTGAACTTCCTTTGAAGCAGGCTCATTATTTTCGATAACAGGGTTTTCTTCTTCATTATTATCTATAATGAAGTCATCATCTTCTAAAGAAATTTCTTCTTCCGGACTAAATTCATCTTCTACATCGTTGTGTTGTTCTGCGGAAGGGTGTGTTTCTTCTTGTTCGGAAGAAGGAAGTGACTCCTCTTCTTGCGAAGAGGGTTGTGTTTCTTCTTGAATAGGTTCTGAATCAAATAAACGAGTTAAAGGTTTTTTCTCACTATCTCCCAAAGGTGTCAATTCTGTTTCAGATAAGTTTTGTTCAGAGGTCGTTTCTTCCGTTTTATCTTCTTCGGAAGTTTCTTCTTTGTTATCGGAAAGGTCAATACTGTTATTGTTTACTATATCTACTGCTTGGACAGTTTTTTCTTCCTTCTTTACGTTTTTGTTTGAAATAGTTGTTCTAATAGCGGTTTTTAAAATTTCTTCTTCACTTTCAGTTGAAGTGTTCTCATATTTATCAAGGTCTATACCTTTCATTTCGTCGAAAGAGACCACTTCGGTAGGTGGTTCTGAAAAGATTTCTTCCTTGAATCTTTGTGTTTCAGTTAGGGAATTACCTTCTTGAGCCATTTCTTCAGGAGAAAGAGCCTCTGTACGGTCTAGAACGGCTTCAACATTTTCAGGTGTTTGGTTTTTATTTCCTTCACTGCCGAAAATATTGCTGGATAAAATAGTTGCCTTCGGTTCTTTTATAAAAGTATCCTGCGGTTTATGAGAAAATTTTTCAATAACTTGTTTGGAAGGCGGCGGTGGAGGCACAGGTTGTTTATATGAATCTATTAACATTTTTGCCGGTACCCATTCTTGCGTTTCCCCTGGTGCCGGTGTTTCTTTACAAACTAAAGTATCTGCATTAAAACCTTTTATTGCAGATAGTTCCCCTTCTTCAAAAGGCATTTCTATAACCTTACCGTTTATATACACCCAATATCTCATAAAAAGTATCCCTCTTAATTTTTACTTATACAAAAATAGTCTAGCATATTATTACTAAAAAATCTTCTTTTTTAATTAAATTTATTCACAACTCTTAAAGAGGCTTCCTGGTGTGAGGATGTTTGAGCATAAAAATCTCTATAAGAGTTAACGATTTCAAATGTACTTATGGGTTGTTGATTTAGTTCCTTTAAAATAGTTTCAACACTTGTTTCCGGGGCATCTTCTTGCAATAACATCAAAGCAGTTTTTCCCCAAGTCTCACTGATATTTCCGTTTAATTGTTCTATTAACAAAGTTAGAGCAAAGCAATATTTTGAACTATTTTTTTGCCAAAAATCATACTGGCTTAAAGTCGTATGAAAGAAATTTAAGACTTCTTCTTTTGTCTTTGTCCCCAAATAAGAATTTAATGCTTCCTGTTCAAAAGTATTTGAGAAAAGATTTTGCCTTTTATCAAACAAAAAGTTTGCCTGGGCACTTGCTTCTTTAAAAGTTAATTTACCAAGCAAAACTTTAAGGCCGATATCGGCATTTTCTTTGCAAACGCCACCTTTCAGACGGGATGTTATGCTTTGCAAAAGCAAAGATAAATCTTGCACGGAAATCTTGCCGTAGAAACGCAAAGTTAATTCTTTTGCGAAAGGTGCAAAGATTTTATTTGCACAGAGAGAACGCAAAAATAAAATTTTACCTTTATTGTAAGATGCCTTATTTTCTGCTTCTTTTAAATTTTCTTGTGTCGCTTCAAGCATAACTTTTATGGCTAAAGATAAATTTTCAACAGGAGAGTAAACATAATCAAATCTTTTTAGTAAAGTTTGCAAAGTTAAAGAAATCTCCTGTAAGGTTTTTATAGGGCTGTATTTAAGGTATAAACTTTGTAAATCCGAAGTCAAAATAGGTAATTTTAGCAAGGATGCAAGTTGCGTGATTTCGCAGGCTTCTTTATAGGTTATGTTTCCTTTTAAAGTGTTTACGGTGATATCTTTGTTTAAGTTTTTATCATCGTAAATATTTTTTAACTCACCGAAAAGTTTTTCCCACTCTGTTTTTAAACTTACGGATGTTTGGTTCAAAAATAAATCAGATAAGTCTAAATATTCCGCTTGATTAATTTGTTTTTCTTTTAATAAATCTTTTAAAAAATTTTTTTCTGCTTCCAAAGTCGTTAAAAAGGCTTCTTCTTTTTTATTTGCCTCGTCAAGCAAAGTATCTACTATGCTTGATAAAGAAGAAGAATCCTTTTTTAATTCAAAATCGGGATTTAATTTATCGCAAGCATCAAGAAATAACGGATTAGATAAGGGTGAGCCGTAAACTTTAAAAAGTAATTTTACATAATTTTCATCTAAAACAAGTTCTTGGCAAATTTCACTTAAAGCCTGACGGGATTTTAAAACTTCTATTTTATGTTTTGCTGCTTCTGTTGACGTAAAACCCAGCAAAACATCTGCTAAAATATTATCTGCTTCAAAAGAATCCTTTAGGGACAATTTTGCCTTTAAAGAAGATAGTTCTTCTTTTAAATTATTGATATTACCTCTTTTTAAGGCAAGCCACGTTATAGCATATGGGGTTGCTTGGGGAAGTAAGGTTGAAAGGGTTTCTTCTTTTGTGTTAATCATAACATAAGTTTAGCAAAATTTTTGAATAAAATTAATATCTTTTTGCAATTCTTTGGTAAAAACTTCATCCTTTATATAAATTTGGTTTGCTTTTATATTCTCTATGCAGCAGAATAAAGCCGTTTTTAAAAGTTGTTTTGCGCAGTTAACATCAGAAGTTATACCTTTGGAAATTTTATTTTCCACTTGAGTAAGTTGTTTTATAACTTCAATTGTATTTTGGGCACATTTTACAGGAACAAGCGCGGCTTGTTTTAAAGCCTCTTGTAGGAAGATGGTTCTTTCTTTGCTTGTTTTTGGTAATTTACGTGCACTGACTACTTTTTCATAGGCTTTGGCATCTTCCTGTGCGCAGAGTAAAAGAGTCTCCTTTAAGTTATAAAAAGAGTCAACAATTTCTTTTAAAGAGCGGGTTTCTGCTGGTGATAAAGAAGGGTTTTTTAAAGTGATTAAAAGTGACATCATTACCAAAGCACAACCTGTTGCTGCGCAAAAAGCACCGGCAGCACCGCCACCGGGCGCTGGATTATCAGAAGCCAAAGCATCAATAAAGGCTTGTGCGCCTTGTTGCCAATTAACATTTACCATAAAGTTCCGCTCTCCAAATCTTCATATTTTTTAATTCTAAATTTTTTAAGGCTTTCTTCATCAATACCCGTTCTGCTGAAAAACACGTGTTCTATTGCACTTGCCGGCATAATATAAGAACCTTTTTTAATACCCTTGGGATCAGCCGTTAAACCAAGCCACATATACCAAAGTTTTGTATCGGTAAAATCTTTTGCTTCAAGTTCTGCTGCGGCGCGCAAAATTTTATCTTTTGGTGCGAGGGATGATTCCAAAACAACGGCACTGTGATAACCGTTTTCTTTAGCGGCCATAACATCGTGCTGAGTATCCCCAATAATATAAACTTCTTCCGGCTTAAAATTATATTTATATTTTTTTGAGGCGTTTTTTACCCCTTCAGCCAGCATTTTTGCACGGTTGCTGGCACACCAACCAAAACCGCCGGTTGTAAAATATTTATTCAATTTTGCCGGCTCAAGTTTAATTCTTGCGGCATCTTCGCTATTGCCTGTGGCAAGCCCTAAAACAATATTTTTTTGTTTGGAAAGTTCTTTTAAGAAATTTTCAATACCGGTAATAAGTCTATATTTTTTATTTTTAATTTGCTCTTTAATTTCACCCGGCAAAGCAGCCAAATATGCTTTTAATAAATCTTGTAAATTTTTATTAGTCGGTTTTTTATTAAGAGTGGACTTATAGATATATTCAAAATTATGTTTATCAGGCATACCGACGATGTTTTGAATATCATAAACCGCCTTTTTACCGTATTTTTCATAAATAACTTTATTTAAAGTTTTTACGCCGCTTGCGCCCGTATTTAAAATAGTTCCGTCAATATCAAATAATACTAGTTTCATTTTAATTTTTACCTCTTATAACTCTTGTGAGTAAATATGCTCCGCTGAAGGCAAGAACAAGCCCTGCAATTTTATAGCCGGAAACTTGGTCCATACCCAAACCAACGGATATTAAAAAAGTGAAAACTGGATAAGATAACATTACCGCAGTTGCTTTTGAAAGGTCCATATTTCTTATTGCTTTGTACCAAAATATATTGCCAAAAGTATTAAATATGGCACCCATATAAAATATTACAATTAAACTTTTTAAAGTAGGTTTTACGATTACCGGCATACCCATAAATGTAAGCAAATAGGTAAGCGGAATTAAAAAAATTGCACCATAAAAAGCCCTGCCTGCTGCAATAAACTCCGGCGATAATTCTTTTGGCATTTTTTTTGCAAAAATATGCCCTACCTGATAAAGCCACACGCTTGATATAACAATAATATCTCCCTTCCATTGGGGAGTAAAACGGTTTTGCATCAAAATGATTATTACGCCTGTTATAAGTAAAGCGCTGCCAAAAAGTTGTTTTTTATTTGGTCTTTCACCGAGAAAAATCCAAGTTAAAATCAAAGAATATAAAAGTTCCGTTTGATTTAAAATAGAGGCATTTGACGGCGTTGTGTAAAGCAAAGCAATAAACATACACAAAAAAGGTAAAGTCGTATTAAACAGGCCGACAGCCATTAAATATTTTGCTTTTTTAGGATTAAAGATTTCTTTTAGTTGATTTGTCTTAATGAGCCAAGGCAGACAAATGAGGAAACAAAGCAAAGCCCCTAAAAATAATAAAATACCTGGTGAAACAAAACCAACGGCCATTTTACCGCATATCGGGTAAAAAGCCGTAATAAACAGGGAAATCCATAATGCTTGAACAGGTGTCAAATAATTCGTCATATTTATATTATAGCAATTATGGAGCAAAGTCGTTTTTTAAGATTTTTAATCAGGGACAGTATTTTCAAAAGCCAAAATAATTTCGGCTATTTCTGCAGAAGTTTTTGCTTTTAAAATGCGGTCTGTAACAACTTTATTTTGGGAAATTGCGGCAAGCTCCGCTAATATTTTAAGTTGTGCTGCCGGCTCTTTAAAAGGTGTTAAAATTAAAAAAATTAAATTAACGGGGGCTTGGCCTTCATTAAACATAATACCTTTTTTACTAACCCCTATTGCTACCATTGCTTTTGAAAGACTTGCAATTCTTGCATGAGGGAAGGCCACCCCTTTTGTTAAAGCGCAAGACATTAACTTTTCACGTTGTTTAATAAAATTGCTTGCCTGTTCTTTAGAAAATACGGGGTGTTCTTTATAAATAGAATCTAAAATTTCATCAAAGGCGGCAAGTTTTTCCGTAGATTTTAAATTAGGTATAGAAGCGTTTGCAACCAGAAAATTACTTAAAAGAAAAACAGGTTGCTTTTCATATTCATCCCTAATTTCTCCGACGAGTTCTTCCAAAACATCTTCCAAAGAAACAAGCCCGCAAACTTGGTCTTTTGAATTACGCACAAAAGCAAGATGGCGGCGCGTTCTTTGGAACTCTCTTAAAGCACTTTCAACGGAAGTATTTTCATCAAGATTTAAAATGGGGTAAGTGTATTTTTCTTCAATCGGCTGTTCACGCTTTGTTATAACTTCAAGCGACATTTCCTTTACCAAAACATATTCCGTTGCATCGTCAATAGTATTTTCGTATAAAGGATATCTTGAATATTTGCGGGAGTTTATTATAGCTAAATTTTCCTGCCAGGTATTACCTTTTTTTAAGGCGGAAATTTTTGCTTTAGGGGTCATAATTTCTTTTAATTTAACTTGTTCAAAATCAAAAAGATTTTCAAACATCATAAGACGCCTTAAAGAAAGTTTACCCCCTTCTTGAGAAGAAGAAAACATCATTCTTAATTCTTCCTGCGACATAGGGGTTTCTTTTGCGTGCGGGTCAATACCCATAAGAGATAAACTTTTATAAGCGACATAGACAAGAAATTTTCTAAACCAGCGTGTCATAACATAAAAATAATGTAAAGGAACAATCACAAAAGAAAGGGCTTTTTCAGGATATTTTATAGAGAGCAATTTTGGCACTTGTTCGCCAAAAATAACGTGTAAAGAAGTTATTATGAGGAAAGATAACACAAAAGAAATTGTGTATAAAATAGCAGTGTGCAAAAACGGCATAAGCCACGGCAAAAGCCAACTTAAAAGTTTACCAACACTTGGCTCACCCACCCAACCTAAGGCAAGGCTTGTCATCGTAATAGCAATTTGAATGGAAGATAAATATTCGTCAATTTTCTCGTGTGCTTGAAGCATTAGTTTTTCTTTATAACCGCCCTTTTTGGCCAGTTCTTGCAGGCGCGTTCTACGCACTTTTACAAGTGCAAATTCCCCGAGAACAAAAAAACAGTTCATTAAAATAATAATAAAAGCAAGAAAAATGTAAAGTATTGTTATCATCATATATTTATTAATCTATTTCCTCAATGCGTATATCTTTTGGTAAAGTAAGAATTTTTTCCTCAGGAGTTTTACCCGGCAGTTTTTTGATCACATTAAAAAGGAAAAAACCTGTCGGATGTTTATCATATATCTTTTTGTTTTGATTTTCAACTTTCCAAGGGGCACCTTCATAAAAACCATCAGGAATGTGCGAAATAGTCGCTATTCTATAATTTTTATTAGGATCAATTTCTTTACCGTTAACAGTAAAAGAAACTATTTTAAAAGTATCATTTTTTCTGCTAAATTTTATTTTTACATTCTTTGAATAAGAGAACAGTGAATAGTTGCCGTGTTCTTCGTCATGTTTTAAAGAATCTGTTTGTGCTTGCAAAATTTTTGCTCCGCTAATATCAATAGTGCTTACGTATTCGTTATAGGGCAAAAGTTCAGTAAGATCACGACCTGTTAAATATCCTTTATTCAAATCTCTTCTTATAGCGGGTAATTGGAATGTTGCAAAATCTATTTGTTCAGTATTTATATAGGCCATAATTTCATCAGCAACCATTGTAGCAAGGGGGCAGCCTCTATCAGGGATTTCTTTCGTCGGATATTTTGGTATAAATTGGTCTACTTTAGCATAAATTTGCGTTAGTGATTTATCTTCTATTTTATTTAGGTATTTTTTTATTTTTCTATTTTCCGGATATTTATTTAGATCAAGTTTAATATAATCTGTTTTTATGTTTTTTAATTTTCCGGTATCGTCATCAAAATCAAAAAGTATCTTTGTCGTACCTTCAAGCATAGCGCCGCTTTCAACAAACAAAATATTTTCTTCTAAAATGTTGGTGTTTTTTAATAAATGGGCATGACCGCCGAGTACCAAAGAAAGATTTTTGCGGGTTAACGGTGCGTTTTTTATAATATCAAGTAATACAGAAGGTTTTCTTGGATCTGCAACAGAATCATGTGCAAGGATAATAATACTTTGTGCTCCCTGATGCAACAATTCTTGGGTAATTTTATCTAAATCTTGGCTTGAAAGATTTTTTGTTTCTACAGTTTGTACGGTACCAGGGCCTGTCATGGCAAAACCGATAATACCTATTTTTATTCCGTCTATATTGAAAACTTTATAGGGTTTATATTTAATATCTTTTGCGTTTAAATTTGCCGCCAAGATTTCCCCCTTAAATCTCTTTAACATTTTAGCCAGTTTTTTTGAGCCGAAATCGCTATCATGGTTTCCTATTGTCAATGCGCTATAACCTTGGCGATGTGCATTTTTTTTATTTTTACCGATTTTGTTTAGTAAATCTATAGAATATCTTCCATCTGAAAAATTTGCTTCCTTATTGCCGGAACTAAAATCACCGGAATCTACTAAAATAAAAGGTGTGTTTTCTTTGTCCAGTAAAGTTTCAAACGCGGCAAAACCGCCAATTTTGTTTTTTTCTTTATCATCATGGGCAAAGTAATATCCGTGAATATCACTTGTGTGGTAGATGGCTATTTCTTTAGCATTAAGACCTATTGTAGCAAGAAGTGAAAAAAGAACCGCTGTAAGAACTTTTTGTGTTTTCATATTGTTATTATACTATATATACGAAAATTTGTATATGCCTTTTAAGAAGACATTTGTAAATAGAAAATAAGGATATATTTTACAAAGGAATAATTTTTATGATATAATATATACACAATTTAAGTAGTCGCGCGGGTGGCGGAATTGGTATACGCGTGCGTTTGAGGGGCGCATGCCTACGGCTTGGGGGTTCGAGTCCCCCCCCGCGCAATAGATTTAAAAAACCAGACTTTTGTCTGGTTTTTTTAATTTATCGGGGAGCAAGCAAACTGCTTTGCTTGCGTGGGGACATAGGGTTAGCAAGGTGTTATATTTGCTCTATTGCGTTTGCCCGTTTTTATGATAAGAAAGCGAGGCAAAAAAACGCAGACAACTAAGCAAGTTGACAAGATTTTTTAACAATGCTTTCCATAAAAACGGTCAAACCCTATGGGCCGCGCCCTTTTTGCTTATCGCTTTCTTTTTTTGTGCTTACTTAGATTCACTAGGCGCGCACAAAATAAAGTTTGCGCTAACGCAAAAATTTCAGCGGCGCAAAGGCAAAGATAGCACCTTGCCAACCCTCAAAGGCGGAGCGATGTTTTTGTTTGCAAAGCAAGGCAAAAACCGCGAGCCCGGCCCTGTAGCATTTTCCGTTAGAAAAATGACGGAAGG
>JAZUQO010000023.1:0-25023 GCA_045605725.1 Elusimicrobiaceae bacterium
AGTCTTGGACAGATACACAAAAGAAGCGATGGGCTTGATATGGGAGAATAAGGTTTTACCGTCGGAAGCATATCCTATCCAACAACAAGTATATAAAGAAGTACAAGAAAAGATGAACACGAACATGCTGTGGTGGATATACGGCGATAAAGTTGAAAGTGTAATATCATCTTATAGTAAAGAAAATGCAGAAACAAGAAGAACTGTAAATGCTGCTGCAATGTTTATTGTTCCAGTTCCTGCTAACTGGATAGGAACCCTTATGGGAATGAGCAAAGTGACATTGTACTTGTCACAAAGTGAAATGGAGGCAGTTAGAAATGCAGTACAAGAAGCCTTTAAGGACGCAAGTTCTAAATATGTGGCCCAATTTGAAGGTGCACAAGAAAGGATCAATCAAACAACTGCTACCCAAGATGATAATTTTATACAAATCTTACAGAATGTATTGGAAGAAAAAATATTTGCACTAGAAATAAAAGATTCGGAATGTAAGCAGAAAATAATAGCCAGATTGCAAAAGTTAGTTGAAAAGATGAAAGATGGCGAAGTCGTCGCTGTAAAGAGAGCATCTTTTGTTGCGACCAAAGATGCAATGCATGAATATGCCAATAAATACGGTGCCGAAGCAGTTGCCAAGATAGAAAATGATGAATGCTTATCTGATCCAAGATATGTTCAAATATTTATGGATAAATTGCAGGTCAGTTTATCAAAGACGCAATTAAGTGAGGCAAGACAGGACGAATACAGAAGGATGTTTGCCGATAGATTATCTTATAGTGCCCAAGATAAAAAGAGTAAGGAAAAATATAAAGATATTAAAAATCTTACCGGAAAGTCTGCTGTGTATACTGCTTCTGCTAAAGGTAAATATTTGGGTGGCAATATAATCCTTGTTAAATATAGAGGCTTAGTTTTAGGCTTAATGCCTAATAATGTTGCGGATTCTCATGAAGGACAAGTAATTAACTTAACAAAAGACGGTAACACCGTAGCAGAAGGGAAAATCATCTACGCTGATAAAGAAACGAATATTTCTGTTATTTTGATTAATAATCCAGAAGGATTAAATACGCCCTATATTCTTTCTACAGAGTATCCTTTAAGTCAACAGGTTGTATACTTAAATGGTCACTCCACAAAAGACGGTAAGCCATTTGTCGTTGCAAATAAATTTGATAAGAAAGATTTGGCAAAAGGTTATTTTAAGTTAAAATCTAACGTTACCGAAGAACAAATCGGTGCTGCTATTATAGATGAAAATGGTAAACTTTTTGGTATTGTTTCAGATCAACAGGCAATAGATTTTAACACTATAAGACCTTTACTTACCCAAAGTGTCGGTAGAATTTTAATTGATCAAGGATTAAGAACAGAGACAGCACAAACTTATCCTGTTTTTGCGCAAACTTATGAAAATATTATTTCCACTGCAGATAACGGTAAAGTAAGAATTGTTACAGTGCCTGCCACTTTTTTCTACGATGGTGCAGTTTATGCAGAAATAGGTGGTAAAAGAATTTATTTGGATGAAAATCATAGAAATAGACGAGGCTCAAATACTACACAAACTAACGTCGAAATAAATCCTGATGCACAAAGATTAACCCATGTTGAAATGGATATTATGACAGGGCAAATTATCAGAGATATTGCACCTGCAGGGACAACGCCTGTTGTAGAATCTTCCAAGCCGGAAGAAGATCCTTTTGATGCATTTACTATGAATAAATTTGCTAAAAAACTTATGGGAGTCGTCAATAAAATTGTCGCAAGATTTTTGGATAACTTGTTTGGCAAAACGGAAGTAACCCAAAATACTACAAATAACTTTAAACAGAAACTCGCGAATGTCTATAATAAATTGTTTAACAAAAATAAATCCGGCAATTTGAATGCCTTTATCTTCCCTATTACAATGAGCCTTATGTTAAATAGCATAGCGTTTATATCTGATCTTGTAAATAAAGTCCCTGCTATTAAAAATGCTTTTGAAAATGCCGATTATGAAGTTTTTGCAGCATTAGATGAAGGCCGTATATCCATGGATAAAGCCGAAGAGGTATTTTTGGATAACTTTAGAGAAGAACTTGTTGAGGCAGGCTTTAATGCGGAAAGAATAGATCTGATTATAAACGAAACTAAACATTATTTGAACGAACCTAAAACTAGAGCGGAAGATTTTTATGAACAATCTACTTCTGAATCAGGAGATGAGGAAGTTGCTCTGCTTAAAAAAGCAATAGAACTTGATCCTAAAAACGGAAAGTATCATTATTTACGTTATGAATTACTTCTTGAACAAGGAAATAAAGATGCTGCTTTTGAAGAATTAGATAAAGCAATAGAATTGGAAGAAAATGGCGAATACTATGTAGCAAGAGCCCTTGATAGATGGGAAGCAGAAAAGAACTGGACAAAAGCTTTAGCAGATTTAGAAGCAGCAATTAACTGTAAGAAACAATCTAAACATTCTCTTGATATTGCTAAAGAAAACTTACAAGACATAAAAGAAATGTTGGGTGAAGAAAACGAATTAAATATATTATTTTCCGCAATACCTCAAGGGTTTGTAAAAGCAAACAGTTTGTTTGTATCAAGGGAAATCGATGGCCTGGACGAAGTTGAAGAAATGTTACAGAGAGGACTTTCTTCAAGGGAAGGCACGATAATATTAAAAGATAATGTAAGGGATGCTTTGGCTTCATCTTCCAATTTGTCAAGTATACCTACTGTGGTAAGATTGAAACCTAATACCTATAAGGTGGAAGATATAGTTAATACTATTTCCGCCAGTGAAATAGAAGAAGTTTTAATTTGGATTACCGTAGGCGATAAAGAGGGATGGTATAGAGTTGTTTTGGACAATAATAATAGACTTATTTTTGCAGATGATTCTGTTGATTCTTCTACAAGTTTGTCTAGTAATTCTATTAGTGAAGAAGAACAAATTGCCGTTTTGAATAGATACAAAGAAGAAAAATATGACTCGATGGAAATATTTAACTCTATACCAGAATCCTTCTTACGAAGTCATGGTTATGTCAGAGGTATGCTTCTTAATTCTTTACAAGAAGTTGAAACCATTTTAAAGGAAGGTTTGCCACTTCCTAAGACAAACTATAATAAAGTCTATTTCGCTGATAATTTGCCACAGGCTTTTACTTATGCTTATAACCACAAGGATACATCAAAAATTTCCATATTGTTAAGATATAAAAATTATAAAGATTTGGTAATGAATGGGTGGGGGATGGATTATACCGCTCATAAAGATGTTCCGGCACAAGATATCGGAGAAGTTATAATTTGGACAACAATAAAGGGAAAAGAAGGTTGGTACAGAGCAACTTTACAGAACGATAAACTTGTCTTAAAATTCTTAAACGGCAGAAAAGAACAACTTGAATTAACTCAAGAAGATTTTGACGAAGTTAATGAAAAAACAACAGCAGATTATGACCAATCGCTTGTTGTATATGCTGATGACTTAAAACTACACTTTAATGAAGAACACGAACTTTGGGAATATTCTACAAAAACAAAAGAAGATGTCGAAGTCTTAGATATGGCCCGAGCCTATTATAATTCCGGCCTTAACAGTTTTGAAAAGAAACAATATCAAGAGGCTATTGATTATTTCAATGAAGCAATAAAATTGAATTCTTCTTCAACAATGTCATATTATTACCGTGGTCAGGCAAAGTTTTATTTGGGCGATTTGGATGGCGCATTTGATGATATTGATTATATAATAAAATCTGAAAAGTATCCGGAATCAAATGCCTATTACATGAGAGGAATAATAAAACAACAAAAACAAGATTATCGAGGTGCTCAAGCAGATTATATTGATGCTATTTCCGCGCTTAATAAAAATGATAGCGGATATTCTCTTTTAAAGAAAATATACACCAATGCAAGTGAGGAAGCCAAAAAAGAGGCTGCTATGACTCCTCAAGAAAGGGGGAATAAATACTTTACACAAGCATCTAAATATTTCGAAAAAGGGGAATATGAAAAAGCCTTACAGGCTATAAATAAAGCAATATCTTTTGATGCAAGTTCTTCGGAAAGTTATTATTTGCGCTTTAAGATTAGGGCGATTCTTGAAGAAAATAATCCTAGCGTTATTGAAGATATAAACAAGGCCATTGCTTTAAAGCCTTATACGCATTACTATATGATTCGCGCTCAATTTAAAGGTGCAAGCGATCCTCAAGGTGCTTTGGAAGATTTTGATGTAGCCTTTGAAGATACTGATACGGCGGAATATTTCTTCAACCGTGCAAATCTGAAATGGTATTATCTTAACGATAAACAAGGCGCTATAAAAGACTTAAAGACTGCTCTTAAAGCAAAAACAAGTCCCTATGACGGTGATCTTTACATTAGTAAAAGTGCTGCATTGTTGCCTGTTTGGGAAAAGGAACTATCAAATATAGAAACAAGCAAGGCATCCTTTAAAGAAACAATAGAAAAGATATACGGCAAATTATTTAGAAAGGAAACCTCAAACAAATTATATACTATCGATCCTCTGAGTTTAACTATATTCTCTTTGGGCCAAAAAGTATTTAATACGGTTTCCGAGTTTGTGAATGGAACATCTGCAGTTAAAGGGGCATTTGATAGCGCTAAAAAGGCAACTTTAGAAACTATGACCTCCGGCAATTTTTCAGAAGAAGAGGCAAAAGATTTATTCTTGAAGAATTTTGAACAGGAATTAAAAAATGCCAATGTGCAAGAAGAAAGAATTAAAAATCTTTTAAACTCCACGAAGTATTATATGGGAGAGTTAAAAGTTATTTCTTTAGAAAGTGGACAAAATCTGACTGCCTCAGATTATACGAAAAAAGCACAAGAGGCTATAAATAAAAAAGAATTTGAAGAAGCCGAAGTTTACTATGAAAGAGCAATTGCTCTTGATCCTAAAAATGCGGAACTTTTCTTTGAAATGGCTATCTTTAAAGCATCTTATTTGAGATATAGAGTAGCCGGAATAGAAGATTTGAAAACTGCTATTAAACTTGATCCTAGTAATCCAAAATATTTCTATTATTTGGCGGAGTTTGAATCACTTGGAGAAAACGGTGCCCAGGCAGCCCTTGAGGCTTACAATAATGCCATTGCCCTTGATAAGACTAATTATATGTACTATGAAGCCAGAGCACATTTGAAATATTGGAATTTTGATAAATTGGATGCTTTGGAAGATTTAAAATTGGCATTACAATATGCAAAACAACAGAAAGGAGAAAAAGACTTAACTACCCTTAGACTTTCTTACAATGTAGATTATTGGTCTGAAGACTTAAATTTGAAACAAGCAGACGCCGAACACAGAACTTTTACGGATAACATGAAGTCTTTATACAATAAGATTTTTGGCAAAAGCGGATCCAACAGAGTTTATATGAGTGTCTTTCCAATTACAACTGGAGTTGTAATGAAACTGCTAGAAATTGTTGAAAGTTTAAAAAATAATCCTGCTCAAACAACCAAAGTAAGCGAAGATGGCACTTCTCAAAATAGTGAACAGAGACCTTCTGTAACTTTTGATAATTTAACGCCGGCAGAAAAGATAGCAAATGATCCCAGGGGTGTAATAAATGATTTAGAAAAAGTAGTAAATATGATGCCCAATGATGATATTGCTTATTTCTATCTTGCTAAAGCCAATGCTGAGTTGAAAAATTATTATAAAGCAATAGCACATCTTAATAATGCCATAAAGTATAATCAAGAAAATCCGGAATATTTCTATGAAAGATCTTGGCTTAAGAGATATGTTAACGATTATCAAGGGGCTGCTAAAGATTTAGAGCGTGCAATTCAATTATCTAACGGCCAAGTTAAATATTTTTATAACCTTGCGGTTTTGAAAGGATATTTCCTTAATGATTTGGAAGGTTCTATTGAAGCCTTTGAACAAGCCCATGCACTTGATCCTGAAAACCAATTGTATACTTTATCCCTTGAAGGCATACAAGCGTCTTTAGCAGAGGATGAAATAGATTCCAAAACTAAAATAAAAGATACTATAGTTAATAATTTCGCGGAAATTGTTAATAATGAGTTATCTCAAAATCTAACGGAAGAACAAGATGCAGCCTTGCAAGAACTTATAAAACTTGCTCAAAAAGCACGTGATGAGTCAAATATCGCAAGAACAATAGATAAAATTACCATATACAGAGAAGCATTAGATGTTATTCTAACCAAAAAACCTGTTTTGAGTGTTAACGGAACAGAAATAGACGATTCTTTGGTTGATACTTTTATCAATGCTGATGATAAAGATATTATAAATGTCAGCGTTGGTCCGGATATGAGAACCAATGACGAACTTGCTGTACGTTTAATACCGGACTTCACTGAAAGATTAAAATTCTATATTTCAAATCTGGCAAATTCTCATAATGAGTTTACCATAGTTCTAAATATGCACGGATCAATAAACGGCGTTGTTGTCATGGAAGAAGAAACAGATATTTCTACTGTGTTAAAGATCATAAAAGAAAACGCTGGCGATTCTAAAGTAAACATTATTGTTACTTCTTGCCATAGTCAGGCGGGTGATTCTTCCTTTATACAGCAAGTTATTAATTATGGTTTTAACTATCTTGGTATAACAGGTAAAAATGATGGTTTCTACGGTCATGATAACAAGAGTTTGTTTAATTATGATTTGCCTACTGCTTTTGTCAATTCAATAACGCTTGGCTATTATGGTGCCATACTTATCTATAACGGAAAAGTTTACAGAGCATTAGATGCCGTGAAAGAATATTATAAAGATAATCCGGAGAAATTAAAAGAAGTTGATCTTTTGGAAAAATACTTTTTTGGCGATAATCCTACACAAGCGATGCTTGAATTAGGTAAAAATCCGAATTACGATTTGAAATTATTCAATAATGAAGATGATTTCTCTGCTGTAGCAAATATTCAAAGTCAATATCAATTATCTCATGAAAAAATTGAAGAAATTATAAATAACAGTTCAGCACCTAAATTTATGGCCAACAGAATGGCTTATATGGGCTTTCCGTTTGTAATTTTCAGCAAGGACTTTATACTCGGTTTATCTAATCCTCTGCCTGTTACAAAAAGAGATATTATCAAATCTACAAAGGAAAGTTTAAAACAAGATGGCGTTGAAGTTAAACAAGAGGATTTAATAACTAGAAATAACAAGTTTGTACGTAAACAAAACAACGGTACTTTTAATAGTTTATCACAAACAGTGAATTTGCTTTTATCTGCCACAGAACCAGAGGCTAATAAAGTAGTAAATCCAAGAGCCCCCGAGTATACAGCGGCTTGGGCCTCTTTTGCGGAAATACATCCCGATGATGTTCTTAAAGCCCTTAACAAAATAGAAAGAAGAAAATTATTGGTTAAAGATAAATATGGCCATTTACCCGTAGAATATGCTTTAAAAAATACCCATAAAATAGGTCAAAATCCGCAAAATAATGCCTTTACTTATGTCTATATGTACTCCACTATGGCTGGCTTAACACCTAACACCATAATAGATAAGAAAAAAGGTTTAACCCTTGCCATGTTGGTTTTGATGTCGGAAGATACACATTTTCCTTTTACTTTCTTGCAAAAAGATCTTGATTGGAATCTAGTTGATAATAACGGCGACAATATACTTAAGTATATTATCGAAGGTGTAACACCGATTGAAATATTAAGATTCTTATTCTATAACGTAGACGAAGAAGATATCGTTAAACTTGTTAATATGGTCAATGCCCAGGGAGAAGGTGTTATAAAATATATAGATAATGCCAATATCCCGGCGGAAGAAAAAATAAAACTTATAGAATTTTTCGTAAAAAAAGGTCTTAAATTTAATACCTCAGATGAAGGTTTAATTTCGTCTATAAAAACTCCCGAGTTGAAAAATTATACGACGGAAATGATAAAACAAACTAAAGCCGCCGAGGAATATGATGCTTATGTAGCAAAAGCCGAAAAGGAATTTGTAAATCCTACTGAAGGCCAGGCTGTTTTATCAAAAGAAGGTAAAAAAGTTTCCTTGGCTCCTTTAACTTATGTTGATGAAGTCCTTGCGGAAAGATTTCTTGACAGAATCCAAGATATTAACGAAATTAATGACGATGGCTTTACCGCTTTGATGTATGCTGCTAAAAATACGAATACTAAAGTTACGGAATTCATTTTGAAAAATGGCGGCAGAGCAAATATTCAAACTAATGCCGGAAGAGCCTTGCTTATTGCCCAAGAAGCGGGCAATACCGCCGTTGCGGAGATTTTGAAAAAGAAAGACAGAGTTTTTAAAGATGCACAAAAAATTAAAAAAGACAATTTGGATGTTATTGTAAATACAGAATCAGAAAAAGCAGATTTCTTGAATAGAAAAAAATTATTACCCAGTAATAAAGAATATAGAAAACTATTTGTCAGTATTGAAGGCGTAGGCAGTTTAATTGAACCGCTCGTAGATATTCCTAATTTGCGCTATCTTACTACTGACGAAGAGGTAAAAGTTAAAGAAGAAAAACTTTTATCTTCGGTCTATGAATCTATTTATAAAAAACCTTTTGACTTTAATCCAAATAAAGTTATGGCAATTTTGCAGGGTAATGGCAAATTGTTTATTTTAAACCGCGGTATTGCTTTAAAAGATGCCGTAAGCGGCAGACTTGCGGAAGATATTTACCCCGATGCTAGAAGATATTATGGTTTAGTCAGAATAGTTCATAACCATATTGCCGGTGTCAGACCGATAACAAAGAAAGATTTTATGTTATTGCCTAAAATAGTGCGTTCCACTCCGTTCTATGAAGATGATAAATTTATTATTTTCCACGAAGCACAAACTGACGGCACAATCTTAAAAGTAGTTTTTGCAAAGATAAACGGAAAAGAGGCTGTTATTATTTCCATGCAGGTTATTTCAGCAGAAGATGCCGCTAAAGATGCTGCCGCAAGCGAAGAAATAAACTCCATGAATAAAGGGGAAAAAGTTTCCTCTTCGGAAGTTAATAATCAAGAAACAAAAGCAGAAACCATTGCTCCGGCAGTTTCCAGTGAAGATACTAAACCGGCAACTACTACGGAAAATCAAACACCGGCAGGTACTCCTATAACATATAGCCAGTTAATGGATATCCAGGAAATTTTTGCTGATAAATCTTTAGCCGGATATTTAGATAATTTAGTAGAAGTTTCTAAAAAATACGTGAGAGATTCCTCAAAAATATCTCCTACTCCTGATCCTAAAACAAATCAAGATAGGGCTTATTTTAACGCAGACGATTTTTGGGGTAAAAATGCTTTTGAGGGGGAATATTCCGTAGAGAATCCTCAAGATTATACGATTCTTGTTGTTAATGACGAATCAAAATATACAGATGCCGCAAGATTATCTTTAATTAAAAAAGGATTTAAGGTTAAAACGGCTAAAAGCGGTGATGAAGCCATTGCAATATTAAGAGAGCACGCTAAAATAGGTACTCCTTTGCATTTTGTTTTGTTAGATAGTTTTATACCTGGTAAAAACGGATATGAAGTAGCCGTAGAAATTAACTCTTTAAATAAGTCTTTACAATTAGATACTATTGCTATAAGTTTCTCCTTAGGAACGGGCAATGCTGAAAATCGTTATAAAAGAGGTTTTACTTTTTCCTTTAGCACTACTACAAACAATATGGATAAAACGGGCGATTTTATTTCTTATTTGATACAAAAATATGATTTTAAAGGCGGCCAAACCATAGAGAAAGCAGAAAAAATTGAAAAAACTTTTGTTCTTGACGGAACAACAGAAACTAAAACAAGCACATTGAATAATAGCAAGGATTATGGAATTGTTGTATTAGATGATAATCCTGCTTATGTAAATATTGTTAATTCTCTAAGAGCAAAAGGCTTTGCTGTTACCAGTACATACAATGTAAATTTTAGGGATATCGTTTTTGATTACAATCAAAAAGATAGAAAAGTTAATGTCATCTTGGCAGATAAAAATAATACAAGAATGCAAGGTGAAGATAATGAAAAGATCTTGGAAGATAATAATATTTTTGTTGTCAAAATAGATTATGAAACGGCCGATATTAATAAAATAGGCGATTATATTTCGGGCTTAATACAAGAAAATGCGCTCGAGGGTGTTCCTTTTGTTAATAATACCGATTGGGCTGCTTTTGATATTAAAGATATTCGTTCTAATCTGAACAAAAATTTTGAAGGGGAATATTCTATAGAAAATCCTCAAGATTATAATGTATTAGTAGCATTTAAAGAAGATGAAAAGGTTAATGATGTTTCTTCCGTTTTAAAGAAAAAAGGTTTTAATGTTATAACTGCAAACAGTGCATCACAAGTTCTTAATTTGCTAGATGAATACAAAGCAAAAGGTGAGTCAATACACTTTGCCTTCTTAGGTAATTTGCATTCCTTCACTGCCAGTAATTATGCAATAGGTGATCAAATTAAAAGTGATAAACTAAATACTCTTGTCTTCTCTGTAAAAGAAGACATGTTTGTACCTGGAGATTTTGAATTGCTACTGACAGAAAAAGATAAGTTTGGAGATTTCTTATCATACGTAATACAAAAATACGGCTTAAAGGGAAAAGAATCTAAAAAGCCCTCAGGCAGTAATACTCTTGGAGCAACGCAGACTTACTATTTAGATCAGACCCCGGCTCAAAATTTAGTAGCACCGAGAGAGTTATCTCAAGCAAATGAACAATCTAATTTAATAACAGAAATAAGAGAGGAGCCAACTCCTCTTTTGTTTTCTCAAAATTTACCCGCAGATGCCGTGCCTTCTACTTCTTTGGCAACAATGCTTACCTTTTTCCCTTTTATTTTTGTGAGCAAAATTAAATCTTCTTCCAATATTAAAAGCAATTCCAAAAAACCACACAAGAATATGCCATTATATTTTACGGATAATATTAAGGGTGATCAAGAAATTCCCTTAAATTTAAGTATAAAAGTTAACCCCGATTTAAAAATGCCGGAAAAATACAATAGAATCGTTTTTGATGCCAACGGTGTGGCTTATTTCAGCGGAAAAGAGGAAACAAAAGTTATTCCTCACTTTTATATGGAAATCCCCGATAGCAAAACCGATTTAAAAATATTAATGGAAGCAGCCAAAAAAACAACGCTTGCTTCTCCGTTTGATTTAAAATTTATTATGGCAGGTTATGAAACTTCTGATTTTGAAAGGATATCTCTATACGACTCACAACATCAAGTTTTAAATGTCGTTGCACTTCTCCCGATAGGATACTTGAAAGAGCATGAAAGGTTAATGTATGTTAACGGTGCTTTTTATATCTTTAACAGTAAAACTTTAAAAAGAGAAAGACAATTGACCGACTTTATTTTGAGAATACCTAAAAAACAAATTCCCAATTTAGTTGAAATTTTATCCAATGTAAAAACAATGCCGACTATTTATTTTAACCCTACCAGAGATAAGGCAAGCGTCGTTTACAGAGATGCGATGTTATCTAATATAAGCCTTGGTAAAACTTTCGGCAGTATTGTTAAGAAGGAATTAAATGTAAGCGGTGTTCTTGCTAACGGTATAATGTTCGGCATACAATACATAATACCGTTCCTTTCAGTATTTATAAAGCCGATTGTAAAAAGGTTAGGCGAAAAGAAAACTTTAAATATGGCATTAGCCTTTTCTGTCGCGGCGGGGGTAATGGCTTGTTTAGCCGGTTTCTATGGGATAACTCCCACTGTTGACAGACTTCCGTGGCAAAAAACAGTATTTATAGCCTCTTTTATTTTAATGTCTTTATCTACTTTGCTCAGGCAACTTGTTTCTACTCTTTTAATCGGTGATAATAGCGGTGTGTTAAAAGAAAACGATCCCAGGGCAAGCAAACCCAGTAAAGAAAATAAAGAAGAATCTTTTAAAAGAGGTAATGAGCCTTTCTGGGAATATTTTAAGAGAATTAATAAACAAATTTTTGGCAGACCTAAAAATGTTTACTCTATACCTGATGAACTTATTTTTAGCAAGGCTTCTGTTTGGAAGAGTGTCGGCACTTTGATTTTCTTGGCATTTCCCTTTATAGTAAACCAACTTGTTTATTTAGGGACTTTCGGTAAAGTCGCATTAAATTTAGATTACTCGGCAAGTTTTCCGCTACTTGCAGCATTTTCTTTCTATACCGTTCTTAAAATTTATAATACAAATTTGAGAGATAGGACTGAGACCCTTTCTAAGGAAGCCAGAAAAAAGGCTAGAGAAGAAAATAAAGCAGCTCGTAGAGAAAAAAGAGAACGCTTTTATAAAAATGTACAAGAATACGGCTTCTTTAACGTCGTAAACAAAATTAATAAAGATAAAATGGCCGATATAAAAGCCAAAGCAAAATTGAGAAAAGAAGTAGTTAAAAATACATTAGATCGTAAAAATTTGAAAAAAGTTTATAAGGAAAATTCTAAAATTTTCCGTTATTTCGGAGCATTATCTTTTGCTAATGCTCACGAAATCGTTATATCTTCTGCTTTGGCTTCGCAATTAAGCACTTTATTTACAAACAGTGCAACTTCTAACTTCCTTACGGCTTTGGGCCTTTATGCTCCGCTTTTGCTTGGCAGATGGATTTTTGGTGTGGTGAGGGGGAAAACCACAAGGTCTTCTTCCGCAATAGCCTTTATTGGTTTATCCTTTATTGGTACTCTTATGATGGCATTAACCAGCACTTCTACGCCGTTACTGATAGCTGGAGCGGCTATTGCAAGTTTAGGTATGGGCAACTGCTTTACTTTACTTTATTCCTACGTAATCAGTCAGTATAGTAAGGAAAAAGAAATAACTATTTCAACGGCGGGTTCTCTATCTGTCGTTCCTGGGGCAGTCATGGCTATGTTATCGCCGTATTTGATAGATCAGGGTTTTTTCCAGGGCTCTTTACTTTATGCTTTAGGATTAATAACTGTTCTTATCATGTTTGCTTTGCCTGCTATGGAAGGCGCACCTATGATAAAGTCAATAAGAGACTTTTTAGGTTTAAATAAATCTTCTGAAGTTCAAGAAGATTTAACAAAAGAAGCAAAAACTAAAGCAGAAAAGAAGAGTCCCTTTGAAGATATGGGAAAATGGTGGCATACACCGCCTAAAAATGGGCCGGATATGAATAATCCCCAGCCACAAAACTAAAAAACGCTTGCAAAAGATTTTTAAATTGTGCTATAATATTATCAGGATAAGATATGCCAGGGCGCATGGTGAATAGCCCAAAAATATCTAAGTGCTAACGAGGTAAAAGATACCTTGTTGGTATTTTTTTTACAAAAAAACAGGAATATGAAAACATACGAATCAGTAACAATAGTTAAACCGCAACTTACAGATAATGAAGTTGCTGCTTTTGTAGAAAAAACAAAAGCGTTTATTACCTCTTCAAACGGCGAAGTCCTTTCTGAAGAGAAACTCGGCAGAAGAAGATTCTCCCACGAGATTAACAAAAATCGCGAAGGTTTTTATCTCTATTTAAAATTTAAAGCAGAGCCGACAATCGTTAAAACTTGGAATAATAACATGAAATTAAATGTCAATGTTTTAAGAAGCATTGTCATGGTTGCTTGCGAGCCAAAAAATAAACCGGCAAAAAAAGATAAAACTGTGCCGGCGGCGGTGTAATTATGGCTACGGGAATGCGTCTGCCGGAATTAAATTTGGTCCTTCTTTCAGGCCGCTTAACGCGCGATCCTGATAATAGAATGACACAAAAAGGTCAAGCGGTGTGCAGTTTCGATATTGCAGTCAACCGCAGATATCTTGATAATGCCAGCGGGGAGTGGAAGGACGATGTTGCTTATGTTCCTGTCTCGCTTTTTGGTCCTGCTGCACAAAGATCACAAGACAGACTCAAAAAGGGCGTGCCTGTAATAGTTGAAGGCAGACTTGTCCTTAATGAGTATACAGATAAAGCAGGCCAAACACGCAGAGTTTTAAGAGTCAGCGCCAGAAGAGTGCAAATCTTACAATCCGGCGATGGCTTAATGACAGAAGAAGATACTTCTGCCGAAATACCAAGCGACGCAACGGAAGACGATGTCCCGTTTTAAACACTAAGTAAATTTTTATAGAGGAAAATGAATAAAATGTCAGAAGAAAATATTACAAATACTCAAAACAGCCAACCTAAAGAGGCTGCCCAAAATCAAGAAAACACACGCACAGCAAAACCTTTTGCCAAGAAACGCTTTGAATCAAGACGCAAAGTTTGCAAATTCTGTGCTGAAAAAATTGATCATATTGATTACAAAAATATTCAATTAATCAAGAGTTTCACAATGGATAGCGGTAAAATCTTATCCAGAAGAATCACCGGAACCTGCGCTAAACATCAACGTCAGGTAACCCAAGCAATTAAGAGAGATAGAAATTTGGCTTTCCTCGCCTATTGCTTACCCAAAAAATAAATTTAAGGAGTTTTTGAAATGAAAGTTATTTTAAGAGAAGATGTTAAAGCCTTGGGAACTATGGGTGATATTGTCGAAGTTAAACCCGGTTATGCAAGAAATTATCTCTTGCCCCAAAAATTAGCGGAAATCGCCACACCGGCCGTAATTAAAAATTGGGAACTCGGTGCTGAAAGAAGAAATAAAAAAATCCAAGCAGAACTTGCCGCTGCCAGAGAAGAAGCAGCAAAAATTGAAGGTATTGTCTTAAATTACACAAGAACAATTAACCTTGAAGGTATTATTTATGGTTCTGTTACAAAGGCAGATGTCCAAAAAAGTTTAGCCGAAATGGGCCACAAAATCAGCAAAGACCACATTGATATTTTCACACCTATTAAGAAAATCGGCGAAACAGAAGTTTCTATCTACTTTAAACCGACAGTTTATGCCAAAATTAAAGTTAGAATAGAAGCAGTTGAAGAAGAAAAGAAATAAATTTTCTTTACTCTTTTTAAAAGATAAAAACCCGTTCTAAATCACTTTAGGGCGGGTTTTTTGCAAATAGATAAGGCAAAATGTTATACTAATTAGAGAAGTAAATTTTTAAGATTTTAAATGTTTTTGGAACCTTGTTTAAAAAAGAACAAGGAGAGCTTTTAGGAAACTAAGGGCACAAATTCACTCCAAAAGCAGTTCGTTTGAGCTGTAAAGTAAACGGAAGTCATGAGCCGTTTATTTTACAGCGAATGTTTGTCGCTCGTAAGGGCGGCAAACTACGGCTGTTATATTTTGGGTTAGTGAATTTGGCTCAGATATGGCAGCCGTTTTTTATGTATAAATATTTTTTAATTATTTTGTTTTTAGTATTTACGGGATGTATAAATAATAAGAATTTTAAGAAAGTAGAGTTGCTTTCCGTATATGATGGGGATACATTTAAAGTAAATCTTGCATGCAAAGAAGCTTTGCTATGTAAAAATATTTCTATAAGAATTAAAGGTATTGATACCCCGGAAATAAATAGCAAGAATAATTGTGAAAAACTAAAAGGGATACAAGCCAAAACTTTTACTGAAAATTTTTTAAATAAAAAGGGAGAAATAGTGCTAAAAAATTGTGGCAGAGATAAATATTTCCGTCTGGTTTGTGAAGTTTTTGTAAAAAAAGAAAACCTTGCTTTTGAACTTTTAAAAGCCGGTCTTGCGTTAAGTTATGAAGGAAAAGCAAAAATAGAAAAAGATTGGTGTAAATAAAAAACCCCTCGTAAAAGAGGGGTTTTTTGTTAGTAAACTAAATAAATTTATATCAAAAGACCTGCGATTAAAGCCCTTAAGCAACTGGAAAGTAAACCGGCAAGTAAGGCTCTAAAACCGAGTTTTGATAAATCTGCTCTTCTTTCCGGTGCAATAGCGCTGATACCACCGATTTGAATACCAATAGAAGAAAAGTTAGCAAAACCGCACAAAGCATAACTTAAAATAACTTTTGTTTTAAGTGTCATTACGGCGGTATCGGCGTTAAGAAGGTCTGTTAAATGAGCATAAGCCACAAATTCATTTAAGATAGTTTTTTCGCCAAATAAGATACCGGCTAAGTGTAAATCTTGCTGGTCAATGCCCATAAGCCAAGAAATCGGAGTAAAAATATAACCGAAAATATCTTGTAAGTTAAATGCATGGCTAAAGCAGTATTTTGTAAAACCTTCAACGAAACCATTTGCAAGAGCGATCAAAGCCGTAAAAGCAATTAACATACCTGCAACATTTAAAGCAAGTTGTAAACCTGTTTGCGTGGAAGAAGCAATAGCATCAAGCACATTTGCGCTAGGATCTTTATATTCAATTTTGGTAACACCGGAAGTTACAGGCTTTTCTGTTTCCGGTACTAATAATTTGGCAAATAAAACACCGGCCGGTGCGCCCATAACGCTTGCAGCCATTAAGTGGCCTGCAATACCGGGGAAACTATCTTTAAGCATACCGACATAAGCCGCCAAAACACCGCCTGCAACGGTTGCCATACCGCCTGTCATAACACACATTAACTCAGATTTTGTCATTTTTGCGACATAAGGTTTAATAAGTAAAGGGGCTTCCGTCTGACCGACAAAAATGTTTGCGGCCGCACTTAAACTTTCCGCACCTGATAGTTTGCAAGTTTTACTCATTACCCAAGCAAAAACATAAATAATTTTTTGCATAATACCTAAATAGTATAAAAGACCCATTAAGGCAGAAAAGAATACAATAGTAGGTAAAACCTGGAAAGCAAAAATATAACCAAGGGAGTCAGTTTTTGCTAAAGGACCAAAAACCATTTCTGCGCCGGCAACTTGGAAGTTTAACAAAGAAATAAAGAAGTCATTTAACCAGCTGAAAACAACTTGTCCAGGAGTGGTTTTTAGAATAAGAAAAGCGAAAATAAGTTGCAAACCAAAAGCCCAGGCAATTGTACGCCAATTGATTGCTTTTCTGTTAGTGCTGCACGCATAACCGATAGCAACAAAAACACATACGGCTAATACTGCTTGAAGATAAACCATTATTTCACCTCATTTAAAAATTTAAAGACAATTTCATTTTACATTTTTAATGGCTTTATGTCTAGTTAAAATACTATAATGTAGATATAAGGAAAAACGGAGGTTTAAGAGTATGGCAGATTTTTCTTTTGATGTAGTTTCAAAAGTTGATATGAATATTATTGAGGAAGCAATCAATATAGCAAAAAAAGAAGTTGCTAACCGATATGATTTTAAAGGTTCTAATCCGTCTATTGAACTTATTAGTAAAGAAAATTTAATTAAACTTTCTTGTGCTGACGAATATAAAGTAAAAGCCCTCTATGATGTTCTTATTACAAGGCTTTCTAAAAGAGGCGTTGCTTTAAAAAACTTACAACCACAAAAGATTGAAGCAGGCCTTGGCGGTAGTGCAAAACAGGAAGTTAAAGTTCAACAAGGTATCCCGGCCGATAAAGCAAAAGAAATGGTGCGCTTAATTAAAGATTCCAAACTTAAAGTTTCTGCTTCAATACAGGGCGAACAGTTAAGAGTTTCTTCCGCTTCTAAAGATGCTTTGCAAAATACTATTGCTCTTTTAAAAAGCAAAGATTTTGGACTTGACCTCCAATTTACAAATTACAGGTAGGATGAATATGAAAAAATATTTGATATTAACAACTTTCTTATCTTGCACACTTTTTGTCTGTGCGCAAAATCCTTTGGAAGAACTTGCTTTTTACCAAAAGCAGGCGCAAAATTCTACAAAACCTACTCAGAAAGTATTGGTTACTAATTTGCAAAACTGGCTTGAAGTAAATTCTTATTTACCGCAAGCAAGTAAAGCATTAGTCTTAAAAGCAAATTTGGAAAGGAACTTGAAAGATTACCCCGAATCTTTGGTAAGTTTGCTCAAATATAAATATGAGTTCGGTCTGACGGAGAGAACTAATATCCAAAGTATTTTAAAAGATGATGCAAAGAATTTTGCCAGAAGTGAACAAGAAGCCTACAATCACTTAATTAGTGCAAAAGTCCCGCAAGTAGAATTACCTGAACGTCTTGATACTTTTTTAACGCTTGCAACTAAAGCAAATATCAAAGGAACTTATGAGCCTTTAACCAGAGAATATAATACCTTTTTTAAGAGATTTAAGGATTATGAAGACCTTGACCGTATGGAACTTATGCTTGGTGATTTACATCGTAGTAACAAAAATCCTTACGGTGCTTTAATGCAATATGAAAAAGTTTGGGAAGTTTACCCCGAAACAAAATACAAAGCCGCTTCTTTAAGAATGCAGGGTGATGTTTATGCAAGTGATTTAAAGGATTATGAAAAGGCAAGGAACATATATACCCAAGTTTTAAATGATTTCCCGACAACTGTTGAAAGACCTACCGTTTATTATCATCTTGCCCTTATGGAAGAAACTCAAAAAGACTATCAGGAAGCATTAGATCATCTTGGTTTTGCCGCGAAATTATATCAGGAACAGGGGGATAGTAATTCCCTTTATGATGTTTTGCTTTTTAAAGCAGAAATTCAAGAAAAAAGATTAAAGGATTATGAAGGTGCTGCAAAAACCTTAAATCAAATGGCAACTTTATTTAAAAATAAAGAAGAAAGATTTAGAGAAGCGCAATTTAGAC
Organism: Elusimicrobiaceae bacterium; assembly: GCA_045605725.1. Classification (GTDB taxonomy): domain Bacteria; phylum Elusimicrobiota; class Elusimicrobia; order Elusimicrobiales; family Elusimicrobiaceae; genus Proelusimicrobium. The sequence goes on from JAZUQO010000023.1 coordinate 18,590, forward strand.
TTGCTAATCTCTACCACTCTAAATTGAAAAACTCTTCTTTAGAAAGAAAAGCCTATGAGGATTTCTTAAAAACATATCCCAATTCTAAAAAAGCAGATGAAGCCCTTTTTGAGGCTGCAAATTTGGCAAAAGAAGCAGGGGAATATGATCTTGCCGCAAATTACCTTGAAAAACTTATTGTTAATAACCCCGATTCTGATTATGCCGGCAAAGCACAAAGACAACTTAACAGTTTAAATAAAAAAATTGCCAGAAATAAATAAAAGGTAAATAAGATGCAAAAAATAGATGCTATTTCCCGTCAACTGATGTTGGAAAGTCTAAAAAATTACGCCGATCAGAAATTACATTTTGACTTCTTGCGTAAAATGGACGAACAAAATACTTTTCCGGCGGAAATGGTTAAGGATATTTACAGAACTTTAGGCATCAATTTACTTTTAATACCGCAAGAATACGGTGGGCTTGCCGGTTCGACAAGTGATATTTATAGAGTTTGCCAGGCTCTTGGACGTATAGATTTAGGTATAGCAACTGCCATTTTTGCCACTTTTCTTGGTAGCGATCCTTTAAACGTCGGCGGAACAGAAGAACAAAAAAAATACTGGTTTACAAAAATGGCAAAGGAAAATTTGCTTGTTGCTTACGGCGCAACAGAGGCTGATGCCGGTAGTGATCTTATTGCTCTAAAAACAAGAGCCGAGCAAATCATAAAAGACGGCAAAATTACCCACTATAAAATAAACGGCAGTAAAATGTGGATTTCTAATGGAGAAATTGCCGATTTATATACTGTTTTGGCCCTTGCCCCCGGCGGTCCATGTTGGTTTTTAATACCAAAAAACACACCTGGTTTTACTCAACTTAAACACGAAGATAAGCACGGCATACGCCTTGCAAATACGGCAGGTCTTTGTTTTGAAGATGTTACTATCCCGGCGGAAAATCTTATCGGTTTAAAAGAAGGTCAAGGCTTTTTGCAGGCGCAAGCGGTTTTCGGATATACAAGGCTTATGGTTGCTGCTCTTGCACTTGGATCAGGGCAAGAAGCCGTTGAAACTGCCATAGCATATGCAAATAACAGAGTGCAGGCGGGAAGCCCTTTATCTCATAAACAAGGTTATATGCACAAGTTAATTGTGCCACACTATATTAAATTTGAGGCGGTGCGTTCTTTTATCGATCAAACAGCAAAAAATTTGGATACAAATAATCACGGTCAGGCAACCGAAGGCGCAATTGCAAAATATTACGCAAGCCGCGTAGCAAATAAAGCCGCAGATGATGCAATAGAAGCGCTTGGCGGTTTCGGTTATACAAAAGATTTCCCTGTCGAAAAAATAAAACGTGATGTAAAAATAACCTGTATTTATGAGGGAACCAGCGAAATTATGGAAATGACAATTTATCGCGGACGCTGGCAAGAACATTTAAAAACACGCGGTAATTTTTATTTAGATAAAGCAAAAGAAATTAGCGCAGATATTTATGAAGATATAGGTGGCAAAGCCCTTTCTTTAGGTTTTAATGCTTTAAGAGATATTTTGGAAGAATGCCGCTTAAATCGTTTAACGCGACACCAATATATTACGCTGGAACTTGGGCGTTTAATTGCAATGGCCGAAGTCGCTTTTGCCTTTATAAAACAAGCGCAAAGCGGAAGTATTGTGGAAGATTGTCCTTTTAATATTGAAACTATAAAAACAATGGCAAGAATAAATGCTAAAAATGTTGCTTTGGAAATTGCTTCAAGCGGAATAAAACTTATAAACAGTGCTTTAGAAAAGCCGATAAATAAAGATTTCAATATTTCTGAAATAAGCAAAGAGTATTGTGGAGTAATTAGGGATATGGATAGTCTTTGCACCGTATTAAGAGATACTTTTAGGAAATAATTTTATGAATATTATTGTTTGTTTAAAACAAGTGCCGGACACTGCAAAAGTTAAAATGAATCCGGATGGGACTTTGATTAGAACCGGTGTTCCTTCAATTTTAAATCCGTATGATCATTTTGCTTTGGCTAAGGCTTTAGAAATAAAAAAACAGATAGGCGCAAAAATTAAAGTTCTTTCTATGGGACCTGATCAGGCAATCAAAGTTTTAAAATTTGCTTTAGCCCTTGGTGCAGATGAAGGTTATTTACTTTGCGATAAGGCTTTTGCCGGCTCTGATACTTGGGCAACGGCTTACGCTCTTTCTTGTGCGATTAAAAAAATAATGCCCTTTGACTTAATTTTATGCGGACAAATGGCAATTGACGGTGATACTGCGCAAACAGGGCCTGAAATAGCAGGACAATTAAATATATCTCAAATTACTTTTTGCTCGGATATAGAAAATATTTCTTCAAATACTTTAAGGATAAAAAAAATAATAGAAGGCGGTCATCAAATTTTGGAAACTTCTTTTCCTGCTTTAATTACTTTAAGCACTCCGCATAATTTTGTTTTGCCCTATCCAGGGTTTACCGATATTTTTAAGGCTCAGCAAAAACCACTTTTTACCTGGACAGCAAAGGATATTGAGGCTGATATAACAAAAATAGGTTTAAAAGGTTCTCCTACGAGAGTTGCCAAAATTTATCCACCTGCTCAAAAACAAAAAGGCGAAGTAAAAACTTTACCCGCAGAAGAAACAGCACTTAAAATTGTTGAAATTCTACAAGCACAAAAGGTGGTAAAATGACAGATTTAAAATCTTATAAAGATATTTGGGTTTTTGCGGAAATTGATCAAATAAATAAAACCTTAAGAAATGTTACATTAGAACTTTTAAGTTCTGCTAGAAAACTTGCAGCGGAACTAAAATGTAAGACGGCAGTTGTTATCATCGGACAGGAAAATAATAAATTTTTTGACGAATTTGCAAAATACGGTGCTGATATAATTTACAATATTCAAGATGATTCTTTTATTCATTATGATACTCAAAATTATTTCCAAATTTTATTTGCTTTAACGAAAAAATATAAACCCGAAGCAATTTTATTTCCGTCAACTTATATAGGCAGAGATTTGGCTCCAAGACTTGCCTCAAAACTTGCTTGCGGACTTACGGCAGATTGCACGGCCTTATCTGTAAAAGAGGGTAATTTGGTTCAAAGCCGTCCTGCTTTTGGCGGGAATATTATGGCAGATATTATTTGCCCGAACACAAGACCGCAAATGGCAACGGTAAGACCTAATGTTTTACCTAAAATTATTCTTGAAAAAACGAATACTCCTAAAATTATTGAAGAACATTTTAAAGCCATTCCTTCTAAAGTACGTTTGATTAAGACGGAAGAAGATATAAAAAGTGAAGTTTTAAAACCTCAAGAAGCAGAAATAGTTGTTTCTATTGGTAGAGGGGTAAAAAATAAACCAACTTTTGATCTTATAAAGGAACTTGCCGGTAAACTTGGTGCCGCACTTGGCGCAACGCGCCCTGTGGTGGAAGATGAACTCTTGCCGAAAAATCATCAAATAGGGCAAAGCGGGGTAAGTATAAAGCCAAAAATTTATATTTCCTTTGGTATTAGCGGGGCTTTACAGCATACCGTCGGTATGCAAAATTCCGATTTAATAATTGCCGTCAATAAAGATGGAAAGGCGCCGATATTTAATATATGTCAGTATGGTTTTGTAGGTGACGTGGAACAGATTATTCCAAAAATATTGCAAGCGATAAATAAATTAAAATAGTGTATAATAAAAATGTATGGAAGAAAATGTAAATTCCTTAAAGGAATATTTTAAAGAGATAACAAAAATTGTTAAACAGATAGACCGTTCTAAAGAAACGGAACTCTGGAAGAAAGCGCAAAAAGGGGATAAAAAGGCAGAAAATGCCCTCTTACAAATGCATTTGCGCTTGGTTGTGCCTATTGCAAAGAGATATCTTAAAAAAGGCCTTGAATTAATGGATTTAATTGAAGAAGGTAATTTGGGCCTTTTGCAGGCAATTCAAAGGTTCGACCCGAAAAGAGGATTTAGATTTTCTACTTATGCGGTGCATTGGATAGAACAATATATAAAAAGATGTGTCGATGAACAACTTTCAACTATCAAGTTACCACCGCATGCCTGGGATAATTTACGCGGTTGGATGCGCACTTGGGATAAATTAAAACTTGAACTAGGCAGAGAACCGACTTTAAAAGAAATGAGTATAAAATTAAATCTTTCAGAAAAACAAGTTCGTTCTATTTTAGATAGTATGAGTGCAGCCTATGGCGTTGATTCTTTGTCCATAACCGTAAATGAAGAAGAAGATTCTTCTTTAGAAAGTGTTATTCCGGATTCTCCGCAGGCAAATCCCGATAATAAACTTCTACTACAATCTACAAACACTTTAATGCTTTCCATTTTAAATGAACTTTCTCAAAGAGAAAGAGATGTTTTAATTATGCGTTTTGGTGTTGATAGACAAGAACCATATACTTTAATGGAAGTGGCGGAAAAATTTGGTATATCACGCGAAAGAGTCCGTCAAATAGAAGAAAGGGCCATTACCAAAGTCCGTAAGCGTGCAAAAGATTTTGGTATTTTGGAGTCAACCAGCAAAAAAACATCTATTTTAGATCTTTACAGAGATATACGTCCCAAAGAAAAAACAAATTTACTGGGAGATATTAAAGGAAAGAAAGTTAAAAAATTAACAGGAAAAAAAGGTTTAAAAAATGAAAAAAGAAGAAATCGTTAGTTTAATTCGCAATGTTCCTGATTTTCCTAAAAAAGGAATATTATTTAAAGATATTACGCCTCTTTTGGCAAATCCCGAGGCTTTTAGAGCAATTATTGATGAATTTGTTACCATTTGTAAAAATAAAGGCATAACAAAAGTAGTTGCTTTGGAATCAAGAGGATTTATTTTCGGCGCACCTTTGGCTTATGTTTTGGGAGTGGGCTTTGTTCCGATAAGAAAAAGAGGTAAACTTCCGTATAAAAAACTTTCAATAGAGTTTGATTTGGAATATGGTAAAGATATTATAGAAATTCATCAAGACGCTCTTAATAAAAATGACAAAGTTTTGTTAGTTGATGATTTGCTTGCAACAGGCGGAACAATGAGCGCCGCGATCAAACTTATTGAACAACTTGGCGCAAAAATTGAAATGTGTGCTTTTATGTGCGAACTTGAGTTTTTAAAAGGTAAAGAAAAACTTTCTGCACCTTCTACAAGTTTAATTGTTTTCTAGTCTTTTTATAGACGAAAACTTTTTAAATTGATATAATTTAAGAAGTAAATTTCGGGATATTTTGCCTCGGTAGCTCAACTGGAAGAGCAGATCCGTCCTAAGGATAAGGTTGCAGGTTCGACTCCTGTCCGGGGTGTAATTTAGACGAGGGCGGTTTTTTAAATAAAAATCCGCCCTTTTACTTGGCTTTATATTTATGAATATATATTATATTCTTGCTAAACTTCCGCAAGTTATAGGTGTAACGGTATTACTATGTGTTATTTTCAGAGTAATATGGGCCTTTTATCGTCATGTCCGTTATGTGGAAGATGGCTTTAGTATAAAAAATATTCATGAATTTTTTGACCCTTATAAACAAGGTGTTTTTTATTATAAATATAATTTTACTATTGTAATATGCTTGATTGCTTTTATTATATTTCTTTGTTATCTTTATGTTCCGCCTGAAATGATTGAGGATGGAAAATATGTTAAAAATTCACTCCTTCATAATATTTTAGTTTATACTCCCAATTATTTAATTCATGAATTTTCGCATAGATTTTGGGGTGGCTTTGGCTGGGATTGGTGGACTACCGCAAGCGGCAACGGGATGGAAACGCTTGTTCCTTGTCTTATTTATTTGTTTTCCTTACAAATACGAGGGGGAAATCTTCTTTCACCGATTTTATTTTATTGGATTGCAACCACTTTATATGATGCCGGTATTTATGCAAGTGATGCTGTCGCCAGTAAACTTGCTTTAACCAGTTCGGATATGGTTACAAATTTTGAACCGGGCATGGTAAAAGGTGATTGGCATTATATTCTACAACCGCTTGGTTGGCTGGACTATGCAGAAGAAATAGGCCTTGTTTTAGAAGTGCTTGCCTGCATATTTCTTGCCTTTGCGGTATATAGCATAATAAATTATGTTGTGAAATTAGGGGAAGGACCTCTTTTTGAAAATAATAATTAATATAATTTTTTCAGTGAAAAAAACCCTTGTAAAAATAGCAAACATCTGTTATACTATTAACATAGGAAGAGTTATGTTTTGTTCTGATATAAAAAATAATAATTTACAAAAAGGTATTTTTTATAAAAATGCCTGTATTTTATATCGCCTAGACAGACAGACAGACAGACAGACAGACAGACACTCTCTTACTAACTGAAATTTTTTTAGCAGTTAGCAAAATAAATTTTGTAGTAGCAAATAAAACCCTTATTTATCTTTTTTTAAAAAAGGTAAATAAGGGTTTTTTGC
>JAZUQO010000024.1:0-5810 GCA_045605725.1 Elusimicrobiaceae bacterium
TCCTAAGACCGCTTGGCCTCCGACTTAAATCCGCCCAATGCGATTTAACTTTGAAAGACGGTACGCAGCTGACCGCTTTTAACGCGGAAAACACCGAAATAAAAGAACTTAGAACCCTTGCCGACAATATGGCGGATAAGAATAAAGGCAAAGTTATTTTGATTTCGGCCGACAGGGACGGCAAAAAATCTTTCGTCGTGAAAAGCTTTAAAGGAGGGCCCGACGCCAACAAAACGGCTAAAGCCGTGGCGACCGCAATAAACGGACGCGGCGGCGCAAAGCCCGATTTCGCCCAAGGCGGCGGGGAAGCCTGCCCGTGGGAAGAATTTATTAAGAAGATTAAAGAAATTTAATTTTTTTGATATAATTTATTAAAGCGAAATAAAAATAAAATTGTTTGTAGATGTACGAATTATTTTGCTATAATAAATTATCCGGTTTTTAAGAAACGATAAAACCAGAAAGGTTTTATCCGGCTTTAAAAATCATACAGATTTTAGAGGAACGGTTGGGTGGCTGAGCGGTCAAAAGCAACGGTCTGTAAAACCGTCGGGCGTGCCCTACATAGGTTCGAATCCTATCCCAACCATTCCTTAATATAGCGCAGTGGTAGCGCAAAATTATACTGACATAGGACCCGAGTCAATCCTATAAAAGTACGAGAAAAATTAATGACAAAAACATATTTACCTTCCGTAAAGGAAGTTGAAGCAACAAGAAAATGGCATCACATTGATGCTAATGGTAAAACCTTAGGCAGACTTGCAACACAACTTGCAGTTTACTTAATGGGTAAACACAAACCCACCTTTACACCCAATATTGATTGCGGTGATTTTGTCGTGGTAACAAATGCCTCTAAAATTAAAGTTAGCGGCAATAAAGCAACTGAAAAAGTATATTTCTCTCACTCCGGTTATGCAAAAGGCGGAAAAGAAACTACTTATGAAATGTTAATGGCCAAAGATCCTACAAAGGTCATTGAAAAAGCAGTTTACCGCATGCTTGATGATAACAAGTTGCGCGCTAGAAGAATGAAAAGACTTAGAGTCTTTGCAAACGAAGAACATTCTTTTACAGAAAGGTTTACAAAATAAGGTGGATTTATGGCAGAAACTAAAATAACAACCGGTAGAAGAAAAACCTCTGTTGCACAAGCAGAAGTTATCAAAGGTGCCGGCAAAATTACAATTAACCAAAGACCGCTTAATGATTATTTCCGCGGTTGCCCCAGATACCAAGATACGGTTATGGAACCCCTTACCGAACTCAAAGCCGAAAAGGCCTATGATGTTACAGTAAAGGTTGTCGGCGGTGGTATTGCATCCCAAGCCGGTGCAGTGCGCCACGCAATTGCAAGATCTCTTGCTCTTATGGGCGAAGAAAATCATAAAATTATGAAGAAAGCCGGTTTCTTAACCCGCGACCCCAGAATGGTTGAAAGAAAGAAACCCGGTCAACCCAAAGCAAGAAGACGCTTCCAATTCTCCAAACGTTAATCTGTTGGTTAATTTGGACGAATTTAAAAGCCCCCGCAAATTTGTGGGGGCTTTTTCTTTGCGTATTTCTTTTGATAAGTTATTATAACAAATCTTAATTTATAGTCCCATCAAAACTAAACTTGTAAACTAAAACTGATAAGATAAAATAAGACCGAGTTTGTTTATTGAAGGTTTATCTTCAAAGCCGGTTGCATAATCGCTAAAACCGTTTTGTGCTTGCAGATAACCGTAAATAATTTTCGCGCTAAAATGTTCAAGTTTGTAAATTAGACTTAAATCAATTTCGCTGGCAATATCTCTATTGGTTTTGCGCTTATCGGTGGAGGAAAAATTATAAATATTAACATCAAAACTTAAATCTTTTATAATTTTGGGGCTCACTTGTAAACCAAGTTTATAAGTTAAAGTCTCAAGTTCTTCGGTCAAATTGCCAAAGATAAAACCTCTGTCTAAGTTTGCGTTTAAAGGACTAAAGCCAAAGGTGTCTTCTTTAGTTGGGGAAAGATATTCTACGCCAAAGGAAAATTCACTTTCAAAAGTTTCATTTTGCTTTTTAAATTTTATATCACCGCCAAACATTTTGCCTTTATATTTTTCTTCAAAAGTAAGACCTAAAATTTCTTTTCTTTCTGTACCATTATTAAATGCCGCAATAAAATCAAAAGCAAAACTTTCGTATTCAATATTTATACTTGCGCCGAAGGTAGATAAGTCAAAATCTTTTTCTTTTGAAAGCAAATAAAAACCTTTTATAAAACTTGCACCAAGAGTAGCGCCGTAAAAATCTTTCTTGTCAAAAGTTCCGCCAAAAGCAGTAATATTAAAATATTTTGCAAAATCATAACTTATAAATGCGCCGTCAAAATAAGTCGGTCTTTTTAAATCTTCTTCCGTATGATTTCCAAAGTAAATTATAGGATTTAAACCGATATCCAAAAAATCTCTACCTGCTTTAAGGGTAAAATTATCAATATTAAAAACAAAACTTGCGCGGTTTAATTTATCATAGGTATCTTTTTCTTTATCAAAATAATTATAAGCAAAAAAATATTCCGTTGCGACCGAAAAATTTTGACCGAAATAAAGCCAAAGAGGTAAGGTTAATGTTGCCTGGCCATAGGTTTTACTTCTTGTATTTGTCGGCGAAGAATTATAACCGGCCAGTGAAATTACAGGATGGAAATCAAAATAGTCAGCCTTGCAAAATACGGCAGATAAAAGCAGTAAGCACACAAATAAAAACTTTTTGGGGGTCATAATTAAATTATAGAAAATTAAAAACCCCTTGTTGTTAGCAAGGGGTTTTTATGTCAGGAAAAAACTTATTTCTTTAGATGTTCAAACTTTAAAGTATAAGTTGTTATATCAGTAATTTCCGCAGGTCCATAGTATTGAATAGGACCGGGGAAGATATAACTTTCCGTCTTAGCCCAAACTTCTCTGTGGGCGCAAAGGAATTTAAACGGACGTCCTTTAAGTTCAACAAGTGCTTTTTTAATGACGGGTTTTTCTTTACCTTTTCTTCTTTCCATATTCATCATCATTGTTAAAGGTATACCGCCACATTGCCAATCTTGCGGTTTCTTAACAAGATTTTTTATGGAAGATAAATATCCGCTGCATTTATTTAAAGCAAGCACGCTTGCATTATATCCCAAGGCATAAGTGTAGTTTGCATCAAAAGCGGAAGGCACCCCACATCTTCCCTCATAACCGAAGAAGTGCATAATAGCGGAGAATTTGCCGTTATATTTACCTTGTTTTTTAAGTCCGGCAAGTTTAGTTTTTAACATCTTAACGAGCAATTTTTCCGTTTCAATTAAAGAAACTTGTACATTGCCGTGCGGATCTCTTTCAAGCATAAGTTGCGCTGCAATATCGCTTGGGAGTGAGTCCATAAGTTTTGCTAAATTTGCAGGTAGTTTTGAAATAATAAATTTCTTCTTTTCTTCAAAAGATTTACAGGCATTTAATTCTTTTTCGTTATCGGCCAATAAATCATTTAAAGCGGCGATAAGCGCCTTCATTTCAGGTATAAATTCAATTAAACCTTCCGGCACCAAAACCACACCGAAGTTCTTTTTATCTTTTGCTCTTGCTACGACGACTTTTGCTAAAGAATCAACAATTTGTGCAAGTGTCATTTTCTTTGCTAAAACTTCTTCGCCGATTAAAACGATATTTGGGTGTGTTTTAAAAGCAACTTCAAGTGCAATGTGGGAAGCACTTCTTCCCATCAAGCGGATAAAGTGCCAGTATTTTCTTGCAGAGTTAACATCGCGGCAAATATTGCCTACCATTTCAGAATAAATTTTTGTTGCTGTATCAAAACCAAAAGAGGCTTCAATATGTTCATTCTTTAAATCACCGTCAATAGTCTTGGGTACGCCGATAACGCTGGTATCAACTTTTTGTTGTTTGAAATATTCGGCAATAATACCGGCATTGGTGTTGGAATCATCACCGCCGATAATGACTAATGCGTCAATTTTATTTTTAAGAATATTTTCTTTGGCTGTTGCAAGTTGTTCGTCTGTTTCAATTTTGGTGCGGCCGGATTGAATCATATCAAAACCGCCTGTGTTTCTATAATCGGCCATAAGGTTTGGTGTAATTTCAATAAATTTATTTTCCAAAATACCGCTGGGCCCACCAAGAAAACCGAAGAGTTTATTTTTGCTGTTTGCTTTTTTAAGACCGTCTAAAAGACCGGCAATAACATTATGCCCGCCGGGTGCCTGACCGCCTGATAAAACAACGGCAACGCGAACTGCTTTTTTAGTAATATTTTTATTTGTTCCGGCTTTAAAAGAAATTTGTGGCATACCATAGGTGTTGGGGAACATTTTTTTAACGGCTGCTTGGTCAGCAACGCTCTTTGTTGCTTTGCCCATAACGGCGACAACGCCGACCGGGCCTTTTTGTAAAACTTTAGGTAAAACAGGTTTATAACTAAGTCTATGTTTTTGTAAAACAGAACATTGTTCAATTTTAAAAGCCATAAGAACTCTCCTCGTTAATATTATTTACTTAAATTATAGCAAAATAAGAAATAAGGAAAGTACTTTTAGGTAAATTTTGCCAAAATGGTATTTGCCAAAGAGGGGCTCAAAATGATAGAATATAAAAAAGTATTTATGGTGGATGTAGCTCAGCTGGTTAGAGCGCCGCTCTGTGGAAGCGGAGGTCGCGGGTTCAAATCTCGTCATCCACCCTTTTTTTATATAAAAAATATAAATGGGTTCATAGTAATGTCCAAAGATTATATTAAACAATATGAGATTTTGCATAATCAGGATAAATCATACGGTGCAAGTTACGAAAACTATTTAGAAGAAATTTCTCTCATTATCGATTATATCCAGCCGAAAAATGTTTTAGATTATGGTTGTGGCAAAGGAGTACTGTTAAATAATTTAATAAAAAAATACCCCAAAATTAACTTCTATGGCTATGATCCCGCAGTGTCAAAATATAAAAAACTTCCCACACAAAAAATTGATTTGATCATTAATACCGATGTTTTGGAGCATATTCCGGAAGAATATCTGCCGGATGTAATAAAGGATATTTCCAGTTTATGTGATAATTGTTTTTTTGCTATACATCACGCTTTAGCCTATACCTTATTACCAAACGGACAAAATGCCCATTACACAGTAAAACCGCCGTTTTGGTATCAAAGGCTTATGTCAAAGTATTTTAAACACTTAACGCCTTTAGACGGTAAAGATAATATACATAGTATTATGCTTACATTTAAAGTCCCGCCTTCTATTATTAAAAAATACAACAAAATTATAAAGAAGCATAAGTTTAAGGCATTTTTTATTCAGATATTTTATAAAGCAAGAAGTGCTTTTCGCCGGATATTTAAACGGAAATAACTTCCCGGTTTTTATATAGAAAAAGAACCACAGGTGTTTTAACCTGTGGCTCTTTTTATGAGATATATTAAACTTGTTAGAAACGATAGCCGGATGTCGGCCCGAAACGGCACAAACAACCCGCGGGACGCCCGCCGGAACTTACGGCAGAATAACTCGGTGCTTGCATTAAAGATTTGCCAAAAGAATAACAGCATTTATTACAATCACTTAAAGAGCGTGGTCTGTTGAGAACGCAATAAGTGCAGGTATCTCCGCGGAAAGTGACGCCTTCCAATCTGCAAGTTTGGTTTTTATTTCCGCCGGAAGTTTTCTTTGTATTACCGATAGTTTCTATATTTGTGCCGTATTTATAATTTGTTGTTTCTATGGCAACATTGGCTAAACCTTGTGCGGCAATTTTGCCGAGTTTACCCCAAAA
>JAZUQO010000025.1:0-3524 GCA_045605725.1 Elusimicrobiaceae bacterium
GTAATATATACTTAGTATAATTAAGTATATAGTAATAATATATAGTATATAGTATATAGTAGTAATAATATAAGTAGTATATATAATACTACCTAATATATAATAACAATACCTGTATATACATAATCTAGTTATTTATAATATTTTTTTTGGTAGCTTACATAGTAGCCATATAAGGTGGGTATGAGGTACCTCACGAGTGGTCCTTTTGTCAAGTCTTACAGCTCCTTTTAGCCTATAAAAGGGGTAGTTTTCGCATGCCCAAATACCCTCCATTTGTATAGCGTCCGGGGACCAAAAGTTCCCTTATTTTTTTGTTAAAAAACTTGACAGGCGGTACCAAAATGTGATAAACTAGAAGAGGATAAATATATAAATATATAAGGGTAGTTTCACAGCTCCTTGAGGCATACAAATGTTTGCCCCGGACACAGCTCCTTTTCCCCTGTTACCGACCAGCTCCTATACAGCTCCTAGTAATTTCCTTGGGGGCGTGCCCTAATTTTCCCCCAAACTGTTCGCTAGAACTAAATTGCATTTTTTGCACATTGCTACGCATACAAATGTTCGCCATAAACGCAAAAAAGACGAACTTTCGTTCGCCAGTCCAGTTCTTGCCACCTTGGACCAAGGATGTTTCCCTAGTGTAGATCGGATGTTTGCCCCTGCTCATTTGTTCGGGTTGTGTCCCGAGAAGTAGGTTATTCGCCTACTTCTTCATCTGGTGCTATTGCTTTAAGTCCTGCTGGTAAGATAGCATATTCAGTTAAGATTTTTTCTTCGGCTTCGTTAACTTTTCTTGCTTTTGCTACTAAACCTTTACCTGCTGCTGCTGCTAATGTAGCGTTAACTCCGTTGAAAGTTTTACCTTCCATTTTTGCTAATACTGCTCTAGCGAATGCTTTACCTTCAGGCATCTCTGCTAATACTTTTAATACTGCAACCATATTTTCAGTTAATTTTACTTTTTCCATAATTTTCCACCTTTCACTTTACACTATGGATTGTAAAGTGCCTTTCCTTTTTCATTTTATATATATATTATATCACATCTATAACCTTTTTTCAAGTCTTTTTTAACATTTTCTTGGTAAACTTTTTACCAGAACTGCAACACTATCATTTGTTCACCTTTCCTTTCATTTCATAATACTATTATATCATAGTTTGGTTATCAATGCAAGTAAAAAAGCAAAAATAAAATTATAAAAGTTTTAATAAAATACTTGACAACACCACAAAAAATATGATATAATTATAAAAAAAGACTTATTTTTTAAAAATAAGGGCCTAACCTTTTATTATACCATAAAAAGCCACCCCAAGTCAAGTATAAATTAAAAAATTTTCTGTAAAAAATTGCGTGTCAATATCTTGACAACGATCTTTTATAAAAAAATTTATAAAAAAATACTTGACAAACGGGACCGGAGTATGATATAATAAAAGGGGAAGTCTTTTTTTTTTTTTTTTTTTAATTTTTAATTTTTTCCTAAAAACGCTTGACAAGACCCAGCTCCTTATGATATAATAGATCTGGGGGGATTATAGGGGGGACGGAGCGCAGCTCCCAAACAAATGTTCGTGTGTGCAGCTCCTTTTAAAGCGAACAAATGTTCGCCTGCCCGCTTGCGGGACTGCTGGTGCAGCTCCTATGCAGCTCCTACATATGTTTAGGGGGCCACCCATTTTTAGGGGGCTGTGCCCTGGTAGCACAAAAAAAGTACCAACAAAAATTTGCTAGTACGGTAAATTTCCCTCAACTAAAAAAAGAACCAGCTTTTCACCTGGTCACGGTGCTCTCCTTTCCATTAGGATATGAAATCAGATTAGATCATATCCCTGGTCCAGCCCTATAGTGTCAGCACGTTGTCCACCTGGTCAAGGCTTGATGGCTCAAGCCCTCAACAGATGGGAAGACTAGGCATCTTTTTCAGATGCTTCATCTTCTTTTTCTAGTTCAGCAAGTCCTTCAGGAGTTAAAGTGTATTTAGTTAGTATTTTTGCTTCTGCTTCAAATACTGCTTTCGCTTTGTTTACATAGCCTTTACCAGCCATTGCAGCCAAAGTTGCATTTACTGAGTTGAAAGTTCTTTTTGAACCATTAGCAACCATTTTGTTAAATACTTCTCTTGAAAATGCAGTTCCACCTTCAAATCCTGCTAATACTCTTGCTACTTCTTTGTAGTTTGCGTTCATTCCAACCATTTTTGCCATATTTCTCACCCTAACACCTGCCTATGACTAACAGATGCCCTTTCTTTTAATTTCTTACATATATATTATATCACATTTCCAACCACTTGTCAATACTTTTCTATTCTTTTTTAATTAACTTTTTATCACTCTCAATCACTCCATTTCTTTCATTTATATATATATTATATCATATCTTTTTTCTATTGTCAATATAAATTAATTATTTTATATCAACTTTTTTCTATCTCCGTTTTTTCTTTCTCATCTCCCTTACATATATAATTATACTATAATTAGGTTTTAAAGTCAAGAAAAAAACGATAATTTTACGAGAAAATTTTTGTTAACAAACAAATGTTCGTGTGAAAGAAAAAAATAAAAGTCAAGACTTGACATAACATTTTTTACACAAATTTTACAAAAAAATTTTCACAAAAAGTCTTGACAAACGCAGCTCCTATATGGTATAATATAAGTTTGGGGGGTTGGGGGGGGTTAGCGAACGAATGTTTGTTTAGCCCTATCCCCTATATCTATTATACCACAAAAAAATTTTTATTTCAAGTCTTGACAAAAGGATTTTGCGAAAATTTTTCAAAAAAAGTTTTGTTAATTCACTTGACAAGTCCTGGCGTTCCGTGGTATAATATAAGGGGGAGGAGAATTCTTTTTTTTTTTTTTTTTTTGCGGCGCGCGGGATCGCAGCTCCAGCTCCTTTAAAACACGAACAAATGATCGCGGTCGCGAAGCGAACAAATGTTCGACGAACAGATGTTCGTCAACCTTTTTGGTTGACATACGAACGATCGTTCGCTTTTAAGTGCCTGATACCACCCACCACTATTATATATTAAAAACAAAAAAAAGTCAATACTTTTGTATTAACTTTTTTATCTTTTTTTTCGTCTTCTTTTTGTGCCAAAAATATCACCAAACAAACAAGACAAAAAACCTTGTGTGATGCCTTTACATATTGCCCCACTCATAGTCATTTTTTTTCTACTCATAATTATATGATTTCCCTTTCTATAAAGTGCCACCCTATATAAATGAATTTTAATTTTACATAGTCATACACTAATTTAAATTTATTACAATTATGTTTGTATCTTATATAAAGTATTTTATTTTTAGTGTCTTCTTTTTCTATTGTAATTAAATTTTTTCTCATTAACTTATACCACCTATTTTTAATAATTTATAATTTACTTGTATTAAGTATTTTAGAATAGGTGTTTTAATATGAATAGATATTTTACTTATACATAATAATTCTTGAATATATCCTAATATATCACTTATAGTAAAAACTATTTTTTGCATAC
>JAZUQO010000026.1:0-1742 GCA_045605725.1 Elusimicrobiaceae bacterium
AAACGAAATACTGGCAAGTCTCGGTCAGATGTATGTAGCGGACGAGCGCTTTACGAACAACATTGATAAGCACGCTGACGGTACTGCTACGTTTATCTGTGAAGCAATTGCGGTGTATTGCAGTAAGTAAATTCCAATTTGACAAAGGTGTGGCTTTCGGTCACATCTTTTGTTTTTGTAAAAATGTAAAATATACTTGACATTTTTCTTTGTATGGTATATAATAAAAATGTAAAGTATGCTTTACTGTATGCGGAGGTGATTTCTTGAATAATAAAATACGAGAATACCGAAAAGAAAGAAAATTAACACAGGATGATTTGGCGAAAGCAGTTGATGTTACAAGGCAGACCATTATCTCGCTTGAAAATGGGAAGTATATAGCTTCACTTCAGCTTGCTTTCAAGTTGGCAAAATACTTTGAAGCAAAAATCGAAGATTTATTTATTTTTGAGGAGGATTAAAATGGATTACAAAAAGAAACTTAAACAAAGATTACATTATGGTGTTATATGCATTGTGCTTGGTGTAATAATGATCATCGGAGTAACTGCGACTAAATCTGAAAATGAATATATTTCCGCTTTCGGTTTTGCGGTAGCAATGGTAGGCGTAGCACGCATTATACAATATTTGAAAATCACAAAGAATGAGGATAGTATTAAAAAGCAAAAAATCAACGAAACTGATGAAAGAAATCTATCAATTATTCAAAAAGCAAAAAGTGCAACATTTTCTATATATCTTTTAATCAGTTGCGCAGTAGTGATAGTTACAGCACTAATTGATATGCCCGATGTTGCAAAATGGATTGGATACTCTCAATTTGTTCTTGTAATTATTTATTGGATTTGCTACTGGGTCATTAGGAAAAAATCATAATTAATTTTTGTAAAAGGAAAACATGAATTTATTATGATTCTGTTGTTTTGGAAAGAGAGATTATTATGACAATAAAACTATTCATACAGGCAATAACTAAAATATTTTCCGGAATGGCTTTGATTGGGCTCGTGATATTTGTGCCTGCCGGTACGCTTTCTTTCTTTAATGGTTGGGTGCTTATGGGAATTTTGTTTGTTCCGATGTTTTTCGCAGGAATTGTAATGATGTTTAGAAATCCTGAATTGCTAAAAAAGCGACTTAATGCAAAAGAAAAACAGTCAAAGCAGAAATTGGTTGTAATTTTAAGCGGAATTATGTTTTTGGCAGGGTTTATTGTTGCCGGACTAGGAGTTCGATTTCAGTGGTATTCCTTGCCAAAAGGCGTAGTGTTTGGCGCAGTAGCCGTGTTTTTGCTTGCATATCTCTTATATGCAGAGGTAATCAGAGAAAATGCATATCTCAGTCGCATTATTGAAGTACAAGAGGGGCAAAAAGTAATCGATACGGGATTATACAGCATTGTAAGACATCCAATGTATAGTGCAACAATCTTTTTGTTTTTGTCTATGCCGCTTGTATTGGGTTCAATATATTCATTTTTGATTTTTCTTGCATATCCTCTTATCATTTCTATGAGAATTAAGAGTGAAGAAGAGTTTCTTGAAAAGGAACTGGATGGCTATCGTGAGTATAAGCAAAAAGTCAAATATCGTTTAATACCTTTTGTTTGGTAATATTGAATGTGTACGGATAGTGGATTGCTTAGTTTATATTATTGCTTTATACTTAAATCGTGGAGGTAAAGAAAAATGAATTTAAGTAAAAACGGAAAACTCCTTTGCGATTTAAGAAAAGCC
>JAZUQO010000027.1:0-6930 GCA_045605725.1 Elusimicrobiaceae bacterium
GGAATATCGCCCAAGTTTCAGCACTTTTTGTATGAAAAAAGAGACGTGTATTCGTCTAAGACACCGTCGGTGTATTCGAGAATAACCTATAAATCAAACTTGCCAAAATTATAGTGTCCAAATTACATACTTTTGGACACTATAATTTAGTGTTTTGGTTGGTCCGTATTAACTTCTACCACATTTAAAGCATAATCGCCCATTTTCTCAAAACTGTTTAAGATATCCACATACAGAGTGAGTCCGGCAGGGGAGATTTGATTCTTAGTAAAGTCGTTGGATGTTTTCTCTTCACGCAGTTTATGTCGCATATCATTTAGTGCCTCTTCTTGCTCTCGGGCATACTCCAAAACTTTTACTTTATCCAACTCGGTGGTAGGCAAGATGGTGGAACGCATATGTTTGATAATTTTACGCACTTGTTGTCCAATGGTTTCCAATCGCTCGTAATCTTGTCTATTAAACGCTTTAATGTTATGGGCTTTGGTTAACAATTTGGCAATCAGCTCCCCATGGTCGGCTATTTTTTCTAAATAAGTTGTTTGATCCAAGAGATGCATAATCTCGTTTACCATATCGCGCGAAAGTTGCTCGTGGGTCAAGTTCTTTAAAAACTCTGTGATTTTATATTCTAATATATCGCTCGCTTTTTCTTGCGCGTATACGTCTTTTACAAGTTCTTCAAACAGCACATTGGAATCGGCTTTTAGTGCATGGAGTAATTTAGACGTAATAGAAGTGGACATCCCTCCCATAACATCAATTTCTTTACGTGCCGCCCCAATAAATAGTTCTGGTGTAGTGGTAACACCTACTTTTAGATAGCGTAGTTCCGTTTGGTTTTTTTCGCTACGTTGGACAGGCAAGAGGAACAAAATCAGTTTTTCAAACGGTTTGATAAACACAAGCATCACGCTGGTGTTTATAACGTTAAACAGGGTATGAAAGGCGGCTAAATGGTAAGGGATGCTAGTCAAAAGAACTTCGGGACTATTTCCTGTAGTTGCTCCGGGTACCAAGCAATCAATCAACCCCAAAAAAGGGTGGAAAAATGCTACGGCCCACACTACCCCGAGTACGTTAAAAAGAATATGCCCCAAAGCAGCCCGTTTAGCAATCCGCGGGGCACCGATAGCGGCAATGTTAGCGGTAATGGTGGTTCCAATGTTTTCGCCCAATATAAGGGCACAAGCGGTAGGATAATCAATCAGGCCCTTAGCGGCACAAGTAAGCGTAAGTGCCATAACCGCGCTGGAAGATTGAAGCAATAGCGTAAGCACGGTTCCTACACCGATTACACCTAATAAAGAAAAGAGTGTATTTGGGCGGAATTTAACAATCCATTCCACCACAGCAGATGAGTTTTGCATATCATCGGGCAACGCCCCTTGGATGAGCGATAAACCCAAAAATAGCAACCCAAACCCTACCATGGCCTCTCCGATACGACGAGTCAAGGGCCATTTTTTAATAAATTGTGAGAAGAAGCCAATGCCGATCATGGGCATAGCAAACGCAGAAATTTTCACCTTAAAGCCAAGGATACTAACCAACCAAGCCGTGGTAGTTGTACCAATGTTGGCCCCAAAGATAACCCCTAAAGATTGGGATAAACTAAGCAGTCCCGCGCTGGCAAATCCTACCACCATGACGGTAGTGGCTGAAGACGATTGAATAATTGAGGTAGTTAAAATACCGGACAGCGTTGCCGTAAAACGGTTGGTAGTGGCACAGGAGATAATCCGCCGCAAACGATCTCCGGCGGCTTTCTGCAATCCATCGCTCATCATTTTGATGCCCAACAGAAATACTCCTAAACCGCCAAGCAAATTAAATGTTAATACTAATATTTTCATTCATTTTCTCCAAAAAAAGGATCACCAAATTGGTGCTCCCTGTTTTAAATACTACATAAATTGTTATCAATCAATATATCTTGCTGACGCGAACTACTATATATCCCTATGGAACAATCCCATATGATCTTTATTTTTGGAATTAAAACAAGGAATATATTATTTTTCAGCATATATCTTATATATGTATTATATCATTTTTATGATAATAGGATATGATCCTACTACTGGGCACTATTTGGACACTATAATCTCTAGAACAACTGCGCTTTCTATAAATCGAACTAGCCAAAATTATAGTATCTAAATTACATACTTTTTGGCCCCATTACCACCTCCATATTTAGTAAAATATAAGTTAGGAGGTCCTACAATGGAATTTATAAAAGAAATTGCCGGCACTATTTTTTCTATATTTAATGTCATGTCCCCTTATTTGCTTTTGGGGTTCCTTTTCGCCGGAATTTTACATGCTTTTGTACCGCAACATTTATTCTCCAAATATCTATCAAAGAATAATTGGGTATCTGTCCTGTATGCTACTCTATTCGGCATTCCGTTGCCCCTCTGCTCTTGCGGAGTAATACCTACGGCTATGGCCTTATACAAAGAGGGTGCCTCCAAAGGGGCTACCGTTGCCTTTCTAATCGCTACTCCACAAACCGGTGTAGATTCTATTATTGCAACTTATTCTTTAATGGGGTTACCTTTCGCTATTATTCGCCCTCTAACCGCACTGTGCACTTCTTTATTTTCGGGTCTGGTAACCAATGCTTTTACTGCTAATGAAAGCATACCCGTAGCCACTGAACAAATAAATAATAAACCCCAAAAAGAAATCTCTTTTACAAACAAAATAAAAAAAGCCCTTAAATACGGTTATGTGGAAATGATGGCAGATATCGGTAAAATGCTAATGTTTGGGTTAATTGTGGCAGGTTTAATTGCCTATTTTGTGCCGGACAATTTTTTTACGATATTTGGAAATAATACACTTTTAACTATGCTGCTTGTTCTATTGGTATCTATTCCCATGTATGTATGCGCCACAGGTTCTATTCCGATAGCCATTGCACTTATGATGAAGGGTATGAGCCCGGGGACCGCGCTTGTGCTCCTGATGGCCGGGCCTGCTGCTAATGTTGCATCTATGTTAGTTATCGGTAAAGTTTTAGGCAAAAAAACTTTTGCACTTTATTTGACTACACTTATCATAGGGGCCATTACTTCCGGCCTTATTATAGATAACTTTTTACCTGCAAGTTGGTTTGATATATCTAACTTTACTATGGCGGCACATCATAGCGGACATTTTTGCTCTTTTAAAATACTTTGTTCCTGTATTTTATTGTTGCTTTTAGTCAATGCTCTAATACTCCACAAGCATAAAGAGAAAGAGAAAACCGCAACATCTATCAATACGGAAACGATTTCTTTTAAAATTGGCGGAATGAGATGCAATAATTGTAAAAATAATGCTACAAAAGCCATAAGCAAACTCCCAAGCGTAAAAGAAGTAACTATTAATTTAAATGACGGAATCGCCTGCGTTAAAGGTAATCCTACCGATGAAGAAGTAAAAAAAACTGTGGAAGACATCGGTTTTGAATTTAAAGGCAGAGTATAAGCTAACTCACAAAGTTTGGAATACTATAAATAAGAAAACACCCCTTACTTTTTTGTAAAGGGTGTTCGTTTTTATAATTGCTTATTTTCCAAGTGTGCTAATACGCTTTTGAATATGATTGCCTTTTTCGGCTTCATCTACCATAGCAATAGCATAATCGGCATAACTGATAATGCTTTCGCCTTTGGCATTAAGGGTTAATTCTTCCCCTGCCAAGATATATTCGCCGGTACGCGGCCCGCCTGTATGAAATTTAATGGCTACTTTGCCATCAATATTTTGGGAAATCTTATCATAAATTTTTATAAGACCTTCCGGGCTGATATCTTTGGTAAAATAAACCACCGGTTTATTTTGAGATACCGTTTCTACACGGCTGTTTTCTTTTTTAAGGCAATGGCAAGCCGCCAAAACCAATATTGCGAGTACTACACTTATTATTTTTTCATTATTTATATCCTTTAATAAAATTAGTAAATGTTATAGGTTCATAAGTCGGGCCGAAAATACGCTCAACATATTTGCCGTAAGTAAAAAAGGATAGAATTAATAAGACAAGACACACAAAAAAACTAATCATAAGCACCTCTATATTCATTTTACAACTTTTAAAAAGTAAAAAAACTAATTCTTTTTTGTTATAATTTACTGAGGGGGATTAAATATGAAAAAAATAATTAAAACACTAACAATAATTGCCATGCTTGGAAGTATCGTTCCTGCTTTGGCACAAGATTATAAAACGCGTGAAGTTCCAAATGCACCCGCTTTTTCTGCTATTGAAGTAAGCGGCGCTGATGTAAATGTTTATTTTTCCCAAGGGGAAGGTTATTCTTTTAGCGTAAACGGACCGGCAAAACTGGTAAAAGCTACAAAAATAAAAGTAAAAGAAAACACTCTTATCGTTGAATATAAACAGCCTTTGTTTACCGGTGATGATGACGATATATCAGTTTATATCACCGCACCGCAGTTAAATAAAGTTGCCGTTGCAGGCGAGGCTGATTTTAAAAATAAAACTTACCTTCAAGGGCAAGATTTAACAATTAAAACACGCCAAAACGGAGAGGTTTCTTTGAAGAATGTGAATATCGGCCAATTAAAAATTGATGCAAAGGGAAGTTCTTCAGTTGATATTGATTATATTGAAGCAAACAAAATCAGTGTTTCTTCTTTAGACCGCGCAGAAGTGGAATTATCCGGCAGAACAGGTGTTTTAGAAATTACTAAAAGAGGTATGTTTGCCGAAATTGATACAGAAAAACTAATTGCTACGCAAATGGGTAACGGCGGCAGTGTTGCCGGCCAAGTTGCAAAAGACGGCAGTGTAGAGTTTAACTTTTAACGATTAGTTTTAACTTAAATCTAAAAATAAAGGCCTGTTTAATACAGGCCTTTATTATTCATAAAAACAACTTGACATTATTTATTTTTTGCGGTTTGTTCTTGACGAAACTCGGCTGCTTTTTTGCCGACTAAAGCATGTAAATTTTTCTGAGTTGTTTTATAAATTATTTTTCTAAAGCACCACAAAGCCCAGATATTAGGAACAGTCATCATAGTCATAGTAAGAATGGCAAGTGCCCACATAAAGCGGGTTGACATATTGGCTTCTGTCGTACGTAAAACCGACTGACCTATAAATAAATCTGTAGAAAAACTTGTGCCTATAATACCGCCCACAAACACCAGTAAAACAAACAACACGCGCGATGGTTTTACCAAAATATTTGAACCTTTACATAAAAATTGAAGGGCCTTTTCCATATAATATCCCCAACCTATAATCGTGGTAAACGAGAATATCACCAAAGAAAATACCAAAATAGGTGTGCCTATGTAAGGCACAGTTTTAAAAGCACTATTACACAAATTGGCAGCATAGACATTTGGATTTGTATAATCCCCCGCTAGAACAATTACTATACCTGTTAAACTACAAATAAAAATAGCCCAAAAAACTGATGTCGCAGAAATAATAGCCATTTGTGTTGCGCTGCGAGTGCGTGCGGCTGCCGCTGCAATAGAAGCACTGCCAAGACCTGCTTCCGTCGCAAGAACAGCGCGGGTTACGCCAGCCGTAATACCAGGAATCATGGCTTTTACCAGGGCTATAATGCCTACCCCAATTGCACCGCCCGCAACTGCTTTGCCTGTAAAAGCACTCTTTATAACTACCATAATAGCAGAAGGAATATGAGTAAAATTCATACAAATAACAACTATGGTAATAAATAAATAAAGACTGCCCATTATCGGCACTAACCACTCGGAATAAGAGGCAATACGCTTTACTCCGCCTAAAATAACTATTGCAGCAGAAAGGGTGATAAACAAAGCAGTATACCAAGGATTAATATTATAGCCTTCACGTAAAGCATCAGCAATGGAATTTGTTTGTAAGGCACTTCCGCCGGTAAGCCCCATCAGTAAGGTTCCTAGGGCAAAAACAACGCCTAACCATTTAACTTTTAAGATATTGGAAAGATAATACATCGGCCCGCCGACATATTCCATATTCGGCAAACGCACGCGGTATTTAAAAGCAATTAAACACTCGCTGTATTTAATAGCAAAATTGAAAAAACCCGCAATAACCATCCAGAATAAAGCGCCGGGGCCGCCCTCAGCCACAGCAGTAGTTACTCCGATAATACTGCCTGTGCCAACAGTTGCGCCTATCATCACCGCAAGCGAGCCAAAACTGCTTACCATACCTTCCGCTTCGGCCTTGGCTAAAGAAAGTTTCATGGCAGACCAAGTATATTTTTGAATAAAACGCAATTTGATTGTAAAATAAATGCCCAAAAATAATAAAAGAAATATCATCGGGGGACCCCAAATAAGGGCGTTAAAAAGATTTATTACATCATAAAATGACTGTAAAGACGGATCAGAAAAAAGGCGCCCACAAGCGCCTGTAAGTTGTAAAAAAATATCCATAAAAAAATACTCTTTGCTCCTAAATACTGTATTTATTATTTTACTATTTTTTATAGCAATTTTTAAGAGGCTATTTTATAACACCGGCTGGGCAAACAAAACGGCAAAGCCCGCAACCTTCACAACGAGTTTTATCTACAACAATGTTACCGTCGTTTAATTGTAAAGCCTGGTGTTCGCTTTCTGTGCAAATAGTAACACATTTGCCGCAACGTGCACATTTTTCGTGATCTATCTGAGGGTAAGAAAGCGGATTTTTTTGTAAATCTTTATGTGAAGAAATTAAAGAAAACGCTTTATCTTTTAACTCGGTGATATTTTTAAAGCCTTTTTCTTCAAGATAATTTGTAAGACCTTTTATCAAAAGAAATTTCAAAATGGCAGGAAGAGGAGGCCTTGAAAATTACTAAAAAGTTTAGGCCTGATTTGCTTGATAATAGACCTCTCAAAACAAGCAAAGTCCCTGCAAAAAAAGAAACAAGAGGAAGAAAAAAATGAATATAG
>JAZUQO010000028.1:0-10272 GCA_045605725.1 Elusimicrobiaceae bacterium
GGTACTTCAGCAAATGGGCAGGGTGGTTCTTTAGGTGGAACGCCTGATCTTGAACCTTTAAATAAAGATCTTTCCCGAACAACAAATCTTGCTGTCACCGGTTCTCAATGCGACGGTGCTTGCTGCTGCGATATACAAGGAACAACATGGGATGCTACTTCTAAGAGATGTGTTTGCGATAATGGTATTGATATTGTTGAAGATGGCGTATTAACCGGATGCTGCCCAAGGAGTCAATATAATTCCAGCACTGGCAAATGCTGCCCGTCTGGTCAACATCCTTCAACTCTTGACGGTGAATCTCAATGCTGTCCTACAGGTACGGACTTGTTTAATTACGGTACTTCTTCAGATCCCGATTATAGATGTGCACAATGTCCTCCAGACGAAATCCTTGTAGGAAACCAATGTGTTGCATGTCCTCCTGGTAAAATTGTTGATGAACGCAGTTTGAATGCACAAGGTTATGCTTACACAAAATGTAAGTGTGATATCACTAGAGGTTTAGTTGCTGGTGGTGCAGGCGGTAAACCTTCTGATAGCGACAACGAGTGTGCATGTGAAGAAAGTAACGAGCAATACTTAAACGATAATCTTACCGGTCCTGTTCCTTATCGTGAAGGCTCATGCAAAACTTGCGGTGAAGGTTCTTGGGTTTGGAGTAATAATCAATACGGAGCAGGTTATTGCGCTTGCGAAAGAGGATTTACTTGGGTTAACGACAATGGTTACGGAAGGTGCGTATGTGGTGAAGGTAAAGACAATTACACATGGAGAACTACTAACTTACTGACTGGTTGCACTTATGATGAAGATAATTGCCAATGTGGGCCGTGTCCTACTAACACCTACCACACCTATGCAAATGTTAATGGTTCCCCAAAATGGGGATGCTATTGTAAGTACGAATCCGGCGATGTGGCAATGGTATCTACAGATATATACAGGTTTAATGCTACATTCGCAACATCTTCAGTAGCGGCGAATAAATGTACTATTGTAAACGAGGTTTCATATAATGGTAGCAGAATAGGTTCTTGTATATTCCATTGTAATAACAATAATCAATATACTACAATGAATGGTCACTATATATGTATGAGGCAGTTAAACGGTTGTGGCGAAGGGGATATAGAATATGATTATCCGGAAAGTGATCAGGGTAACCATGAACCACAACCCAGCCCTCATCCTGGCCATGTGGCTCTTGCTACCCAATGTAATACTGGTGTTATATCAGACGGCACTTGCCACGGCGGAACAGGTGGCGATCGTAAAGATCCTACCATACTTGATAACCCCAAAAAAACCACTAATATAGATGGATTCGATCAATTGGAACCCATAGATCCCGGCAGGACACTTGGTACAAAATAAATCTAATCCCCCGCTTATAGAAAAATAAGCGGGGGTTTTTCTTTTTTGCTTCGGTTTTTGCGTTCTTTTGTTTCATTTTTCTTCCTTTAAAATAATTTATCTTAAAAAAAGACTATAATTATAGCCTTTAAAATAGTAAAATAGAAAGTAGCCCCTTTTTGGGTGCTAAAAGATTTTTACACATATTTTACAGGAGGATAAAATGGCAAACGAAAAATTACCCCCGCAGTCGCTTGATGCTGAAATGGCCGTTCTCGGTTCAATGCTTATCGAGAAAGACGCCCTCATCAAAGCGACGGATATTTTAAAGCCGGAACATTTTTATAAATCTGCCCATAAACAAATTTTCAGTGCCATGCTTGCCCTTTCCGAAAGGGGCCAAGCGGTAGACTTAATTACCGTTACAGAAGAACTTAAAAGAACAGGCCTTTTGGCGCAAGTCGGTGCGGAAAGATATTTAAGCCAACTTATGGATAAAGTTTCCACTGCAGCCCACGTGGAATATTATGCCAATATCGTCCACAATACCGCTTTGGTTAGGGAACTTATAAATATATCCACCGAAACTATTGAAAAATGTTATAACCAGGAAGGCGAACCCACCGCTTTAATTGATGATGCCCAGGCCCAACTTTTTGCCTTAAGCCAAAAAAGGGAAATGAAAGGTTTCGTATCTTCCAAAGTGTTGGCTGAAGAAGTCAGTGAGCAAATTGAAAAATTAATCAGAGATAAAAACCCCATCAAAGGCGTGCCAACCGGCTTTACCGAATTTGATATGAAAACCGGCGGCCTTAGAAAATCAGATTTAATTGTTCTTGCTGCCCGCCCTTCGCAGGGTAAAACCGCTATGGCTTTAAATATTGCCTACCATGCTGCGGTTAATGCCAAAGTGCCTGTTGCTATATTCTCTCTTGAAATGGGGCGCCACAGTATTTATCAAAGAATGGTCTGCTCCGCTGCCCAGGCGGAACTGCACTTGGTAAATAAGGGTATGTTCAAAAAAGAAAGATGGAAAGATCTCGCAACCGAAATTGAAAAACTTGGCCAGGCATCTTTATATATTGATGATACCCCGGCTTTAAGCATAACTGATATACGCGTGCGTGCGCGCCGTCTTGCAAGTGAACTCAATAAGCAAGGCAAAGAACTTGGCCTTATAATTATTGACTATATGCAACTTATCCGCGGTGCCAGCAAAAAAGTGGAAAGCCGCCAACAGGAAGTTTCCGAAATTTCAAGAATGTTAAAAGAACTTGCAAGAAACTTAAATGTCCCTGTCATTGCCTTATCCCAACTTAACAGAAAAACCGAAGACCGCGGCCGAACAGATAATAGACCGCAACTTTCCGATTTAAGGGAATCAGGCTCTATTGAACAAGATGCCGATGTCGTCGCTTTGATACATAGGGAAAGTTATTACAAACGTGATGACGAAAGTTTAAAAAGAAAAGCAAATCTTATCCTTGCAAAACAGCGTAACGGCCCTGTCGGCATTATTGATTTACAATGGATAAGCGAATATACCTTGTTCACTAATCCTATGCCGGATAATATGAATATTCCCAT
Source organism: Elusimicrobiaceae bacterium (assembly GCA_045605725.1). Taxonomy (GTDB): domain Bacteria; phylum Elusimicrobiota; class Elusimicrobia; order Elusimicrobiales; family Elusimicrobiaceae; genus Proelusimicrobium. Next base: position 2,944 of record JAZUQO010000028.1, read on the forward strand.
AGAAGAAGGCGAGGTTATACCTGTTTAATTATGAAAACACAAAAATTAAATCTGCCGCTTTTGCGCCCGACTTATGCAAAAATTAATTTAACTGCTTTAAAAGAAAATCTTTTAAAAGCCAAAAGTATTTGTGCGCGCAAAAATGTGGTGCCAAAAATTATGCTTCTTGTTAAGGCTAATGCTTATGGCCACGGGGCAGATTTAATAAGTGCTTATGCCCAAAAAAATAATCTTTGCGATGGTTTTGCCGTTGCCTCTATTGAAGAAGGCATTGCTTTGAGAAATAATGGCATAACAAAACCTATTTTGGTGCTTGGCTCAATTTATCCCTTTGAATGTTTTGAATATGCCTTAAAATATAATTTATCCGTAACTGTTGCTAGTGTGCGCGCAGCCAGATTTATTGTTCAACTTGCTACTAAATTAAAACTTATTGCTAAATGTCACGTCAAGCAGGAAACAGGTATGGGGCGTATTGGTTCAAGGCGTCCTAATGCCCTTGAGATTTTGCGAGTTTTAAATAAAGGTGGCAAATATATTTGTGTGGAAGGTTGTTTTTCACACTTTTCCAGTGCGGATGGCAAAAGGGCCGAAGATAAAAAATATACCAAACAGCAACTTGAATATTTTAAGGAATTTTTAAGTCAGGCCCAAGCCGAAGGTCTTAAAACCGGCCTTGCCCATATCAGTGCAAGCAGCGGTTTCATAAATTATCCAAATTATTCTTTTGATATGGTGCGTCTTGGCCACCTTGCTTACGGGCTTGAAAAGGGTTATAAACCCGTTTTATCTCTACATTCAAAAATTGTTTTTATCAAAGATGTCAGAAAGGGTGCTTGTATCAGTTACGGGCGCAAACATATTTGCAAAAAGCCCTCAAAAATCGCCACAATACCCATAGGCTACGGTGATGGCTTTTTAAGATGTCTTGGTAATAAAATAAATGTTTTAATAGAAGGTAAAAAATGCCCTGTTTTAGGCAATATCACAATGGATATGCTTATGGCCGATATTACTAAACTTGGCGATATTAAAGTTGGCAGTTCGGTCGTTTTAATAGGCGAGCAGAAAAAACAAAAAATTTCTGCTTTAGACCTTGCCAAAGTTGCCGGCACTATTGATTATGAAATTTTAACTTTACTAAATAAAAGGATACCTAGAATAGCAAATGTTTAAAGCACTTGGCAGATTAGTTATCAAATTTTTCACGCAACTTGGGCAAGCCTCAAGTATGGTTGCTTCTTGCGTGTTTTGGCTTTTTAAATCTCCTTTGGAGTTTAGCCAAACAATGCAGCAGACAACAAAAATAGGCGTTGAATCTTTGGTAGTTGCTACTTTAACAAGTTTATTTACAGGTATGGTTCTTGCTTTACAAGCGGGTACAACAATGCGTAATATTTTAAGTGAACCGCTTTATATCGGCACGCTTGTCGGGTTCTCTTTAGTTCGCGAACTTGGCCCTGTTTTAACGGCATTTGTTGTTGCCGGTCGTGCTGGTGCCGCTGTAACAGCGGAAATCGGCACAATGCAAGTAACAGAGCAAATCGACGCACTTCACACCCTTGGCACAGATCCTATCAGGTATCTTGTTATCCCGCGTATGATTGCTTTTATGATAGCAATACCCGTTTTAACTTTATGTGCTAATTTTTCTGGTATGTTCGGCGGTTTTATAGTCAGTGTTAATTCACTCGGTGTTGCCAGTAATGTCTACATAAGCGATATAACAACTTATATCGGTATAGATGATTTGATGCACGGTTTTATTAAATCCGGCTTTTTTGCCTTTATGATTGGCGTTGTTTGTTGCTATAAAGGTTTATGGACCAGAGGCGGAGCCGAAGGCGTTGGTAAAAGCACAACGCAAGCCGTTGTTACAAGTATGGTTTTAATTTTGGTTTTAGATTATTTCTTAACTGCAATTTTAAATTCGCTGGGGATATAAGATGATAGAAATTATTGATTTAAAAAAACATTTCGGACCGAAGAAAATTTTAAGAGGGGTAAATCTTAAAATAGAAGATGGCACGACTTTGGCTGTTATCGGTGGCAGCGGTACAGGTAAAAGTACTTTAATAAAATGTATCATCCGTTTGCTTGAGCCAGACGGCGGTAAAATTTTGGTTAACGGCAAAGATATAACCCATATTAAAAAACAAATGGAACTTGCAAAACTCAGAAGAAGTTTCGGTTATCTCTTTCAGGAAGGTGCTTTATTTGATTCTTTAAGCGTAGGGGAAAATGTTGTTTTCGGCCTAAAGTATTTAACAGATACTCCTAAATCAGAATATGCCAAAATCGCAAAAGAAAAACTGGCATTAGTCGGTTTAAAAGATATTGAACATTTGCGCCCCTCGGAACTTTCCGGCGGTATGAAAAAGCGCGTTAGTTTAGCCCGAGTCCTTGCTACCGAGCCAAAAGTTATTTTATATGATGAACCGACCAGCGGACTAGATCCCATAATGTCGCAAATCATTAATGAACTTATTATAGATTTGAAAAATAAACTTGGCGTAACTTCTATTGTTATTACGCACGATATGAAGTCCGCCTTTGAAATATCAGATAATATGGCCATGCTTTATGAAGGTAAAGTGCAACTTTTTGCACCCACGCCGGAGTTTAAGAAAAGCCAAAATCCATATGTAAAGCAATTTGTTGAAGGTCTTTCAAAAGGCCCTATACAGATGCAAATCAGAAATTAAGAGGTTAAAAAATGACAGCAGAAACAAAAGTCGGTCTATTTACATTTTTAGGAGTAGTTTTACTGGGGTTATCAATCTTCCTGCTTGGCAATTTTACAATTTCAAGCGGGTATGATGTTAATGTTTATTTTGTGGATGTTTCGGGGCTACCGGCAAAATCTAATGTCCGTTTGAACGGTGTTGAAGTCGGTAAAGTCAAAGAACTTAAAATTGTTGACGGCAAGGTTCTGGCCATTGTGCGTATTAACGAAGGCGTTATAATTTACAAAGATTCAAGATTTGTTATTGCAGCATCAAGTTTAATCGGTACAAATTATCTCCAAATTGATCAAGGCCACGCCTCAAGCGGCGTCATTAAAGAAGGGGATACAATACAGGGTATCAGTATGGCCTCAATTTCCGATATGATAACGCAAACCCTTGGCACACTTCAAGATTTTACAAAAAGTGTCAGTGATGAAGGCCGCTTTGGTGAAGATCTTAACGCAACTTTATCCAATTTAAGGCAACTTTCCGGCAATATCAATGAACTTGTTTTATCTTTAAGACCTTATCTTGCTTCCTCAATGCAAAATGTTAGTGAACTTACCCAAACTTCAAAAGAATTTATGAGCAAACTTGATAGCGATGACGGCCTTTTTAAAGCCCTTACCCAAGATAAACAAATGGCGCAGGATGTTAAAGATACTCTTGCAAATGTCCGCCAAGTTAGTGAAGATGCCAAACAATTTATCGGCAGAATTGCAAGATTTCGTTTATTCTGGATGTATGAAGCAAGATGGCAGCCAAACGGTGGACTTATGGAATCTGATTTGGCTATCAAATTTATGCCCCGCAACAGTTTTATGTATTATAGAGCAGGTATTTCCGATATGGGCAACCGCGATAATATGCCTAAAGATGATAAAGATTACCGCGGTAAGCCAAATAAAATTGATTTCCGTTTAGGTTTTTATAATAAATGGGCGGATCTCAATATCGGTATGATACGCGGTTCCGGCGGTGCAGTTTTATCTTTAAAACCTTTCTTTATGTCAGATCTTTATGCTGTCAAAAATTTCTATGTCTATGGCGAAGGAACCGATTTCGGCCGTAACAGAGTTATTAATGGTAGACTTTTTGATAAACCGGATGTTTCTATCGGGGCCGGTACTTGGGCTACAAAGAATCTCGGTTTTGGCGTTAGATATGATGATATGCTTGAAACAGGCACTTTCCAAGCAACAATGAATTTATCTTTCGAAGATAAAGAACTTGCCGGTTTACTTGGCCTTGCCAGTTTAGCAAAATAGTTTCTTTTTTAAAGAAAAGAGGTGCGTGTGAAGTTTAAAACAATTTTTACTTGTCAAAAATGCGGTTTTAACTCGCCAAAGTGGCTGGGCCAATGCCCGGACTGTGGCGCGTGGAATTCTCTTACTGAAGAAGTTATCGCAGAAGAAGGCAAAAAAAGTAAAAGCGCAAAATCTTTTACAGATTTTTCTTCTCCCATAACACCTTTAAAAGAAGCCTCTTTAAAAGATTATCAAAGAATCGCAACAGATATTGCCGAGTTTGACCGTTTGCTTGGTGGCGGACTTGTTAAAGGCCAACTTGTTTTGCTGGCAGGTGCGCCCGGTATCGGCAAAAGCACTTTAATGATGCAAACGGCTAATAAATTATCTAAAACGCAAAAAATTTTATATGTTTCGGGCGAAGAATCTGTTGAGCAAATTGCGCTTCGCGCCAAACGCCTTGGATGTAAAAGTGATAATATTTTTCTTGTATCCCAAACAAATGTTCAACAAATTATAGAGGCAGTTAAAGAAGTTAACCCCCAAGTTTTAATTATTGATTCGGTGCAGACGATTTATCATCCGGAGTTTTCTTCAACAAGCGGTTCACTCAGCCAAGTGCGCGAAAGCGCGGGTGAAATTTTGCGTCTTACAAAACCGCTTGGCATAATAACTTTTCTACTTGGACATGTTACAAAAGAAGGTTCACTCGCCGGCCCCAAAGTTTTAGAGCATATGGTTGACAGCGTTTTATATTTTGAAACGGAAAAAGATAATGTCTTGCGTATACTCCGAGCGCATAAAAACCGCTTTGGCTCCACCTCTGAAATTGCCCTTTTTAAAATGGGGCAAGAAGGCCTTGAAGATGTGCCGGATGCAAGTTTATATTTCGCTTCAACATCCAGAAATAAAGATATTGCGGGCCGCGCTTTATCTATTGCGCTTGAGGGTTCAAGGCCGATTTTAAGCGAGGTTCAAGCCCTTGTCAGTCCTACGCATTATCCTTTCCCAAGAAGAATAACCACTGGTCTAGATTTAAACCGTACACAAATTTTACTTGCCGCTTTAGAGCGCCATGTCGGGCTTAATTTAGATACCAAAGATGTTTGCATCAGTCTTGGCGGGGGGGTAAAAATAAACGATAGCGGTTTAGATATGGCACTTTGCGCAGCGGTAATAAGTTCTTTAAGGGATAAACCTTTAAGTGCCTCAAGTGTTTTTATAGGTGAAATGGGCATTTTGGGGCAAACTGCACCCGTCAGTCATCTAGATAAAAGAATAGCCGAGGCAAGGCGTCTTGGCTTTAAACAAATTTACACTCCGCCGATAAAAGATAAAAGCATTAAGAAAGATAAAGATATAATAGAAGTTGAAGACCTTTTTTATCTTTCCGGCAAAATATAGTTTTTTACGCGCTTAAATTTAGTAAAATATATTAAGCAGTTGTAGAGAGGATTTATGAATAAAACTAAAAAAGTTGTTTCTAAAAAAACAGCAGTTAAAACAAATAACCCCGCTTTATCGCAAATTAAAGAAATTTATAAATTTATGCAGGAAAATGATCTTGGCACTATTGATTTTGAAGATAAAGGCACCCATGTGCGTTTAGTGCGCAGTGCACCTGCCCAAATAGCAGTACCCGTCGTGGATAGTTCCGTGACAATTAACAACATGCCCGATAAAAAAAGTGTTCCCTTGCAATATCCAAACACAATCAAATCACCATTAATGGGTATCTTTTTTAGGGGTGCTTCCCCCAGTGCACCTCCCTTTGTAAGAGAAGGCGAAAAAGTTAAAGCCGGCGATCCTATTTGCCTAATAGAAGCAATGAAGGTTTTTAACGAAGTTAAAGCAAATCAAAACTGTATTATTAAAAAAGTGCTTGTGGATAATGGTCAGCCCGTTAAACCCGGTGATGCTTTGTTTGCAATAGAGAAAATATAGAGGAGAAGATTTTATGTCTTTCAAAGAGAATATTAATACCGCTGCCGATAGAATTTTTGAATTTGTTAAAGAAAAACAGGAAGTTTCTTCCTGGCAGATTAAGATTAATTTGCATTTGTCCGCTTCTGTAATGTATATGGCCCTTGGCCAACTTGCCGAGCAAGGCAAAATTACCCTTGAAGCAGACGGTATAAACTATCAAATTAAAATCGCTTCCGTGCAGTAAAAGGTGGCGTTGTGCGGCATTATAGTAACCTATATAAAAGGTCAAAAAGAAAACAGAAAAGCACAAAAACAGGATTTTCCTTTCTTGGTTTTGGTGTTAGGGTTTTGGCTTTTGCTTTGATAGGTTGGACTGCCTGCACACTTTATGGCTTTAAAGATGTAACCGGTAGCGTCGGTCAAAAGACTTATACTTTTCTCTTAAAATATTTTGGTTCGACATCTTACTTAATACCTTTGTTTTTATTCTATTGGCTTTACCGCAGTATTAAAAACAGAACCCTTGCCATTTTTACTTTGATGTTTGGTGTGTTTCTAACACTTGGTTCCCTCGGCGGGGAAATTGCTTTTTTAAAAAGTTTTTTTGCAAAAGGTTCTTTAAAAGCCGGTGTTATAGGGCAAGGTTTTTTTGATTTCCTTTCAGGTTTTTCAGGTAAAGCAGGCGGAGCAATTTTTTGCTTTGCCGGTATAATATTAGGCGTGCACATTTTATTTTCAATACCTTGGGTTGCCACTATTCGTAAAACCGGTGAAATTTTGAAAAACGACTTTGTTTCCTGGATGAAAGCCCGCGCAGAATTTAAGGCAGAAATAGAAGACGCCAAACAAAAAGAAAAAGCAAAAGAAGAATCTTCACAAAAAGCAGAACCCAGAAGAGTAGTCAGCGAAGAAGAACAACCCGAAGAAGAAAAAAAATCTATGCCTAAAATCAGTCGCCCTGTTGCACAGATGATTTCTTTACCTGCCCGTAAACAAGAACCTAAAGCGGAAGATAAAAATAAATCTAAAGAAGAAAAGACAGAAGAAACAAAAGAAAAAAAAGAATTTGTTTTACCACCGCTTGATTTGCTGCGCGAGCCAGCCCAAAACAATATAATTGGCCCGAGTGACAGTGAAATTGCCGCTTCTACCAAAAAACTTGAAGAAACTTTAAAAAGTTTTGATATTGATGCCTCTGTTACCGGTGTTGCGCCAGGCCCAGTTGTAACGCGCTATGAAATTAAACCGGGTCCCGGCGTAAAAATCAGTTCTATTGTTTCTATTTCAAATGATATTGCTTTAGCGATGAAAGCGCGCGGTATCCGTGTTGAAGCACCCATTCCCGGCAAAGATGCCGTCGGTTTTGAAATACCTAACGATAAACCCGTTATGGTAACTATGCGCGAAATTTTGCAAGATCCCGCTTT
>JAZUQO010000029.1:0-5567 GCA_045605725.1 Elusimicrobiaceae bacterium
GAAGATAAATTTAAAGGTAAAGGTGTTAGCGCCTGCGCTACTTGCGATGGCTTCTTTTTTAAGGGTAAAGAAGTTTGCGTTGTCGGCGGGGGGAACACCGCTTTTGAAGATGCTTTATTTTTAACCAATTTCTGCCCTAAAGTTTATTTAGTCCATAGAAGAGATGGCTTTAGAGCAGATGCAAAAAATATTTCTGCTGCCAAAGCAAACCCTAAAATTCAAATGATTATTCCGGCTGTAGTTGACGCCCTTGAAGGAACTGAAAACGGGCTTGAATCCGTCGTCTTAAAAAACCCTCAAACAGGTGAAAAACAGATAGTAAAAGTGCAAGGCGTTTTTGTTGCAATCGGTTCTGTCCCGCAAACTGCTTTCTTAAAGGATAGCGGTGTTTTGCTTAACGAGGCCGGCCAAGTTATTGTAAACGAAAGAGCCCAAACAAATATTGAAGGCGTTTTTGCAAGTGGTGATTGCACAAATACTATTTACCGCCAGGCAATTGTTGCAGCAGGAACTGGTGCAAAAGCCGGTATAGAGGCTGCCTCTTTTGCTAATTTAGTTAAATAAAAAGAGTTGTTTTATAAAATAAAAAAGCCCTCCTTTTTTAAGGAGGGCTTTTGTAATGTTTGTTTTTACTCAAATCTTAAGGCGTCAATCGGGTTAAGCATGGAGGCTTTATAGGCCGGGTAAAAACCAAAAAAGATACCAACTAAACCTGAAAAACCAAAAGCAAGCAGCATAGGTGTAAAAGTGATGGCTATGGGCAAAGTATCGGGGAAAAAGTTCTTAATAAATAAAGCCGCACCTATACCAAGAATTATCCCCAAAATACCGCCACTTAAAGAAAGCACTAAGGCCTCAATTAAAAACTGCAATCGTATATCCCAACTTTTTGCGCCGATGGCCATTCTTATACCGATTTCTCTTGTTCTTTCCGTTACAGATACAAGCATAATATTCATAATGCCGATACCGCCCACAAGCAAGGAAATTGAAGCAATAGCCGCAAGTAAAAGCGATAATGTTTGGCTCATTTCCATAGCGCTTTCCATCATCTGGGTTAGATTTCTAATCATAAAATCGTCAGTTTTTCTGCCGGTTATGTTGTGGCGTTGGCGCAAAAGTATAGAAATATCTTCTTCTGCTTTTTCCAAATCTTCCGTTGAGGCGGTTTGCACCATAATATTATTAACCGTCCCCGGGAATTGCGAACCGATAAGTTTTTTCATTGCAGTTGTAACGGGGACAATAATTGTATCATCCTGGTCTGAACCCATTGCTGATTGGCCCATACTTTTTAAAACGCCAACAACTTTAAATGGAATATTTTTAATACGCACCGTTTGGCCTACAGGGTCAACTGTGCCAAAAAGATTTTCCACCACGGTTTGCCCAAGAATTGCCACATTGGAACCCTGGCGAATTTCTTCTGAAGTAAATAAAGAACCGTTTTCTACTTCCCATGAGCGGATATAAAACAAAGCAGGTGTTGTGCCTGTTATTTGTGTGGACCAGTTTTGATTGCCGTAAACAATTTGGCCCATACCGTTAACACTTGGTGCAACTTGGGTTACCAAAGGCACATTTTCTTCAATAGCGTAAGCATCTTTTAAAGTGAGTGTCGGTTGTGCGCCCATGCCGGCACGCGCCCCGCTTGAAGTGGTTGAACCGGAGCGTATCATTAAAAGATTACTGCCCATAGAGGCCATTTGCTTTTCAATTTTTGCTTTAGAACCCTCACCAACGGCAAGCATAACAATAACCGCCGCTACGCCGATAATTATACCTAAACTTGTTAGGGCAGAACGCATTTTATTTATCCAAATTGCTTTAATTGCAATTTTAAAAATAGTTAAAATATCTTTCATTTGACGACCACCCTATTTTTATTTTCTTCATCAATCACGATTTTGCCGTCTTTAAAGCGAACGATTCTTTTGGCATATTGTGCAATATCGGGTTCGTGAGTAACAAGAATAATGGTTTTATTATTATCTCTGTTTAGGCGGTAGAAAGTTTCCATAACTTCAATACTTGTTTTTGTATCAAGGTTGCCGGTTGGTTCGTCGGCAAAAATTATGGGGGCATCATTAACGATGGCTCTGGCAATAGCAACACGCTGTTGTTGTCCGCCTGAAAGTTGGTTTGGCATATGGTAAAGTCTTTGCCCAAGGCCAACGCTTTCAAGCGCGGCTTTTGCTTTTTGAAAACGCTCGCTTGTCGGCGTATGGGCGTAAATCATGGGCAGTTCCACATTTTCCATAGCAGTTGTTCTTGAAAGTAAATTGAACCCTTGGAAAACAAAACCGATTTTGCGGCAGCGAATATCAGCCAGTTTACTAAGGGTAGAGTTTGTTATATCCTGCCCATCTAAAATATATTTGCCTTTGGTTGGTTTATCAAGGCAGCCAAGCATATTCATAAAAGTGCTTTTGCCGCTGCCGCTAGGGCCCATAATGGCAACAAATTCACCCGAATTGATTTCAAGGCTGACATCTTTTAAAACCTCAAGGTCAATATCGCCGAGTTTATAAATTTTCCAAATATGTTCAACTTTAATAAGTGCCATTTTTATCTCTTAATTTTTAACTAAAGGCGCATGCCCGGTCTTCTTTGATTTTTTTGTTTAACTTCATTAGAAGAAACAATAATTTCCGTATCCGGCGTAATTTTATCGCTGATAATTTGCGTTCTGTTGCCGTCTGTAATACCGGTTTTAATATCTATGCGTTTAAGGCCGTTTTTGGTCTGTGTCCAAAGGCCTTGATTTTTATAAAATTTTTGATTTTCGCCGTCTATTTTTGCACTTGTCGGCGGAACAAATCTTAAAGCCTGGTTTGATATGGTTAAGCAATCTTCGCATTTTGCGCTGATGATAGAAACATTTGCCGTCATACCTGGTTTAAGTTTTAAATCGTCATTATCAAAAGCCACAACTACGGTGTAGGTTACGACATTTGAAATTGTGGTGGCGCTGTTTCTAACCTGTTTGACAACGGCTTTAAAAGTGGTTGTAGGGTAAGCATCAACGGAAAATTCAACTTCCTGCCCTTCTTTAATTTTGCTTATATCGGCTTCTGAAATATTAACTTCAATTTGCATTTTTTTAAGGTTTTCTGCAACTAAAAATAAAGTCGGTGTTTGGAAACTTGCCGCAACCGTTTGGCCCTGCTCTACTTCTTTTGAAATTACTATTCCGTCAACAGGGGAAATGATTTTTGTGTAATCAAGGTCAATTTTTGCTTTATCAAGCGTGGCTTGCGCCTGCACTACTTGCGCGTATGCGGAAAGGTAATTTGTTTGCGCATCGTCAAGTTCGCTTTTAGCGACAAGATCTTGTTTGTAAAGTGTTTTATATCTTTCCAAATTGCGTTTAGAATTATCTGCCACGCTTTTAACTTTTTGAAGGTTTGCTTCTTGTTGTTTTACATTTGATTCATATGTGGAAGGATCAATAACTGCCAAAATTTGGCCTTTTTTAACTTGAGAGTTATAATCGACATAAAGTTTTTCCACTTTGCCGGAAACTTGTGTACCTACGCTTGTTTGGGTAACAGGGTTAATCGTGCCAGAGGCCTCAACCCGTTCTACAATAGTTGCTTTTTTAGGCGTTTCGGTTTTATACTGAACGCCTTTAGAACTTTTGCAACCTTTTAAAACAAAAATTGCAAGGATTAAACAAATACAACTTATAATTATTATCTTTTTATTTTTCATAATTTTTCCTTTTATCTTTTGCCCATAGCACGCTCAAGATTTGCTATGGCTAAATTATAATCAAAAACGGCATTTATATAAGAAAGTTTTGCATTACTCAAAGTTATTTCTGCATCTTTAACTTCAATATAATTGCCTACACCTACTTTATAACGCCCTACTGCCAAATTATAATTTTCCTGTGCTTGCTGGCGTGAAAGTTCGGCAACGGGTATTCTTGTTTTTGCTTCTTCAAAATTAAAATAGCAAGTTTTTACGTCAAGTAAAATTGCTTGTTCTTTTGCCGTTAAATTGGCATAAGCAACCTGCAGATTGTTTTTTGATTCTTTAACTTGATTATAAGTACTAAATCCGTTAAACAAGGGTACGCTTACACCGGCGCCCACGCTCCAACGGTCATATAAGGGGAAATCTTGCCCGCTCCATCCGTAAGAACCGTTTGCCGTAAGAGAAGGAGCATAACCTGTTTTTGCCAAGTCAACATTCTTTTTGGCATTTTCAAGTTTATATTGAAGGGAAAGAAGGTCCGGTCTGTTTTTTTGTGCTTCTTTAAGGGCTTCTTCAATGGTTATATTATATTCGGGAATATCGCCCATTGTCACTAAAGTAAAGGAAGGATCTTCATCATAAATACCCATAACATTAGTTAGATTATAATAAGCGGTTTTTAGGGCATTTTCTCCTTTGATTAAATTTAATTTTGCATTATTTAAGTTGACTTCTGCCGTTGTTACATCAATTTTTGGGCGCGTGCCAACACTGTAAAAGGCCTTTGCTCTTTTTAACTGTTCCTGATACTGTTCAACAGATTGGGCATAAACATTGCGGCTTTCCTGCGCATTTAAAACGCCAAAGTAGGCCTGTTTTAATTTATAAATAATTTCGTTAATGGTATTTTGTTCGTCTTGTTGGGAAGCATATAAATTATTCTTTTGTATTTTATTTGAAAGGCCCGTTTTGCCAAAATCATAAATTAGTTGAGTTGCCGAAACGGAAGAAGAGTACCCGTCCCTTGCATCGCCCCAGCCGGCATCGCTTTTCTGATTAGAACGCGAGTAGGAGGCATTACCGTTCACTTGCGGTAGATAATTTGCACGTGTTTGGGAAAGTCTGTTTTGTTGGACCTGCGTATTTAAATAAGCCGCTTGCACAGTTGGGTTGTGCTGAAGTGTCAAGGCAATACAATCTTCCAGAGAAAGTTGTGCCCCGGTTTGTATTTCCCCTGCCTTAATAGGTAAACATATTAAGGTTAAAATAATAAATAATGTAAATTTTCTCATAATTATATTTTAGCAATTAGTTTTGTTTTGTGTAGAAGGTTTTTGTTGCTGGGAAAAAGAGTAAAAAAATCTTCAGACGAAAGAAAAGAAAAAATGCAATAAAATAGTAAAGTTTTGCGTTTTAGGAGTTTTGATTTTTACTTAACCTAAAATTTTTTGGGCTGCTTTAAAAACTTGCTCCGGTGTAATAGAATTTTTACAAATATAATTTTTATCGCAGGTATCTTTGCGGCAGGGCGAGCAAGAAACATTGGCTTGCAGGCCGAGGTGGTTTTTATCAAAAACGGGTGTCCATTCTTTTGTCTCATTTATAAAATGTAAAGTTATTGTAGGCACGCCAAGGCTTAAAGCCAGGTGTTTTGTTCCGCCGCAACAGCTGATTAAAAGATTTAAGCGTTTTAAAATTGGGTAAATATCTTCTAAAATTTTAGTTGAGGGGCTTAGGTAAATAAAATCAAAACCTTCTTTTATTTTTAGGGCATAGTCTTTTTCCCACGGGGCGCAAACTATCATTATTTTAGCGTTATATTTTGAGTGTAAAAGTTCGGCCAGCTTTCTAAAATTTTTAATAGT
>JAZUQO010000030.1:0-32209 GCA_045605725.1 Elusimicrobiaceae bacterium
ACAATCAAGTAATTCCTTTTCAAAATTTCTACACCTAAAAACATAAGGGCTTCAGTCAAAATCAAGCCAATTATTCCGATTATAGAAAATTGAATGAAGAAAAGCATTTGCTTGCCTTTTACAGCCTCTTTCGCTCTGGGAAAGACAAAAAGGACGGCTAAAGTATAATTTACCGTAAGTCCAACTATAAAACCGATAATAACTGATATGTAAAGGCCGAAAGGAACAGAAGATAAAAGATATTCCTTAAATATATAAATGGTGCAAGTATCCGCTATGAAAGAAAGTCCCCCGACACAGCAATACTTTATAAATTCTATAAGAAATGCCTTAAGTTTCATTTTCTAATTAATCAAAAGTAAATTTTATTATATTATAGCATATAAGCATTTGGGTATAAAAAATCACGGTTTTTAAAAGAACCGTGATTTTGTGTCGGATAAATTAAATCCTAATTATTACTTGATGATAAGAGCTGAAGTAAGTATAAGAATAAGTTAATAATATCAAGGTAAATGCTTATGGCGAAATCTAAAGCGGTTTCCCAGTTATTTGCTTCGGCAACTTGTTTTAATTTGGCAAGATTATTAAAATCAAACAATAAATAACCCGTAAAAATCAAAACGCCGAAAGATGCATATATTTTGCCCAAAGTGCCTTTTATTCTTACAAAAAGACCTATTATGCCAACGATAATCAAACCGATTAACCCGATAAATAAAAATTTACCCATCCAAGCAAAATCAAGGCCGGAGTAAGTAGCAATAAGACCTGTAACTAAAGTAGTCAATGCCGTTATGCCAAGCGCTTTTTGCGCGACATTGCCGGCAACAAGAGTAATAAGGCCTAAAGTAAAACCACTAATCAAAGTAAAAAGACACATAAAAATTATGTTTAATGGCATAATTTTGCGGGTAAACATTAACACAACAAAGATTAGAATATCTAAAATAAGAGAAATCCAGTTATAGGCCTTTACTTTGCCAAATTGCTGGGTTTCAATTAATTTCCTAAATATTCCTTGAGAAAATAAACATCCAAGATAAGCGAACATTAAAGATACGCTTAAAAGAACAAAGGTTTTTGACATTAAAGTTTCAAACATTTTTCCCCCTTATATTTTTTATATTACTAAATGATATCAAATTAATTTATAAAAAAACTACCCCCAAATAATTTTTGGGGGTAGTCAGATTTTTGATTTTTAGGTCGTTTATTTTGCTGCAACTTTTTTAATTTTACTTATTAAGAAGAGCAAATATAATACTCCCACACTAATAACAATTATGGAACCGTTTTGAGATTTCATCGCATCGGATAAGGCACCCATCACCGGCGGGAAAATAGCCCCGCCGATAAGGCCCATAATCATTAAACCGGATATTTCGTTTTTCTTATCTTGTTTATGCATAATTGCTTGTGAGAAAATAATCGGGAATATATTTGAGTTGCCAAGCCCGATTAAAGCCACACAAGTAAATAAAGTGGCTTGTGTGTTGAATGTGAATAATCCAACCATAGCAAGCAACATAAAAAGAACACTTACGCCGAAAACTAATTTTGCGGAAAGTTTTTGAAGTAAGAAAGAACCGGTAAAACAACCGATAGTACGGAAAATAAAATAAATACCTGTTGCTTTCATTGCGGCTTCGGTTGTTAAACCGACTTTATCCATCAAGATTTGAGGAGCAGCAGTGTTTGTACCGACATCAATACCGACATGGCACATAATACCGATAAAGCAAAGTAAAATAGTACCGTCACCTAAAAGGGATAAACACTCCCCAAAAGTGGAAGGTTTGCCGGTAATTTCTTCTTCTTTAATTTCTTCTCTTGTAAGGAAGATGATAGCAAATACGCATTCTACTGCGAAAATTGCATACATCAAAGCCCAGTTATTATATTTGGCAGCAACAAAGGGAGCAATAACCGTTGCACTCCAAGAAGCGATTGCTTTTACAAATTGTCCAAAAGTCATTGTGCTGGCAAGTTTATCACCTGTTACGATATTGGATACTAATGGGTTTAAGGAAACCTGCATCAAAGCATTACCTATACCTAGTAAAGAGAAAGAAACCATAAGTATGGCTAAACTCTTTACGGGAATAAGCGGCAAAACCAATGCACCTAAAGTAATCCATAAACTGATAAGTACAGTTTTACGACGGCCGATTTTGTTCATTAGCATCCCTGTCGGAACAGAGAATATCAAAAACCAAAAGAAAACGGCAGATGAACAAAGAAACGCTTGAAAACTGTTAAGCATAAATTCTTTCTTCACGAAATTTGCTGCCGTACCAACACTATCGACAAAACCCATAGCAAAGAAGGCAAGCATTATGGGAATCAATTTCCCTATTAATGAATTTGTTTTTTGTTCTGACATATTATCTCCTAATTACTTTGCGCAGGCCATTTTATCATATTCCGGCCAAGCGCCTGTTTTAGTGCAAACAAAGGCAGAAATTTCTACTGCCTGTTTATGTGCTTCTTTTAAAGATTTACCGCTTAAAATACCTTGTACAAAAGCACCGGAAAAAGAATCCCCCGCTCCCACGGTATCGGCAACGGTTACTTTAGGTGTTTCAATGTAAGATTTTTCTGTTTGGGAGTAAACAATACTATATTTATCCCCTGCAGTTAAAATGACATATTTTAGGTTGTAAGTATTCATAAAATACTTACAAACATCTTCTTCCGTACCTGTAACGGAGAATAAATCTTTAAGAACTTCCAGTTCTTCATCATTAATTTTAAAGACATTGGCAAGTTTTAAAAGTTCTTCAATAAGTTCTTTTGAATAATAATGCTGACGCAAATTTATATCATAAAATCTTAAAGAGTCTTTTTTTGCATAAGAAAGCAAAGTTGTTATTGTTTTTCTTGAATCGGGATTTCTTAAAGATAAAGTTCCATAGCAAACAGCATCTGCCGTTTTAACTAAATCTATAGATTTTTGGGTTAAAGGAATATGATCCCAAGCAACATTTTCAATAATAGTATAAGAAGGAATACCGTTATTTAATTCTACTTTAACTGTTCCCGTCGGATAAGATATAGACTCAATATAATTAGCGATGTGATTCTTTTCAAGTTCTTGTAAAATTTCTTTTCCAAGAGGATCATTACCTACGGCACTTATTGCGTAACCATTTGCCCCCAGTTGTGTCGCATGATAAACAAAGTTTATCGGCGCACCGCCAGCGCGTTTACCTGTAGGAAAAACGTCCCAAAGGAGTTCTCCTATTCCAACTACTACTGGTTTTTTATTTTCCATAAATATCCTCTTTTAATAAGTATTGGTACTGCTATCCTTATTCTATAAGTTTTCCGACTTAATAGCAATAGAAATTTTAATATTTCTTACAAATAAAAAACCCCCCGTTTTTGCGGAGGGTCTTTATAAGTTTGTAATAATTATTTTTTAGCAGGTTCTGTGGATTCTTTCTTCCAGCACAATGCAGTAAAAACAATGGCACCGATTGCGCATGCTATACAAGCAGTATACATTGCGCCCCAACCATATTTTTCTACCAACAAGGCTGCAAGCAAGTTAGCACCTACTGCTGTACCTAAAATGTAGGACCAAAAGCCGCTGAAACCAGCCGCTGCTGCTGCAGATTCTTGGGCGGTAACACGTGATAACATAACACCGCCGATCAACACTTGCGGACCGTCAATAAAGAAACCAATCATTGCAATAAATAAGCAAGTTAACCAAATGTGTGCAGGACCGGCAAAAACATAATAACCATAAACTGCAAAGGAAACAACAACTAAGTAGAATATTGTCATGGGAGCGCAGCGTCCTTTAAAGAATTTTGTTGATAACCAACCGGCAATAATGCCGCCGGGCATACCAAATAAAGGCATCAAATTCCACAACCAAGCAACTTTATCTTTATCGAAGCCTCTATCGTCATATAAGAATTTTGTTGCCCAATCTAATGTACCGAAACGTACAAAATATACTAAACACAAGGCTAAAGACAAATACCAAACATAAGGATTGGTAAACACGTATTTTTTAAGAATTGTCCATTGGCTTGTTTTTTCTTTATTTTCTACGGATACAGGTAAAGGATCATTACGATATTCTTCAATAGCAGGCAACCCGACAGATTTAGGAGTATCTCTCAAAGACCAGAATATGTATATTGAGATTATGATACCCAAGATACCGGGCATGTAAAACACTGCTCTCCAATCAGGAGAATATTTTATCAATAATGCTACCAAAGCACCTGCAGCAAAAGTTCCTGCTGTGTGAGAAGAAGACCACCAACTCCATTTTTCCGCTCTTTCAGTAGGTGAAAACCAGTGAACCAACGATTTTGCTATCGGAGGATAACCTGTTGCTTGACAGAAACCGTTTATGCCCCAGAAAAATGCCAGTGCCCACAAATTTGTTAAAAATCCATAAAATAAGTTAATTATAGAGGATAACAACAAACCTATAGCCATAAAAGCACGAACATTTGCTTTATCGGCTATTATACCTGCAAATAACTTACCGACACCATAAGTTATGGAAAAGGTTGCTGCGATAATACCCAAGTCAACCATTCCGATGCCCAACTCTTCACTGAAAATATGTAAAGCAGGGGAAATGTTTTTTCTTGTTAAATAAAAGCCACAATAGCCAATATATAAGGCAAGAAAGGTGCGAATACGCCAATATTTGTACATCTTTTTAACTTTTTCCGGATCTTGAATCATCGAAGCATCCGGCAGAGGTTTAAAAAACTCCCATATTTTATTCATTATATTCTCCTTAATTTCACAGATATAATTACACCTTCATTATAACATATTTTCATAAAAAACGACAAACATGAAAATTTGCTTTTCACGTTTGTCGTTTTCTACGTCATAACAGATTAGTGTTCCCAAAGTTCTTCAAGATCTCCCGGGGTAATATCAACATCATATGTATCCATTAGTTCTTGAAGTTTTTTGGACATGTTTTTGTTAATTTTATCAAGAATTGCTTTATCATTCTTTCCGCTAAGAACCTTCTTCATATCACTAGAAGATATTCCCCAGAAGCCAGCAAGTTTATTGATGGTTTCTTCGTTAAGTGTCGGTAATTCTCCTGTTTGTAAGAAGGTGTCTACATCAGTAACAGCAATACCAAGTTCCGTTGCTAAACCAAGTCTAATTTCTTGCATGGCTTTTTGGGCATCTTCTTCAGTCATATTCTCTACGGCTTCTTGAATAGAGGCTGCATATTCTTTGGAAAGAGTTTCCATATCTTTGGATTTCATCGGAGCAGACCATTTAAAGGGATTTGCACCTTTCAAATGAGGAATCATAATAATAATAGCAGCAGGTATTAATATCATCGGCACAATTAAGTTATCAAAAGGAGTTGAGCCTGCAGGCATTATCAAAGAAGTTAACGTCGGAACAAGGAAACAACCGACTATACCCATAGTTGTTAAAGTCCCAACCAAACTATCAAATTTACCGCCGAATTTTTCATTATTATAGTTTTTCATAATATTTGCTCCAAAGGTAAAGAAGTTTGCTAATGTCATATTAGAAGTCATAACGAATAACAAACCTACAAGACCTGCTGAAGAGCCAAGCTCTTTAATTGCAGCAGCACTGGCCGTTGCCACGACAGCGGCAATTAGTAACATCTTTTGGTTATAATTGGGGACATCAGAAAATTTCTTCATTAATCTTTTTGCAAGTGATCTTCCGACCAAAGCAGGTCCCATAGTGATAATACCTGTAACTGCCATTTGTATTGCATCATTATTCAAGAAAGCCATTTCACCTAGCCAATTTTTCATTAATCCTTTTGTTGTAACACTGACCAATGTTTCAGAACCGCAGAGCAACATAATTGCAGCAAGTATAGGCAAACCGCCCCAACTTAAGATAAAATCTAATTTTCTTTGTCCGCTTTCTTGTTTTGTAGCTTTGCTTTGTAAAGGTAAATCTGAGATCCCTAAAAGAATTGCGCCTATAATGCCCGGAATACCCATTAACCAGTACATCGCAGGCCACTTTGCTCTAAGCAAACCTACGGCAACGGCATAGAATATGTAAGTGGAAAGAGAACCTATAGATTTGAACATTTGACCGCCTGCAGTCACATAGCCGGCTTCTTTACCCCCTAACATATTACTTGCCGTGGTATTGACTATTTGTTGTAACCCTGCTGCGGCGGAACCGTACAGTACAGAGGTAAAAGCCAATACTGCCAATCTTGTATCTGTAGGGTTAATATCCGAAAAACCTGACATACCAAATAATGTTGGCAATAATGAGGCAAGTATAATCTCACCTATTGCAAATGCAACCATTTTTTTGGCACCTAATTTATCAATGAGCGGTCCAAACGGTATGGCTAAAATGTTTGTCAAATAAATACCTGTACCTAATGCCATGGCAACAGCTTCAGGTAAATTTGGCCATAAATCTTTAATTGGGCCGTTTACGAAACGTCCTAAACTTGAAAAACCCATTAGCATAAATAAGAAGTTTAATACTGCCAATTTGTTAAATGTTTCACCTATTACAACTATCGGCATATCAAGGCCCGGTATAGTTACTTGAGTTGCAACAACATTTTGATAGTATTTTTTTACTTCTTTTACCTTTTCACCTTTTTTAACAATGCGAAGTTTATAAATATTGCCGTAGGAATCCATTACTAAAGATTCATTTTCGTTCAATTTGAAATTTTTAGAAGAAACATAGAAGGTATTTGTACGTTCAAAATCTTTTTTAATTTCCCCTTCTTTTGTTGCTGAACCTTTCTTAATTAATATTTGGCCACCGTATTTAAATTTATCAAGGCCTGTATCAAAAACAAATTTCTTGGCAAGTTGTTCGGGATCCTTAGTGAAATCTAAATTCATGAAAGCAGCAACGAAGTCCTTATATGTTTTTTCATAATCATTACCGGCTGTTCCGTGTGCTACTTTATTTTCCGTGACAGGTTTAATGCCTTGTTCTCTTAAGAAATTTAAGAAGTCTTCTTCACTAACCTCATCTTTCGCAAGGAATGATGTAAGAGCATTAACAAAATTCTGTAATTCTTGTTGTGATAAGTTTAAATTGTTTTTTGCTCTATTGCTATTGCCAAAAATTTTATGCCAACCTTTGGGGGATGTATTTGTTTCATTAACGGCATTAACAATAAGATTTGATAAGGAGTTCTTTATTAACCTCTTCTGTCTTAAATTAAATGTGTTTGAGTTTTGAACTCTCTCATTTACTCTTACTGCTACTCTTTCTTTGAAAGATGCCTCATCTATTTGTTGTGTACCCAAGGCTTCAGTTTCTGCTTTAACAGAATCTTGTATTATAATTTGGAGGGCTTCCTCTTTTGCTTTGCTCATTTTGGGCTTTCCGAGATTCATTAACCAATCAAGAGGAACTGGTGCTACGAACATAGCCGCAGCAGAGAAATGTTGTGTGTTATTAAATTGCCCCAATGTTTCTTGTTGTAATTCTAGTGCTACTTTCTGTGTTATAGCATCTTCTTCTGCTTTTTGATAGGAAACCGTTGTTATCGGATGAGTGACGCCTATTACAGGTTTTTCTCCGTTAGCAAACATTACTTCCCCTGCTTTTATATATTCATTTATTTGTTCCTTTGTCATCTCGGGGTATGCTTTTTGAGCAATATTTGCCAAATCTTCCACTTTGGGTGCTTCTACTGTAGGAATGCTTCCCACTCTGCTTGATGCCATTGAATTTAGGACACTTGCTCCTTGATACCCAAACTTAAACGAAGGTATTGCGCTTACTACTTCTAACCCTCTATGTATATGCGTTGCTCTGTAAGCATTTAAATATTCTAATAAATATTCTAAAATACTGCGCTGGCTGGCTTGGGTTTTACTTGCTGCTTGCCCTGCTTCCACTGCCGCTCTTGCTTCTCTTGCTATACTGGCTACTTTACTTGCTGCTTCCCCGGCCACTTGACCTTCTTTGGCTACCTCTCCCACTACATAGGTCAATTCTTGCGCTGCTTTTTCTCCTGTTGAGACTTGTTCTATCACTACCGTTGCAGGCGCTACTTCTCCACCTGTCGCCGACACTAAAGACAGAGCATATTTCGGTGTCTTAAAGACATTCCACCATATTGATGTTCCTACTCTAAAATTCGTCCACGCTCTTTTTATTCTTTGCGATACGGTCATCGGCTGGTGCGCTGCTATTTTCCCTTCCGCTAAGGCTTTTTGATATGCTACATGTTCCGCGGCCTCTTGTTCTAGCGCTTTTTGTCTACCCCTCTCCTCTGCGTTTCTTGCTTTTCCCGTTCGGCTTTGTTCTGAGGCTATTTTTTTATCCGTTTTTATCTTACTCTTTATCTTTGTTAGGCTTGTTTTACTAGGACTTTCTAGCCTCATTTTACTTGGCCTACCTACTTTTGCTACGGGCATCTTCTTTGGCTCTTTTACTTTGCTTGTTATTTGCCCTGTCTTGGCTAAAGGCGTACTTATGCGCGCTATCTTTGCCGCTTGTACCAATCTGCTCAATACTTGTATTACCTTGCCTATCCCTATCAAAGTTATCGTATCAAATACAAAAGTTTTTACTATATAAAACGGATCTTCTTGTAACTGATAATTCGTATTCCTCTGGGCTACTAACGCTAATTCTTTTATTTTCAAATTGTCTTTTAACCCTGTCGCCAATTCTGCTAGCATTGTCGCCGTTTCTATATCTTGCTTCTCTTCATTTATCCTGCTTACTATCGGTAGTAAATGCCTTTTCCAGTTATACGATGTTTCGCTCAATACATAGACAAATTCTTTAAAATGGTGATTTTTATGGATTTGGGCATATCTTTCTAAGCGCGATGCTTCGGCTCTCGCTCTATCCAAAGTATGCTTGGCTTCCATACTCATTCGCTCGCCACTTATTTCATCTTTCACCACGGGGGCCCAGTTCGAAGGTAACCAGATGAATAATGCGTTCATTACTTTCTCAAATTTCGTAGGTTTAAATTTATCTCTTACTTCCCATTTTATTAGCCCGCTGTAATCCCTAAACTCTAAATCGTTTGCTAAATTCGCTTTCTGATTCGCTAAGGTCTGTTTATCCATTAACTCTGCATATTTATTGAACACGGCATCTATGTCACTTTTCGTTATCCCTTCACTTCCTAATATCTCCCCCATACTCTTTCCATCTAAGTACATCCCTTTTACCACTTTGCCCATTAGTCTATGTACTTCATTCCTAGAGTATTCTTCCATCCTTTTCGCTCTTAAAAATATTCTCTTCTTTGTCGCGTCCGTTGGCTTATCGTACACTAAATAGCGATTATATTCTAAGCGGGGTACCTTATTATATCCTCTTAAATTTACATATTCACTTTCTTCCAGTTCCTCTGCCTCTTCCTGATTCTCTTGCTTTTCTATATACTCGCTATATACATTACCCATCCCACCTTTTACTACGCTTGCTCTGTACATAGCGTAGCCAAGTTCGTGGTTCGCAAGCATTAACATAAATATCTCGCGTCCTCTTCTCTTCCCTTCCAACTGTTCCCATTGACTGTCCGGCGCAAAGTAATATGCCGGCAATATTGTAACCTTTGTTATATCTTTCGGATTTTCTCTTACTACCGCTTCATAATGTTTTTCGCTTTCTTTTACATATTCTTCATAATATTCATAAAATTTTATATCTACATATTCGTTAGAATTTATATTCTCCTTATATCCGTCCCAACTCATGGAATCTAAATCGTCTGCATTTTGTATCGCTATTCCCGTTCCACACGTGTTCCATGTCGCTGTCAACGCCTCTTTTATCCCGCTTGGCGTGCTGTTCTTTAATTGATCTTGACTTAACCATTTTATTGCCCTCCAACCCCATTCATCTATATTCTCTGATCCTTCTTGGCGTTTTTCTAATACTTTCTTCGTCAAATCACACTGCTTCTTGTTTTTATACTGTTCATAATAACCATATCTCACCAATAAATCATCATAATAGGCCTTAGAAGCGTTTTCATATCTCGTCGCCGCTATATTATATTCCCGCTCCACCTCTTTTATCTTGTTCCATGTTATATTATTATATCTGTCTATTAGCGCTTCCCTGTCATATTCTAAATGCGCCTTCATCTCTTCCGGCACCGCTTCCACGCCATATAAATCTTCCAAGACTTTATTATAAGCGTATTTCGCTCCACTTATCTTTATATCTTTATCATAGTTCTCTACCCTTTCATTATAAATATCTATCCTTTCATTATACCCCTCTACTTTTGCGTTGTATTCTTCTCTCTTGCGTGTCATTTCTTTATCTATTGCTTCATACCACGCCCACTTCGCATCGTTCTCTTTTATCTCAGGTTCTATAGCCGCTAAATTCCTTTTCAGAATCCCTAATTGCGCTTCTTTTTCTGCTATCCTTTCGCTCGCCTTCTTCGCTTTGCGCCCTTTTAGTTTTTCTAATCCCGCTTTTTCTCCCCCTATCTCTTTTTCTAAAGCACTTATCGCCTCTTTCTTCTCTTCTTTCTCCTTCAATTTTCTCTTCCTGTTGCTTTGCCAACTCCTATACCCAGGCGTCTTCGTTATGTACTTTTCTATCTCTGGATCTTCTTTCGCCATCTCTTTTAAATCTAATTGCTCTTTTTCTTCTAATAATATCCCTTCATCTGATTCTATTGATTCATACTCTTTTTCTAATTCGCCCGCTACCTTGTCATAAGCCTTGTTTATGTTTTCATATCCCCGTGTCAACTGCACGGCATAGTTGTATTTTACTAATGCTATTATGTAGCGCTCTTTGGCTTCTAGCATCTTATCCCTTAAACTCTTGTTGCTACGCGCGCTACTTTTGCTTTCTTCTACTTCGCGTAGTTGAGATAGTTCTTCCTCAAGTCTTTTTATTTCTTCTTCGTTTCTTGCGCTTACTTTTGTCAAATTAGCAAACGCTTCCCCGCTTAAATTAAATAACATTACGAACGCAAGCACTAAAGCCAGCGTTCTTTTATAAAAAGTAAAACTGCTTTTTCTAACGAGAAAATTCATAATTTTTTTCATTTTATTCTCCGTAAAATTCAAAGAAAAATATTTCTTCATACCTTTATTTTATATCAAACTTTAAAAAAAAGAAAGAGTCTTTAGACCCAGACACATCTAGGCCTTTAGACCTAGATAAAAAACCTAATTAAAAATAAATTGGGTTAATATAAATTATAACACAAAATTAAAATAAAACAAGGGCAAACTTAAAAATAGGTCTTTGGACCCAAATAAAAATAGGTCTTTTGTCCCTTTAAAAATTCATCCTAATATGTATAACATTATTATATACCTATACATAGGAGAAACATGTATGATTAAAAAAATACTATCGCAGTTTATTCTTTCTATTTTAATGGCACTTTTGTCTGCTCCGGCTTTTGCCATTGACGGCGTTGACTGGGGTATATTTGAAGATTATACAATACACCCAAATAAATATGCTTTTAACAAGATTTTTAACAAAGAACCTATAAATTATTATATTTTTGTTGAAGATGATAAAAAACCGGTCGAAAGAAATGAAGATGATTCTGAGTATAAATATATAAATGAATTAAAAAACATTTCTAATGCCTTAAAGGAAAGCCTTAAAACGGAAAAAATATATCTTGATTTTGCAAGAGGTATTGAAAATGCTTTTGATATTTGGTTTGATGACATTAGAGAGAGGATAATTAAAAACGGCAGAAAAAAAGAATTTAACGATATTATGCCGATTTTAAATAAAAAAACAGGTTAAAAAGAGTTAGTGATTTAGAAAAGGCAGATATAGTGTTTGCCTTTGTATATGACATACAAGCATATTGTCGCCCTTCAGCAGGCGGATGTGTTTCCTGGAAAAAACATATCAATAAGCAGCCTTATGCCTTTGTCAGAGTTCCAAATCCCAGAAAAAACAAAAAAGACATTTCAGAATCTTCAGTATTTCATATTCTTACTCATAAAATCGGGCATTATTTTGGGTTAACGGACCAGTATTATAAAGAATATCTCAGAAAAGGATATACTATTTATAATAACCCAAGAATAGGCTACCGAAATTCCACAATGGGTTCTTCTTATAAAATAGGCTTAGATTGTGATGATGTTGACGGCTTTATAAACTTAATTGATTTAAGTTTATCCGGCGGAAATCAAGAAAAATTTTCAGCAAGAGCGCAAACCGCTTGGGCAAGTTTCTGTAATGAAAAAAATGAATATTTGCTTGATATGTACTATCGCAATGCACAAACAATTAAAATAACTGTGGCTGATTGGGTAAAAACGCCTTTTAATGCCTATGGCAGAATTTTATCTTATGACGATAAAGGTAGAATTTTAACTACTACTGACGGAAAGACTAAATATATTTTTGATTACATAGAAACCGAAAAAGATAATTTTATTTCCGCTTTTAAAGGAGAAAAAGAATTTAAAATTAGGTACGGAAGAGATATATTTAATATTCTACGGTGGGGCAATGAAAATTAGCGTGGCTATTATTATGATGAAAAAACATGTATAGTTTACTACGCCTCAAAGATGTTTAACATACATAATGGTAAATGCTTCGTAGAAAATTTGAAAGAAAAATCTTCTGACCATAATACAAAAGATGATTTTGAAATAGATTTTGAAGAAAGTTTTATTGAAAGTGAAGCAGAAAAAGAAAATATGATATTGCAAGACCGTATCTGCCCTTTTATACAGACGGAATGTTCTTTCTTTAAGAGAATTTATAAAAGCATGGAATAAAGGATTTGTTTTATAACTCAAAATTTTATATTAGAAAATAAAACTATTTTCCTTTTAGAATCTTTAGAAAAAGGTCATTACCTTCTTTAATTTCAAGGTTAATTGCTAAGATATAAATTTTGTCTTTAAGAATTTCCCGCCAGCCTTTGGGGAATTTTACATAATCTTTAAAAGTGGTAATTAATGGTAAACCTTGACGAAAACTGTTTAAAGAATCTATTTCCTCTAAAGTATAAGCATTATGGTCTTTAAAACGCCAAGTTTGTTTTATTTTAAGGCCGAGATTTTTCAAAATCTGTTCAAAAGAGGCAGGATCTCCTAATCCGCAAAAAGATACAACTTCCCCCTTAATATCATCCAAAGCCATTTTACTGCGGTTAATGACATCATAAAAATAATCGGGCTTATGTATTGCCTGTAAAACTTCCAAATCTTCTTTATAAGTCTTTATTTTTTCTTTAAGTTTTATTCTTTCTTCTTCACTTACTAAATTGCTATGTGTTAAAACAACCAAATCTGCCCTTTTTAAGGCACTGATAGGTTCCCTTAAAATTCCGTAAGGTAACATATAGCCATTACCGAAGGGATCGCGCGCATTTACTAAAATGATATTGGCATCTCTTTGTAATTTATGATGCTGTAAACCGTCATCAAGCAGTAAAATTTCACTTTTAAATTCTTTTATAACTTCTTTGGCTGCTTCGTAGCGGTTAGAAGAAACAGCAACAGGCACTTTATATTCGGCAAGCATTTGACTCATCATATAAGGTTCGTCGCCTGTTTCCTGCCAATTTAATAAATCGTTATCGAAAAGAACTTTTACCTTTTCCTTTTTATCTCTTTTGTAACCGCGTGAAATTATGGCAGTTTTCACCCCCGCCTTGCTCAAAAGTTGAGCGGCAAGCAAAACAGCCGTTGTTTTGCCTGTTCCGCCGGCTGTAATATTGCCTATACAAACAACTCTTGCATCAACCTTATTTGATTTGAAGATATTCTTATGATAGAAAAACAAATGCAAACGCGCACCTATACCGTAAAAGAAGGCGCAAATTGCCAAAAAGATACAGGCAATTTTATTTTTTAACATCTTTTCTCTTAACTTAATAGAAAAATTAGTCATCTTTTCTTTTAGTTTAGCAAAATTCATAAGAACTCCTTTTAA
Source organism: Elusimicrobiaceae bacterium (assembly GCA_045605725.1). Classification (GTDB taxonomy): domain Bacteria; phylum Elusimicrobiota; class Elusimicrobia; order Elusimicrobiales; family Elusimicrobiaceae; genus Proelusimicrobium. Next base: position 13,909 of record JAZUQO010000030.1, read on the forward strand.
AATCAAATCCACAATATTATATATTTTTTACCCTGCTTTGGCAAAAGCATAAAAACTCCGTATTTGCTATAATCTACTTATATGAAAAAATTTATGTTTTACATTGAATACTTAGCCTTGAAGGTAATCATTATCATATTAGGTATTTTACCATGGAAACTAGCCCTTAAAATCGGAGAAAGCGTTGGTGTGTTTTTAACTTTTGTTTTAGCCAAACGCTTTAAGAGAAGTGTTTATGACATACAAAGGGCCTTCCCTGAAAAATCCGAAAAAGAAGTAAAAGAAATAGCCAAAGAATCTTGGCGCAATATCGGGCGTATTTTGGCTGAAACTGCCCAAATAAGTTTAATGTCAAAAGAAAAAATGCTTGAAAAAATTGAATTTGTTAATTTTGACAAACTTATAAAAGAAAATCACGCCGGCAAACCCACTATTTTACACATGGGGCATTTTGTTAATTGGGAAATGTTTGCCGTTGCCGGAAGCACCTTATTTAAAAATATGTTATCTGTGGGCAAACCGCAAACAAACCCTTATGTAAATAAGACTCTTAATGATATACGCACAAGATATGGCTCAAAAATAACAAGTTCCTATAATCCTTTTTTTACCTGTATGAAAGCCTTAAGACAAGGTGCCATGGTGGGTATTGTTAGCGATCAAAGCGTTATGACTTCTCCCCTTTATATGAATTTTCTCAGCAGACCTGCCGAACTTGCGCCTATGACGGCTTTTCTTTCTTTAAAATTAAACGTGCCCGTTTACCCTATTAGAATGTACAGAAAAAATGGCAAAGTTTATGCCGAGGCTTATGACCCGGTTTTACCCCCTCAGGAAAGATTTTCTCACGAACTTTTAAGAAAATATACCGAACAACTAAAAAATATTTATGAAGATTGGATAAGACTTGACCCTGCCTCTTGGCTTTGGGCGCATAACCGTTGGAAAAGAGAAAAAAAATGCCTTCAAAAAATGAAAGAGGAAGGATATGTCAAATAAGATAAAAGCCCTTTTCTTAGATAGAGACGGCACGGTTATTAAAGAAAAACCGGGCGTTTATCTTTGCGATCCTAAAAAAGTACAACTTTATAAAAACACAAAAGCCGCTTTTAAACTTTTTAAGGAACTTGGTTATAAAATCTTTATAGTTTCAAACCAATCCGGTATAGGACGCGGCTATTTTACGGAAAAAGAAGTTAAAGAAGTTCACACTAAATTACTTTCGCTTTTAAAACCTTACACTGTGGAAGAAATTATTTATTGCCCTCATGCTCCCTGTGAAAATTGCTCTTGCCGTAAACCTGCGCCTGCTATGGGGTTAAAACTAATAAAAAAGTATAATGTGGATAGGGATAATTCTTTTGTTATAGGTGACAAAAAAAGTGATACCGATTTCGCAAAAAATCTTTCTATGCGTTCAGTTTTAGTTTTAACTGCCAACGGCAAAAAACAGCAAAAGAAATATTCTGCAGATTTAAAAGATACTAAAATTTGCCTTGACCTTTTGGGAGCGGCAAAATATTTGCAAAAAATACAGGGAGGTTTTTAGATGAGATTTATTGCTTTGTTACTACCCATCTTTTTATTAAACGCTTGCGGCGGTTCCAGTTGGTTAAAACAACATACAACAGATAAAGAAAAGGCCGTTCAAACCCAAATTATCCAGACGGAAGACTCTATTCAAGTAAAAGAAGATAAAACTGTAAAAGACAATTCTGAAGAAGAAAAAAATCAAGAAAAACAGGAAGAATCCAAACAAACGGACAATACAGCCGTAAATGAAATTTCCTCTACTTCAAAACCCACCCAAAAACAAGAAGAAATTAAAAAAGAAGAAACAACTTCACAAATACCTTCCCAAAAAGAAATTCAAGACGAAACAAAAGAAGAACCTAAACAAGAAGTTAATGAAAATGACCAAATTTTCTTAACCAAAGAAAATCGCCTTGCTCACCCCTGGTATTATGCGAAAGAAACTTCTACTTCCGAAAATACCCCAAAATGGTTTGGAGAAGAACTAAAATTTGATATTTCCTGGTCTTTCATAACGGCAGGTAAGGCACAATTGATTTCCTCTAAAATTATTGAGGCAAACGGCCAAAAAATGTATCAATTGGAAGCATATGCTCAAAGTTATCCCGTTATAGATGCCATCTTCAAAGTGAGAGATATAAATATGTCCTGGATAGCCGAAGATGTATCACGCTCCACCGGTTATTGGCAAAGTGTAAAAGAAGGTTCTTATGCCCGTGACGAATGGCTAATTTTTGATTATACAACAAATACTTACACCATTCATAAAAAGGATAGAAAAGGCAATCTTGAGCATAAACCACATACCTTTGAGGGAACCGGCGTTGTTGATATGCTTTCTTCCTTATATTTCGTAAGAAATCAAAAATTACCTTTGAAAGGTGAAGTTTATTTTGATATAGTAAACAGAGGGGACCAATATCCCTTAAAAGTAGTTGTTTTAGGTAAAGAAAAAGTCAAAGTAAAAGCAGGTAAATTTGATTGTATAGTAGTTGAACCGATGATAAGCGGTGAGGGTATTTTTGTTTCAAAAGGTAAAAGTTTAAAAGTGTGGCTTACCGATGATGAATACAAAATGCCCGTAAAAATGGCTGTAGAGGTTTTTATAGGTAGCGTTAAAGCGGAACTTACAGAATATACAAGAAAATAAAGAGGCATAAATATGAACAAGCAGGAACTTATAAAAATTATTGATAAATTTAACGGAAAAGAAATTATTGTTATCGGCGATATTATGTTAGATCATTTTGTTAAAGGCAGCGTTAGTCGCATTTCACCGGAAGCCCCGGTGCCTGTAGTTAATGTTGAAAGTGAAGACTTTGTTGCCGGCGGAGCCGGAAATGTAGCCGTAAATTTGGCTGTACTTGGCGCAAAACCTACGCTTGTTTCCGTAGTGGGCCAAGATATTAAAGGCAGTATTTTAACACAATTTTTAAAAGACAAAGGTGTCAACACAAGTTATATAACTGTGGATACAGCAAGACCGACAACCCAAAAAGTACGCATTGTTGCCGAACGTCAGCAAGTTGTAAGAGTTGATAGAGAAAGTAAAGCAAAACTTGAACCCAAAACTGCAAAGATTTGTATACAAAATTTCAAACGTGCTCTTAAAAAGGCCAGTGGTGTTATAATGTCGGATTACGGTAAAGGTATGCTTTCAGATCATAATATTCAAGAAATTATTTCCCTTTGTAATGCAAAAAAAATACCTGTTTGCGTAGATCCCAAAATTGATAATTTCTTAAAATACAAAAACATAACTTGTATGACACCTAACACAAAAGAAGCCTGGGAAGGTATGGGACTACCGCCTAAAAAAGAAGAAAAAGCAATTCTTGATTTAGGTAAAAATATTTTAAAAGCCCTTAAAGCAAAAAGCATACTTATTACCAGAAGTGCGCAAGGTATGAGTCTTTTTGAACAAGGCAATAAAATTAAAACAACCACTATCTGTGCAACGGCAAAAGAAGTTTTTGATGTGACCGGTGCAGGAGATACGGTTATTTCTGTTTTAACTTTGGCTCTTGCTTGTGGGGCAACCTTACAAGAAGCGGCCTATATTGCTAACGAAGCGGCCGGTTTAGTTGTGGCAAAACTCGGCACTGCTTGCGTAACACAAGAAGAAATAAAAGAGGTCCTGAAATGAAAGATACTTTAATTGTTATTCCGGCAAGATATGCTTCCACCCGCTTACCCGGTAAAATGTTAGAAAAAATTGACGGCAAAAGCGTAATTCAGTGGGTTTGGGAAGCATGTAATAAAGCCCAGTCAGGAGAAGTTATCATTGCAACAGAAAGCCCTATTATCGTTGATGAGGCTACAAAATTCGGTGCAAAAGCACTTATCACCAGCGACAAATGTCAAAGTGGCACAGATAGAGTTTACGAAGTTGCCAAATCAACAGAAGCAAAATATATCGTAAATGTACAAGGTGATGAACCCTTTGTTGCCCCCTCCACCATAAAAAACACTATTGAAAAATTAAAAAATTCTAATGCCGATATTGTAACGGCTTGTATGCCGACTTTGGATCTTACTTCCGTTTCAAATCCAAACCACGTAAAAGCCGTTTTAAATAAAGAAGGCAGAGCACTTTATTTTTCACGCTCGGTAATACCTTACAAAAGGGAAAATACGGCAGAAGCATTAAATGCTCCGTATTATATCCACTGCGGTATTTATGCTTTTAAAAGGGCAGCACTTGAAAAATTTGTTTCCCTTCCAAAAAGCAATCTTGAAAATTTGGAAAAATTAGAGCAGTTAAGAGCGCTTGAAGCAGGAATGATTATTGAAAGTATTTTAATAGATAAACTCGGCCCTGCCATAGATACAGTTGAAGATCTATATAAAGCAAAAGAATTTGCAAAACAAACAAAATAGGAGTTTTTAAAATGTCAAAATTTATATTCGTAACAGGCGGCGTGGTAAGTTCCCTCGGTAAAGGTATTTCCGGGGCAAGTATAGCAAAACTCTTGCAACTTAGAGGTTTTAAGGTCAATATGATTAAGTGTGATCCCTATATCAATGTTGACCCGGGGACTTTAAGCCCTTATCAACACGGTGAAGTTTTCGTAACCGAAGATGGTGCGGAAGCAGATTTGGACCTTGGTACATATGAACGTTTTATTGACGTTCCTATGACAAAAAGAAATACAAATACCGCAGGTCTTGTATATCAGGCTGTTATCGACAGGGAAAGACGCGGTGAATATAACGGTGTTACAGTACAGGTTATTCCTCACGTAACAAATGAAATTAAACAAAGATTTATCCCCTTTGAAAATGACTTTGACATAACTATTATTGAAATCGGCGGAACAGTGGGTGATATTGAAAGTTTACCTTTCCTTGAAGCAGCAAGGCAGTTTAGAACAGAAAAAGGTCGCCAAAATGTAATGACTGTTCACGCAACTTTAATTCCTTATATTGCTTCCGCTGACGAACTTAAAACAAAACCGACGCAACACTCCGTAAACAAACTTCGCGAAATCGGTATAGAACCAGATGTTCTCATCTGCAGAACAGAACACCCGATTTCCCAAAATATGAAAAATAAACTTTCGCTCTTCTGCAGCGTTGAACCTAATGCCGTAATAGAAGCGCGCGACGTTCCCTCTATCTATCAATTACCGGAAAAATTCGAAGAACAAGGTTTAACTGATTTAATAATCAAAAGACTTGAACTTAAAGCCAAGACAAAAAATGACGGTAGTTGGTTTAAATTTATCAACAAAGCAACTACATTTAAAAAACAAATCACCGTTGCTATCGCCGGTAAATATGCAGAACTTCCGGATGCTTATAAATCGGTTGCAGAATCTTTAAGGCTTGCCGGTATGTCTAATCAAGTAACGGTAAAAATTAAATATGTAAATACTCAAAAAGATGATATTAAAAATGCTTTAAAAGATGTCGCTGCCGTGGTTGTTCCGGGCGGTTTTGGTAAACGTGGAATATCCGGCAAAATCGAAGCAATTAAATATGCAAGAGAGCATAAGATGCCGTTTTTGGGTATTTGCCTTGGTATGCAATGCTGTGTTATTGAAACAGCAAGAAATCTTGCCAAATTAAAAGCCGACTCTATTGAATTTGATCCTTCCACCGATAATCCCGTTATTACTATGATGGAAGAACAAAAACAAGTCAAAAATCTCGGTGGAACTATGCGCCTTGGCAATTATGAAGCAACTATCAAAAAAGGTACTCTTGCTTATAAACTATATAAGAAAACTACAATTTTTGAACGCCACCGCCACCGCTACGAATATAATACCGCTTATGTGTCTATGCTTGAGAAGCATGGCCTTATCGTTAGTGCTTGGCATAAAGGCGTTTTGCCGGAAATTGTGGAACATAAAAACCATCCATATTTTATTGCAGCACAATTCCATCCGGAATTTGCAAGTCGCCCCCAAAAACCACATCCGCTTTTTGATGGGCTTATAAAAGCAGGCAAAAAATTTAAAAAGGTTAAATGATTATGAAAACAGTTAAAATAGGCAATTTAAAATTTGCTAATAACTTACCGCTTGTTTATATAGGCGGAACTTGCGTTATTGAATCAAAGGAAAATTATCTAAAAACAGCAAAAAAATTAAAAAGTTTAGTAAAAGATAATTTTATCTTAAAGGCTTCTTTTGATAAAGCAAACAGGTCCACCATACAAGCCTTTAGAGGCCCGGGCATTGACGAAGGACTAAATATACTTGAAGAAGCAAAAAAAGCCCTAAAAACACCTGTTTTAACCGATATTCACGAGCCTTGGCAAGCCGCCGTGGCTGCCGAAGTTGCAGATATTTTACAAATACCTGCTTTCTTGTGCCGTCAGACAGATTTGCTTGTTGCCGCTGCAAGAACAGGTAAAATAATAAATATCAAAAAAGGGCAGTTTTTATCCCCCCAGGCAATTATAAATGCCGTAAAAAAAATTGAGGATTGCGGAAACACAAATATTCTTTTGACCGAAAGAGGTACTTGCTTTGGTTACGGCGATTTAGTGGTAGATATGCGTTCCCTTGAAGTTATGAAGAAAACCGGATACCCCGTTATTTTTGATTTAACACATTCTATGCAAAAACCAACCGGACTTGAAAAAACCGGTGGTGATAAAAGTTTTGCCATGGCCCTTGCTCGAAGTGCAAGCGCACTTGGTATTGCCGGTATATTTTTTGAAGCGCACGAAAACCCGGCTAAAGCCTTATCAGACAGCGCAAACTCACTCGATTTTAAAGAAGTAAAAACTATGCTCGAACAAACACGCGCCATAGATAATTTGGTAAAAAAATGGAAAAAGATTTAGTAAAAAAACATTTAAAAATTTTACTTATTATTTATACATTACTCGGTGTAATGTTTTTTGCTTTTTCCCATATTGCAGATAATTTAAAAAATCCTTATCAAAAGAGGACAATACCTTCAGAGGTTACCCCGTGGCTTAAATAAGGAAATATTACCGAGAAGGGAATAAAAAAACAATAAATGAAAATACTTATAACTTTCTTATTTGCCTTTTTGGTGGCCTGTAATTCAAGTAAAGTCCAAACACCGCAGGAAACAGGACCCCAGCAAGAAGCAACTAAAGTAATAATAAGCCAAGCGCAAAGCGCCCAAAACGATTGGAGTTTAAGCGCAGATAAAGCACAATTTTATGATGCCCAAAACCAAGTACGGCTTTATAATCCCGTGCTTGTATACAGTAAAGAATCTGTTCAAGACAGTATTTTAAAGGCTAAAGAAGGTTGGTATGATATTTCTAAAAACTTAATTGTTATGAATGGAAATGTCCATATATCATCCCTATCAGAAGCAATAAAAATTAATACCGAAGAACTTTATTACGACACAAACAAAAAAGAATCTTGGTCCGTAACGCCTATAAAAATGAAAAGAGGCAAAACAACACTTAACGCCCAAGGGTTCAAGGCAAATCAAGATTTCAGTCAAATAGAACTTTTTAAACAAAAAACCACTTTACCAAAAGAAATCCAAGATTTTAAACCCGCCCCACTTACTTTGCAGGAGGCTTTAAATGAAAACTAAAATACTTTTCATCTTCATGCTTTGCCTTGCCTGCTTTGCTTTTGCCGAGGAAGATTTAAGCGCAATTCTTGGCGGAAGCGTACAAAGTGATAGATGGCTTATAAACCGGGATAAACAGGAAGAAGAATTTATAGGTAATGTTTCCTATGTTAATGATATTTATTCTTTAAAAGCAGATTATGCTCTTTCCCAAAGAAAAGAAAATACCTATTTGTTAAAGGGAAATATTACCGCAAGCCAAACTTTAGAAGATATTTTTACCCAAATCAAAGCAGAAAAATTGTTTTATAATCATAAAACTCTAAAAGGCTATGCTTTAGGCAAAAAAAATGCACAGATTGAAGGTCTTTATAAAACACCTAATAATACCTTTACCATTTTTGGTGACAGGATTGATTTTGATAAACAAGAAAATCAAATTACCGTTTCTTCATATGCTGAGTTAAATGATTTAAACAACACTATATATGGTGATACTATTACATTTAATACACAAAGCGGTATTTTTGAGGTCTTTGGAAAAAGACCGGTTTTGTGGGGCTTTGGCGTAGATGGTGATTATGCCTTGCAAGCAGATAAGATGATTGCTGACACACAAAAAGGGTCTTTTAAAGCACAGGGTAATGTACAAGGATGGCTTACTTTAGCAAGTGATTTTGATAAAATAAAACAAGCAACTTCAAAAAAATAGGATAAAATTTTATGGAACTTAAATCTGAAAATATAGAAAAAGTTTATAAAGAAAGAAAAGTTGTAAAAGGCGTTAATATCGTTGTTAATTCCGGGGAAATTGTGGGTTTACTGGGGCCAAACGGAGCAGGTAAAACAACGAGTTTTTATATGATGGTAGGTTTTATTAAACCAACTAGCGGTAAGGTTTTTATTGATGGAAAAGAAGTTACCGAACTGCCTATGTATGAAAGATCCCGCTACGGTCTTGGTTATCTTGCACAGGAACCGACAATTTTTAGAGGTTTAACCGTAGAAAATAATTTGCTTGCTATTATTGAAAGAATTGAACCAAATAAACAAAAACAAAAAGAGAAAGTTTCTTCCTTACTTGAAGAATTTGGCTTAACCAAACTTGCCAAACAAAAAGCATGGAGTTTATCCGGCGGAGAAAAACGCCGTATGGAAATTGCAAGATGTATGATAAGTAATCCTAAAATCATCTTGCTTGATGAACCTTTTGTCGGTATTGATCCAATAACAGTTTCAGAACTGCGCCAAATGATTTTTAAATTAAGAGATAAAGGTATCGGTATTTTGATTACAGATCACAATGTACGCGAGACTTTACCTTTAACACAACGTGCCTATCTAATTTACGACGGTAAAATATTGGTGGAAGGTGCACCGGAAAAATTATTAAACGATGAAAAAGCGCGTTCTTTATATCTTGGTAAAGATTTTAAAATGTAATATTTTTAAGGAGACTTTATGAAAAAACTATTAATATCATTTTGTTCTTTGTTTTTCTGCACTATCTTACAGGCCCAAAGCCTTGCTGAGATAACAGCACAAAAAGATTTCGCCCTTCGTACACCAGAAGTTATAGAGGAAGAGGCTGCACCTCAGGAAAACGATATTTTACCTACAAAACAAGAAACCTTACTTGAGGTTAATAAATTACCGGATATTAAGTTAAACGAAGATATTTTAAGAAAATCTGTTTTATCTTATGAAAGCACCCCTGAATTGCAAGAGGCTTTTAACTTATATAAACAAGGCCATACCGACGAAGCATTAAAATTTTTAGAAGAAAACGGCTCTGCTGAAGCAATGGCAAATATGGCTTTAATTTATTTGCAAAAAGGCGATCAACAACAGGCTTTAAAATATATAGATAAAGCAATAGAAGTAAACAATACCGAAGATGATCCTATTTACCAATTAATAAAAATTTGGATATATGCCGCTCAAAACAATTATCTTCAGACGGAAAAAGAATATCATAAATTACTTTTTTTGACTGCAGATTTTGAATATATTTACAGCGCAAAACTTGCCCTTGCAACAGTTGCTTTTTTTACTAAAAAAAATAAAGAAATCCCCCCTCTGCTTGAAAATATTTATTCTTCAAATCCTTATGCCATTTCCCACGCAGCCTATCTTATCGGAAGAGTTCTGTATGACAAAAAGAACTATAAAAGCGCACAAACACTTTTATCTCAAGCACTTGTGCATGACAATAATAACTATCCTGCGCTCATTTACTATGGTTTAACACAAGAGAAATTAAAACAATTTATACCGGCATGGCAATCTTTTGCAAATATTTTGATACTTGATTCAAATGATAAATTTGCCTTGGATAAGACAAAAAAATTATCCAAATATTTAAAAAATAGGCCAAGTGCTTATCTCTTTTATACTAAACTAGATGAAATTTACAGTAAAGAACCTTCCACTATCGAAAGTCCAATTGTTCGTTTAGGACTATTCAGTAATAAAGAAGGAAATTTGGAAAATATAAAAGAATTTATGTTTAATGCCGGGCAAGATTTTGTCGTGGAAGATGAAAAATTGGGAACAATTTTATCCGGCAAAGCCCTTGCACCTAAAACTATAACTTTTAATAAGGAAACCACCTCCGTAGACATAAGCAATAAGTGGGGCCATAAAGAATTTTCCGCAAAGAGACCTTTTGCTCTAAAAATGCAAAATAACGGCGCAACTTTCCTAATAAAAGAACCTATGAGTGATAACATCTTTATTACCGATTTAAGCGACAAAGAACTAAAAGGAACTTTACTTGTTATTCCGAATCAAAATGGTATGCAGTTAATAAATTATACTACGCTTGAAGATATTTTACCCGGGGCTTTAACTCAACTTTCAAGAGGACAAAAAGATCCTGAAGTTTTACAGGCCCTTGCCATAATTTTAAGAACTCAAATTGTTAACTCTCTTGCCCAAAGCCAAAATGCTATTTTTGATTTGGCGGATAATACAAAAGAGTTTCATTATGGTGGTATAAATATGCAATCAAGCGGAAATGTGGAAGCCGTAAATCAAACAAAAAATCAAGTTTTGGTAAATAAAGAAACAAACACAACTGCCCCTGCAGAAATTTATCAATCTTGTTCTTATATAACGGCAAACGGTGTCAAAAATACTGAGGAAAAAATTAATTACAGTTTTTCTCCTCTCAACTTATTTAAGTATATGATTTCAAATCCACCCAAAGATTTAATAAGTGCACCGCAAGATCCTACCCAATGGGCCCGTGTTAAATGGCTTTACATGCTACCCTTAAAAGATATGCAAACGCGCCTTAATTTTGCATTTAAAGAGTTTTTACCATCAAAAATGGATAACTATGGCAGAACTGAAGAAATAATCTTTAAAAACGCAAAAAAAGAAATCAATCTGCCTTTTGATAAAGCAAATCAAATTCTATCACTTGGAACTTTGCGTTCGGACTTTTTCTTTTACATTCCGGTTAATAAAGGAAAAGATTTCTTATTCTTAGGTACGGATACAGGTTTTGGCAAAGGGCTTTGTGTCGAAGGTCTTATTAATATGTCAAAACAGGGCAAAAATTATATCGAAACTTTAAATTACTACTATCCTGATTTTGAGGTTTCAGACCAATGGCAAAGCGAAAAATCGCCTTTATAATAACTCAACTACAACTGGGCGGAGCGCAAAAAAGCGTTTTGTATACCGTTAACAATTTACCTAAAGATAAATTTGAAACTTACCTTTTATGTGGCAAAGGCGGTTTTTTTGATGAAGAAGCAAAAAAAGAAATTAAAAATTTATTTTTTATTCCCGATTTACAGCGCGCGATAAATTTAAAAAAAGATTTCTTGGCTTTTAAACAAATAAGAAAAATCTTAAAAAAAATAAAACCCGACATTGTTCACACCAATTCTTCAAAAGCGGGTTTACTTGGGCGTTTTGCTTGTGCAAGTTTAGGTTTAAAATGTGTGCACACCGTTCACGGTTTTGCTTTTAACAATGAACAAAACTTACCTATAAGAATGTTTTATATTTTACTTGAGGCTTTTTGCTCTTTAATGACGAAAAAAATTATTTTTGTTGCTAACAGTGATATAGACCTTGCCAAAAAATATAAAATTGCACCGACAAAAAAATGCGTTTTAATAAGAGCCGGCGTAGAAGTAAAAACAAAGAAAGACTTCCCCTCTTTTGATAAAGATACAAAATTAAAAGAACTTAACTTAAGTAAAGAAAATAAGATTATTTTATCTATTGCTAATTTAAAACCGCAAAAAAACCCTCTTGATATGATAAAAGCGGCAAAAATTGTGTGTCAAAAATTTCCCAAAGCAGTATTTTTATACCTTGGTACAGGTCCTTTAAAAGAATCTTCCGAAAAATTAATTAAAGAATATCATTTGGAAGATAATTTTAAATTACTAGGACACAGAACCGATACTACCGAACTTTTGCTTATAAGTGATGTTTTTGCGCTTTCTTCTTTATGGGAAGGTCTACCTATGGCTTTAGTGGAAGCCCTTAATATGGAAGTTCCTGCTGCTTGTTATGATGTTAATGGCGTAAAAGAAGTTTTAAAAAATAATAAAAACGGTTTTTTGTGCCCCAGTAAGAACTACAAAAAACTCGCCTCAAATATTTGTACTGTTCTTGAGGGATCCTTTAATTTCACTTCTGCAAATCTAGCGGAATTTGATATAAAAACAATGTTGCAAAAACAGGAAGATCTATATGAAGACTTGTTAAAATAGTATATTTAGACAGTAAAAAATCCGCAAGTTCAAAAATGGACCTGCGGATTTTTTATTTCTATAAGATTATCTTAATTTACACTTACGATTTCTACATCAAAATGTAATTTTTTGCCGGCTAAAGGATGATTAAAATCAAGTTCAACATCCTTATCGGTAATTTCACTTATCCTAGCACGGAAAGTATGTCCGTTTGCACTTGCGCCCACAACATCGCCAACTTTTAAGGTGTCAATATTTGAAATAGCAGTTTTTGGGACGCGTCTTTTTGCTTCGGGATTAACCTCTCCATAAGCCTTTTTGGCTTCAATGTCTACCGATTTTTTATCACCTGCTTTAAGACCTTCAAGGGCTTCTTCTAATCCTATGATTATTTGCCCTGCCCCTTGTGTATATTCAAGGGGACCTCTGCCCTGTGAAGAATCAGCAATCTGACCATCCACAGTCAAAGTATAGTGTACTGCAACTTTTGAATCCTTCTTTATTGTATTCATAATTGTTTAGCGCAATGATTCAGCCGAGGTCCATTCTCTGTATATTTCATCAAAAACACCACCATATTCTCTGTCTAAACTAGTGACAAAAGAAGGGAAGAAATAGTGTTTACCATAGGCAGATGACTTTGTTGCGGTATACTCTGCATTTACTGTTGAATATTGTCTACAAAGAACTTTTCTTGATTGATAATAGGTATTTGCTGCTCTTAAAAGTTTACCGCTGTTTTCATAGCATCTAAGGGCATAGATATCAATAATTTTTTCTTTTGCTTTGCAACTTAAACCAGAACCTTCCGACCATCTGGGAGAATCACTATTGGTATATTTAGCATCTGCACAAAAATTTGCATTAGCAAAATCAGATAGATCTACGGGAGTGCCATTTTCACCAACAAAAATGAAGTATTCCTTTGCCTGGGCACTAGTACAACCATTAACGTTATTATTGCACTGAATAAAACATTTTTCGGCAGGACCTTTTGATATATCTGCCAAATTTTCTGATTGTGAGATATTTGATAAATTCAAATTTGTAATAGTAGCATCACTTCCGGTACTAAAGCCTTCTTCGTAAATGTTACCGCCGTTAATACCGTATCTTACCGCATAACTTACATACTGTTCGCAAGTAGAGGTATCTAATACCATCTGTAAATTTTGCGTTACAAATTTATCATGAGGTTTACAATACAACTTAATAGATCCCACTTTGGTATAAGTAGCACCGTTTGCATCATAAACAGCAGATAATTTTTTACTTCTAATATCATAACACATAGTGTCCGAAGATCCAGCATCACATATATCACATCTTGAAGCCGTACAAACCGCACCATTAGTGTTACAACGAGAAAGGCTAGATGGTGTTACTGAACCTGCTGTTGTAGTGCTGCTTGTAATTTTTGACCAAGGAAAAAAGATATGTTGCTTTGCTTGTTTTCCGGCATTATCACCTGTTAAGGGCTGGCCATAAAGATATATTGCCCTTTTAACAATTTCGTTTCCACTTGCAAAAGGGGAAGATATAACGGTATTATCAACTGTGACATTCTGACCGGATAGTTTACCGTTAGTATCCCCGGTTAAAGTTAACGTCGGATAACCATTGAGGGTGGCTCCAGGGCCATTAATCGTTTTTGCGCGGAGTAAACCTGCCTGAATCGTTGGAAAGGAACTTATTTTAGTAAAGAAAACTGAATTTTCTCCCACTGCAATATTTTTAAATGTTACCGAAGGTCTATTAATAATTAAATCCCTTGAAGAATGTATTTGACTTACATCGTTAGTATCTGCTTGCAAAGTTTGCATTTGAAAAGGTCTATTTTGATTATTAGAACCAACAGGCAAGCCCATGTTCATGGTTTGTATTTGACTAATTTGACTAGGTTCTGTTCCATAAACTCTCAATTCATCAACAACAGTAGATGGTTTAGTAGGTATAACTTTTACCATTTTAACTGCTTGAGCATAAGATAAAGATACAAAAGTTAAAGCAACAAGGAAAAGAAGTATTTTCTTCATAAAATTCTCCTAAGTAGTATAATTTAAGACTTATATTTATATATTACACTTACTTTTACATATTGTCAAGGGGTTTTTAAAAGAAAATAAAAACCCCCTGTTAGTAAGAACAGGAGGTTTTGCGGTGCACGGGGTGTTCTTGTGGCGTGCTGGGAGGAAGTAGGATTTATGGTGGAAGTGTTATGATTAGTTTTTTTGCACCGTCGATAATAAATTTTTTATTTTTTTTCTTCTATATCAACACTCCACTGTTTAGTTTTTACCATGTATTTGTTTTTTAAAGAAACAGGTAATTTATAAGTTTGTATATCTTCGCATTTTCCTTTAATTTTAAAGTTACCTATACAACAATCTTTAACACCGACGAAATATTGTTTTAAGGCTTTATCAATTAAGTTAAACTCTTTAACAAGAGGTAATAAATCATTACGTCTTGTAAGCAAATCGCAAAGTATTGCGTAAAGTTCTGCCCAACTACCATCAGATGGTAATTTAACTTTTTTATTAGAAAAAACACCTTTCATAATACACCTCTTAACTAAGATACACCTGCGGGTTTTGCCGCTTTTTTTGCGGCATTAATCCCTTTTTTGGGATTCTGGGGAGAGCCGTCTCACAAATGTTCAAGTTAGACTTTAACATTTGCTTTACCCGCAGGCGTGGTCTGAAAGACCGGATTTGACACTATTTGTATCAAATCTGATACAATTGTATCAAACTAAAAACATTTTGTCAAATTTTCAGACGAATATAAAGTTTGACATTTTTCTATTTATTTGTTTATATGTAGTTATAGGCATAAAAAGGGGGCTCTTATGAATTTAGGACAAAAAATAGAGCAATTATTAAAGACAACTGCGATGACAAAAGTAGAACTCGCAAAAAAACTTGGATTGAAAGATTCAAGCGTAATATCTCATTGGGTAAAAAATCGTTTCAAACCCGATAGGGTAAATATTGCCAAATTATCACAGGTATTTAAAAAACCGGTGAACTATTTTGAAGATGATGAACTATATTGTGCAGATAATTCGACATATAAATTGACAGAGAAAAAAGTTTACGAGTTGCTTTCTTCTTTGCCGGCTGCAAAGAGAGTGGCCGTTCTCTGCGAGTCTGAAAAAGATTTTTTTGATCTGCCTTTATATTCACAAGCAGAAGAATTTTTGCCTATTATGCTAGAAGGAGCGAACTATCAACCCTTTGCTATTAAAATATTTGAACAAGATGCTTGCCCTTGGGCAAATAAAGGCGAGTATGTGATTTGTGTTTCTGCCGAACAAACACAAAACGGAAAACTGTATTTAATAAAAACTCCTAAAGGCTATACCATCAAGAAAATTTATCCCAAAAAAGAAGAAACTATTCTAAAAGATTTCAAAGGTAAAACAGAAATTTTTAAAAATAAAGAAATAAAAATTTTTGCACAAATTTTAGCCTTTTATAGAAAGCCTTGCTAAACACTCAACTTTAAAGAAAAATAAAAATTGTGTAAAATATATATAGATATTATTCTTATTTTTGGAGAAAATTAAATGATAATACTATGCCTTAATTGCGGAAGTTCTTCCGTAAAATACAGTCTTTTTGATCAAACAAATAAAAGAAACATTGCAGTGGGTCTTATTGAACGCGTGGGTTATGATGATGCACAAATAACTCAAGAAGCACCCGGTAAAGATAAATTTGAAAAAACCGCACCCTGTCCGGATTTTAAGACGGCAATTTCCTGGGTTTTGAATACTTTAACTGATAAAGAACACGGCGTTATTAAAGATGTAAGTGTTATCGGTGCTGCTGGACATAGAGTCGTGCACGGCGGTAAACTTGCCAAATCTGAAATTATTACCCCTGAAATTATTGCTTATCTTAAAGAAATTGCACAACTTGCTCCCCTTCACAATCCGGCAAATGTTCTTGGTATGGAAGCAGGCCTTGCCGTAATGCCAAACATTAAACACGTGGTTATCGCAGATACCGCTTGGCACCAAAGCATGCCGCCACATACTTATATGTATGCTTTACCTTATAAATGGTATGAAAAATATCAAATGCGCCGCTATGGTGCGCACGGCACATCTTTTCTTTACAATGCAAAAAGAGCGGCTGCCTTGCTCGGTAAAAATCCCTTTGATTGCAATTTGATTATTTGCCATATCGGAAACGGCGCAAGTATGAATGCTGTTAAAAACGGTTTATCTTATGATACTTCAATGGGGCTGACTCCGCTTGAAGGTCTTATTATGGGTACAAGAAGTGGTGATTTTGACGCATCCGTTGCTTTCCAAATGATGGAAAGGGAAAATATCCCCCCTGCTGAAATGTATAAAATTTTAAATAAAAAATCAGGCGTTTTGGGTATTACCGAAAAATATCAAGACAGAAGAGATATTGAAATTGCTGCAGAAAAAGGTGATGAAAGATGCAAACTTGCTATTGAAATGGAAGCCTACCGCATGAAAAAATATATCGGCGCTTATGCTGCTGCTTTAGGCCGTGTTGATGCTATTGTCTGGACGGCCGGTGTTGGTGAAAGAGGCCCCGTTTACAGAGAAAAAGCACTACAAGGTCTTGAATATATGGGCGTTCACTATGATAAGGAAAGAAACTTTGCCGCAATGACAAAAAATGCGGAAAGTTTAATTTCTACCCAAGATAGCCCCGTTAAAGTTTTTGTTATCCCAACCGATGAAGAAATTGTGTTTGCCGAAGATGTTGCCGCAATTTGCAACGGCACTTATGATATACACACAAACTTTAAATATTCCTTTGAAGATATTTCTTACAGGAACTCTTTAAGAGATGAATCTTTAAAGAAAGAACTTGTCAAAAAGCCTTTCCTCAGAAAAGCAATTATTAATACTCCTAAGGAAATCTTAGGCGAATAAGTTTAAAATAGACATAAAAAGCCCCGTTATTTTTAAAAATAACGGGGCTTTTATTTTACAAATAAAATCACAAATTACACAAAAGATCTTCATCGGGATTTTCTTCACAATAATTACCTAATTCTGGTCTTTCGAAACCATTTTCATATCCCAAAGATGATCTTTCTGGCGCAACCCAACCTTCACATGCACCGCTATAGCATGTTGCAGAAGCTATGGAACCATCCTCTTTATAGGAAACTTCAGCTCTTACACCGCTTGCATCCCAAAAAGATATACCTGAAATTTCGCCATTAGAATTATAGCTTTGTCGGCTAACTTGCTTTCCATTTAAAAAGCGATTAGCATAACTAGGTGTTCCATTTTCATTAAATCCAAGCTGCCAATAATTACTCCATCCTCCGCCATCAGAAACACTCATTGTAGTAGAACCACTTTTATAAGATATTAAAGTTTGTCCATTTTGATACTTAGTATATTGCTTAAATGAGCCATCCATGTTATACATAGTTCGTTCATATTTACTGCTGTCATTAGGATCATAATCAAAAACTAATAAAACAGTATTAACACCTTGTCCATTTGTTGTTCCCATAGCTAAATGTTGTATTTTACTACCATTATGATCAAATATCCAACATCCATTACCTTTGCCTGGATTAAAACAAACCCTATCTTTATATGTTCCATCCTTATATGAAGTCCTTACGCAATAGAACTGACTATTATTGAAATGATAATTTTGGCTATATACATAAATGCTGCTATCACAATCTGTTTTTTGCGGCCAACTAATAAGTTCTTCGCCTTCTTCAAGGTTTAAATCTTGACATACCTTGTGTTCTATCGGGCGGCAGAAAAGTTGCCCCGTTTCATACTCTACAGATAATTCATATTCCCCTGTATTACGCGTTGCTCTTGCGCGTTCAAATTCATCTCCAAAAATTTTATAATCAAAATATTGATCGGCAAATTCCGCGCCTGTTGCATCACTACCGTCAGAGTCTTTCATATCTAAAGGTAAATTAAGCATATTATCAGAATAATTACCTTTTTTGGCATTATAAGTATATTGCGCTTTTGCTATTTGTGTCAGAGATATTAT
>JAZUQO010000031.1:0-1719 GCA_045605725.1 Elusimicrobiaceae bacterium
AAGGCCTATGGCAGACCATTTTGATTCACCCTCTAATCTTTCATTAACCTCGAATTCAACCGTTGTTTTGTTAAAGCCTACCCAAAATGAAATTGCTCTGAAGAAACCTTTTCTTTCAGGAATTCTGTTGAGTATATCCACAACCTTGCGGTCAAGCAGTTTAAAATCAGAGGCGTTTGACATATCAAATCCTACTACCGAACTGATAACCCTATAAAACTTTCTTGCAGCAAAACCATGCATTTTGCTTTCTTTGCCTCTTGTTTTTTTAATACCCTCAACAATTTCATAGCCTTCCTGCCACAGATGATACATTTCCACAATTTTCTCAGGAGGATGTTGAAGATCGCAATCAATTACTACAACTGCATCGCCTTTGGCGCTTGCAAGCCCTGCCGAGATGGCTGCTTCTTTCCCGAAATTTCTTGAAAAATGCAGTCCATATATATTTTTTTCTTTATCGGCCAAGTTTTCTATTTTTTTATATGTAGTATCCGTAGAACCATCATCAATAAAAATAATTTCATTGTCAATCTGAGCTTTTTCTAAAATCTCTGATATCGTATAATAAGCTCTTTCTACGGATAATTCCTCATTGTATGCAGGAATAATTACGGACAGCATTTAAACACCTCCTGAATTGTTATTAAAAACTTTCTCAAGCTGAGCCACCGGCATAGGTCTGTAATAGTAAAAACCCTGAAGGAGATCACAGCCTGCTTTTATCACCGCTTCTTCTTGCTCTTTTGTTTCGATTCCTTCGCATAATGTCTTAAAACCAATATCCCCGGCAGTACGTATAATATTTCTTAAAATAATAAATCCTGTATCTGTAACCGAATTCTGTGTTATCGTTTTATCAATCTTCACAACAGAAATATCTAGATTTTGCAAATCTCCAAAGGTTGTATATCCGCTCCCAAAATCATCAAGCAAGATAGATATACCTTTTGCTTTAAGAACTGACAGATTATCTATCATTTGCTTTCTTGCATCGAAGGTTATGTTTTTATCCTCTAATATCTCAATCGCCAGACAGGAAAAATTCAAATCATATTTTTGTGCAATTGCTATTATCTTTTCCGCAAACTGTGGTTCGCACAATGTTGATCTTGAAAAATTGATGGTATATTTATATTGTTCCCTTTGTTTTTTATCGTTTGAAATCCATTTGCAGTTTTTTTCAAAAATATAATAATCAAATTTATCATTGATTCCAACAGAGTCCACCGCAGACAAAAAGCTACCCGGGGTTAATACACCCTCGCTTTCTGAATTTAGGCGTGATAGTACTTCCGCACCTACTATTTTCTTTGTTTTTGCATCTAAAACAGGTTGATATTCAAGGAAGAAACGATTGTTATCAATTTCTTTTTCTATATTATTTTCTATTTTTATCTTTTTTTCAAGCGCTTTTCCGCCGGACACATTCCACTCAGCGTATGGAACATTTTCATTCTTCGCAAGCAAATATGCCTGTTTGGCACGGCCTATTGCATCATCAAACGACACTTGTGTGCCAAACGCAAAATATACACCGATTCTGACGTCAATAATATTCAGTGCGCTGTGTTTTAAGAGACATTTGCTTAGCTCACCAAAACAATTTTCGATTTTTTTGCGTGCAGTTTCGATATTCCATTTTGAAAGAACAACGAAGTTTTTTTCTCCATATATAGCTATATTACTGTCATCACTGTTTGAAAAAGCTTCCAGCAA
>JAZUQO010000032.1:0-40302 GCA_045605725.1 Elusimicrobiaceae bacterium
CAGAAGGGATTTTGAAATTTCAGTTAATGGCCAAATTGTTGCGCGCGGTGCAAGCTGGTGGGTTATTATAGATTTAAATCAGCGCAAAATGGTGCGCACACCGCAGGCATTTTTAGATAGTAATGCAACCAACCCAAAACCGATTGATATGGAAATAAATCCTTTTAAAAGGGCGCAAGTTGAAGGTATTGAACTTTTAAATTCCGTTTTAGTAAAAGTTCGCCTTGAAGACCTTGACACTAACGGTCACACAAATAATCCTCATTTTAGCGCGTGGTGTCTTGGCGCTTTACCGGAAAGTGAAGTTAAAGATTTAGCAATAAAAGATTTTGTTATCAATTTTAAAGCAGAAGCCTTGCGCGGTGATGAAATTGATTCTCTTGTCTATAAAACCGCGGATAAAACCTATACCCACATTTTAAAACGCCGTAGTGACGGTAAAGAAATTGCCACCGCCCTCAGTATTTGGCAAAACAAGTAAGAAACTGAAAGTAAGGAGATATTTAAAATGAAAAAAATATTTATGTTGTGTATAGCAACATTTTGTATGCTTTGTATGTTTAGCCAAATAAATGCTCAAACAAAAAATACTTTAATAAGTGCCGTTGAGCAAAATGATATAAAAGAGGTAAAAAAACTTTTAGCCGAAGGGGCTGATGTGAATGTTATAGACAAAACCTCTTTGACTCCTCTTCACCATGCAATCCACAAGGGAAACCTTAAAATAGCAGAAAAATTAATAGAAAAAGGTGCAGATGTAAATGCTCATACGGAAGAAAGCGAAACACCTCTTTATATGGCTGTTCTTCATAATGATACAAAAATGGTTAAATATTTAATTTCCAAAGGTGCGGATGTTAATATGTCACTTACCAGTTGGACACCTCTTTTTCATGCTTCTTTAAAGGGATATAAAAAAATAGTTAAACTATTATTAAAAAATGGCGCAGATGTAAATGTCAATTATCCTATTTGGGCTGCTTTGTCTTGTCATGATGAAGAATGTTCTTTAAAAGATAAAGAAGATATGTTAAAAGACATAATTAGATACGGCGGAGATATAGATAAACCAATGGAAGAACCAAATAAAATGACGGCTTTAGACCAGGCTATTATGGATAATAAACTGGAAACAGCCAAACTGCTTTTTAAATTAGGTGCAAAAATAAAAAAAGGTTACCTTTCTAAATTTTATCTCCAAGTTGCCACAATAAATAATAACAAAGAAATGATAGAACTTTTGCTTGATAATGGCGTAGATATTAATATAAAGGATAATTATGGCAATACTCCGCTAAATTATGCCACAACAGAAGAAATTAAAGAACTTCTTATTCAACGCGGTGCAAAATACGGAGAAGATTTAAAATAATAAAACACAGGAGTAAAAAATGCTTAATCTTGAAAAGTACGCAGATGTTATGATTTATGCACTAAAAAGTGCCAGAAAAGGGGGCAAATTTAAACCGGGGGAAAATATTCTTTTGAGTTTTGATTACCCAGCCCTAAACCTTGCCGAAGTTATTTATCAAAAACTTATAGAACAAGGTTTTAATGTTGTTGCGCGCCCATATCTTAGCGAAAGTATGACAAAATCTTTTTACACTAAAGCAAGTGCAAAACAACTTAAATTTTGCGCCCCT
Source organism: Elusimicrobiaceae bacterium (assembly GCA_045605725.1). GTDB lineage: Bacteria > Elusimicrobiota > Elusimicrobia > Elusimicrobiales > Elusimicrobiaceae > Proelusimicrobium. Next base: position 1,644 of record JAZUQO010000032.1, read on the forward strand.
TGGGATAAGGTTTTAAACGAGAATTTAAACGGCCTTATTGCCTTGCGCGCTCCGCAAGATTTGGCTAATTTAAAAAATGTTAACGCCAAAAATATTGCGCTTGCCACGCTTGCCCGTAAAGAAGTGCGCAAAATTATGGATGAAAGAGAGCAAAAAGGCCTTTTTTCTTGGACCCTTGCCAATTACCCGACTGAAGGTCTTGCAAAACAGGCCGGCCTTTCCTTGAAAGACTATGAAAAGCAAATTGCAAGTGCGTGTTTCTTGACGGAAAAGAACCCTGCCAAAAAATTTGCCGAAGTCCAAAAAGAAATTGACGAAATTGCCAAATGGCTTTCCTCTTTACCGATAGATACTATTAGAACGCAATCTAAATCTATGGATCTTGAAATTAAACTTGGCGAAAACAGGCGTTTTATTTCGGGCGGGGGGTGTAATGTACCTTCTTTTGAAATCTTTACTTCACCTGATTTTAGGGGCACAAGAGGCACCTATTTCAGTGATCTTATGAGTTTTAGAAACGGCAACTATGTCAAGGATATTTCTCTAGAGTTTAAGGCGGGGCGCGTAATTAAAGCAACAGCCAGCACAGGCCAGGAATTTTTAAGAAAAATGCTTGCCTTAGATAAAGGCGCTTGCCAAGTTGGTGAATATTCTTTGACGGACAACAGATTCTCCAAAATAAACAAATTTATGGCAGATACCCTTTACGACGAGAATTTTGGCGGCAAATACGGCAATTCCCATATTGCTCTTGGCGCAAGTTATATCGATACTTACAGTGGAAACCTTGCTAAAATGACTAAAGAACTCAAGAAAAAACTTGGTTTTAACGACTCTGCTTTGCACTGGGATTTAGTTAATACGCAAGATAAACTTGTAACTGTCAAGTTAAAAAACGGCAAACACTTAACAATTTATGAAAAAGGCCGTTTTTTGGGCTAAAAACAAGAAAATAAGCCTTGTTTTTTAAGCATTTTTGGGCTGTTTTTAAAGCAAGATATCCACATTTTTAAAAATGTGGATATCTTTTGTTTTCTCGTCTAAAAAATACCTGTTGATAACCCATAAAATACCCATTTTTTAGACGGAACTTGGCAATTTTAAAAAATTGTGCTAGAATAATTAAGCGGAAACTTTTAAATTTCCCCCAAAAAAACTAAAAAACTTAACAAAACGGAGTGCTCTTATGGCAAACACAGAAGTCTTAGTCCAAGTCATCAAAAGAGATGGCACAAAACAAAATTTTGAAGCAAAAAAAATCACTAATGCTATTTTAAAAGCAGGGCAGGCAACAGGCGAGTTTGACGCCGACGCCGCCAGAAAACTTACCATAAGGGTTTTAAATATCGTTCAACAACTTTACTCGGAAGTTACCCCCAGTGTTGAAAATATTCAAGATATTGTAGAAGATGTTTTACTTACTTCCAATTATCATAAAACAGCAAAAGCCTATATTTTGTATCGCGACCAAAGAGCAAGAGTCCGCGAAATTTCCTCCAAATTTAACGTAGAACTCGTTGACCAATATTTACAGAAACTTGATTGGCAAGTCAACGAAAACAGCAATATGGGTTATTCTTTGCAAGGTTTAAACAATTATGTTTCTTCCGAAATTACAAAGATTTATTGGTTAAATAAAATTTATCCGCAAAGCATTAAAGAAATGCACACTTCCGGCGATTTCCATATCCACGATTTAGGCCTTCTCGGTGCCTACTGCGTGGGTTGGGATTTGCAAGATTTACTTATTAGCGGTTTTAGAGGCGTTGTCGGTAAAGCAGAAAGTAAACCCGCAAAACACTTAAGAACCGCACTTGGCCAAGTGGTCAATTTCTTCTATACTTTACAGGGCGAAAGCGCCGGTGCACAAGCATTTTCCAACTTTGATACTTTGCTTGCACCTTTTATTTATTATGACAATCTTTCCTATAAAGATGTCAAACAGGCCTTACAGGAATTTTTATTCAATGTAAACGTTCCGACAAGAGTCGGCTTCCAAACACCTTTTACAAATATTACTTTAGACTTGGTCGTTCCTTCTTATTATAAAGACCAAGGCGTAATTATCGGCGGTCAGGTTCAAGATAAAAAATACGGCGAGTTCCAAAAAGAAATGGATATGTTTAATAAGGCCTTCTTGGAACTTATGCTTGACGGTGATGCAAAAGGTCGTGTTTTCACTTTCCCTATTCCTACATATAATATCACCAAAGATTTTGACTGGGATAATCCCGCTTATGAACCGCTTTGGAATATTACCGCAAAATACGGTATCCCTTACTTTGCAAACTTCGTCAATTCTGATATGAACCCCGAAGATGCCCGCTCTATGTGTTGCCGCTTAAGAATTGATAACAGAGAACTCAAAAAGAGAGGCGGCGGTCTTTTCGGTTCAGCACCTTTAACAGGTTCTATCGGCGTTGTCACTATCAATATGCCGCGTATTGGGTATATCAGCGCAACGGAAGAAGAATTTTTCAAAAATTTGGAAGAGAGAATGGATCTTGCCAAACTCAGTCTTGAAATTAAACGTAAAGTTATTGAACGCTTCACATCAGCCAACTTATATCCCTATATGAGTTTCTATTTAAGAAGTGTCAAACAACGCTTTAATGAATATTGGAAGAACCACTTCTCCACAATCGGTCTTGTTGGTCTTAACGAAGCCTGCCTTAACCTCTTTGGCGAAAATATTGGCACCCCCAAAGGCCGTGCTTTTGCCGAAAAAGTTATGGACTTTATGAGAGAAAAACTTGTTTCCTATCAAAAAGAAACAGGCAATAATTATAATTTGGAAGCAACCCCAGCCGAAGGTACTTCCTATCGTCTTGCTCAACTTGACAGAGCAAAATATCCGGATATCATCGTTGCCGATAATGAAATCGCCAACCAAGGCAAACCTCCTTTCTATACCAACTCAAGCCAATTACCGGTCAACTATACCGATGATATTTTTGAACTTTTGGATTTACAGGATTCTATCCAATCCAAGTTCACCGGCGGAACCGTTTTGCATATTTTTATGGGTGAAAAGATTAAGGACACCGAAGCCCTTAAAAAGTTCATCAAAAAAGTGTGTTATGGCTACAGTTTGCCGTATTTTTCAATTACCCCGACCTTCAGCGTATGTCCCATCTGCGGTTATATCGAAGGGGAACATTTCGAATGTCCGAAATGTAAAGAACACAGACGGGAAGAAATTGAAAAACAAATCGCCCTTTTGGAAGAACAACTTTACAGTAAATAAAGTGTCCATAGGGTTTTGGACCTAATTTTAAATTGGGTCTTGATTAAGCAAAAATAATTTGCAACAATATAAAAGAAATAAGGAGAATTTTTTATGACAGCACAAGAAAAACACAATATCGAAAATAAAATCAGCGAACTTAAAACCAAACTTGAAAATACTAAAGGCTCTAACTGCGAAGTTTACTCAAGAGTCGTGGGTTATTTACGCCCTGTCCAAAATTGGAACAAAGGTAAAAAAGAAGAATTTGCCATGCGCAAAAATATGAAGATGTCCTGCGGTTGCGGTTCCGAATGTTCTAGTGATTATAATAACACTAACAACACCAACACAACCAATAGCGCAAATAATACAAATACCAACAGCAATACAAACAGCACAAATTGCAATTGCTAAATATTTTTTGGGTTTTTGATTGACTTGCTCAAGATGAAAATAGGTGGACTAATCAAATTCTCAATGATAGATTTCCCGGGTAAAGTTTCAGCAATAATCTTTACCCGGGGTTGTAATTTAAGATGTGCCTATTGCCATAACCCCGAACTTCTTGAATATAATGCAGCCCAGCCCGATGCCTTAACAGAAGAAGAACTCGACGAATTTTTAGAGAAAAGAAAAGGCCGTCTTGACGGTATAGTTATTACTGGCGGGGAACCCACACTTCAGCCCGATTTGGCCGAGTTTTGCGCAAAACTTAAAAAAATCGGCTATCTTGTTAAACTCGATACCAACGGCACAAATCCAAGTATTGTAGAAAATCTTCTAGAAAAAAAATTGGTAGATTTTATTGCTATGGATATTAAAGCACCTTTTGCCAAATATGAAGCCGTCTGCCAAAGACCTGTCGATACCGAAAAGGTCAAGCAGACAATGGCCTTAATTGCAAAATATAATATACCCCACCAATATCGCACAACTTATTACAAAGAAGTTTTAAATGATGCAGATATTCAGGAAATACAAAATTTAGTTAATAATACTCTTGTAGTTCAAGAGTGCTTACCTGTGAAACATAAAGACACCCTAAAAGTCTTCAAATAATTTTTTTTGCTTCGGCTTTTTTCCTCTTTTTTATTTTTTTAAGACTTCGGATAGCAGCGCCCTTCGGGCGCGGTCCCCGCTATACCTTGTCTTAAAGAAAATAAAAAATAGGTCGGTGCGGGGTTAGCGCACCTAAAAAATCCTAGCAAAAAAATGCGCTCTGTATATTCGTCATTCCCGAGAGTCTTTGTCGGGAATCTCGTCCTATTTATAAACGCAAAATCCTTGCAAAAAGATTTGCTCTGTTTGGGCGGAATTTGGAACACAAAATCCTTGCAAAAAGATATGCTCTGTCTCGTTTTTTAAAAAAAGAAAAACTAATTAAAACTAGTCTCAAAACCCTATGCCGCTATTTGTTCTATTCTACTCGTCATTCCCGAGAGTCTTTGTCGGGAATCTCGTCCTATTTATAAACACAAAATCCTTGCAAAAATCTCTTGCCCTGCTGATAATTATTTTTAAAATTAAAATTTCCTATTATTTCTTGTTTTTTCTTCTTATTTTACTGCTAATATCTCTCTAAACTGTTTACTTGCGTATTTTTTTTTTTTTTTTTGATAAACTGACTTTATGAAATAAAGTCATACTGAGGTGTTTTTGCTCAGTATCTCTTCCTGTTTTTTTAAAAATAAAAGCGGGATAGATTCCGGACAAAGACCTTCCGGAATGACGAATGAACAAAAGTGAAAAAAGAGGTATTTTTATGAAAAATCAAGGATTTACACTTATAGAGTTATTAGTCGTTGTTTTAATTATAGGTATTTTGGCTGCCATAGCCGTTCCCCAATATCAAAAAGCAGTTTTAAAAAGCCGTTTTGTACAAGGTTATACTTTTGTTGATAGCTTATATGAGGCCGAGCATGTTTATTTCCTTGCGAATGGAGATTTTGCACAAGATATTGATGATCTTGATGTTTCTATTCCAAAGGATTCTTCTTGCACAAAAAGTCAAGGACCATCCTCTATTTATGTTTGCGATTTCGGCAGAATTAGTTTGAGTGAAAATAATAGATTGGTTGACTATATTTATATCGACGGCAATAATAAAATGATAATTTCTTATATGCGTCCCTTGAAAAATTTTAATTTATCTTATTATAATTTAAATTTTAAAGCAGGGGAAAGATATTGTTTTGCATCTTCTTCCAACAATACAAAAATGGCAAAAGAAGTATGTGAAGGTCTTGGCGGGACAGCAGTACCCAATGCCAATAACATCTATTGGTATTATTACAGATTGCCTTAATAAGTGATTAAATTTCTTTCTGATAAACTCTATAAGTTTTTGTTTTGTGGCAGCCGGCTTCTTCCACTACGGAAATTATGCCTTTATTATCTTCTAACAACCAGGAAAGTTCTGCTTTATTCCAGCCGTTTTTTACCCCATCAACAACCACATGCTTAACGAGCAAAAGGTCAAGCCCGCGGTTTCTGTGTTTTGGGTCCACGCCCAGCATAATCATACGAATATCGCGTATTTTATGCCAAGTCCAAAGTGCTTTTGGCAGTTTTAAAGGATTAATAGAACCCTTAAAAATTTTAAAAACGTGGCTCATATTTGGAACAGATATTGCAAAAGCAGCCGGCTCGCCGTCAATTTCTATAACGGATGTTATTTCCGGTTTTAAAATCATTTTTAATTGTTTTGCAATTTCATTTATTTCTTCTTTTGATATGGGCACATTACCCCAATTCTCTGCCCAAGAAGCATTATAAAGTCTTCTTACCATCTCAACTTCCGCGTCAAAGTTCTTTAAATTAATATGGCGTTTTTTAAGGGAAGGATTTTTTTCAATTCTTGCTAAAATCTTTTTCATTCTTGGGGAAAAATCATCTTTATCCGTTCTTTCAAAAGCAACCAAATCTTTAACTTTTGTAAGTCCTGCACCTTCAATTAAATTAGCATAATAAGGCGGATTATAGGGCATCATAATAAAAGGCATTTTGTCAAAATTATCAATTAAAAGCCCGCAAGTATGATTGGTGCTGGGATTCATCGGCCCGCGCATAAAAGTTGCACCTTGCGCCTTTAACCAAGATTTAGCGGCATCAAAAAGAGCATTGGCTGTGTTCTGGTCATTTTCACATTCAAAAAAACCGAAGAAACCTGCTCTTTCATTCCAATGTTCGTCGTGTGCTTTATTGATAATAGCGGCAATTCTGCCGACAACTTTTGAATTTCTTTTCGCAATATATAAAACCCTTGTTGCTTTAAGCCAAACAGGGTCCTTTGTCAAAAGATATTTTGTATCGCTTTTTAGTTCCGGCGCAAAATAAGGATCATCTTTGTAGAGTTCAAAAGGGTATTCTACAAACTCATCGATATTTGCATTAAAAATTTCTACCATTTTATTTGATAATTCCCAAAGCCTTACCCGCTTTTGTAAAGACTTCAATAATTCTGTCTATTTGTTCATTTGTATGGGTTGCCATCAAAGTGGTTCTGATCATACATTTATTGGGCGGAACAGCGGGGGGGATAACCGGCGTTGTAAAAATGCCTTCATCAAAAGTAGCGCGCCACATTTTAAAGCAGTCCTGCATTTCGCCAACGAAAATCGGCACAATAGGGGTTTGTGTAGCACCGATATTAAAACCGGCTTTTTTAAGGCCTTCTTTAAGTCTTTTGCTGTTTGCCCAAAGTTTATCTTTACGGCTCATATCAGTCCAAATCAAATCAAGGGCTTTAGAAATTGAAGCAACGCTTGCAGGTGGAAGTGCGGCGGAGAAAATTTGGCTTCTGGCATTGTGGCGGATATAGTGAATTACATCAGCATCCCCTGCCACAAAACCGCCGACGGTTGCAAAAGTTTTAGAGCAAGTGCCTACAACAAGATCAACTTCGCCGTTTTCAAGGCCAAAGTGTTCGCAAGTGCCACGGCCGTTTTTACCTAAAATACCGGTAGCGTGGGCATCGTCAACAACAACGCGCGCACCGTATTTTTTTGCAATTTTGCAGATTTCCGGTAAATTGGCTATATCGCCTTCCATACTAAAAACGCCGTCAACAATTAAAAGTTTGCCTTTGCTGTCGTCAATTTTACTTAAGACGCGCTCAAGGTCTTTTATATCATTATGTTTAAAACGGACCATTTCCGCTTGGGAAAGTCTAACCCCATCTAAAATACTTGCGTGGTCAAGTTTATCAACTATGGCAACATCACCTTTACCGAGCAAGCAGGAAATTACACCCAAATTCATTTGATAACCGGCAGAGAAAATCAAAGCAGCCTCTTTACCTTTAAATTTTGCAATTTTGGCCTCTAATTCTTCGGACGCTTTGGTATTACCGTTTAAAAAGCGTGAACCGGCCGAACCTGTACCGTATTTTAAAGCGGCTTCACTTGCGGCTTTTTTCATTTCGGGATCATTTGCAAGTCCCAAATAATTATTAGAACCGGCCATAATATACCTTTTGCCGTTAAGTTCAATTTCCGGCCCTTGGGGAGAAGATATCGGCTGAAAATAGCCGTAAATCCCAAGTTTCATTAAAAGTTTTGCATCTTTAAAGTTTCTGCATTTTTCAAAAATATCTGCCATAGTTATAACACCCTTTTTAGTATATAATTATATTTTAACTTTTTTGATAATATTTGTGGTAGACTTTCCTTTTACTAAAGGGCAAAGCACCACTTTGCCTGCATATTCCCTGCCGACGACATTTTCCGTCGTGTAATCGGCCCCTTTAACAAGAATATCGGGTTTTATAATTTTTATCAAATCAAGCGGGGTATCTTCCTTAAACAAAACAACACCGTCCACAGCCTGTAAAGCGCTGACGACGATTTGCCTATCCTTTTCTTTATTTACCGGTCTGGTCGGTCCTTTTAAACGGCGGACGGAAGCATCACTGTTAATCCCCAAAATCAAAATATCACCTTTAGATTTTGCAAATTCTATAATACGCACATGCCCTGCATGCAAGATATCAAAGCAACCATTGGTAAAAACAATTTTTTTACCTTCTTTTCTTGCTTTTTTTAAGAAATTTTTCAATTTCCCTAAAGTTAAAATTTTATTTTTTGTGTTCATCTAATATCTTCTCAATTAAGCCTGTTCTGGCATTTCCGTTTATAAAATCTTCGTTTTGTAAAAGTATTTTATGCAAATCAATAGTTGTTTTAATACCTTTAACTTTAAATTCTTCTAAAGCGCGCAAACCTCTTTTTATGGCTTCTTTTCTAGTTGGTGCGCTGATAATTAATTTTGCAATTAAACTATCATAAAAAGGTGGCACAGAATAGTTGCTGTAAATATGGCTATCAACTCTCACGCCAAGCCCTCCCGGCCAAGAAATATCCTTAATATCGCCCGGATCCGGCAGATAGTTATTTTCAAAATCTTCTGCATTTATGCGGTGTTCTATGGCGTGGCAAGTTATATTTTGTGCCTGTTCTTTTGTTACGGAAAGTTTTTTACCTTGTGCGATTTCAATTTGTATTTTAACTAAATCAAGTGAACCGCAAACTCTTTCGGTTATAGGGTGTTCTACTTGAAGGCGGGTATTAACTTCCATAAAATAAAAATTGTGGTCTTCATCTAAAAGAAACTCAACGGTGCCAAGGCCTTTATAATTTGCTTCTTTTATTAAATCTAAAGCGGCCTTTTGCAGTTTTTTACGTAAAGTTGCATTAACAAAAGGGGAGGGTGATTCCTCAATTAACTTTTGGTGATGGCGTTGCATGGAGCAATCTCTTTCTGCAAAAGCAACGGCGTTTCCGTAATTATCAACGGCCACCTGCACTTCAATATGGCGCGGATTAAAAATTAATTTTTCAAAATAAACTTGCCCGTTGCCAAAAGCATTTTGTGCTTCTGCGCTTGCAGTATCAAAGGCATAAGTAAAATCTCTTTTAGTCCAAGCAACTCTCATACCTTTTCCGCCTCCGCCAAGCGCTGCTTTTATCATTATGGGGAACCCTATTTTTTGTGCTTCTTTTAAAGCATCTTTTCTAGCCACAATACCTTTAGAACCGGGTATCAAAGGAACACCGCTTTTTTTCGCAAGCAGTTTAGCGTGTGCTTTTTGGCCAAGTTCCAAAATGGTTTGGGAATTGGGGCCTATAAAAATTAAACCGGCATCTTCAACGGCTTTAGCAAAGGCAACATTCTCGGCGAGAAAGCCATATCCCGGGTGTATTGCTTGTGCTTTTGTAATTTTAGCAGCCGTAATAATTGCTTCTATATTAAGATAACTTTCCTTAGGATTTTGCGGGCCTATACAAAGGGCCTCATCTGCCGCCTGGACATGGGCGCAAAACTTATCTGCGGCGGAATAAATAGCGACGGATTTAATATCCATTTCTCTAAGTGTTCTGATTATACGTAAAGCAACTTCGCCCCTGTTTGCGATTAAAACTTTTTTAATATCTTTAATTTCTTCTGTCATAATTATTCGGGATCAATAAAAAATAAAGGTTGATTATATTCGGCACTTTGTCCGTTTTCAATGGAGATAACTTTTAACTTCCCGCCGAAGGGGCAAACAACAGGGTGCACACTTGTGCCTGCCTCAATATAGCCTAAAATTTGGCCTTTTTCCAAAAACATATCTTCCCTTAAAGTGATGGCTTTGCCTTTTGTTCCGGCGGAAAAAATACCCAAAGCCGGCGCTTTTACGGCGTAAAGGGAGCACTGATAATTAACTTTTTGTAAATTTGCAGCAGCGGTTTTAATTTCTATATTTACGTCTTCGTTTTTAAAAAGAATTTCTTGTAAATCTGTTGTTTTAGCCCAAGCAATAAAACTTGCAAGATTTTTTGTATCCATAAAATCTCCTATTACTTAAATGATAGCATTTTATTTAATATATTAATAGGGAAAGATTAAAACGCACTTTGTAATTTTGCAAAAATAGTAGCCAATAGAACACTTTTGCAAAGTAAAAGTTAGAGGGTTTTTGTAGAGCCGGAAGATAAAGAAAGCCAAATATCTTTAAAATCTTTCGGTAAAGGTGCGCTAAAAGATAATTTTTTACAAGTAAAAGGGTGTAAAAATTCAAGTTTTTTGGCGTGCAGCATTAAGCGCGGGGCTGTTGCTCCTTTATAAAGCCAGTCGCCAAGAACTGGGTAGCCAAGCCAACTCATATGCACGCGCAACTGATTTGTTCTGCCCGTTCTTGGGAAAAGTTCCATAAAACAAAAATTATTTGCTCTTTTGGCAACTTTATAATCGGTTATCGCTTCTCTTCCAAGGGGGGAGGCTTTTATTTTACCTCCGCTAACTCTGCCGATAGGTGCATCAATAGTGCCTTTATCATCGGGCAAATTGCCGCAGCAAATTGCGTTATAGGTTTTGTGGACTTGGCGGCTTGCAAAAAGTTCCACCATCGCTTGCTGAAAATCGCTATTTTTGGCAACAAGCATGACACCGCTTGTTTCTTTATCAAGGCGGTGCACGAGGCCAAGTCTATCCATAGTTAAATCAAATTTCTTCGGCGGGTTAGAATATATGGCGGAAACAAGTGTTTCCTCGCAAGTTTTAAGAATATCAAAGTTTTCTTCCCACAGAGGACTTTGCGGATGCACAAGCAAGCCGGAGGGTTTATTTATAACAAAAAAATCTTTATCTTCAAAAATAATTAACTCTTTTAATTTAATTGTGTTTTTTACTTCGGGCGGATTGATTTCAATAATATCGCCTTCTTCTAATGGCCAAGAGGCCTTTTTTTGTTTGCCGTTAACTAAAACAGCACCGCTTTTTATAAGGTTTTGTATGATGTTACGCGAAAGTGTTCCGCCCAGTTCCTGTGTTATAAAAATATCAAGGCGTTCTGTTCTACCGCTGAAAATTAATGTTTGTTTTTCCATAAATAACCTCTAAAAAGCCAGAAAGTTGCGCCTATAAATAAAATTAAAGCAATTATTTGCGAAGGGTAAAGGCCTAATAAAGAAGAACCTCTGTCATCACCCCTAAAAAACTCAATAATAAAGCGTATTAAAGCATAACCCATAATATAAGTTAAAGCCGTTGTGCCTTGCTTCTTTTGACTTTTATATATTTTAGCCAAAATAATAAACAAAATAAAATTGGCAATAGATTCAAAAAGTTGCGTTGGGTAAAGGTGGGTATGCTGTAAGTGGTGTGGCACAAGAGTATCGGGGTTATTAAACATTACACCTAACAAACTATGTGTCGGTTTTCCGTAGCAACAACCAGCCAAAAAACAGCCGATTCTGCCAATAGCATGTCCAAGTGCAAGGGCGGGGGCAAAAAAGTCCATAGCCTTTATCAGAGTAATACCTTTATTCTTTACACACAAAAGTAAAGCAATTATTGCGCCGATAAATCCGCCGTAAAACACAAAACCGAAGCGTATTTTTTCAATCAAAGTGGAAGCGCAAAAACTATCCCAATTAAAAAATATATAAAATATTTTTCCGCCGATAAGTGCGCCTAAAATAATATAAAAAAGAATATCTGCCAAAACTTCTTTTGAAACGCCTAGATATTTACGATTTTTAACACAATAATAAATCGCAAGGCCGTAAGCAAGCGCAGTCATTAAACCGTAAGTAGGTATTTTTATGCCAAAAATTTCAGGCAGGTATGGAAACATAATTATCCTTTAACATTTTCAGTAATTTTGTAAAATCTTTAAATTCCTTATAGGGAATATTATTCTTGTCGCAAAGTTCGGCAAGATAATCTGTTGCAAATAAAATATCTGCTTCCCTTGCGGCTTCAAGGTCAACAAGTCCGTCGCCTAAAAATACAGTGGTATAACCTTTATTTTTATAATACTTTACTCTTTGCGCTTTAAAATCATCTAGTGGCGTTTGCGGGTAATCGGGGAAAGATACACTTATCCCTTTTGGCGTTAAAACGCCTCTCACGCAATACATAGGCAAAGGTGGCAAATTATGTTTTTTTAAAATCGGCTTTATATAAATATCAAGCCCGCCGCTGACAATTTCAAAAGGTATTTTATGCGTTTGAGCAAATTTTGCAAGTTCCTCAAAGCCTTTTTTGACGATAGCATAACTCAAAATAATACTTTCAAATTCTTCTTTAGTTGCCTTTATCGGACCGAAAAACTTATTAAACCAGATTGAAGGATCTTCTTTTGTGTCATAATCTTTAACCGTGGATGCATCCGGCTTCATTGTGCCATAGTGAAAACATAGAGCATTACCTATATCTCTTGTTGTAATAGTTCCGTCAAAATCTGTAATTATGGCAAATTTTTTCATAAAATCTCGCTAAAAGTTTCCGGTTCTTTAGTGGCTATTTTCATAAAAGAATTATTTTTTAGTTCTTCTTTTATCGTTGTTTTAAAAGAAGGGCCGTAAGCGTGCCCACAGTAAACTTCTGTTTCTGGCGCAAGTTTGCTTAAACAAACAAGGCTTTTTTGCATTTCTCGGGAGTTTCCGCCCGGCAAATCAGTCCTGCCTATAGAGCCTGTAAACAAAGTATCACCGCTAAATAAAACATTACCTATTTTTATACAGTAAGAACCTTTTGTATGGCCCGGAGTATGTATAAAATCAACTTTAATACCGGCTATTTCAAGTGTGCAGTTATCTTGTATAGGCATTAAAAGTTTTTCCGGCAACTCGGAAAGGGGGATATCTTCCTTTCCTATATAACCTTTTATTTTGTACTTTTCCAGCAAATCTTGTGCACCTGTAAGATGGTCATAATGCCCGTGCGTGAATAAAACGGCTTTAGGTGTTATTTTATTTTCTTCCAAAGTTTTATAAATTTCGGCAATATCCCAAGAAGGGTCAATAATTAAACCTTGTCCGTTTTCATGCACGATATAAGTGCAATTTCCCATTTGTCCCAGTTGTAAAGTTATAATTTCCATAAATTATTTTTTTATTCTAAACTCAAATTCATCCGGTCTTGCCATATTGTATTTTACACGGGCATTATCTTCGATATAATTTGTCTTGCCGGAAAGTATTTGCTGATATTCCTCATTTAAGTCTTGGTACTGTTTGTCCAACATAGCAGATTTCTTTGTAAGTTTTCTTATAGTAAAGGAGTTATGCATCAAAGCAAAAAAAGTATTATTGCAGATAATAAATAATACAATCAAGAATAAAACTGTAAGCGCAATATTTCTTTTATTTTTTAAAAATTTTTTCATTTAACAAATGCTTTATCCTTTGCAAAAATTGCTTTAGCGGCAAGTTCATCCTCAATTTCAAGCAAGCGGTTATATTTTGCAAGTCTTTCACTTCTTGCTGGTGCGCCCGCTTTTATTGCCCCGCTGTTTACTGCAACAGCCAAATCTGCGATAAAACTATCTTCCGTTTCACCTGATCGGTGCGATATTATCGTGCTAAAACCTGCTTCTTTTGCTTTATAAATAACCTTTATTGTCTCACTTAAAGTGCCGATTTGATTTAACTTTATCAAAATGGAATTTGCGGCTTTTCTTTCAATACCAAGTTCAAGTCTATCCGGATCAGTTACAAAAAGGTCATCACCCACGATATTAAGTTTACTGCCTTCCTTTTGGGTAAAATATTCCCAAGCCTGAAAGTCATCTTGTTCAAAAGGATCCTCAATAGATATTATAGGAAAATTTACAGCCCAATTTCCATAAATATCACTTAATTCCTTATAAGATAATTTTTTACCCCCAAAATAGTAAAAGGCTTCTTCATAAAACTCACTTGCGGCACAGTCTATTGCAAATGGCATAGTCGGATATCCCGCTTTAGAAGTTGCCTTTAAAAGCAGTCTAAAAACTTCTGCGTGATTTTTTATTTTAGGTGCAAAACCTCCTTCATCGCCGACACTTGTGGCAAGTCCGTTTTGTGCTAAAAGTTCTTTTAAAGTATGGTAAACTTCACTTGCTGCTTGCAGTGCTTCTCTAAAACTTTTTTGTTTACAAGGCACAATCATAAATTCTTGGATGTTTAAACCGCTGTCAGCGTGAACTCCGCCGTTAATAATATTTAACATCGGGCAAGGCAAGATATATTCTTTTTCTTTTAAATTACAAGTCTCTCTTAAATATTTATAAAGTGGCATTCTTGCAGCAATACTTGCCACTCTTGCGGCAGCCAAAGAAACACTTAAAATAGCATTTGCCCCAAGTTTACTTTTATTTGGTGTTCCGTCAAGTTCGCACATAGTTTTATCCAGTAATTCTTGGTCAAAAATGCTTAAACCTTTTAAGGCTTTTTCTATCAGGGAAACATTTTTTATGGCTTTTAAAACACCTTTTCCAAAGTAGCGTTTTTCTTTATCTCTTAATTCGAGTGCTTCATGAATCCCGGTGGAAGCTCCGCTTGGCACGTAGGCACTTGCGCAGGTTCCGTCTTGCAGAATAATGCTTGTTTTAAGCGTAGGCATACCGCGCGAATCAAGCACTTCGTGCGCCGTCACTTTATTTATTTTCATTTTACCCCCAAACTTTGTTTTAGGACAAAGTTTCAATTATTTTTTTTGCTTCTCCGACTAATTTGTCAAGAAATTTCTGTTCCTTTGCTTCGGCAAAGATTCTAATCAAATGTTCCGTGCCGGAAGGCCTTAAAGCAACCCAACTGCCGTTTCTTAAAATAAATTTAAATCCGTCAGTTTGGTCAATACGCCAAACGGAGGTTTTATTTATGCTCAAGGGGGGATTTATATTGAGTTTTTCCATAATTTGAGCAATTTCAATTTCTCTCTTGGGCAAACTTACTTTCTTATCAAAATAGGAACTGTAAGTTTTTGAGAAATCTTTCAAAATCTGTTTAAGGCTTTTGCCTTCTACGGCCATCATTTCAAGTAGTAGCATACAAGCCAAAATACCGTCTTTATCCGGCATGTGGTTAGATATGGCAATACCTCCGGATTCTTCTGCACCGAAGATATATTTCCCTGTCATCATAAGTTCGTTGATATACTTAAAGCCTACCGGTGTTTCTCTAATGGTCATATTGTATCTTTTGGCCACTTCATCAATAGAGTTTGTGGTAATTAAACTTCTACAAATGCGCCCGTTTGCTTTGCGGTTTTTAATAACATGTTCCAGTAGGAGCGGAGCAATTTGGTTTGGTGAAAGCCAGGCACCGTCCGGCCCGATAATACCGAATTTATCGCAGTCACTGTTACAGGCAATACCCACATGTAGTTTATTTTTGACTACTAATTTAGAAAGTTCACTTAAAGATTCTGGCCCCGCATTGGGTACTTTTCCGCCACAGGTAACATCTATACCTTCATGAACACCTACAACTTGAACACCACATTTTGTTAAAAACTCTCTAAAATAGTTATCAGCTGTGCCAAATAAAGGGTCAATACCTACTTTAAGTTTTGCTTTTTTAATTGCTTTTACGTTGATAATTTTTGAAAGGTGTTCTAGATACATATTTCTAAAGTTTTCTTCGGTTACGGCGGTGTTTTGATAGCCAAACTCCGGTAATTCTTTAGAAAGATTTGATATGGCAGGGATATTCTTTTCTATATCGGCTACGACTTCATTATTGGCAACTCCGCCGTAATAGGAAATCCACTTTAAACCGTTTTGTGTAAAATCTGCTTCACTTGCGGTGATAACAACAGCCCCCACGGCACCTAGTTTTAAAACAGCCCATTCTGCAACAGGGGTTGGCAAAGGATACATTGCTCTTTTTACGGAAATACCTTGCGTGGCAAAAGTATCGCAGACGATATCGGCAAATTTACGGGATAGAAATCTTGTGTCATTACCTACAATTACAAGAGGTCTTTTAAATTTAAAACCTCTTTCTTTTATATGCTTTTGATAGCCTTCGCCTTCAAAGCCGTAATATTTATCATTAAAGATATGTTCACTTATACCTAAAGCAATTCTGTAAATGTTCTGTGCGGTAACACTTTCCGCAATAGTTCCTCTAAAACCGGCAGTAGCAAACTTAATATCTGTTGCCATAAACACCTCATAAAAATATAAATTGGTATAAGCAATATACAAAAATTTTTTAAAATATACAAGTCCAAAAGCAAATATATTTATTTTCTTATAGCGGGAATATTGGATAGATATTTAACGTATTGTTTTAAAGTTTCTGCTTTATGTTTAATTATTTCAGCACTTTTTTGTGGAGCATTAGCAATATTTTTTTCTATTAGTTTTATTGCGGAAGCAATATCTGTATCTAGATGTAAATAATCGGATAAAAAGCCATCACAAGTGGTACTTCTAAAATCATGTGAGATGTTGATATTCGGTATTCCCAAACTTGAAGCCATACCGCAGCCATGAACTCTTGAAGATATAACAAAATCAAACTTGCTATAAATACTTTCATACTCTTTTGCGTCGTAAGAATAGAAGATTTCTGTTTTTTCTCTATCAAATAATTTATGGGCAAGAGGCATTTCATCTATATAGTGACAAACGATGGAAAATTTGTATTTATCAGAAAAATCTTGGATTAACTTTTTATATAGTTTACATATAAAATCAAATGTTGCTTGACTTATACAATTGTGCTGAACACAATATTTTAAGGGAACACCAAAAACTAATGCAATATTTTTTACTTCTTTTATTTGTTTTTCTCTTGAAGCACTTAATAAGGCTGGGCAAGGCAAATACTTGGCATTTATTTGTTTATATAAAGGGTCTTCCAAGAGTTTTTTGTCCCTTACGCTTATAAATAATGATTTTAAAAAAATATCCTTTTGCAATTTTTTCTTGGAAGGATAGCCTCCCGCGCCTAAATAAATAGTCGGTATATTATTTTTTTTCACATGATAATAAAAATTATTATTTCTATTGCCAAAATTTTCCGGAGAACCGGCAAAAACAGCCAGGTCTATAAAAGAACAATCTGTATTGTATTTTAGGGAATTATCTTTGAATCCAATATTAAAAATTGCTTCCAGTTTAGGATGTTCTTTTTTTACACTGAGGATTTTTATACCTTGTCTTTGTGCTCTGATATCAGGATTTCTATTATAAATTATGCTGTTATAGTTTTTTATCAACTGATTAAGGATATTTCTAACGCCGAATAAAATGAATTCATCCCCACAATTCCATTGCCTTGTGGTATTAAAAAGAATATTTTTCATTCTAGTGTCCTTCCTAAATAATTACAAATTGTATGTTTCCCAAATTATAGCATAATTTTGTGTGGCAGCAGGACAAATATATTTGCTAAAATAGAAATAATGCCCGGTATTATATTTAGATATATATTTAAGAATATCCTTGTATTTTTTACAGGGGTATTGTTTGTGCTTGTTTTTGTTGTTTTTATGGGGCAGTTTACCAAAATTTTTACTTATGCTATGAATTACGGCGCAGATATGCTGTGGATTATGCACACAATGCTCTATTTACTACCTGATATTTTGGTTTTAAGCATACCTATTGCCGTACAAATAAGTATTTTGATGGTGCTTACAAATATGTCTCAAATGGGGGAAATTATTGCCTTGCGTGCGGCGGGCTTCTCCTTTTTTGAAATAGCAAAACCTCTTTTTGTCTTTTCTTTAATTCTAACTTTTATTTTGATTTATTTTAGTGGTTGGCTAAGCCCGCAAGGCCGCCATAAGGTAGAAATGGCAAAGGAAGATATCGCAAGCAAAATTTCGCGTGTTAATATACAGCCAAAAACTTTTCTTGATATCGGCGATTGGGATTTATTTGCCGAAAATGTCGATAAATCCGGCAAAATTTTGGAACAAGTTCACCTTTCCAAAAAAAATGATGATAGTGCCTTAAGTACAAAAATTAATGCCGCTTTTGGCAAAGTCAGCACAAATTCACAGGCTATAACTCTAATTTTAAATAAGGGCCAAATGCAAAGATTGGATGCCAAAGATCCAAGAAAAATTATAACAGCACAATTTATGTCTTATAAAATATCAATTCCTTTAGTTCAGCAGGCAACGCAAGCAAGGCGTTTAAAATCAAGTGAACTTACCACCCCTGAAATTATAAAAGCCTTAAAGGATAAAAACTTAAGTGATAAAAACCGTTCTGATTACCGGCCGGAAGTTATGTTCCGTCTTGCCCTTGCGCTTTCACCTTTAATTTTTTTCTTGCTCAGTTGTCCTTTTTCGTTTGTTATTACAAAGAAAGCGGGCAGGGCGGGTGCCATGGTGGCAAGTTTAGGTTTTATTTTCGGTTATTTCGGTTTACTTTATTTGGGTTCCAGTTTGGGGGAAAAAATAACTTATCCTATAATTGCTTTTACTATTCCGCTTTTACCGGTATTAGTCGGGCTTGTTGCCGGCATATATTTATGGAGGAAGAAACTTTCTAATTAATATGTTATCAAGATATATAGCGCGTAAATTTTGGGGACCGTTTTTATTTATTGTGTGTATTTTTTCTTTACTTATTTTTTTAGGAGATAGTATAGAGAAAATGCGCTGGGTAAATACCTACGGCACAACGGTTAGATTAGTATTAAAATATTCCTTGCTTTCAATGCCTTCTTGGTTAGTTCAGATATTGCCTGTCTGTTGCCTTTTGAGTGGTCTATTTGTTATTTCCGATATGATTTCTAATGGGGAGTGGACTGCTTGCCTAGCCGGTGGTTTTAGCGTTCGCCAGATTTTTAAACCGATTTTTGCCTGCATTTTGCTTGTCGCCCTTTGTGGTTTTTTGACGCAGGAGTTTCTTATTCCGGATTTAAGTAAAAAAGCGGAACTTACACTGCAACGCAAGATACGCGGTCATAAAGATTGGCAATTTAATGTTCAAAGGGATGTAACTTTGCGCCTTGATGACAAGCGTATTTTGTTTGCCAAATCCGTCCATCCGGAAATTGGCCTTATGCAAGGGATGTTTATTGATATTTACGATAATAATTGGAGTATTTCCAAACAAATCAATGCCAAAAACTTCCGCTGGAATGAGGAAGGAAAAACTTGGATTTTTGAAGATGGATTTATAAGAACTTTTGGCGAAGGTTCAAGCATTGTTAAAGAAGAACCTTTTGAAACCTTATCTTCCGATTTTTATATACCGCCAGAGCAAATAGCAGTTGGTAAAATAAAACCCTCTTACCTAAACATAAAAGATTTATTTAACAGAATAAAATTTTTAAAAGCAAGCGGACTAACTTACTTTCAAGAATTAACTTTTATAAACACAAAACTTGCAGCACCTTTTGCTACAATAATTATGTGTCTTCTTGGTTTACCTTTTGCTATTGCCTTAAAACGCTCAAGCAAACTTATCAATATTATTATGGCGCTTTGTATCGGTTTTGGCTTTTGGTGGATAGTTTCTTTAATGACTTCCGCCGGAGAAAGCGGTATGATAAACCCCTTCATTGCCGGTTGGTCACCCGTAATATTGTTTTTTATAGTTATTTGCTTTGAATTTAAGTATTTAAAGATTTAATTTAAGTAAAGTTATTCTTTAGTGGCGCAAAGGGCGTAAACTTCACGCGCACCTGCTTTTTTTAAAACCTTTGCACATTCTTCAAGAGTTGCGCCGGTTGTGCAAACATCATCAATTAAAATTACGGCTTTCTTTTTTATTTCACTTAGCATTGTACAGGTAAAGGCCTCTTTTATATTCTCGGCTCTTTCTTTTTTAGTTAATTTAGTTTGGCTTTTTGTGTTTTTTATACGCGTAAGCGCATTTATATAGGGAATACCCGCCAAAACACTTAACTCGCGCGCTAAAACTTCAGCCTGGTTAAAACCGCGCTTTTTAAATCTTTTCTTATGTATTGGCACCGGCACAAAATATTCTGCTTCAAGCATTTGTGGGTTTTCAAGTAAAGTTTTATGCATTAAAGGAGCAAAGAATTTTGCTATATTTGTGTATTTTTCGTACTTTAAGCCGTGAACAAGTGTACGCGAAGGCTCATTAAAATCTAGGGCAGATCTTATTAAAGAACATTTAAAATGTTTTGCCTTTGTTCCACGGCAATTAAAACAATGCGCTCCGCCGTCTTTTAAAGTTAGTCCGCACCTTTGGCAAATCATAGGGCCGGGCTTTTTTAATTTTTTAAGGCAATCTTTGCATAAAAAGCCCTGCTCATTTGAAGGTAAATCAATTCCGCAATTAAAGCAAGTTCTTGGAAAAAGCAAATGCAAAATAACATTTTTTATCTTTATTAAAAACTTTTTCATACTAGAATTGTATCGTCAACAAAGAGCCGAAACTATAGGCGTTATAACTTTGTGTTTCAATATATAAGTGTTTGAAAATCTCATAACTTCCGCTTAAAGTAAAGCGTATATTTTTGGATAATTCATAATCTAAACTGGTATTAACATTAAATAAATTTCTGTTTTCCGTAACGGTAAGGGATCTTCTGTTTGAATAACTTACATTGGTATTCCAAATTATACGGTTTGTGGCCAAATAATCTTTTGAAACAAAAGGCAATCTTATACCAAAAGGCATATTGAAATCTGCTTTAATATTTAAACTGGACACAATTTCTTTTACATTATCCACGACTACTTTATCAACTTGAGTTCTCTTATCATAAATGTAAGTCATTTTAGGTGTAAAGCGCAAATTCTTATAGTTGAAAGATGTCTGAATTGAAAAATCATCTCTTGTATATTCTTCCAAATTCTTATGCACTAAAAGACTATCTCTTTGTAAAGTTTGGTGAGTATAAGTTAAATTCGTATCCAATAAATTAAATAAAATAAAGCGTAAATCTGTTCCGTAGGATGCTTCTTTTTTATCTTCATTTAACTCAATATTATTGGTTGCAAGATTATATTTAAGTTTCAAATTAATACCGCTTAAGAAATTAGGGTTTTGTGTCCAAAAATGCTCCAATTGATCCATGTAGACGATAATATCCGGCAAATTTGTTGTTTTTGTATCATAAGAAGAACCTAGATTTTCTGTGGTCTGATAAGAAATTGAAGCATTACTTATCAGAGATAAACTTTGTAAAGGTTCTAATTTCCCTGTTTGGAAGTTTTTATATTCTTTAAAAGGCATCCAACGTGTGGTAAAAGAATATGTATCTCTCAGTGTCATATTATTTCTGTAAGAATAGGGGGAATTTAAACCAAGTGAACTTCTTAACCAAAGTTTATCAAGAGAGTTAAAATCATTATCCACATAATACCAAGAATCACCGTCTTGCATACGGTAATTTGCCGATACACTTAAATTTGATAAAAGTTTATTATTAGGGAAAAGGTCCCTTCCGCTTAAGGCTAGGTTTATCGCTCCGGCGGAAGTTCTGTTGACGGTTTTTACTTCACCGATATCAAAATTGTAGGTTGTATTTCTAACCGAATAAGAAGTTTGGGAAAGGTTATTATTTTCCTTAATATTTACGCTATAACTTGCGCTTGGTGTCAGCCAGCGGTTTATACGCCAGGTAGCACTTACGGCAACATTTTCGGTAGAGTATTTATCATATTTCTTTTCCTTAAAAGTAGTAGCATCGAAATAGCGGCGTTTTTCGTCTGCCGTAGTTAAACTGTAAGAAGGTACTATCGAACTTCCTTTAAAAGGTTCAAAGGCTATTTTCGCACTATAATTTTGACTGGTTTCTCTAGTATTGTAATAGGTGTTGGGGGCTTCGATAATTCTGTTATCGCTGTAATAAATACCGGTTTTATTTAAAGAGGCGCTTGCTGTAATATTTTTTAATTTCTTTTGCTTTTCGGGGGTCCAGTTCATATTTATAGAATAATTTTTAGTGGCATCATTTCTTTGCATTTTTTCATAATCTGTATTTGCAAAGGAATATTGCACTCCTATTCTGGGCATAGAGGAATTAATATATTCAGCGCTGATGACCCCTTTATCTCGTTTAACTTTTCCCTGGTCAAGCAAACTTACATTATTGCTTGAAGTATAGTCAAGAACATTTGGCGTAGTGGTATCGGATCGGGAGTAAGTCGCAGTTATCGGCACCTGTTTAAAACGTTTAAATTTAAAATAGTAATCTTGAGTAGTATTTTCTTGGTCTTTAGGTACGCTTACTGGAGTTTGGAAATTTTGATCCATATATCTTACATTTGCCCCTGTTTCAAACCAATTATCAAGATTAACTTTTGCATGTGCGCTGTAGGCTTCACCTTTTCTGACAACAGCATCCCCCAGGAAAATATCATCTAACCAAACGGTACCCTGTGATGTAGGATCCTCAGACATAAACCCAACTTTTATTATGCCGATTCTCTTATAATTTAAGACACCCTCATTAGTAACATTTTCTGATGTTAAATAAGGGCAGTCTGCTTCCCAACGGTTTGGCACACCATTACCGTTGGTATCAATCATTTTTAAAGTATACAAACGCCACTGATTTGTAAAATCCAAAGGTATCTTAACTTGGCTATAATTATTGTTATCGGAAGCAATTTGTAAATAGAAATAAGCATTGGGGTTTGCTTCTCCATCATTATAAAGCAAGAAATTAAATTGTTTATGCTCGGAAAAATCCATAGTAGCAAAATTGCGCTGAACATAAATATCGTTTGACGATGCTGTTGTAAAATTATACTGCAGTGCTAGGGCTTGCTCTCTAACGTTATTACTGCCGGCACTGCGGATATTGTTTACTGAACCATATAACTCTCTAAACACTTTTCCGCCGTCGCCCGGGTCATTAAAGATTGGTTTATAATTGGGGTTGTCAATGTTATTTATGCCATAGGGGAGCAGAGAATCTGATGTGGAGTTATTTATTTCTTGCCAAGTATTTCCGCTTACAGCAAGTTTTGCTATTTTGATAGTTCCCTTATCCTGACCGGTGGGATTTCTTTTTAAAGTTATACGTATTTGTTTAATATTACTCCAACGATTTTGATCTGTTAAGGAAATTTCTCTTTGGAACAGTTTCCATCCGCTGAAATTGATTTGATCGCCTTCAAGACCTGTTTGGGAAGGATCCGTTATTAAAGCCTCTCCGTTATAACCGAAAGCTCCTCCGGAACTTAAGTCATGGCTGTCTAAAATACCATTGCCATTTAAGTCTTGCGTATCAATAACACCGTTAGGTTGTGGTTCTGGGTTATATTTATTATTTCTAAATGGGTCATATCTTTGCCACGTTCCATCAGGGTTAACATAAATCCATCCTACATCTTCGCTTGGGGTGATTTGCCCTGTACAACGCAAATCTTCCGTTTTAGGAACAGAGGACATTCCCGCCACATAATATTTACTGCATGTCGGGAATATCTGTTCCACACTTAAATCAGAAGGAATAACATTATAGTTATCCGATTTTTCGCTCATCGTTCCAAATGAAATATTTATGAAAGGACCGTTTTCAACACCCATCATGGAAAGTTCAAGTAAAGTTTTATTTGTAAAATCAGCCCCGGCACTGCTTATCGGAAAAACTAAAGAGATTTCGTTGTTGTCGTCGCTTATACCATATTCTCTTGCCAGTGAAAAATCATAATCAATTGTCAAAACATTTTGAGTATCTTTTGCAGATGCCACTGCATTAGGGTTAATTTCCAAAATCTTAATTTCTTGTGAATCCCAATGTATAGCATTTAAAAAGTTTTGTTGATTGCTGGGGTTTGCGGCTATTTTCCACTCGTTAAAAATTGTCGAGGCCTCTACACCTTCTTTACTTTGGTCCATATTGTCAATCATAGCATAGCCAAACAAATTTTCTTCTTTTTTACTTTGGGCCGCCTCTACTCCCAAGGATACATCAAGCCCTTCAGTAATTTCTAATTCTTTTATTTTAAAATCTGCTTCTGTGGTCGTCAAAGTTTTTGCCGTATCACCGATATTTGGTACTTTTGAAGGCTTGTTTCCTGCGTCATTTAAAATACTTGCACCTATTGAAATATTATCCGTGAAATTATAATTAAGTCTTGCTCCCAGTAAAGTGGTATCTTGGGCGGAAGTATCATTTGCAATAGAATAAGTGGCATCAATTACGCTGGAACTTCCGATAAGATTTTCATCGTAAAAAGTTAAATATCCGGAAGCGTAATCAATATAATAGTCTTTATTTCTTGCCATTGTTGCACCGTTAACTTTTATGGTTTCTGATTGTACAACGATGTTGTTATTTAAGAAAAATGTCTTCGTAGTAGAATTGTACTGAACAAAGAAATATCTGTTCGCTGCTGAAGTAGGTGTCGGATTATAAGCGGAGGCTTCGTTAAAGCGCCCCATAATTTCAAAAATACCTTTATCGTAGTCAACGGAATATTTACAAAACAAACGGGTATCATCTGGCGCGCAAGTTTCCTTTCCATCGGATTCCAATAGTTTTAAAATAAAATTTCCTTGTCCATTATCTTGGGCAATTTGTTTTGCGCCGATATTGTAATAGCGTTTAATTTCAAGTTGCCAACCTGCTTCATTTGGGTCAACTAAATATCTGTCATTTGGGGTTTTAGCAATTATAGGATTAGCATCAGCAGAACCAGCAAGCCAAACACCGTCAATATTTTGATAATTTATTGCTACGACATCAGTATCTTTAAGAGGGAAAGAAAAAATTAAAATATTTCTGTTGTAATCGACGGTATAATCAACGCCTCTGGTTAAAAGCCTAAACGCGGCAGTTCCGCCATCTGTAGGATATGTTGTGGATGTGTTAAGATCACGCGCAGAAATTGCTTCCAAATATCCGCCGTTTGTATGATCGTCCAAATAAACTTTTTCCGAATTAGGAACAATTGCACTTCTCCAAGTGGTATCGCAAAAACTGGAACTGCTGTTGCAGCCGAAAGTCAAATCATAATAAACTCTTCTGATATAACCGGTATCTTTTATTTGCACAGTTTCAAAAACACTGTTGCCTTTAAATTGTTTGCTCTTTTTTTCGCCTTTATTTTGGCTGCCTACTAAAAACAAATTTGCTCCCCCGTGTTGGAGGTGCATTTTCGCACCGAAAACCCTTTGATTGTAAGATAAAAATTCCGTTCCCGGTAAACTTGCCTGAATATCACCAAAGTCCACACTTTGTACAAATTCTCTTTCTTTTCCGCGGTAACTTAAAGATATGTTTTGTTCGTCTTCCCTCTGATCATCGTAGTCAACATCAACAAAAATTCTATCGTTAATTTTACCTTGAACTTTTAGTTGCATTTCTTGTACAAAACTAAGTCCGCTTTGATTAACGTCATTTACGGTTCCTTTTGTTTTATATTTTTTTGCTGCGTAATTAAGCCCGAAAGTTTTGCGCCCCGTCATAGAAATTGTTGTTCCAAAAATCGGCAAGAGTAAAGAGGGGTTTAAAATTTCCATATATTCCAAACCGCGGTGTTCAAGTTCAATACCGCCTTTCATGTCTTTAATTGCTTTTTCAAGATATGCTCTTGAATATTGATAGTAGTTATCTTCGGGACTAGATGTTTGGTTTTCTCTTTGTTCTTCAGGTAAAAAAATAGGTTTTTGCGGTTCTAAAAAGTCATACGAGTTTGTATCAAAAAGTTTAAATTCTTTTTGTTTTTCTTGGTTAGATAAGGCGGAGTTTTCAAAAGAATGCAAAATCTCTGGCTTGTTTTCTTCTGCAAAAACAGGCACATAAAGATAATTTAAAAGCACACAAAAAGCGGTTATTATCCGCAGTAATTTATTAAACACTAAAAAACCCCTATGATAATATTATAATATTAAGTGAACCATTTAACAACAAGGGGTTAATATATTCTGTTGTAGTTTTTACTAGATTTTATTTTGCAAGTTTACAGGCCGTTTTTATGGCTTCAAGCATACTTGAGGAATCTGCTTTATTTTTACCTGCTATATCAAAGGCTGTTCCGTGGGCGGGGCTTGTTCTGATAAATTTTAAACCGGCAGTTATATGAACAATAGGTTCTTTTGTTGCAAGTTTCATCCCGAGCAGAGCAATATCGTGTTGTAAACATAAAATTGCTTTAAAGACACCCAGTTTATGTTTTTGCCAAAGTGCATCGGAAGGAATAGGTCCGGATATATTAAAACCTCTCCTTCTAAATTCTTTAACTATCGGGATAAGAATCTTTTCTTCTTCCGTTCCAAATTTTCCGCCGTCTGAAGCATGCGGGTTTAAAGCAGATAAACCAATAGGTGCATTTTTACCGGTAATTTTAAATAAAAGTTCAAGAGAATTTTTTATTCTTCCCTTTGTCAAAATTTTGGATAAATCTTTTATTGCGAAATGCTCACTTGCAAGTGCACACATTAATTTTGAAGTTTTAAACATCATTAATGCGCCGTCTTTTTTTGCATAATGTTTTAAAAGTTCTGTGTGTCCGGTCCATTTTACGCCTATTTCAGACCATCCTTCTTTACAGATCGGTGCTGTTATAAGGCCACAGGCTTTTTTGTCTTTTAGCAGTTCAATGGCTTTTAAAACTGCCTTAAAAGAAATATCTGCGCCCCATTTTGTGGGGCAATGTTTGTTTGTTTTTGTGAAATCAGATTTAACTTCGCATGTTTTTACATTGGGAAAATTAACGAAATTTTTTAAAGAAAATTTGTCACCTATAACAATAAAATCGGCCTTATTTTGGGGGAAATTTTTTAAGGCTTTAAGAGTTATCTCCGGTCCTATCCCTAATGGATCACCAAGCGTTATTATAAGTGTTTTTTTATTTTCTTTCATTTTACTTGTGACAATAAAAAAGGCGGCATATTTCAGCCGCCTTCTTTTTTAAAAAATTATTTTTTTACTTCTGTTTTAGTTTCTTTTTTTGTTTCTGCCGGGGTTTCTTTGGCAGGTTCCTGATAATCAAATTTTATCATAACCTTAACATCGGCTTTATCCTTTAAAGAAACTAAATATTCTTCCATTGCTTTTTGCATATTTGCAGCATAGATGTATTGGCCGAGTTCATTTTGAATTTTATCCAAAGTTACATCTTGTTTTGCTCTTTTTTCGTTAACTCTTATGATATAGAAACCGCCTTCTGTTTGCAAAGGTTCGCTTATATCACCGACCTTGACATTAAATATTTTTTCATCAAAATCTTTTGGCATAATGCCTCTGATTAAGATAACTTCTCCGCCGGTTGCAAGGGGGGTTTTATCATCAGAGTAAAGTTTAATAGCATCAAGCATAGTTATTTTGCCGTTTTTAATTTCTTTACGTATTTTCTTGGCTTCATTTTCTTTATCTTTTAAAGCATTTTTAGATAAAGTTTTATCTGCCTTAATAAATACAGGGGAAATTTTAATTTGTTCAGCAGTTAATTGGTTTAATTTCGCTGCTAAAGGCAAAGCCAAAGCAACTCTTTCTTTACCGATTTTTTCTGCGGCTTCTTTATCTGCTTTCATAAGGATTTGAATATCACCGAAAAGTTGTTTTACATCTTGTTCAGTCGGAGTTTTTGCATTGGCTTTTACAATGCTATCCACCATTTTTCTTACGGCAAGTTGTTCCTTGGTTTTATTTTCAAATTGTTTATAAGTCATTCCTTCTTTTTTTAATTCTTTATTGAAGGCTGCTTCGGCTTCTTTTTTGCTTCTTTCCTTGCCTGTTTGATCTGTGAAAAAGCGTTGCTTTATAGAATTAATTGCTTCGGCAAGTTCACTGTCTTTTATCTTGATGCCTTCTTTTTGTGCTGCCTGTAACATAAGTTCTTCTGAAATCATTTGATTAAGAACTTCTGCTTTAATTGCATTTACACTGTTTTGGTCTTTAAGAACCTGCGGTGCTCTTTGTTCATATTGAGCAAGAACCGCTTTTGTCATTTTATCGTATTGAGAACTTAAAATAGGCTTGCTGTTAACGGTTGCTACGCTTGAATCAATAACTTTAGCATTGGCGTTAAAAGCAAGCATTGTTAAAGCGCCCAATAGTATAGTTTTATTTAGTTTCATTTTTAACCTCCACTCCATACTTATCTTTAAGAGAACTTAAATAATCATCTAACTTTTGCTTTTCGAGAATATTTTGTATTCTCTCTTTTGCTTGGTTATAGGTTAATTTCTCTTCTCCTACTTTCATTATTATATGAAATCCTAAAGGGGTTTGTATAAATCCTTGCACTTGTCCAGTGGCGGAATTGGCTGCGGGAACTTCGATTTCCGGTAAATATTCACCCGGTATAAAAGGGGGTAAGGCTCCTTTATTTTGTTTTGCCAAAGGATCTTTTGAAAATCTTGCTACCGCCTCTTTAAAACTATTTTGTGTCTTGGTACTTTTTACAGCATTCATAACTTGGGCTGCTTCAAGTGCATCATTTAATACAATTTGCAAAATTTTAATTTCATAAGGATATTTTTTGTAATAATTTTTTATTTCATCTTCACTTACATAAGTAATACCCTGGTTATAAAGTTCTTCCATAAGTTTTTTCTTAAGAAGAAATTCCTTTGCTCTTTTTAAACTTTCTTCCTGTTGTTTAATGATGTCATTGATTTCCTGTTGATACTGCGGATCTTGTTGTAAATTTTTAAAGAGGGCTTCTTGTTCCAAAAGTTTTTCGCCTATTAGATAGTTTAAAAAATTTTGTTTACCTTGCGGGGTTTTTATATATTTTTGAAAAGAGTCATCAAGAAATTGCGCTTTTTGATCAAATTCTTCCTGAGTAATCACATAACCGGCAACTTTGGCTAAAGCATTTTCCTCAAGAGGGGTTACCGGCTCTAAAGGCACATCTTTTTTAGCGCAGGCGCAAAGACAAGTTAAAAGACAAACGATTAATATTTTCCTCATACTTAAAGTTTAGCAGTTTAAATACCTGTTAAGCAAGTCTAAATTTTGTTTAGTATTCTTTAAAATATCGTAATTAGATTGAAAAAGCCGTAAACCATCACCTGCCGGAGAAGATAGAAATTTTATCTGTCCTTTAAAAAGTTGCAAAAGTTTTGTTATAGTTTCTGTCGGCATTTTATAATTTCTCCTAAAAAAGAAATCAATATGGTCTTGTGTACCTTCAATATGTCGTATATACATTTTTCCGGCTTTAGCACTTATTTCCATAACCTCAAGTAAATTTTTTAATTCTTTAGGTGCCGGTCCGCAAATATCTTCAAGTTTTTTAAGCAGAGTTTGTTTTTCTTCATAGGTTGCTTCTAAAAATTCTTTATAGTATTTTAATCTTTCTTCATCATTTGGCAAATAGTCCGGCGCGATATAAGCAGGCACTTGTAAATTTGTTGTTGCATAGAATTTGTGTTCTATGGGTTCACCTTTTAGCCTTTTAACTTCACTGGCAACTAAATCGCAAAACATACTTAAGCCGACCTCGCCGGCATACCCGCTTTGTTTAACCCCTAAAAGTTCGCCTGCACCTCTAATTTCCAAATCTCTTAAGGCAAGTTTAAAACCGCTTCCAAGTTGCGTAAATTCCATAATAGCCTCAAGACGTTTTATAGCCTCACTTTTTGAATCCTTTTTCTTTTTAGTTATTTTGCCAAAAAAAGTATCTAAAGCATAGTTTTGGCTAGTTCCTCCATTAAGGAGCCATTTCGGGTGAAGCAGATAACAATAGGCTTTATTATCACTTCTGCCGATTCTTCCTCTTAATTGATAAAGTTGCGCCAGTCCGAAATCTTGTGCGTCTTCAATAATCAAGGTATTAGCATTTGTTATATCTAGTCCGGATTCTATTATGGTTGAAGCAAGCAACACGTCATATTCTTTATTATAAAAAGCCCAAAGAGTTTCTTCCAGTTCTTTTTCAGGCATTTGTCCGTGTGCATAGGCAATTTTTACAAGGGGTAAAAGTTTTTTTAAATGTTCAAGTTTTTGGGGCATACTTTCGACTCGGTTATAAACATAAAAAACCTGTCCGCCTCTTTGAATTTCTTTATTTATTGCTTGAGCGATAAGGTCGTCATCTTGCGGACTTAAAATTGTTTGAACAGCCATACGTCCCTGCGGGGGTGTTTGGATTAAAGACATTTGCCTTAAACTAGAAAGAGATTGATTTAATGTCCTCGGTATTGGCGTTGCGGAAAGCATTAGAGTATGTACTCCAAGTGCTTTTGCTTTTATTTTTTCCTTTTGTTTTACGCCAAAACGGTGTTCCTCATCAATAATGCAAAGGCCGAGTTTTTTAAAAGAAATATCTTTTGATAAAAGCCTATGTGTTCCTATGACAATATCTACAAGTCCCTTTTTTAACTCTTGAACAATTTTTGTTTGTTCTTTTTTTGTCTGGAAGCGGCTCATCATTTTTATGTTTATCGGAAAACCTGCAAAGCGTGAACAAAATGTTTGATAATGTTGCGCGGCAAGAACGGTTGTCGGTACTAAAACTAAAACTTGAGTTTGACTTAAAACGGCTTTTAAGGCAGCACGCATGGCAACTTCCGTTTTACCAAAACCTACATCTCCTATAAGAACTCTATCCATAGGTACAGGGCTTGTTAAATCAGAACAAATTTCACCGATTGCTTTTGTCTGATCTGCTGTCTGCTCATAGGGAAAGGAATCTTGAAATTCTCTTTCCATACGCTCATCTCCGTTTAAAATAGTTGCCTCATTTGCCCGTCTTAAGGCTTCCAATGTTAAAATTTCTTTTGCTATTTTTTGGGCATCTTCTCTAACGCGTTTTTTTACTTCCCGCCAGGTATTTGAACTTAAGGATGATATTTTGGGGGCTTTGCCTTTTACTCCGATATATTTTTGTATCTTTCTAAAATCATTTATGGGAACATAAAGTTTTTCCCCGTGCTTATATTCTATTAACAGACAGTCAAGCGGAATATCATCATTAATTAAAGTTTTTATTCCTCCGTATCTTCCTATACCATGCTCTTGGTGAACGATATAGTCCCCTATTTGTAAATCTTTAAATTTTATACGTGTTTTGCTAATGTCTAAGTCTTTTACTAGGGAAGTTTTTCTATAAGTTCTGTTAAAAATTTCGCTGGAAGTAATAAAAGCCTTTTTGTTTTTTATATCAATGAATCCCTTTGTTAAAGGCGCAATGAGCAGGGGTAGTTTTGAAAGAGTTTGATATTGGCTGAAAACTTCTTCAAGTCTTTGTTTTTCTCCGGAATTTAAAGTGTAAAAAATAATTTTAAAATCTTTTTTTAGTAAATCAGAACAATAATTTTCTAATAAGGTTAAATTGCTGTTAAAACTTTCATTAAGCCTTAAAAAAGAATCTTGCTTACCTAAAGGGGAAAGGACTTTTACTTCTTTAATTTTTTCTAAAAGATCAGGTTCCGGATTCCATAAATAATAATCAAAATTTTTTGTCCAGTTCATTAATGAAGAAAAATTGTCTTTCTGTTCTGCCGGCAAAAGTGTAATTTCTTCTAAAGTTTCTTTTGTGTTTTGGGTATCAATATCAAAAAAAGCAAGACTGGTTATTTGACTAGCGCTGAAATATAAACGCAAAGGAAATGTACTGTTTATCGGGAAAATATCCACCACGCTTCCACGTAGGGCAAATTCGCCTTTTTGCTCGGTAAAGTCAGT
Organism: Elusimicrobiaceae bacterium; assembly: GCA_045605725.1. Classification (GTDB taxonomy): domain Bacteria; phylum Elusimicrobiota; class Elusimicrobia; order Elusimicrobiales; family Elusimicrobiaceae; genus Proelusimicrobium. The sequence continues at coordinate 33,156 of JAZUQO010000032.1, forward strand.
TCTTTTATAGCCATTGTCATTTAAGAAATTTACCACAATACTTCTACTTATAGTTTGGTCTTTTTTTAAATTTAAAAGTGAATTTTTAAAATCTTTTTTACCGGGCACTTCAATAAAAAGATTCTTGTAAAGGGTACATATAATTTGTTCTTCTTTTGTTAAAAGTTCGTTTAATGCGCTGTGAAGAGAATTATTATCTTCACCGATCGTTAATATCTTATCTTTTGAAAAACTTTCATAAGAACAAGAAAATTCTTCTATTTCTTTTTCATCATTCACAGCGATAAGCATTTTCTTCTTATTTAAAGAAGAAAGATAATAAGCAGCCGCTTGACAGGAAGGTATTTGTAAAGAATTTTCTTGCATAATTTTTATATAAGGTTTTTAGAAAGAAAGGGGTTCAGTCCCTTTCTTAAAGGCTTCAAGTATTTTGTTTTTATCTGCAGCGGTTGCAAGTTTACCTGTTTCCGGGTTAACAAAACTAAAAGAAATATCTTCCGGAACGGCAAAATCTGTTACGGGTTCATCTTTTAAAATTTCAGCAAGTATTGCACTTGCCCACGGTGCAACGGCGCCACCGCCGGTCCATTTACCCGTTTCTTGTGAAGTATCATCATCATAACCCATCCAAGCACCACTGGCAAATTGAGGCGTCATAGCGATAAACCAAGTATCCCTGTGGCTTTGGGAAGTCCCTGTTTTTGCGGCAACAGGTCTGTTTAAAATGCGCGCCGCCCCACCGGTTCCTCTTTGAACAACGCCTTTCATCATATTAATAAGTAAGAAAGCATTTTGTGGAGAGAAGGCCTCTTTTTCATAAGGGATATGTTCTTCAAGAGGACGTCCGTATTGATCTTCCACTTTTTCTATAGCATAAGAAGGGGTTTGTATTCCACCGTTTGCAAAAGTGCTCATAGCATTAGTAAGTTCTTCCAGTGTAACGACAGAAACACCTAATGCTAAAGCCGGCGCTTTTGGCAAAGCAGAGGTAATACCTGCTCTTCTTGCTACATTTATTGTCTTGTCAACACCTACGGCATCAATAAGGTTAATAGCCGCTAAGTTTTTTGAAAGTTCCAAAGCCCTTCTTAAAGTTGTAAAACCGGAAGAACGCCCGCCGAAATTTTTAGGGGCCCAAACATCAAAATCTTTACTTAACATAAAAGGCTGGGCTGCAAGTTGCAAAGAGTATTGGTCTTTTGCCTCATCAAAAACACGCCAGTTTTTACCGTCGTAATAGAAGACCATTTCCAAGTCTTTTATTAAAGAAGAAGGGGTATATCCTTTTTCCAAAGCCGCCATCCAGACAAAGGGTTTAAATGAAGAACCGGGCTGGCGCTTTGCCTGAGTTGCGCGGTTAAAACGTGATTCTTCATAATCCCTTCCGCCTACCATAACGCGTATTGCCCCTGTTTTTACATCTCTTACGTAAAATGCACCTTGTAATTTAGGATATTCTTGTTGTTCCTTTTTTTCTTGAGTAGTAGTATCTTCTTCTTCCAAATTTTCTTCGCTGGGGGTATCTTCCTGGACAATTTCAATACCAAGATTTTGGGCTATTTTCAAGTCATATTCGTGCAATTTTGCATTCATAATTTCTTCTGCTTTAGCCTGTTTATCAATATCAATTGTGGAATAAATATTTAATCCGCCTTTCCAGAAAGTTTCAACACCGTATTTAGGTTCTAAAATCCTTCTGACATACTCGATAAAATAAAGCCCCGGTTTATCAGTACTTACGGAACGTTGCGGCAAAGGTTCTTGTTTTGCTTTTTCGGCTTCTTCTTTAGTAATAAAGCCAGTTTCTACCATAGAATTTAAAACTAAAGCCCGTCTTGTTTTAGCCATTTGCGGATTTGCAAAAGGATTATACCTGCTTGGTAGAGGAATAATGCCGACAAGCATGGCACTTTCTCCCAAAGTTAATTCGCTCAAATCTTTATCAAAATATTTTTTAGCGGCGGCTTTTACTCCGTAAGCACCTTCACCTAAGTAAATTTCGTTTAGGTAGAGTTTTAAAATTTCCTGTTTACTGAACAGGGCTTCAATTTGGACGGATAAAAATATTTCCCTTATTTTACGAATAATCTTTTTCTCTTTGGTTAAAAATACGCCTCTTGATAATTGTTGTGTTAAAGTAGAACCACCTTGTGCCGCTTTACCCAAAACGACGTCATTAATTAAAGCCCTTAAAATTGCTTTTGTGGAAAAACCCGCATGGTTAAAAAAGTTTCTGTCTTCCATAGAAATAACGGCATTTTGTATATCAACAGGTATATCTTCAAGCGGAACCATTTGCCTTTTTTCTACGGAAAATTCATAAATAAGTTTACCGTTTTTATCGAAGAGTTTACTCGTAAGGGAAGGAGTATATTCCTCAAGTTCATATACGGGCGGCATACCTGATAAAATAAAATACAATACCCCTGCGCTGGCTAAAATAAAAAACAAAGCGCAACCTATGAAAGAAAAGATAAATATTTTGGATCTCAAAATTCTCATTTATATTTATTATAGCAATTATGAAAGGCAAAATAAAAATGGTAAAATAATATATAATAAGTAGAGAGACCTATTTTATGTTGTATACAAAACCTCAATTAGAAAAAGATTCTTTCATAGATATTGTCCCGGATGCTAAATATGTTTTTGTTTATCGTTTGTTTAAAGGGGGCAAGTTTGATGTTTTGTATGATAATTCTCAAGGTCAGATAAATAAATCCATCTTTTTAAAGGGAAAAGATATCCACGAGATTTCTTATAAAAAAGCCTTTGAAAATCAAAGAGTAGTATATTCTTGGTTTTTATCCGGAGAAAAGACTTCCTTTTATGAGACAACCATAATTCCTCTTAAGAAAAATTGGGGGCGGGTTGAAAGTTTATTTTGTATAGTAAAAGAATTACAAAGTATTTATGTCGAAAATCAACAGAATACTATTGTTGCAGATAGTGTGGGGGATAGTTTTGCCCGCATTTTATTAAAAGTGAGGGAAGAGGAAAAACGCCAAATTGCTTCGGCCTTTCATGATGAGGTCGGCTCAAATGCTGTTTTATTAAATTCCATAATAAGTATTTTAAAAGCAGATCTTCTAGAGGGTAAACAGAGTTCCGCCATAAAAAGAGTTCGCGAACTTGAAGACGCTATTCAAGATATTACTAAAAGGATGCGTAAAATAATAATATCTGTACGCCCTCCTCAATTAAAAGAAATCGGTTTAAATTCCGCTATTAAAGATTTGATGGAAAGTCTTAAGTCTTCTTCAAAAATAAAATTTCATTTTTCTTGTGAAATTGATGATAAAGTAAAGATATCCGAAGAAGTCAAAATCGTTTTATATCGTTGTGTTCAGGAATCAATAAATAATGTATTCAAACATGCAAGAGCCAAGAATATATGGGTGTGCTTAAAGGAAAATAAAGCCTCTATCTTACTTACGGTAAAAGATGACGGTATCGGTTATGAAAGTAAAAAATCTAATTCGATCAAAAATATGGGCTTACTTGGTATGAAAGAAGGCACTGCCTGTATAGGCGGAACATTTGATATAAAAGGGAAACATGGAAAAGGAACAATTGTAAAAGTGCGCTGTCCCAAAATATCTTATATTAGGAAGAGACTATGATAAATATTGTAATAGCAGATGACCATGTGATGGTCCGCAGCGGCATAAAGGCCGCCCTTGAAAGAACAAGCAAAGATATCCAGGTTGTTGCAGAGGTATCTAACGGCAGAGAATTGCTTGATTTGCCAAAAGATTTAAAGGTGGATATTTTCCTTGTGGATATTTCTATGCCTATCTTAAACGGCATAGAAGCGACAAAAAAACTAAAACGTTTAAGAAAAAATGCCAAAGTCATTATCTTGAGTATGTATGATGATAGAGTCTCCGTAGAAAGAGCCATCAGAGCGGGTGCTAACGGTTTTGTTATTAAAGTATCTACGATAGAAGAAGTTATCAAGGCCATAGAAGATGTTTCAAAAGGCAAATTCTTTCTTTGTTCAAACATTTCCAACTATGTTTTTGAAGGCTTTTTAAATAAGGCCAGCGGCAGAAGAAGTTTACATATCCTTACAGCAAAGGAAAAAGAAATTTTGCAACTTGTAGCAGAAGGTTATTCAAGCCGTAGAATCGCTGATGAATTTGGCCTATCTTTGAATACGGTTCATGTTCATAGAAATAATATTATGCATAAACTTAAATTACATAAACAGGCAGATTTAATTCGTTATGCAATAAAAGAGGGCATTGCGCACATTTAAATGAGAATTATTGCAGGCATAGCGCGCGGACGCAAGATATTTTCTGTATCGAAAAAACTACCGGTAAAACCCATTTCCGATAGGATTAAACAATCGGTTTTTGATATTTTACGCCCTCGCATACCAGGTTCTTTTATGCTTGATTTATTTTGCGGTACGGGCAATGTCTCTTTGGAGGCTATTTCCCGTGGCGCCCAAAAAGTGGTTATGGTTGACTGGGAATTGGCATGTATAAAAAATGTCAAACGTAATCTCGTTCATCTTGGGTTTACAGATAAAGCCGTAGTTTTAAAAGGAGATTTATTAAAACCACTTAAATGGCTGGTGGCTTATGCTCCTACGGAAGGTTTTGACATAATATTTATGGGGCCACCTTACAGGGATATAAAGAATAATCCTTTAAGTTTTACAGAGCCGGTTTTGGCACAGATTTCTCTTTGTAATTTGCTTTCAAAGCAAGGTGTTTTAGTTGCCCAACATCACAAAAAAGAAACTTTTAAAGTGCCAGAAAATCTTGAGATTTTCCGAGAAGAAAAATATGGCGATACTTTGGTCCATTTTTTAAGGCACAAAAATGTTTGAGTATAAACCGCGCGAACTTAATTATTCTAAAGTAAAGACCTATAAGGAATGTCCTTTCCTTTTTAAGCAGAAATATGTAAAAGGTATTAAGGAAGGTCTTATAGCGGCAAGTTCACTTGGCGTAAGCATACATAGGACACTGGAAGCCTACCACAGTGCAAAATCTTTTAATGGCATTTTAAAGTTTTATAACAGATATTTTATAAGCGGCGGTTATCAAAGTGCCGGCGAGCAGATGGAATATTACCTTAAAGGTAAAGAGATGCTTCAGCAATATGCTGCCATCGATGAAAAACGCGAAAGCGAAATTTTTTCCACGGAAAAAGAATTTATTTTTGATTATCAGGAATGGACTATACGCGGCAAAATTGACCGTATAGACAAAATCGGTCAAGATACTTGGGAGGTTATTGATTATAAAACCGATTTGGAACCGGACATGGATTTTAAAGCAAAAGATTCTTTACAACTTGGCATTTACAGTGTCGGAGCAAAAAGGTATTGGAATATGAAAGAGGGCAAAGCCTCCATATATTTTGTTTCAAATAATACAAAAGCAAGTGCCGATTTTAAAGATTTTAACGAGGAAGAAATTTTGGAAATTTTTGTTAAAACAGGCGAACATATTTTAAAAGAAGAATTTGAACCGAATTTAGAACATTGCTCATTTTGTTTACTCAAAAATCGTTGCCCGCATAGTTCAGTTCGGGAGGAGATCTAATTTATGAAAATAGTTATCAGTCTTATTATAGGTATTATTATTGGTTTAGGTGTAATGCTGTTTATACCGCAAAAAGAAACTACCCAAACTCAGCAACAGCAAAAACTTACGGCCCAGCCTAAGCAGGAAAAACCTGCTTTCAAAGGCTCAATAAATATGCTTGACGCATTGGATAAATATATAGAAATGAATCCCCAAGATTCAAATGCCTACTTGCAAAAGGCCGATTATCTTGCCAAGCAAGGCAAATTAAAAGAGGCTTTGCCTTTTTATGACAGGGCACTTTATTACGATGGTCGTAATTTGCAAGCATATATGAACAGAGGGGCAGTTAATTATATGATGGGTAATTATGAAGCAGCCAAGCGTGATTTATCTGTTGCTATAAATCTTGATTCTTCCAAAGGTGAAAATTTCTTTAACAGGGCTTTGGCCAATATTAATACAGGTTCTTATGCTCAGGCAAAGTCTGATTTTAAACAAGCGGCAAATATTTTTAATAAATCTGCAAATAAAAAGTCTTATGAACAGGCAAAACAAGGTTACGAGGCATCTTCAGCCTTACTTGCCCAAGCAAAAGGAAATACTATTAATAAACCGGTTGCAGCAAATAATAAAAAAAATCAAAATGCACAAAACTCTTTTCAGACTTCTTCAAACGAGGCTTTAAATCAAAAATATACAAGCCAACTTATGTCGGCTTTATCAAACAGAAACGGTATGCTTGAAAAGTTTAAAGAAGCACAAAAGAAAGCCGGCAGCGAACCCGGCGTAATGCCCGATTTTGAAAGTTATGCCGAATCTATGCGTGCGCAGGCAAGTCAAAAATTTAAACAAGAAACTGCAGAAAAATCTTTTCTCGATTATAAAGATGAGGCTTATAAGAAGCAAGCTGCAGGAGATATTGAAGGTGCTTTAAGAGCAATAAATAAAGCAATTGAACTAAACCCTGATGAAGCAGATTTGTATAAACAAAGAGCGCAAATTAATATGGCCGCCAAGGATCCTAACGCTACAATCGCCGATTATACAAAAGCCCTCAGTTTAAATTCAAAAGACGGTTCCAGTTTATATAATCGCGCCCTTGCCCGCGACATAATTGGGGACAAAAAAGGTGCCAAACAAGATATTCAACAAGCATTGGAGGCTTATAAAGAACAAGGCAATAAAGAAGGGGTAAAACAGGCTCAAGAGATGCAAAATTTATGGGAAGGCAAACAGGTTTCTTCCCCAAGGCAAGATCAAGATTTTATCGCTGGTGCGAATGCTTTTAATAATGGTAAATATGATGAAGCCTTAAAGAGTTGGGATAATTTAATTAAGAAATATCCTAATGAGGCTTCCGCTTACTACAACAGAGCAATTACCAATGCCAGATTAAATGATGCCGCCTCTGCGGAAAAAGATTATAAAAAAGCCATAGAACTTAATCCCAATATGGCAGAAGCCTATGATGGCTTAAGCGGTATTTTAGTAGGGCAAGGTAAAACGGATGAGGCCCTTAAATATATAAATAAATCTTTAGAAATTAATCCTGAAAATCCCGGTGCTTACATGACACGTGGGGTTGCCAGCCTTAACAA
>JAZUQO010000033.1:0-11809 GCA_045605725.1 Elusimicrobiaceae bacterium
TAAATTTAACACAAACGGCTTTATCTAAAAAATCAGGTGTAAGTCTTGGTTCTTTACAAAGATTTGAAAATCAGGCGGAAATATCTTTAAAATCACTCTTAAAACTGGCTGTGGCACTTGATGCTACAGAAGAATTTAAACAATTATTTACAAAGGTTAACTATCAAAATATTGAAGATATTATTGACGGGCAAAAGAATAAAACCCGTCAGAGAGGGCGAAAAAATGTTTAAACAAGTTAAATCTTTAGAAGTTTTTTATAATAACCAACTAGTTGGAACACTTGCTTTACGCCCTGATAATCTTTGTGCTTTTGAATATCACCCAGATTGGATACAAAACGGTTTTTCAATTTCCCCCTTGATATTACCTTTAAAAACAGGTGTTTTTACAAGTAAATGGGAACCTTTTGATGGTTTATTCGGTGTTTTTAATGATAGTTTACCTGACGGTTGGGGTAGATTACTTATAGATAGATTACTTAGAGAACAAGGTATAAACCCTACACAATTATCCCCCTTAGACTGGCTTTGTATTATAGGGCCAAAAACAATGGGCGCTTTGACTTATAAACCAAGCCATCCGATAGGTAAAGAAGAAGCAGATAAAAGCCTTTCTTATTTAGAACAAGAAACACAAAAAATCTTAAATGATGAACCGAGTAATGATTTATCAACCCTTGTAGCAAAAGGTGGTAGTTCAGGTGGGGCAAGACCGAAAGTTCTACTAACTATCAACGGGGAAGAGTGGTTAATTAAATTTAGAAATACTCAAGATCCTTTAAATATAGGTGAAATAGAGTATAAATACTCCTTACTTGCTAAAAAAGCAGGGCTTATTATGCCAGAAACACGATTATTTGAAGGTAAATATTTTGGAGTTAAACGCTTTGATAGAATTTTGCAAAAGCGTATTCATATGCATACGGCTGCAGGTTTATTAAATGCAAACTTTAGATTACCTTCTTTAGACTATAAAACACTTATTGAAGCAACCTTATTTTTAACTCACGATATGCTTGAAGCAGAAAAGATATTTCGTTTAATGGCATTTAATGTTCTTATAGGAAATAAAGACGACCACGCAAAGAATTTTTCTTTTATTTATGATGAAGGGAAATGGCAAGTTTCCCCTGCTTACGATATAGTTCCTTGTGAAGGTTTTAATGGACAACATACCACAACAGTTCTGGGTAAAGGTTTACCAAATACGGAAGATATGCTAGAACTTGCCAAACAAACAGGATTAGACCTTAATAAAGCAAAGCAAATAATTGAACAAGTAAAAGAAGTTTTAAAAGATTAAAAAATTCTACTGTCCAAAAACTGCGCCAAGATTTGCTTGCCTATTGTTGCCAAGACACTTTTGCCATGGTCAAATTAGTTGATTTTCTGTATGGTTGCGTGTAAGGTAGGATTTCCCTATTTGTCAGCTATTTAAAAGCAAATAACAGGTGTTTTGTAGGGGTTTGCTGTTAGGATTTTGATATATGGCAACAATTTTCCCCCCCTTTTTTTGAGAAATTATTATTAAAACGCTCCAAATTTCCTACCCAGAGTAACAGGGAAAAATATTAAGATGTTAACTTTGAAGTCCTTTTCCGAAAAAAATATATTTTCTCTTCTTAGTATGTTTCACTTATAACTTACTTGCGCTTGGTTTTATTTTTCCATCAATAATAAATAGCTCGGGTTGTTCTATTCCTTGTTCTTTCCTTAAGTAATATGTTTTTTCTAGTTTTTTAAGATTTTTACTGTTTTTAGATACTTCTACCACTACAAAAAAGCAATTTGCTGTTTCTTCGCATTCTGCATACCTAGGAAGTTGTTGAGTAAAACCATCTACGAGTTTTTTATTTTTATCCCATTTAAGTTCAACCAGAAATTTATGTTTAAATCCTCTGCTGATTTTAAAATCTATTGCACCACTACCTTGGTCGGTTTCTGGACTTATATCCAAATTGTTAGCTTTGCAGTAAGATATAGCCACAGCCAAAAATAATTTTTGTATAAAATCTTCATTATGTACTTTTCCATCAGATTTGTATAGATATTTAGTCCAGCCATGGTTTTCTATAACAAATTTGAATTGCCAAATGATTTTTCGTATAACTTCTTTGATATTTTCACTAGTTGCAGTTGCTGGTATTTCTAATTTTAACGGGTATTGTTTAGACAATGCTTTACCAAGTTCTAGCCATTGCAGTTTCACTTCAGGATCTGATTCAAAATCATAACCGCTGAGAACTAAATTCTTAAATGCTTTTAGGAAAACTAATACATTATCTTTGCTACTTAAAACAGTTTCTTTTACATAATTTTTGGGAGCTTTTTGTAAGCTATTTCCTAATATCTCGTTAACTCTCTGTCTTAATTCTTGATTTTCATCAAAGGAGTCCCATATATGCTCATTAGATGCCGGTAGTGCTCTTAACAAACTTGTAGGTATAAGTAATAAGGGTTCTTTTGGATTTAAAGGGTTAGTAGGTAATATGTATATTTTACCTCCTTTTTTGTATTTAAAACGAGAAACTGGTTTGAGAGATAGGGTTTTTGTTATACGGTAAGTATAGTCTAATAAATTTTCTTGAATTATGTTGAGAGCCATATCACTAATTCTGTCAGCTCCAAAACCTTCTTCTAAAATTCCTAATAAAGCTATAACTTGAGGGTCATCAACCCCCATTTCCCATATTTTTTTAGCAGAAATAAGCAGTTGTTGTGCCAATTTTTTCCCAACGCCTCTTCCTGATGTTTTTCCGTATCCTAAAAATATTCCCTTTGGTTCTTGAAGGGTGCACAATCGAATTGCAAGGTTCCAAGCTTTATGATTATTATTTTGACAAGCGATTTTTAATAGAGAAAAGGCTTTTTTGTAGTGTTCTTCTACTTTTACATAAGATCCTTTAAACTCAGGAATACGTGTGTTTTTGAGCAATGTCGGGTCTAGGTAAAATCCGGAATCTACGCCAATAATAGCATCAAAGATTCCTTTTTGTTTAAATATACTTTTTGATACCCCAAAATATTCTGATAATCGTTGTAAAATCATTTAGTTTTTTGTTCCTTTTTGTTTACTTTTGCCTCTAATTTTTTGATGCTTTTATCAAAGTCGGATATTATCTTTTGCGTCTTGTTAAATTTGTCATATTCGGCTTCGGCATGTTTTTTGGCCCGTTCGTGGCTAATACTGCCTTTGTCTGGCAAAATTTGAAATTTGCGGAAAGCCAAAAACTCATTTACGCTTGCGGCAAATTGTTCCATGGTAAATGTGTTTTCCCTTTCAATTAAATCTTCAATATAGTCAAAATAACCGCTTACAGTACGCTCTAAACGGCGGATTTGGTCTTCGGCAAGGTAGTTTTTAGCAATACTTACATCCGATTTTAAAATACGCTTATCCGGTGCGCCGGACCATGTTTTAAGCCCCATATGTTCTTGGGTGCTGTCTGCCTTGTGAAATACGATTTCTGCAGCGGTTTTGCCGGTAATTGCATAGTGAAATTTATTTTGTACAGTAGCAAAAAATTCTTGGGTAATATTAGAATTTTTATCATAGTCAATGCTACATTCTTGAAAAATGTCGGTAATTTGTTGCCAAATGCGTCTTTCACTTGCACGGATGGAACGGACACGCTCCAACAGTTCTCTGAAATAGTCTTTACCAAAAGCTGTTGTTCCTTGTTTTAAGCGTTCATCATCTAAAACAAAGCCTTTTTGGATATATTCCTTCAAGACTTTTGTAGCCCAAATACGGAATTGTGTAGCGCGGGCGGAATTAACACGATATCCGACTGAAATGATAGCATCAAGATTGTAAAAAGTAAGAGTTCTTTTAACATTACGTATTCCTTCTTTTTGAACTACCGAGAAATCCTCGGTAGTTGCTTCAGATGTCAATTCTCCTTCTGAAAATATGTTTGTTAAATGTAAAGAAATATTGTCTGTTGAGCAGCCAAACAACTCAGCCATAGCTTTTTGGGTTAGCCAAAGGGTTTCATCTTTAATAACTGCGTTGATTTTAATATCTTCGCTTGGGGTAGTGTATAGTAAAAATTGTAAATCTTTTTGCATAAATATCCTCTCAATTCATTTTGACAAGTTTGCCTAAAATTTGAACAGATTCGTCTGCCGGAAAGGGCTCATATTTGGCCTTGTTGTCCGATACCAAACGATAACTCGTGCCGTTCTCGCTGTTGAATTTGCTTAAACGCTTGATTTTTAAACCTTCCCCCCTGCGGCATAAAACAACGCTGTTTACAGGCGGCAAATTGCCGTTTGTTTTGCGGAACATCAGCATATCACCTTCATTAATAAACGGCTCCATGGAATCGCCTTTTGCCCTAATAAAAAATAAATCATGCGTAGGTGTCGGCAAAAATTTAGTGGGCATATTAACATAGTCCACAATATTTTCTTCGGCGAAAATATCGCTGTCCCCGCATTGGGCAAACCCGTAAAAAGGAATAGGCGTAAATTCATTAACATCGCGGTTTGTGCAGATTAAAGTGCGGCCCCGGCGTTCCAAAAAATTTTCTTTGATTAAATTTTGAATATGAGTATGCACGGTGCTGACTGATTTTAAGCCCAATTCTTTGGCAAGTTCAGCCAGGGTTATTTGCGGTTTTTTTGCTGCTATTTCTAAAATTTTGCGTTGTTTGGCGGAAAGCATTTTCCCCTCCGTATATAGAATTAAATATATTATAACTATTTTCGTTTGCTTTGTCAATTTTCTGTTAAAAATAGAAAAGTTTGACAAAAGGTAGAAAAAATGCTTTAATACAAAGCGGTGGGCTTTTCGCAAGAAAAGTAAGGGATGAAGGAGCAAAAATGACGATAGAAGAAAAAGAACTATCTGCGCAAGCAGAATCATCCCCAAAGCAGTATGATGTAGGTTACGGCAAACCGCCCAAGAAAACACAATTCCAAAAAGGGCAAAGCGGCAATCCCAAAGGCCGCCCGAAGTATAATAATCAGGATATACTTGATTTTATTCAGCGCGAACTGAATACCAGCATTACTTTGACAGACGGCTCGCGCATAACAAAAGAGCAAGGGCTCGCCCGTCAATTAACCAATAAAGCATTACGCGGCGATATACAAAGCCAAAAATTATTATTTACTTTGCAAGGTAAAGGCAGGCACAGAAAAAAGGCTGAGCAATTTTTTGACCGTCTGATAAAAGAAGGATATTTGACGGAAGAAAAGATAAATGATTTTTTGTATAAGAATAAAATTTTATCTTCTAACCGCAAATGCGATCCGATGAAATGCGACTTAAATTTAAATGCTATGTTCAAGCAACAAAGCGGCAAAAAGGCATTTGGAACGGCTTTGCTTTTGTCTGATGTTCTGTCGTATTACATTTATCAGCAAATAGTTGCGGATATTTTTAAAGATTTGCCTTGCGAATATGAATATTGGCAGGGCGTTGATAATGCTCTTGTTAGTGTAAATTTACCGCCGCAAGATAAGGAAACGCTTTATAAGGAATTAGCTGAAAGCCGCACTATGCCGCGCCCGACGGAAGAAGAATATATTGAGTGCCAAAAAATGGAAGAATTTTTATATTGGGGTTTTATTCGTAAATGCCAAGAATATATTGATTTTATGCGTGAAAAAGCAGAATTTGACACGACTGAAGATAAATTTCTAACCGGCGGTATGGAAGAAGATTTAAGGAATGCCTCAAAACTTTCTTTTGAAACTGAAAAACTGATGAGTGAATATCAATCATTTCAGACGATATATCAAATAGCAAAGAATATGCCCTCTGCCGAGGAATGCAAAAAACATATTGAAAAATTAGGCCTTGACGAAGAAGAAGTTACTAGAATTATGAAAAAGTTGTTGAGCGTTTAAAAAGCTAAACGCCAATTTTTAATTGATTATAAATAACTTGACTTTTTTCTCTAAAGAAGCATGAATATGAATACCGGGCTGTGGCCCAGGTTTAAGGAGAGAAAAATGAAAAAAATAATTAAAACTTCATCTAAAAATATAAAATCAAAGCCGGCTGTTTTGCGTGTGGAAAGCCCAATTATACAAGAAACAACCCCGCTTGAAAAAATCTCTATACATCCGCGTGATATTCGCTTACCTATACCGGGCAGTAGCATCCTCAAAACTTACCGCGGTAAAATTATAGAAGTAAAAGTGCTGGAAAACGGCTTTGAATACGAAGGTAAAATATTTAAAAGCATTTCCCGCGTGGCTATGAGTATCGTCAAACGCCAAATCAGAGGTTATGTTTTCTTCGGGCTTAATAAATGACGCCTAAACTACCACCAAATTCAGGCCGCTTTATAAAAGGTCGCTCCGGCAATCCGCTTGGGCGGCCTCCTAAAAATTTGCGCGATAAAGAAATCATCTTGTTTGCCGCTAAATTTTTAGAGATTTTGGCCCGGGCATATTGTAAACAAACAAATGCCGTATGGCAAATCCGTAAAATTAAAGGTATTTTATATGAGAAACAAGAGCTACCTTCCAAAAAGTTTTGAGGAACTAAAAAATCTTTCCGCCAAAGAAATGCAGTTTTATTGGCGGATTTTCTACCCATATTCCGTCAAGGGAATAAAGGCAAAATTACGCCCTTTATGGTATGCAATTCAATGTGAATTGGAGCGTTGTAAATTACAGGAAAAATATATCACGCGGCTTGATAGATATGCGACTAATCCTGAAAAATATATTGAACATGCTCACAAAAAGCGTTATGCTTTATCCGACGGAACGATACTCACAAAAACCTATAAAGGGCGGACATATCAAGTTACCGTTAAAGGCGAAAAAGAATATGAGTGGAACGGCGAAATATTTACAAATTTAACTGCCGTTGCAGAAAAAATAGTCGGCAGCCATGTCAGCGGTCCGAAATTCTTCGGGTTAACTAGGTAATTTTTGTTTTATAGTATTATTTATACGAATATCTAAATATTGCTTAATTTTACCTTTATTCAGCAGAATTTTAATGTAATATGATATAATAAATCAATAAATTGGTATGGTGCAAAAGACATTTTAAGTAGAATATTAGTGGAGAATATTTATAATGAAAAATAATTTTAGATTAAGTAATGAAGAACAAATTAAAGCTTTACAAATAATAGTTCGGACTCATAAAGTAAGTTTAGGTATATTACGATCTAATTTCGAATCTTCCGCTCAAGCATCCAATATTTTAAGTTGGTTAGAAGATGAAGGATTTATAAGTATGTCACCAGGAAATACAAACTGGGAAATTCATTATGATAAAATAAGAGAATATCTCCCTAAAGAAGAATATGCCGAAAGTTATACTAAAAATTTTTCTGTTCCATTTAAAGATACTTTTTTGTATTCTTTATTGATACATTTTTGTTGGTTTATTGGGATATTAGGAATATTAGGTGCAATATTCTCTTTATTATTTATTTGAGATATTAGATATTATTTATATATTTGTTCAATAGAAAATTAAACCAATTGAAAATATATACGTGTTAAATATATGCTATTATCCATATTTTATATTAAGATAATTTATCTATAACATAATTTAATTTTTGCTTAATTTTATCGTCTTCAATATCATATAGCTGTTCTATAAAATGACTTTTAATTGTTTCTTTATACTCTTCTATTTCAGCAGAGTTTAAATAATTAAAGATATAGTTTCTATCAAAATCGAGTTCAAAAAAAGATTCTAATTGGGCTTCTCCTTTTTGAGGGTCAGCTTTATTATTCCAATTATTAAAACAATTAACAATACTTTCATCTACAATAATACGAGGAAATATTGCCTTTTCTGATTCTATTTTATATGCTTTATTAACCCCAGGACCAAAAACAAATTCATTGGTATGATAAATATATCCTTTACACATACCACCTCGTAGTAGTATATTGGATCCTTGTAATAAATTAACCATTAACAATTGTAGTATTGAAAAGAAATAAGTCATATTTTCATCAGGAGGCAATTCAAAAGATAAAATTAATGAATCAGAAAAATGTGACATTTTATAGTTTGGTAATGGATGTTCTTTTAAAAATTTATAAATAAACTCTAAAAAATCTTTTATTTCATTAGGATGATATCTTTTAACCATATACTTAAAAGCTAAAATATCCATAAATAGAATTATTTTTTCTGTATATTGAATCTTTTCCATAAATATTATCTTTACTTGTTCTAATATATGCTAAAGTTTAAAAAGAGATTTTAAAAGTTCTTGACTTACCTCATTATCATCAGTATATTTAAACGGAGCTTTTCGAAACGAAGAATTTTTTTCAAAATTTTTATTTATTAGAATATTTTCTATTTCTTTTAACGCTAAATCACATTTATGTCCTATTGGAAATTCTAAGAAATTATGATTATATCCAAGTATTATTTTATTTAAATCAGTTGCAAGTTGTAAAGTAAAATCCGCCAATATCATTAGATTGCCTAAGTATACATCATATTGAGGATTCATTGGAGATTTTAATTCTGTTCGCAAATTATGTCCAATTTTATGATTACGATAATTTTGTAATGTTTTTAATAAAATATGGTTTTTAGCATGAGGAATCCTATGGATAATTTCTCTTGCTTCCGTAGAAGTTATATCTTTATAGGGATATAATGTATCTATAATAAATTTTTTTAAATTTTTCCTTTTATTAATTAGCTTACAAATTTCAGCCAAACTATTAACATCTTCTCCAGTATCCCATAATCTAAATAATATAGAAATAATTTCCGATATCAACAGTCTAGTCATACATTCAAGCAAGAATATCTCCGATTTTGTATATTTTGAATCTTTTTTAATCCAAGAAATTCTAGTTGCAAATTCAAGATTAAATAATAATGCATATAAATCATCATCTATATTAACTAAGATGTTGTTAATTTTTGTAAAACTATTTTTATCATCTTTAGATAATTCATTTGAATTTTTTATAATATCCTCAATAAGATATCCTTTATTTTCTTCATTTTTTAATATTTTCATACTTGACTTATCCCCCTATAATAAGCGTTAATGTGTATAGGAGAATTATAGCAAATGCCAAAGATAAATTGTGCAATTTATACAAGAAAATCAACGGAGCACGGTTTGGATATGGAGTTTAACTCTCTCCAAAACCAAGAGGAAGCGTGCAAGGCCTATATCCTCTCGCAAGCATTTAACGGATGGGAGTATTACAAAACATTTTCCGACGGCGGCATCAGCGGTGGGACTATGGAACGCCCCGGTTTGCAGGCACTTTTGGAAGAAATCCGCGCACGAAATATACAAGTTGTCGTCGTATATAAAGTGGACCGGCTTTCGCGTTCAATTTTTGATTTCCATAAAATGATGCAGGAGTTTTCAAAATACGACTGCAATTTTGTGTCTATCACACAGTCTTTTGATACAAGCAATTCTATGGGCAAACTTACCCTTAATATGCTTTTATCTTTTGCGCAATTTGAGCGCGAAGTTTCCGCTGAGCGCGTGCGTGATAAAATTGCCGCAAGCAAAGCCAAAGGTTTGTGGATGGGCGGAACAGTCCCCCTTGGTTATGATATTAAGGACAGGCATTTAGTTGTTAATGAAAAAGAGGCCGAAATTGTGCGGCAAATTTTTCAAAAATATAGCGAGATACAAAATATGCAAAATGTGGCGCTTTGGCTTAACGAACAAGGTTTTTATACCAAAAAATGGATTGCAAAACACAGCAAGCGCGCTCATGGTGGCGAGCCGTTTCAAAAAAGCAGTATTCAGCGTATTTTGACAAACCCTGTCTATATCGGAAAAATTACGCATTATGCCCAAAACAAAATTTATAACGGTGTCCATAAAGCCATAATTTCGCAAGAATTATGGGAGCAAGTGCAGGAAATCGTGCGCCGCAGAATTAAAGACCCGCAAGCGTTTAGCCATTATCGTTTGCACAAGACATTTATTGCCGATAAATTATTTGATGATAAAGGCAAAAATTTCCGTATGACTTCTTCTAAAAAACAGGGTAGGAAGTTTTTGTATTACTATAACGGTGTGGGCGGGCATTATTTGCCGGCGGAGCAGTTGGATAGTTTTGTTATTCAAATGCTTAAAAATACCGATTTTGACAGTATTGAGCCTTTGGCAAACCGGGATAATATCACCCTCGAGCAAATGAAAGCGTGGGTTAATAAAGTTATTTGCCAAACAGTTGAAAAGGCACATTATATTACCGTATTTTTAGACGAAGGTCAAATTAAAAAAGATTTAGGTAATTGCCCGAAAATTACAGTTCAACCAACGGATAAATTATTGCCGCTGGAAAGAATTGACGAAAAAATTTATATACGCGATAATTTTATAGTTGATAATATTTCGTCGGTAAAATTGCAGAACTTGGGCTCAAAAAATATTTTAACTGTGCGGCAGATAAATGAAAGTCTGGTGCGCGGCCTTGCCCGCGGTTGGCAATTTAAAAAGATGCTTGAGCGCGGCCTTAATATGAAGGAAATGGAAAGGGCCAATAATATGGGCAAAAGGACGATTATGCGCTATCTTAATTTATGTTATTTATCCCCCCGCGTTGTAGCAGATATTTTGGAATACCGAAACCCGCGCAATTTGACCTTACGTGAATTAATGAACCTAGCCGAAGGAAATGTTGATTTTAGCAAACAGGAAAAGAAGTGGAAGATAAATCTATTTTAAGTTCTAATTCTATTAATTTTTTTATTTCTTTTTCTAAATCTCGCTGGATATCTGGAGAGAGTTTATCTTTAATTATATCTTCAATATATGTTAATATTCGTATTAAATGGCTACTGATTATTAACAAGTTATATTTGTCTAAAGTAGGTTGTTCATTCCAATAATATAAATTACCATGGAGAATTGTAGAATTTTCATCATAAAAATGATAAAAGATGTCGTGTGAATTATATCGTGTATTTGCGAATTTGGGTTCTATTTTTTGTATTTCTTTTAATAAAAAATATACACTTTGCGAATGTAATTTTTGTTTTTGGAAAAACTTGTCAAGGACTTTTATTTCTTTATCAGTTAAATTAATAATTGGTTGTGGAAAATTTTTATGTAATATTTCGTTGTTTTTAATAAACTCTTTGATGTTATTTTCTATATTTTTTTGTAATTCTATTATTTCCTGCGAACGAGGAAATTTCATTAAGTCTTTATATAGAGAGAGTTGATATTTTGTTTTAATAGCAAGTGAGTTTTCAAAGAAATCTCTTTGTTTACTAGGGTATAACTTTAAATATTTTGCATAAATTGTTGTTTCAATAGCACTGCGAAATATCATAAACCCTTCATTTATAAAATTTTTTAAAATTAAACTAATGGCAGCAATACAATTTGAATTAATCTTATTAACTAAAAATATAAAAATACGTGAATCAGGAGTATTCGGAATGGATGGCGCTATGTTATTGAGTATTTTTAATAAATTTTGCCATCTTATAATAAATTCTGTTTGTATAATTGTTGCGGATTTTGTATAGTCCATAATATAAATATACAAAATATAAAGGAGATTTAGTTGGATCCTGCGAAATTGGCAGTTAGAGAAAAAGCCTTAAAATACCCTCTATTTCAAACCATCTAAAAGTACTCTATGATCTTGATAAATAAAATATACTGAAAAATTACGACGGAAAAGAAATAAATAAAACAGTAAAAAAGGCATCTTTTACAAGATGCCTTTTAAAATGGTGGGCCGAAAAGGACTCGCCCTTTCGTCATTTTCCTTACGGAAAATGCTACAGGGCCGGGCTCGCGATGTTCGCCTTTTGCTTCGCAAAAACTCACATAACGCTCCGCCTTTCTCGTCCTTAC
>JAZUQO010000034.1:0-9903 GCA_045605725.1 Elusimicrobiaceae bacterium
CACGCCCAAAAAGAAATCCTAAAACTAATCAAAAAATAAACTAGGTCTAAAGTCCTATTCTACAAGTGGGTCTTTTATCTGCTTGCGCGCTCTGTAAATATTTAATAGTCTATAAATGAATACCCTTATTGGAGAAAGATATATGTCAACAAAAAGAAAGAAAACCTCTTTGGTTAGTGTTTTTAAAAATCTTGTAAATACAGGTTCTAAAGAAAATTCAAAAGATTTACTTGCTTGCTCGGTAAAAGTTTTTGATACTTTGAGCCAGCCTTATTTTATTTTTGATAAAGAGGGGACAATTGTCTACGCAAATGATGCTTTGCTAAAATTGCTTAATTTGGAAGAAACTCCCCAAAATATTTTTGCTTTAACAGATAAAAAAGAAGCAGAAGATTTTTTAAAAAAGACAGAACCGGTTTTTTCTTTACAAGATAATTTAAACAATTTAATTGAATTTCCTTTTTCCAAAGAAGGTTTCAGTATGATGGCAACGGTATCTTTTTTAACGGGAGAAAACAATAAAAAATACGCTGTGGCCGGTCTTATAAATAATGACCAAAATGAGAAAATTTTAAGAAGTAAAAATCTCTTACAAAGCATTTTAGATAATGCGCCTATGGCAATTTATACAAGAAATGCCGACGGCGGTCTTACTTTCTATAACAAAAAAACTTTGGAAATTTACGAAGAAGAAGCCCCAAGTTTAGTCGCCGGTGATTTACATAAAAATCAAACTGCAAAAAACGAAGAAGAATACCGTGCCAGAGAATCTGAAATTATAAAAGAAGGCAAGGTCGTTCATTATCCGCAAGAATCTTATACAACCAAAGAAGGCACTGAACTTATGCTTGATTTAATTAAGGTTCCTATACCGGCAACATCTTCTAATCCCGCATGTGTTTTGACTATCGCACAAGATATTACTGCACGCTATATTCAAGATAGCGAAAATCTTAAAACCCGCAATATTTTGCAAACTATTTTTAATAATGCGCCTATGGCTATTTATGCCCGTGATTCCAAAGGAGTGATGCTCTTTTTAAATCAAAAAACTTGGGAAATTTACGGCAATGAAAAAGAATCCGAGTTAAATGAAACCCCAGAACAGCAAGAGTATTACATCAAAAGGGAGCAACAAATTTTAAAAGATAAAAAAATATTGGATTTACCGGAGGAAGAATACACCGGCAATGATGGTATTAAACGTATTTTCCATTTGATTAAGGCACCTGTTTACGACCAAGACGGTAAGCCTATGATGGTTATAACAATTTCACAAGATGTAACCCACTCGCGTGAAAAAGAAAAAGAAGTTATCAACACCAAAAACTTTTTACAAGAAGTTTTAGATAATTTGCCTGTTGCTGTTTATGCCAAAGACCCCGAAGGTAAATATCTTATATGGAATAAAAAATCGGAAGAAATTTTCGGTAAAAAAGCGGGGGAAGTTATCGGCGAGCAATATTATAATGACCAAATTTCACCCGAACAAAAAGAATTTATTGTGATGCAGGATCATAATGTTTTTGATAAAGGTAGTGAAGTTGATATCCCACAGGAACTTATTTCAACTCAAAAAGACGGCATAAAAGTTATGCATACCGTTAAAACACCTTTGTTTAATGAAGACGGCACACCTAATTGTCTGCTTGGTATTAGCGAAGATATTACCTCAAAAACAAAAATGGAAAGAGATGTTTATGAATCTCGCACTAAATATTCTTTACTTGTTGAAAATTCCCGCGAAGGTATTTTAATTTTTGAAAAAGATAAAATTTCTTTCGCAAACCAAACTATTTTAAATGCTCTCAATGCAACTTTAAAAGATTTGGAAGGCAAAACATTTAAGGACCTTGCCAGCAAAGAACATGCCGATTTGGCAGAAGAGTTTTTTGAAAAAACTATAAACGGCACTGCAAGTGCCCCCTTTGAAGTTATCAAATTAAAAGAACTTAAAAACGACGGAGTTGTGGAGTTCGAAGTTTCCGCTGCGGATTCTAAATATTTAGGTAAAAAAATCTTAATAATGTTCTTAAGAAATATTACCGAAGAAAGAAATATAAAACAAACTTCTTCTTTTTCCACAGATAGACTCTATCAAGTGTTTGAAAATTCGAGTGTTCCACAAGTTGTTTTACAATACAATGGCTATGTCTATGATATGAATCGCGTCGCAAGGGAAAGACTAGGTTTTACCTTACAGGAAAAACCCATTTACACGAGCATTTATATAAAACCTGTTCTTCCCACAAAAGCACGCAAAGCAATGCAGAATATGGAAGAATCTAATTTTGAAGCGGAAATTGATTTTTCAAAATTAGAAGGTGTTAAAGAATTAACAAGAAAGGACAAATTTAAATTTGCCGTTCATATGATACCCATAAATCAAAAACTGCTTACAAGCGGCAAAAAAGTATCTGATTTCCTTTTGGAATTAGATTTTAAAAATGTCGATATAGCACATTCTTCCGACGGAAAACTACTTGATGATAATCCTCTATCTTACCAGGATGCCGTTTTGCTTGTAAACCGCAAAGGTATAATTTTAAAAGCAAACAACCAGGCTATGCAACTTTTAAATATGCCCTTTAAGGATATTGAAGGACGTAATTTGGCTGATTTTGTCGTTCCGGGTGAAAAACTTCTAATCCAATCCGATATAGCAGAAGTTTATGCTCAAAATTTTATAAAAAATCGCGATTATAATTTTCAGTTAAATAATTCCGTTTTGCCTGTGGAAGCGAGTGCTGTTTTAGCAAAGGATAATAATTTCCTTTTCTCTATAAGAAACAATACACCCCGCAAACAGTTAATGGAAAACCTTGAACAACGCAGTTCTTATATTCAAGCCTTGCATAATGTAATAGGCCTTTCATTACTTGAATGTGAAGTAAAAGACGGTAAATTTTTTAATTTTACCACAGCAAACAGTGAGGCTTGCACCTTAACAGGGTATACTTTACAGGAACTTATGGACAAGAAACCTGCCGATTTATTGCTCTGCGAAGGTCGAAGTGAAAAACATGTTCAAGAATACTTAGATAAAGTTTTTGCCGCTGTAAAAGATGGTGCACCCGCTAAATTTACAGCAAGAATACAGGGTAAAAATAAGATAATTTCTGTTGAAATGAGAGTTTCTTATTTTGAATTAAAGACAACCCAAAAAGCAATTTTCTTGCTTCGTGATAATACTACGGAAAAAGAGTTAAAAACGAAATTAATTGATAAAGAAGAAGAATTGAAAGGTATTAGAAATATTTTGCCCGGTCTTTACTTAAAGATGGATAAAAACGGCGTTATAAAGGAATACAAAGCGGATCTTTCTTGGACTATTGCAGTATTCCCTACAGACTATGTCGGCAGAGCACCTAAAGATTATTTAGGTCAAAATAATGCCAAAAATTTAGTATCTCTTTTGCAAAAGGCAAGGCAAAATAATATGCCTATACCGACATCTTTTTCACTAGAACACAACAACGGAAGAAGATTTTATGAAGCGGTAATTTCTCCCATAGCAGGCGAAGAAGACTTTCAGGTTTTGGTAAGCAGAGTCGATACCAAAAAAGGTCTTGAAAACAGAGTCAGAGATTTATATGCCTTCTCTCCCACTGGAGAAAATGGTTTCATAGAAAATATGGAAGACATTTTGAATTTCGGTAAAGAAATATTCAAGGCTCAAATTGGTCTTATTTGTCACTTCAGCGGTCGTGCGCAGGAAGAAATGGTTATTAATTATACAACACCTAATGCTGCAATTAAGAAAAACACAAAAGTTTCCGTTGATGAATGTTTACAACCTATTAGAGAAGGTTTTATAAGTGCGTATGAAAAACTTTCCGAAGTTAAGTGTGAAAATGATTGCTTCCACAATAAATACGATATTTCTTCTTTGATAGCCGCACCCTTATTTGTAAACGGAAAAGTGGAAGGTGCAATTTGCTTTATTTCAAGGGAAGGGGCTTTAATGTCTATCGGCCAAGAAGAACGCAATCTAATCAGTTTCCTTGGCGGACTTATGGGCGTTGCTTTGGAACTTAGAAAATCAAATAAAGCAATGGATAATACCTTTACGGCTTTACGTAAATTAGTTGCATCTCTTGATGTTCCTTCTTTTATTACGGACGAATACTTGGGTTTAAAGAATATCAACGAAATAATGGGCAATATTTGCGGTCTTTATAATTTTGAAGATGTTCAAGATAAAAATGTGTTTAGCCAAATCGCTTTTGATATGACAAAAACACAAAAAAGTTTTGATGATGTCTTTAAATCTTCTAAAGGTGGCGCGTTTGACTTTATTTTTGATACCAAACTCGCAGATGGTACTATGGAAAATTTACTTTGGCACATAGTGGAATTAAGGGATGGTTCAAACGATGTAAAAGGCTTCTTGTTTGTGGGTGAAAGTATCAAAGATTTACCTCGTTTTAGGAATCTTATTTACGGACCTCAAAAGCACAATTAACTAAAATTAACTTGTCAAAATATGGGCCTTTGGACCTAGATAAAACTGGGACCAAAGGCTCTTGTCCTATATATATAAAATACATAACATATAAATATGGGAAAGTTTACACATAAAGTGTTCAATAAAAAAACATATTTTGCTTATAAAAAAGCACTATCTTTATTAATGGCTTTTTTATTTTTATTTAATCTTTCCGCGCAAGCATTAGTGCCATATCAATTAGTATCCTCCGAAGTAAAAGAAGAGTTAGAAGAAGCCCTATCCGAAGTATACTCTAAAAAAACATCTGATCCTGCCGAAGAAGCCTTAAAAGAATGTTTGGAAAAAGGTAGTAGCACAAAATGTGAAGAATACGTTAATATAATCAATAATCTTTTTACAACCACAAGAGACAAAATAGAAAACGGTAAAGAAGGAAAAGAGGAAAGTTATAAACCACTTTCCCAAAGAGAATATACAAAACAACTACAAAAGAATACCGCAGAAGAGTATAAAAAACAAACAGAAAAGATAGAAAATAAATTTAAAGAAGAAAGCAAAAGGTTGGAAAATCAATATAGAGGGATATCATTTAAATCTCCGGAATACAGCAATTATATGCTGGCCTTATCTAGTTTAAAGAAATGGCAAAAAGAAAACGAAGAAAATCTAACGGCCTGGCAGACAGAAGTCTTAAATAACACAGGGAAATATTACAAAGAATATACGGAAGAATTTGAAAAAAGGTCAAAAGAATATCAAGCCGAGAAAGAAAAAGCGATACAAGAAGCCTTTAAAGAACTGGCAAATAATTTGATGAAGATTTACAATAAATCTTCAGCCCAAACAAGAAAGAAGATGGTAGATTTATTTGTGATGCTTCTTTCGATGGAAAGTAAAGAAGTAAAGTTTTTTGACAGTGCACAAAGAAGCGAATTATATAGATTTTTTACAAGATTGATAACTCCTGGTAACAGTGGCAGTAAAACGGTAAATCCGTGCCGTTTTCATACAAGAGCAAGAAAGAGTAATGAACTGCAAGATTATGAAGAATATATGAGGCAGCAGAGTGCAAAAGAAGAAGCCCGCAGAAACACTCTTTCCGTAAGAGATCAAACAGCAAAACAAGCCCGCCCCTATGAAGAAATGATAGCAAATACATTACGTGCCCCTATAACAGAGCCGGTAGAAAAAGAATCTTGCCAAGCAGCAATGAGTGCATTAAACGGCCTTTCCTATTACAAAGGCGGCTGGTGGGATATGTCCAGCGTAGTAGTATTCATGAGCAATAACCTACGCGAGCCGATGGCCTCAGAAATATTATTAATGGGAGCCAAAACCTTAATAGAAACAGATAGAGTAGATTTATTTTCAACTTTTCCAATTGCTCTTATAGAAGCGGAAGTCGAAAGTACTCAAGAAGATAGGATGAAAGTAAAAGAACAAATGTTCTTTGATAACAGATTTTATAAAGATCCTTACAAAAATTCTAGATATTCTAAAGAAGACGGTGGCGGAGATGCCTTTAGAGATATAACAGAGATGCTTGCTAAAGAAAAGACGTCAATATCCAAACAGGTACAGCAAAATATTTTAGATCATTCGATATATATTAGTAACGGCAAAATAATCTTTAATAATAATTTACCTTTAACTTACGGTATATTATTAAATAATCCTACGATAATAGACAGTTTTAAACCCAAAGCATCAATAGCCACAAACAGCGAAGAGGATTTAGGGTATTATTATAACAATGCCTTGGTATATGCAAGTTATTTTGATGATTATATGGATTTGTATATAAAAACAACGAGCGGGAAGTTTTATTTATCAGATAAAGACTTTTTAACATATATAGACGGGACAGGATTAGCAGGAAAGACAGCGGGAGAATTACGCAAAGAATTATTTGAGGCATATAAGAAAAATAAAGATAAAAAACTAAATGCGTATAAACAATTTATTGGCAACAGAAAAGCAAGTGCGGTATTTGCGGAGGCATTTTATAAGGCAGATTTCGTAGATTTGACGGTAGAAGAAAAGTTAGAAATGGATAAAGCGTTGGAAAAGAAATATCCAACACTCAAAAAACTTAGTAAAGGGCATAAGGCACAACTGGAAAAGAACAGAAGGAATTTGGATATAACAAGTGGCGTAATAACGATAATAGATATAGCGTTGACTGTATGGTGTGTATCTGACTTATATAAACTTGCGAAATGGGGAATAAAAGGAATCAAATCATTAAGAGCATTGATAGTAGCAGGCAGAACAAGTGCAACATTATCAACGGCCAAAAGAGTGGCATTTTTTAGGACAGTAATAGCGGAAAATAAAGAAATAATAAAAGTCCACAAAAGAATAAAGAAAATAAAAAGCATAAATAGCAGGATAGTAAATAAATTTCCTTCATACAGTAAAGGGATAGAACTAACAAGAATATCCCATGACGGGCAAAGAGTTTTAACAGTAACCAAACTTGACGGAACACCAGTAATGGTGGGTAAAAACACAGTAAAAAATGCCCCTATAAAACTGGAAACACCTAAATTTGAACAAACCCAAAATTTAGTTCTTTCGGAGAAACCATCTTCTGTAGCAGCAACTGCAGCCAAAAAAGAAAGACCTTTCACCTTTAAGAATATGATGAGAGAAATAAAGGCGACTTTATATTTGGCAAAAAAGAACGGCATGAATTTGGGCAAGTATTTCTTTTATAACTTATCTTACGGTAAGGGTAAAGAAATTGCTTCTACCAAGAATATTTTAAGAGTAGAAGGCCTTGAAACAGGTAAATTCTTTAATAATAGCCATTATATTGCATCAAAACACAAAGATATCTTTAGAGTAAATAAAGATATGAGAAGAGCCGGTAAAATCGGTATTACAGAACTTGGCGAAGGAGGTCAAGTCGTAAGTTATATAGACAAGGTAAAAATGCGTACATTTACCGGTTATACACAAGATTATTTAAAAGGTATAGAAGAGGCTAATAAGAGCGGTGAAGCAGTAAAAACAACAAAGACTTTAATGGAAGGGGAAACAACCTTGCTTCCAAGAGAGTTTTTATATGACAAAAAATATAAATCTGTATTACCTTTTGTACAAGAAAAAGAATTTAGCAAACAATTTAATTATTTGGATAAAGTTTATGAATATTTCCGCACGAAAGATGCTTTTTTCTTCAATAAAAAAACAGGGGAAATATTTAAAGATTTGATTTGGCATCCCGATGGCTATGTAAGTAAAAATCTTTTGCTAGGGTTTGATATAATGCCAAGCAGTAAATTGGCAAAACCGTTTAATTTTGGCTCAAGAGCGGGATCAACAGTAAATAAAACAAAATTGATTGAAGAGTTTAATACTGCAGAAAAAGCATTAGCAGTGTCGCAAGTAAAACCGTTAACATTGCTTAATCAAACAGCAAATCTTTTGGATATAACAAATAAATTTACGTTTAAATTGCCAAAAGAAACTTCATTGTTCATAGACGGAAATATCATCTTAAATAAATCTATTAAAAATGCCATCGGGGAACCACAAATACTTTCTTCCCAAAATATTTATAAACCAGGTGAATCTTTAAAAGAAATACCCGTACGATATGACTATGTTAAAAATTCAAGCAAAGCAACGGTTATTGCTTCCACCTTAAATAAATTTCTTGAAGAACTGCTTGAATATTCTAAAACGCATATTTTATCTCCGCAAAAATCAGCAAATTACAGTGAAATAATAAGCGATATTTATCATGTTTTAGATGATCCGCTAGAAATTGATAAAAGATTTGAATATGTGTTAGAAGAAAGAGATTTATTCTTTGATAAGGAACCCTTGGTAGTTTTTAAAGGCAGCGATGTGGATCTTTTAAATCCAAATCACCTAAAAGATAGCAATATTTTCACTTATGATTTATCTAAAATAGATGACTATAAATCTTTTATGGCGGAGAAGATAAGGCATCTTTCTTCTTTGAGTAAAGAATATACTGTTTATATTTCCATACATGGTTCCAGAAATGCAAAACTTTTCGTAGATAGAGATAGAGATATTACATTGATGGAAATACTGGATATTGTTTCTGCAAATAAGGGATCATCAACGGTAAATGTTATTTCTTCTTCTTGTCATTCCGGGGCTGCTTTAAGCACTAATTTAATGAAGGATGGAATAAACCTTCTTTTACTTAGCGGTGCAAATGATGTTTGCACGGTAAATGATATGCGCTTTGTTCAAATAAATGATTTGCGTTCTACCTATCTAAATGCGGTAAAAAATAAATATTACGGTTCTTATTTGATGTATGAAGATAAGGTCTTTAATCCGATTGTGGACGCTTATAAATATGCGGATAAAAATAATGTTATTGCCAAAAGGGAGTTAGATTTATTAAGAAAAATTTATTTTGGCGATGATCCTGTGGGGTTGAATTTATTTTACTTATTATCCAATTATCCCAAATATTCTATGCCGGCATATCCTTTTGAGATTTTACATAATATGGGAATGATTCCATTTGAATTCTTCCCTATGGATGATTTATTCAATACTTTTAATGCTTACATTATGCCCCCTACATTAGATGATAAAAAGTGGAATTATGTGTTAAACAGATTAGATGAATACGGTTATTTAGTAAATGTTAAAAAACTTCCTTTTGAAGAAGTCGGAACAGAAACTTATGATTTCTTGATTAACAGTACAGCGCAAGAATTAAATAGTAGTTTTCCCGAGTGGGATTTTAATGAAGTTAAGGCAAGTATTTTTGATAGTGCACCTTTATATCCTGAAATGGATGATGATATTTTAAGAGTAAATATCTTTCCTAAACTGGAGCATAATTTACCTTTAATTCCGACAGTAAAATTAAAGGAAAATAAAGCCTATATAATTAGCAAAATAAATAAAGATATTGAAAAATTAAACAAGATTGATTTTAATAGTTTTAGCCGTAAAAAAGTAAAAGCCTATCAGGAAATAAGCAGAACAATAAGGGAAATTGCCGCAAAACCTTCCGCATTTACACTTGCGCAGTTAAGAGAAGTTGAAAAATTTACTTATTTGCTTAATATGGATCAACCCTATTTGGTTTTACAGGGTATAGATTTACAGGTAATGTCGCCTGGGCATATTCCCTCAAACAATTTCCGTATAGTTAATTTATCTAAAGAAAAACAATATCAAGAAAGGATCGCCGAAGAAATAAGATCGGTTGCTTCCGTCTTTGATAATTTTACCGTTTATATTGATATGCACGGCAGTGTAGCCGGATCTCTTAAAGTTACCAAAGATAAGTCAACACACTTAAATGAACTTGTGGACATAATAAATGCTAATAGAGGCAGAAGTAAAGTTGATTTAATTTCCGGCAGTTGTCACGGCGGAGCGGGCTTTAATCCTTATTTGGTTGATAGCAGTATAAATATTCTTTTACTCAGCG
Source organism: Elusimicrobiaceae bacterium (assembly GCA_045605725.1). Lineage (GTDB taxonomy): Bacteria > Elusimicrobiota > Elusimicrobia > Elusimicrobiales > Elusimicrobiaceae > Proelusimicrobium. The sequence goes on from JAZUQO010000034.1 coordinate 9,891, forward strand.
GATCAAACGAAGT
>JAZUQO010000035.1:0-3097 GCA_045605725.1 Elusimicrobiaceae bacterium
ACGCTTGTCGAAAACCGCGATGTTTTCGGCTAGCGCTTACGGCTTCGCCTTTGAAAAGGCTTTTTTTTGTGTCCTCGCACATCACCGCGCTTGGCAAGCCTTGTGGCATCATCAGTTTTAGGGCTTGCCAAGCATGGTGGCTCGGACATATCTTTGCTTTTGAAATTGAAAAAGCACAGCACTTCAACCGCTGTGCTTTTTCTGTCCCACAAAAATGCGTGCTAATAGTGTCGTGGGCGTCTCTTTTTTTGATGCGATACCGCATTTATAAGAAAAAAGAGACACCCACTTTGTTGCGATGCCTTGTAGTTTTGTGTTGTGTTTGCTTGCAAAATGGCAAGTTGCCAAGCTTGCCAAGCAAGCAAACAGGGGAGGGGGACGAAGAGCACCCCTCCCCTAACCCCTCGCCTCTTTCAGCCTTTTTTTCTTCCCTCCATGTCCGTGACATGGAGTGAAGCAAAAAAACGGCTCTTCCTCCCTCTGCCTGCCGTTTTGTTTGCTACGGCAAATGCGGCTGAACCCTCCAAGTTTGGTGGTAAGCCAAGAGGTCCAGCCAAGTGAGTGCGAAAGCAAAAAAGCTAACCCACAAAGCGAGAAGAAAGCCTAGTTTCTTCTCTTTTAATAATTATAGAAACATCTGCAGAACTCAAAAAAAAGAAAGCCATAAATAGTCTTGGTTTTTTAGTTGTTGCATAATGCGACAAAATATGGTATAATATAACAAAGTTCGACAAAGGGAAACAAAGTAGCAAAAGAGAAAAACTAAAAGGGAATTGTAGAAAGAAACAAATAAAAAATACCAAAACAGTTGACAAACATTAACCAATGTGTTAAAATATATCTGCTACAATAAATTTAAACAAAGGGGGGTCTATCAAGTGTCGGTATCTTTTATACATACAGATTATATCACAGAAAGCCTAGAAAATCAAGATAAAAGACAGATTTTATTAAAAAAGATAAGTGAGAGGCAAAAATACAAAATGCAACTATATGAGAATCTCAAAAGTCATTTATCGGAGAATCAAAAAACATACTATAAAAACTGTGGAAAATTTTTAAGAGTAAATGAAAAAGGGAATATAACAAAAGCATATTTATGCAGAAATAGATATTGTCCTGTATGCAATATGCTAAACAGTAGGGGGAAATATGCAAAGATAATAAATGCGATGAAAGAATTTCCACCGTGTGAATTTATATTCATAACACTCACCGTCAAAAATGTTGTAGGGCAAGACCTAAAAAAAGAACTAGAACATATATCAAAATCGTTTCACAAATTCCAAAATAGAGCGCCAATGAATAAAGTGTCAATGGGATATTTTAGGACAACAGAAATAACATACAACGCGGAAAAAGATACATTTCACCCACATATTCATATGTTAGTGTGTGTAAGTCCTGAATATTTTAAATCAAATGAATATAGCACTACATTTGAATGGCGAACAGCTTGGGAAAGTTCAGCACAATTGGATTATGTTTCTCAGGTAGATGTGAAAAAAGTTGAAAAGGGAGATAACATTTTTCATGCAGTAGCGGAAATTTCGAAATATTGCACAAAGCTTTCATCAATAATAAGCAACAAACAAAATGAGAAAGCAATAGGACATTTAATAAAAGCAACAAAAAACAGACGGCTGATAAATGTGGGCGGATTGTTTAAAAAACTTAAAGACATTGAAAATGAGTACATAACAGAAATAGACGATGAAAACGCAAAAAATTATATCTATACTGATAATCAGTATGTGGGGTTTGATGGTTTCATGTAAGAGAGTTAACAATCATAAAAAAGTAAAAATAAATTTAACGAAAGGAGCGAGAAAAATTTGTATAGTATGTATCTAGAGGAAGAGCAAATATTAAAGTTAATGGATAAGCTTAAAAACCCACATAACTTAATATTTGAGATAGGACTTACAACAGGATTAAGAATATCGGATATTGTAGCACTTGAAAAAGATATTCTACAGATAAAAGAGCCGACCATAAGAGAAAAGAAAACAGGAAAATCAAAAAGAATTTATATTAATAAAAAGTTAAAAGCAAAGTTATTAGAGTATAGCAAAAACAATAAGAAATATATATTTGAAACAAATTCAGGGAGCGGACATATAACAAGACAAGCAGTTCATAAAGCATTTAAAAAAGCATCAAAAAAAGCATCAATTAAAAAAAATATATCAACACATACAATGCGAAAAACATATGCTATAAGAATGCTTAGAAAAAATAAGGGTCTTAAATATGTGAAAAATAAGCTAAATCATAATGCTCTAGCTGACACTTTGCTATATCTATCAAATGAAAAGAGGTAAGTTATGAACACAGTTAATATTGCAGGTAAAGTAACAAGGACAAAAATATTTGAAAAAGTAGCATATATAACAGTTTGCATATATTCGGGGAAGAGAAAATATGAATTTATAGATGTGACATCATTTAGCCCAGAATTTATAACAGAATATATTCATGATGGTGATTTTATAGCTATAAGCGGGAAATTGCATGTTAATGGAAAAGAGCAAAATTATAAGATGGAATTTATAGGTGAAAATATTTCATTGATGAATCAAACAAAGGATACTGTCGTAGCTATGGAAAGCGACTTTGATTTTAATATATGTGATAATGAACGCGATGAAGAACTCCCATGGGAAGTATAAGCATATCGCAATTATAAAAACTTCTGTTTCCGCAAAGCCTCGCACTCAAAACGCGAGGCTTTGCTATTGCGGTGGGAAAGTTCCGCAAAAAGCCTCGCACTCAAAACGCGAGGCCTTTTGCTTGTATTGTGCATAATATCCAAAAAAAAGCCAATCCTTTCAAAAGCGCTCACGGGGAGAGGTTTCCCCCCTCTTTCCCCCTCGCGCTCCCCCTTTCTTCCCCCTTCCTTTCAATCGGAAGCGATTGTATGCGAGGGGGCAAAAGAGGGGCAACCAATCCCCTAACGCTTGTCGAAAACCGCGATGTTTTCGGCTAGCGCTTACGGCTTCGCCTTTGAAAAGGCTTTTTTTTGTGTCCTCGCACATCACCGCGCTTGGCAAGCCTTGTGGCATCATCAGTTTTAGGGCTTGCCAAGCATGGTGGC
>JAZUQO010000036.1:0-2138 GCA_045605725.1 Elusimicrobiaceae bacterium
CCTTTATTAGGTCTTCATAATCTTGGGCTACTTTTGCAAAGTTTTCGTATGCGCATTCGTAGCGATCTTTTACGCTCCCACTGCAACTTACTGATTCTTTAACCTCTGTACCAGGTTCTATATCTTTTAACGCCGCTTTTAATTGCTCCGCTTCCTTTTTGAACATGTTTTTTAGCGGCGCTGCATTCAATATCGCTCCAAATGCCTCCCCGCTTAAATTAAATAACATCACAAACGCAAGCACTAAAGCCAGCGTTCTTTTATAAAAGTTAAAACTGTTTTTTCTAACGAGAAAATTTATTATTTTTTTCATTATATATAAACCTCATAAGAGTTTTTCATATTTCGCTACTTATATATTACAAGTCTTTTAATCAAACTACAAGGGTTTTTAGACCTAGATGCGTCTAGGTCTAAAGGCCTATGTGTTTTTTTTTAAAGAAATGAAGATCATAACAAAAATGTTATAATATTATCATACTAAATATGGAGAACAAAATGAAAAGAACTATCTTATTATGTACTTGCTTACTTTTAGCAGGTTTTTCTTACGCCCAAGAAGCAACAAAAGGCTCTTGGCATTTAGAATTAAGGGATTTATCCCTTCAATTGACCAGCACAGATGTTAATAATGCCCAGTATTATCAAGGTTATTCAAACCCCCGTTTAACCGCCGATAGTCAAACCTTAATACAAGGCAATTTTGACTTAGTTTCAAAATACGATAGAGAAAAAATGCTTTGGGCTAACAATTTGCTTATGCAATATGGGCAAGTAACCCTTAAACCCGTCGGAGAAGAAAAAACAAAAAATACCAGTGTTGATAAAATTTTGCTTACCACCGATTATACCCACAAATTATTTAAAGCAGAAGATTTTCTTGGTGGTTTTACTTTTGGACCTTTCTTAAATGCCGGTTATCAAACTGAATTTACTAAAGAAGAAGACACCCCAAGATATAGAGTTTTAAGAGGTAAAGCCGGCCTTCGTTTATTTGAAGGTAAATATCTTAAAGATTTATACGCCGCTACCGTTATAGAATATGATTTTACTTACCCTGAAGAAGTTACCAAATATGCTTGGGAAGCCGGCTTTAAAATTGAACAACCTATTAACGACAAAAGCAAAGCCGTTTATACCGCTATGATTAGAGATTTCTTCCACTTCGACAATCAAAATGTGAACAATCTTTCCTATGAACTTGAACTTGATGCAAGACTCAATACCGAAATTATGAAAGATTTGGCTATTGCCCCATTTATTAACTACTATCAAGGCAAAGGCGTTGGTAATGATAGAACCGGCACTAATCTTTATGTCGGTGTTGCAATATCTTACAAAAAATTATTCTTCTAATTTAACTAAAGACAAAGAAAGGGTAGGAAAAATCTTCCTACCCTTTTTTATTTGTATTTTTTAAGAAATCAGTGTGTTCGTGGGTCAAGTATATCCCTAAAGGCATCGCCAAGCATATTCCAGGCAAGAACAAATAATAAAAGCGCGCCGCCTGGTATCACTAAAGTATACCAATATTCAAAAGCATTACCGTGTGTGCCAAGTATCCAGTTGCGAGATAAAGCAACAAGTTGCCCCCAATCTGCAGTTCCCGTCTGTGAGCCAAGCCCCAAGAAACTTAAAGATGCTGCCGTCAAAACAATATAGCCAATATCAAGGCTTGCCACAATTACAACAGGGTAAATTGCATTTGGCAAAATATGCCTTAAAAAGATTCTTCTTTTGCTTGCGCCAAGGGCTTTTGTTGCGCTGATAAATTCTCTTTCTTTTACACTCATAACATCCCCCCTTATCAAGCGCGCATAAGACGGCCAAGAAACTATTGTTATAGCAATCATCATATTTTTTAAATCAGGCCCGAGCATAGCAGCAATAACCATAGCCAAAACCATAGAAGGAACGGCAAAAACAATATCGGTAATACGCATTAAAATTTCATCCACCCAAGAGCCAAAAAACCCTGCCGCCCCGCCAATAATTATACCGATTAATAAAGCAACAAAAACCACGCTTAAACCGACTTTAAAGGCCATTCTTGTGCCCCACACAATGCCGTAGTAAATATCATATTGATTTTCAGTAGTACCAAGCAGATTTTGGGCATTTGGCGCTGTCGGATTAAC
>JAZUQO010000037.1:0-25925 GCA_045605725.1 Elusimicrobiaceae bacterium
AAAATTTGTATAATTTTAAAAAAGGAGGATTTTATGAAAAATCATACATATATATATAAAGTAGCACTTTTACTCTGTTTTACTGTTTTGGGGGTTAATCTTTTTGCCCAAAATACCCAAGAAGCAAAAACTATTACTTTAAAGGAACCGCAATTAGATAAAGGTTTAAATTTAATGGCAGCATTAAAAGAAAGAAAAAGTGTCAGAGAATATTCCGATAAAGAAATAGATTTGCAAACACTTTCAAATTTACTTTGGGCGGCAAATGGTGTTAATCGCCCCGATGGCAAAAGAACTGCCCCCAGTGCCATGAACAGGCAGGAAATTGAAATTTATATCTGCCAAAAAGACGGTGCCTATCACTATCAAGCGCAGGAAAATATTTTAAAGCAAGTTTCCACCGAAGATTGCCGTCTTAGAAATGCCCCCCTCACCTTGATACTTGTAAGCGATAATACAAAAGCCCCGCATATTCCCGGTGTTAAAGATTGGGGCTATATTGATGGCGGAATAGTTTCCCAAAATATTTCTTTATTTGCAAGTGCCATGGGTCTTGCTACTGTTCCTCAAGGGACAATGCCCAGAGAAAAACTAACAAAAATCTTAAAACTTAAAAAAGGTTTTAACCTGGTCTTAAATCATCCTATCGGTTATCCGAAAGAAGAAGAAAAAACTTCTGAAACTAAATGAGTAAAACTCTAATTTTATCTTGTTGCGGGCCGTGTAGCGCGGGCGTGGTTGAGTTTTTTGCCAAAACAAAAGAATCTGCCTGTGTACTTTTTTATAATCCAAACATTGATACGGCAGAAGAACACGCCCTGCGTCTGGAAGAACAAAAACGTCTTTGCTCTTATTTTAATATACCTCTTATATCTCTACCGTATGAGCCACAACTTTGGCTTGAGCAAACAAAAGATTTTTCCGCCGAGCCGGAACGTGGTAAAAGGTGTTCTATATGTTTTAGTTTACGTCTAAAAAAAGCGGCCGAATATGCAAAAGAAAACGGTTTTGATTGCTTTACTTCGGTACTGGGGGTTTCGCGCTATAAAAATTTAGATCAGGTTAATGCCTGCGCCAAGGAAGTTTCAAGGCAAATCGCTATACCTTATGATTTTACCAATTGGCGTAAAGGCGGGCTTGAAATACGCCGCACACAAATCATAAAAGACCTTAATTTATATTCTCAGAAATATTGCGGATGTATTGCTTCAAAAAAATAAAAACCCCCGCTTAAAAAAGCAGAGGTTTTTTATCCTTATAAAAAACAATTTAAAACTGCAAATGTTCGCAAGGAATATTGTTTTTCTTTAAAAAATTTATGCCTTCTTGGGAGCGGTCATAAAGTTCGCTGAAATAAACTTTTTCTATACCGGCAGCGGTAATAATTTTTGCACAATGTATACAGGGCGAAAGCGTTATATAAATATGTGCGCCTTTTGTTGAAATGCCGTTTTTGGCCGCAAATAAAATTGCGTTTTGCTCGGCGTGGAGTTCATTATCGTTTGAAAATTGGCCGTGTATATCATAAAACTCTTTACTTTTTAAAAAATCTTCAAGGGTGGCAAATTGGTTTTTATATTTTTCTTCGTAGATTCTTTTAAAAATATCTTCGCAATGTTCCTGTTTGCTGGCTACCCCGTTGAAACCCATGCTGATAACCCTGTTATCTTTAACTAAAACTGCGCCCACTTTAAGACGGCAACAAGTAGATTGCTGGGCAACAAGTTGCGCCATAGAATTAAAAAGTTTATGACTGTTTTTCATTTTATTTATTCCTTAATTATATGTAGATTGCTGCTACCTTTATTATACAAATTATATAGCAAATAAAAATCCCCCCTTTTTTTAAAGAGAGGATTTTTAAATCTTAAAAATAAACAAAAACTTATTTTAAAGTTCTTATTTTATTTTCTGCAAAAGCGGCATTATAACCGGTGGGTTCTTGTTGAATGATTTGTTTGTAAACTTCTTTTGCTTCATTGGTTTTACCGCTTAACTCAAGTGCTATTGCTTTATTTAATAATACTTGTGTAAATGCAAAGTGGGTGCCGTAATTTTTCGCAAAATCATTTGCTAATGAAATAACTTCATCATATTTTTCTTGCGAGATTTTTGCAACGATTAAAGAAGCATTTGCTAAAGGTTCAAATTCTTTAACTTTGGCGGCTTGCGTATAAAAATCTTCCGATTTTTTATAGTCTTGTTTTGACCAATAAAATTCGCCAAGCATTAAAGCACCTTGTGCGCCGGGAACAGTATTCTTGTTTTGGTTAACAAAAGTTTCCAAAGCAGAAAAGTCGGAAGCATTTTCACTCTGTGCAATTTTATATTGCGCAAGGAAGAAATCTTCCCACAATTTTTGGTGTTTTTTGGCTCTGTAATTTTGCACTCCGCAGATAATTAAAATAAGTGCAATAACACAAGCAACGCCGATGATTACGGGCTTCTTGTGGTTTTTAACTGTTAAAACTGCTTTATCTACAATACCTTGATTGTTAATGTTTTTTTCCATAATCTTATTATATCAAATTTATTTCCTTTATAATAGGACTAGATGCTGAGCAAAAACATCTCAGTATGACGATAGAACAAATAAAATCGTCATTCCAAAGTGTTTTTGTTTGGAATCTATTCCGATAGATGCCCGACAAAAACACTCGGGCATGACGAGTATAATTAAAAACAGATGCTGAGCAAAGAGACCTTAGCATGACGAGAAATATAAAATCGTCATTCCCGAAAGTTGTTATCGGGAATCTCTTCCGATTATTGTTTAATAGGTGGGGATCCCCGATTAAAACCTCGGGGATGACAAATTATACAAAGAAAAACGGCTCTCTAACCGAGAGCCGTTTCTAATGTAGAATTTTACTTACTTAGAATTTGATTGTCATGCCTAATTGACCGGCATAAATATCTTTTACATCGTTAGCAATATTGGTTACGATTGCGCCACCAAGATTAAAGCTAACATAATCATTGTGTTGATATGTGGCTGTTAAATCAAATTCGTTACCGAACCATTGATTGTCAATTTTTGCATTGAGGTAATCAAAGGAGAAGGTAACTCTTTCCCATGCTTTAACACCAAAATCAATACCGGCATTGAAGATTCTGTAATCATGAAGTTCAGGCAAATTATCGCCATCAAAATCAGAAACAGCTTTCAGATTACCGAAGACAATACCCGGGTTGTAATTACCGTTTTCTTCAAATAATTTTTCTGTATGATAGTAGGTAATTCTGGGGGTTAAAGCCATTTTTTCAAGATCAAGATTTAAAGCTGCATCGGCTTTTAACATCCAGCCTTCATTGTTATGACCGAAGACTTGGCCTTTATAGTTTTTAGCATATTCAACGGCAAGTTTGGTGCCTTCGTTTTGATAGGCAACTTTACCGCCCCAAATACCAAGGTGACCTTCGTTAGGGATAGCAGAATCTCCATCACCAACCATATCATACCAGTAAGCACCGGCAACTAAATTGTTGGTGAAAGCATAATCTAAGGTTAAACCGGTCATTCTTGCATATTCATCAGTCCACAAACCATCTTCATCACCAAGGTGTGCATAAATAGCAGACATTGAGAAGCTTTCGCCCGCATAGGTAACCAAAGCTGCATCAACAGATTCTAAATCAGCAAGGGATGCAAAGTTGTGTCTGGGGCCCATATACATTACGGGGCTATCTTCATTGCCGTAAAATTGGCGGCCGATTTTGGCTTCCAAAGCGCCAAAAATATTGCTAACAACAACATTGGCTTCGGCAACTTGAGTATCTGTTAAGTAGTCATGAATACTATCGCCTTCAATATTTTCCCAAACATTTGTATAAGCAAATGTTAAGTTTGTGCGAACATCTTCAACAAGATCCATAGACATACCAAAAAGTGTTCTGTTTGCAACGCTTTTTGTGCCGCCTAAATCTTTTGAATCAGCCATAAAACCGACTGTTTCAATTTCGCCGTAAGTTTCTACATTGCTAAAAATATTACCTGCAAATGCGGGAACTGCAAAAGCAACTGCAAGTAATAAAGCTAGTGTCTTCTTCATTTATTTCTTCCTCCATTAGTTTTTCAACTAAGTTTATGAACTACTCTTTTAGTTTATAAAAGAAATTTTATGATGTCAAGATTTTTTTTTATATTTTTTAGAAAAGTGTTGCTTTTTAAAAAAATTTTTGTAAAATTGCGCGCGCACTATTTTACCTATTATAATAAGCGGAATAGATTCCGGACAAAAACCTTCCGGAATGTCGTGTTATGTATCCGTCATGCTGAGGAGTTTTTGCTCAGCATCTATTTTTGTTAAAAACAAATAGGTGGAGATTCCCGACAAAGACATTCGGGAATGACGGAGGAAGAGATAAGCGGAATAGATTCCGGACAAAAACCTTCCGGAATGACGTAATGGCGCAACACTCCGGAATGTCGTGTTATGTATCCGTCATGCTGAGGTGTTTTTGCTCAGCATCTATTTGATATAAAAAATTTGCTAGAATAATTTTTATGAATAAGAACATTATAAAAACTATCGGTAATACACCTTTGGTTCAGACCAAATATAAAAATATCCTTGCCAAACTTGAATATTTTAACCCCTCCGGTTCTGTTAAAGATAGAGCCGCTTTTAATATTTTAAACAATGCAATTAAACATAAAAAGGTAAATAAAAATACTTTAATTATAGAAGCAACAAGCGGAAATATGGGTATTTCGCTTGCCTTTTGCGCTAGTGCTTTAGGTCTTAAATTTTGCGCCGTTATGCCTGAAAATATGACAATAGAAAGGCGCAAACTTATGCTTGCTTACGGCGCAAAAATTGTTTTAACCTCGGCAAGTGAAGGTATGAAAGGTTCAGTTTCAAAGGCAGAAGAAATTGCAAAAGAATATCAAAAGAAAGGCAAAAAAGTTTTTATGGTAACTCAATTTGATAATATTTATAATGTTCTTGCCCACACACAAACAGCAAAGGAAATTTTAAAAGATACTAATAATAAAGTAGGTGCGGTGTTTGCCGGTATCGGTAGCGGTGGCACTATTACAGGTATCGGTAAATATCTTAAAAAAGTTAATCCTAAAATAAAAATTATCGGTGTAGAACCAAAGGAAAGTCCCCTTCTTACAAAAGGTGTTGCAGGACCGCATAAAATACAAGGAATCGGGGCAAACTTTGTACCCAAAAATTTAGATTTTAAGGTTATAGATAAAGTTGTAGATGTAAGTTCAAAAGAGGCTTACACCGAAGCAAGAGAGGCCGCAAAGGAAGGCCTTTTCGTAGGTATATCTTCAGGCGCGGTTTTAAAAGCGGCTAAAGATTATGCAAAGAAAAATAAAAATAGCTTAATTGTTGCCGTCTTGGCTGACGGCGGGGCAAGGTATCTTTCGGGAGATTTATTTGATGAAAATATTTAAACTTATAAAACAGGAAATTAAAACTATAAAGGAAAAAGACCCCGCAGCAAAAAGCACACTTGAAATTGTGCTGCTTTATCAAGGGTTTCACGCACTTATTTTGCACCGCTTGGCGCATAAATTATATAAGTTAAAAGTGCCTTTTTTGCCGCGCTTAATTAGCCAATTTTCAAGATTTATAACAGGTATAGAAATACACCCAGGCGCAACTATCGGCAAAAACTTTTTTATTGACCACGGTATGGGTGTTGTGATAGGTGAAACTGCTATTATCGGTGATAATTGCCTTGTTTACCAAGGTGTTACCCTTGGCGGAACAGGTAAAGAAAAAGGCAAACGCCACCCCACTATCGGCAATAATGTAACCCTTGGGGCAGGGGCAATTTTACTTGGTAATATAACTATCGGCGATAACTCAAATATCGGCGCGGGTTCGGTTGTTATTAAATCTGCTAAGGAAAATTCAACACTCGTTGGTGTGCCGGCCAGACTTGTTAAGGAAAAGAATTTTGTGCAAGGCAAATTAATGCACAATAAAATACCGGATCCTGTTTCTGTTGAAATTGAAACACTTAAAAACGAAATTGAAGTTCTTAAAAAAGCCATTTCAAAATAATTTGCCGTCATAAAAAAATATCTCCAAAAATGCTAGAATATATTTTGGAGTGAATTTGTGGCAAATTTAAGTTTTTCCTATTCAAAAATGAGCACTTATAAAGAGTGCCCCCAAAAATATAAATTCCGCTATATTCTAAAAATACCGGAAAAGCCCAAATATTACTTCGCTTTTGGTACGGCTTTACATAAAGTTATGGAATTTATGTACGCCAACTTAAAACCGCCTTTCCCCCCGCTTGAAGAAACCCTTAAATTTTTTAGAACAGATTGGCAAAAAACATCTTTTGCCGATAAGGGTTATGCCAGCATTCAAAAAGAACTTGAGGGCTACGAAGAAGGTGTTAAAATTATTGAGGCCTATTATAAAAAGCACGAAAAAGATATTTTTAATCCCCTTTCAACAGAATTTAGAACCACTCAAGAAGTTGACGGACTTTCAATAATAAGTATCGTTGATAGAATCGATTATCTTGGCGAGGGTAAAGTTTCCATTTTAGATTATAAAACCGGCAAAACAGTTAAAAGAGAGCCGGACCAACTTTTGATGTATCAAAAATTGATGAGCCAAAGCCCGCAACTTTTAAATCTTGTTCGCACTAAAGACCCGAAGATAGAAAAAGTTGATGTGGCAAATCTCTTATTTTATTATTTACCCAAACTTGACGAGCAAATTTACACTCCCGCACCAAAAGAAGAAATTGACATTTTTTGGCAGGGTGTTTTAAAAGTGGCGGATAATATCAAAGCAGAAAAGTTCAGCGCAACACCGAGCGAACTTGCCTGTAAGTTTTGCGATTATAAAGACCTTTGCCCCGTGTGGAAAAATAAAAAAGCGGAAGATTTTACGCAAATTACCGCAGAGGAAAAATCTTTAAGTCCGCTTGAAGTTTTATCAGAGAAAATAGATAAACTCGGTGCTATGCAAGATGACTTAAACAAATTGAAAACCGAAGTTATAAAAGAAATGCAAGCACTAAAATTGCAAAGGCATTTTGGCAAAGAATATAATGTTATTTTAGAAGAAAAAGAACACCTCAACTTTGCCGATGAAAAGGCCGTTATTGATTTGCTAAAAAAAGAAAAACTTTTAAATAAAACTTTAGTGCCGACCCTTGAAACTATTGAAGATTTATTTAAAAATGAGCAAGTTACCACAGAACAAAAACAAGCCCTTGGCGCACTAGCAAAAAAAGTTAAAACTTGCGATTTAAAAATTCTGAAAGATATTCAGTAAGGAAAGAAAAAATGAAATTATTTAAAAAAGACCCCAGAGCAAATTTTACTTTAGGGTGGATAGTCTTTGCTTTGGCATTATTTAGTTTTATAAGACTTTTGTTATTTATTCTTTATCACTCCGTTTTTGCTTCTTTAACGATGGGACAGGTCCTGAATTGTTTTATTCAAGGCATAAGGTTTGACTTAACAATGGTGGCGCTCTTTTTAGGACCGCTTTTGATATTTCTTAATATACCCGTAAAAAACAAATATTATGTAAAGACGATTTCTTATTTACTGTGGTTTATGTTTTGCGCGCTACTCGTGTTTTTGGTGTCAGATTTGGTCTATTTCCCAAATGTCAAACGCCATATCGCAGAAGAACTTATCCATATAAGTGCCGACTGGGGCTTTATTTTTACTTATGCTTTTAAAAGTGCGCTTTTGCCGGTACTGGTGGTTTTCGCTTTTATTATTGCGGGCGGATATTTTGTTAGTAAAATTGCCGGTAAAGCAGTAAAAACAAATTTAACTTGGGTGTGGCAAAGTGTTAAATTTATCTTGCTTATTTTGTTTTTGATTATCGGGATAAGAGGTCATCTCGGTTTTACTAAACCGCTTGGTATTGCCGATGTTTATAAATATGCCAAAACTTCGCAAGAAGCAACGCTTATGTTAAACGGTGTTTTTACCGGCTATCATGTGTGGCGTAAGGGCGGGGTTGATATAAAAAATAATTATCCTTTAGATAAAGCAATTAAAAATACGCAGGAACTTTTACTTTCTAAAGATGAAATCGTACCTGATAGAGAATATCCTTTGATGCGCGTCAATCAAAAAGCGAAAGAACAAAAAGATTTGAACTTTGTTGTTATTATGCTTGAAGGGTGGAATCCTAAATATATTTCTTCTGAAACGACGCCGAATATGGCAAAAATCCAAAAGGAAGGCGTTAATTTTACTAATGCTTATGCTATCGGATTAAGATCCATTTTAGGTTTTGCCGCTATTTATTCAAGCGTGCCTTTGGTGCCGGGTTTGCCTGTTTTTGGATATGGGCTTGAACTCACAACTTTCTCCCCCCCGTTTAAGAATTTTGCGGATAATGGGTACTACACTTTCTTTGCGCAAACTTCGCTAAGACATTCTTTTAGGCTCTGTTCACTTGCTACGTATCTTGGTGCACAGGAAAGTTACGGCTGGGAAGATATGCCCATGATTCTTGATTATATTGACGAAGCGCCCTACGGTTATGACTATGAACTTTTAATGTTTGCGGCCAGTAAAATAAAAAACCGCAAACAAGATAAATTTTTTGCCGGTCTTTTTACCGGTATAACCCACGAACCTTGGACCAGAACCCAAGAACAGTTTATGAAATATGATAATAACACTTGGGAAGGTGGCTATAAAAATACTTTGCATTATTCAGACTGGGCAATAGGTGAGTTCTTGAAAAAAGCCAAAGAGGATGGCTGGTTTGATAATACGGTTTTTATTTTTCTTTCAGATCATAATTATGATGAATCAAAACATAATGATCCTGTTTTAAAAGAGAAATTTCATATTCCTCTGACAATTTACGCACCGAAAATATTTAAGCCCAGTCAAATTGATTATGTCGTATCTCAAACCGATATTGTGCCGACTTTGTATAATTTGGCCGGTTTAAATATGCCTTACACGGCTTTTGGCAAAGATTTATTTGATAATTCTGTTCCTCGTTTTGCTTTTATTTCCGAAGGGGTGAATATTGGTATAATAGAAAAAGAAGGTTCTTTGAGATCAGACAGAACTTCTATATTAGAAGAACAAAAAGATTTGGATACTTATGATTCTAAAGTTTCACTTGAAAAATTGCTGTCTTTAGATAAAGCAGCCTATGAACTTTTAAAAGGAAATAAATGGTTTAAAAATGAGTAATATTATTATAAGTCTTGATCAAGGCAGTTCCAATTCCCGTGCGGCTTTAATTGAAGCCACCACAGGCAGAATACTTGCAAAAAAGTTTGTTCCTGTGCCTTTTGAGGCAAGTCAAAATACTGTTTCTTACGACGGCGCGGCTTTGTTTAATACCCAAATGGAAGCCTTGCAAGAAATGTTAGATTATACCGGTTCCGGCCAGATAAAAGCAATTGCTTTAACGGCGCAACGTTCCACAATTGTTTTATGGGACAGAGAAACAGGCTCTGCGCTTTGTCCGGTTTTAAGTTGGCTTGACGGGCGGGCTTCAACTATAAGCGCAAAAAATCCTTTATCGCAAGAAATTTTTCATCAAAAAACAGGTCTTTATAACACGCCTTATTTTTCCGCTCCAAAAATTAAGTGGTGTCTTGAAAATTATCCCCATGTAAAAAAGGCTTATGAAGTTGGGCGTTTGTGTGTTGGTCCTGTGGCAAGTTTTATTTTATGGCGTATGAGCGAAGGTAAAATTTTTGCTTGTGATCCGACTTTTGCTCAAAGAACTTTACTTTTTAATATCAATACAAAAACTTGGGATGATGAACTTTTAAAAAGTTTTGGTCTAGAAAAAACTATCTTGCCGGAAATAAAGTATAGTTTTGATGATTATGGTTCTTATGACAATATTCCCGTAAAACTTTGTTTGGGTGATCAACAGGCGGCAAGTGCGGCTTGTGGTCTTTTGAAGCAAGGTAATGCCAATATTAATTACGGGACGGGTGCTTTTTTCCTTTTAAATATTGGGCAAGAGAAGGCTTTCGTTAATGGTATTTTAACTTCCCTTTCTTGGAACTCTGCCGATAAAAATTCCGATTATATTTTAGAAGCGCCCTTAAATACGGCAGGTTCTCTATTTACATGGATGCAAAAACTCGGTTTTGATTTTAATTTGCAAAATTTAAGAGATATAGTACAAAAAGCAAAAAAAGATATTTTATTTTTGCCGGCTCTGGGTGGGTTGGGTGCGCCACTATGGAATTATAATTTAAAACCGGTTATAGCCGGGCTTGAAGTTTCTTCCACAAAAGAAGATATTATTTTTGCTGCTGTAAGAGGTCTTAATTTTATCATGACAGATATTATTTATTACCTTAAACAGAAGGGCTATAATATATCTTCCTTACAAATCTCGGGCGGTCTTTCAAAAGATGGTGTGTTGCCCCAACTTCAAAGTGATATTTTACAAATGCCGCTTGCCCAACAAGAAGAAAAAGAAACAACTCTTATCGGTGCTGCAGCCGTTTGTGCAAAAAATATGGGTTATGATACAGATGCTTGGCAAAGTAATTTAAAATCTTTTACACCGATAATTAGTAAAGACGAAGCCCTTAAACAATATATGCGTTGGCGTAAATTCTTTGATTGGGCAATAAGGCAGTCTTTTTGATTTTAGTAATTTTGTAAATATTTATTTAAACCTTTAAATAAGGAGTTTTTCTATGCAGGAAATCATTAATCTTATAAAAAAGGCTAGATGTTTAACGGCCTTTACGGGGGCCGGGATATCGGTTGAAAGTGGCATTCCCCCTTTTCGCGGTGCAGGAGGTCTTTGGGAAAAATATGATCCGAAATATATTGAAATAGAATTTTTTTATTCCCATCCGCAAGAGTCTTGGGCGGAAATGAAAAAAATTTTTTTTAACTCTATGGGTGTTGCCCAACCTAATATTGCCCATAAGACTTTGGCTAAACTTGAGGAAAAAGGTTTTTTAAAAGGTATTATTACCCAGAATATTGATAATTTACATCAAAAAGCAGGCAGTAAAAAAGTTTTGGAATATCACGGCACCATTGATACGCTTGTTTGCCCAAAATGTTTTACGCGCTACAATACAAAAGATACCGATTTAAGCGTGCCTTTGCCAAAATGTTCCTGCGGAGGTATTTTAAAACCGGATTTCGTTTTTTACGGTGAAGGAATTAATCCTAAAGTTTACCAAGAATCTTTAGAACTTGCTTTAAACAGTGATGTGATGTTTGTTGTGGGCACTTCTGGCGAAGTCATGCCGGCATGCAGTTTACCCATGGTAGCAAAACAGCAAAACAAAGCGGTAATTATTGAAGTTAATACTTTACCTTCAACTTATACAAACACAATAAGTGATTATTTTTTTGAACAAAAAGCGGGCGATTTTTTTAGCGAAATAGCAAAACGCCTTAATTAACGAAGAAAAAAGCAGATCTTTGAAAAAAGTTTTCAGTCGGACATAGGACTAAAGACCTAGTTGTCCTTGGGCCTTTTGTCTCTTGTGCGCAAAAGATTAAGTATCTAGAATATATATAGAAGGAAGTAAAATGGGAGATAAAATGAAAAAAAATCTTTCTGTTTTTGGTAGTAAAAAAATAAAACTTTTGTTAAATAAAACAATTTGTGTTGCTTTATCTTTTTCTTTACTTTTAAATTTGGCTACCCCTGCCTTTGCCGGATTTAAACAGCAAGTAGTAAAAGATAAACAAGTACTTGCAGAATTAGAAGATGCTCTGCAAGAAGAATATACCAAGAAAAAACCTAAAACTGATCCTGCAGAAGGAGCCCTTAAAGATTGTTTGGAAAAAAAGAATTATGGACAGTGCGATAATTATATAAGTATTTTGAGTCAAGCCTTTGTTAGCACTAGAAATAATATAGAAACAGGCAAAGAAATCAAAGAAGAAACCTTTACTCCCATATCTTCCAAAGAATATAAAAAGCAACTTAAAGAAAATACCGAAAAAGAATATAGCAAAAATATAGAACTTATAGAAAAACAATTTAATACTGAAAATCAGATACTTGATTTTCAGTATAAAAATGTCATTTTTAATACTCCGGAATATTCTGATTATTTACTTGCCAAATCAAATTTGTCTAATTGGAAAAAAGAAAATACAAATAATTTGATTTCTTGGAAGGAAGAAGTCTTAAATAATACAGAAAAATATTATAATCTCTACCTAAAAGAATTTGATAAAAGTGTCACAGAATATAAAAAGGAAAGAGAAGAAGCCCTAAATAAACTTTTAAAAGAATTAGCAAATAATTTGATGCAAGTTTATGATAAGACAACCGTTTCTTCAAGATTAAAGGCAGTTGACCTTTTTGTTATGCTTCTTTCTATGGAAACAAAAGATGTTAAATTCTTCACTGGAGAACAAAGAAGTAAACTCTTTAAAATTTTAACAAATTTTGTTGCACCTACCGGTCGTAAAGATCAAAATCCTTGCCGCTTTCATACAAGAGCCAGATATGACAGCGAGATGAAAGATTTTAATGAATATATAGAAAGAAAAAGTAAAGCAGAGGAAGAAAGAAGAAATACCTTATCAATAAGAGATCAAGTGGCAAAACAAGTCCGCCCTTATGAAGAAGCAATAGCAAATGATCTAAGATCTCCTATAACAGAACCCGTCGATGAAGAGGCTTGCGAATTGGCTTTTTCCGCTATAAACGGATTATCTTTCTTTAAAGGGTGGGATATGTCAAGTGTTGCTACTTTTATGATTCAAAATACCACCGAACCTATTGCTTCCCAGGCATTGCTTATGGGCGCAAAGACTTTAATAGATAGCAATAGAGTTGATTACTTCTATGTTTTACACTTGGATCTTATCAGACAAGAAGATAAATTCGCTGACGAAGAAGATTTAAAACTTAAAGAAAGAATGTTCTTTGATAATAGATTTTACAGAGGGCCTTATCTTTATTCCCGTTACACCAAAGAACAAGGCGGTGGGGATGCTTGGCAAGATATAGTTCAAATGCTTGCTAGGGAGAAAACATATTTAAGCACTAATGTCCAGCAAGAAATTTTTGACCATTCAATATCTTTTACCGTGGGTACCGGTAAAGTAAGATTTAATCATAATTTACCTTTTGTTTACGGTCTTATTTTGCATAATCCAAAAGTAATTGATAGTTATATTCCCTCTAGCGCAGTTGCTTATTCTTATGGCGGATATGAATATCACGGAAAACAAGTTAATTTCCAATATAGTGATGAAAGTGTAGATTTATACGTAAGAGATAATGACAAAGAGCCCTTTTATTTATCAGATAGGACTTTAATTAGAGATTTAGAAAGTAATACAGAAGTTTCCGTAGGATATGTCAGAAAAGAAGCCCTTGAAAAATATAAAGAAAATAAACAAAAGGGAATAAATGCCTATTTAAGTTATTTTGAAAAAAAGAATAAAAAGCCCAGTGAGGTTTATGCAGAAGCCTTTTATAATGCAGATTTTGTTGATTTAACCGCAGAAGAAAAATTAGCCATGGACAAAGCCTTGGAAAAGAAATATCCCCATCTCAAAAAAATCAGCAAAGGACATAAACAAAAATTAGAAAATAATAGAAGAAATTTAAGTTTGGTTACAGGCGCAATAACC
The DNA here is from genome assembly GCA_045605725.1 of Elusimicrobiaceae bacterium. Taxonomy (GTDB): domain Bacteria; phylum Elusimicrobiota; class Elusimicrobia; order Elusimicrobiales; family Elusimicrobiaceae; genus Proelusimicrobium. Next base: position 13,571 of record JAZUQO010000037.1, read on the forward strand.
GTAGTGGATGTCGCTTTAACTTTTTGGTGTGTGGCAGATATTTATAAAATAGCAAAATGGAGCGTAAAAAGTTTTAAGGCTTTAAGAACCTTGATTACCGTCAGTAAAACTACTGCTGCTTTATCTACCGCCAGAAAAATTACCTTCTTTAGAAGTTTGGTAGCCGAAAATAAAGAAATTTTAAATGTTCACAGAAGAATAAAGAAAATAAAAAGTGTCGGTAGCAGAGTTGCAAATAAATTCCCTGCTTATAGCCAAGGTATACCTTTAATACGTATCTCCCATGACGGAACCCGCGTTCTAAATGTTACAAAGTTAGACGGAACTCCTATAAGAATCGGCCAAAATACCAAAAAGGGAAAGGCTATAGAATCGGAATTTACAAAAATAATGATGGGAACCAGAGATTTCGTTGGTGTTCCAGCCGGTATGCAAGGGCAAAGACTTGCCGTTCAACATTACAATAAATTTCTTGCTTCTCCCAGAGAAGGTAATGCATGGGGAAAACTAATCAAAGTCGGTTCAACGGCAAAGATTGGCGGCCCTATTCATATTTTTGAAAAAGACGGTGTAACCCCCCTTTCTTATAAAGAAATCAAATTCAATAAAGAAGGCTATCTTGAAGTTGATGGCGATTTGTTCAAAACTTTTAAAGCGACTATAGATCCAAAGGACATTTCTAAATACACAAAATTATTGGAAGGAACTATTGCCGATTTAGAAAAAACTTTGGCTTTGAATAAAGAAAAAATGGTTTACTTTGCGGAGAATATAAAAACCCTTTCCGCAGATGAACTCCTTGCATATGAAGAATTAAATAATAAAGTTAAGTACTTGGAACTTTTAAAACAAAAACGCTATATAACTTTAAGATTAAAAAATCAGCCCTTTAGTATTGCCGAAAAATGGAGACTTCATAAAAAGGGTTATGAAATTGTGCCTTTATACGACGTCAATAATAAAATTATTGCCAATGTTTCTTTGGATATGGCTTTAAAGAATTCTGAAACTATTTCCCAGACATTCAAAAACGGTAATAAATTATTATTAAAAGACGGTAAAATTACTTTAGGTGGCGAAGTCTTGGATGTTAATATCGGAGCGCCTAAAGAAGTTATTACTTTAATGGCTAATTCCGGCAGGGAGTTGAAAGATTTTTCCTTCTTGAATTTAGTAAAAAAACCAAGCAAAATGTGGCCTTTGTTCTTTAACAATATGTTATCTTTGTCAGCAGGTTCAACAAGTTTAAATATGTCCTTGAACCAGGCTCCATTCAATAATCAAAGTGATCCCAACTATATCCCCCAACCACTTATTTTTGGTGTTAGTGTCGGATTCCCTTATGTGTTCTCCTTATTATCTCCTATGGCAGCGCCGTTTGTTAAACGTTATGGTGCCGCTAATGTCCAAACTGTGGCTTTAATTATCGGCGGTTCCGGTATGACTTATGCCGCTTTAAATAAATATAACGGTTTTGCCAGTAAGAAAAGAGATGCAAACGACAAACCTATTTATGATGAGAACGGCCATACTATGACGGCAGAAAAGGCTCCTTCTTATAGGCCTTTGGTTGTTGCCTCTCTTGCGGCTGGTATTTCATCTTCCTTCACAAGAGCATCTTTAAATGCCGCTATACATAGATACCAAACCACAAAAGCAAGTATGACAATTTCAATGCTTGCAAAGAATGTCGGTTCTTTATCTATGGTGCTTCTCCCTTGGGGCGCGCAAGCCATATACGGTAAAAACAATGTCGATTTTTCAGTATCTTATCCCGCATTAGCAGGCCTTTCAGTACTGGGAATACTGACGATGAAAGGTTTTATTCCCTCCAGCGTGGCTAGAGAATTTAAGTATAAAATTATGCCTAATAAAATAAGATCAACGGATAAATGGTATAAATTCTGGAAATGGAAAACTCCTACTTTAAGAGATTTAGGCGATGCCAGTAAAGAAATTTTTAAACCGTTTACCTTATTTAGGGCTTCAAAGATAATGCCTTACTATTTAAGTTATCTTTCTTTCGGAGCGACGGAATCTTATGTCTTATTCAAAACTTATAACAGTTTTAGTAGAGATTCCGTAGAAAATTACATGACTGCCCATACCAATGCCAGTAAAAACTTTAACAAATTGCTTGCTTCAACATTGGTTACGATACCTTCGGCAGCGGTTAGATTATGGGTAAAAAGAAAAAACACTTTCTCTCAAGGTATTTTTAACAGCATTTTACTTACAAGTGCAGGAACACTCGGTTTAATGTTACCTGGCGAAGATCACTCTTATAGATGGAATATCGGAGTAGGTATTTTGAGTGGTATATTGGTCGGTTGCGGAACGGCAAATATGTATCAATATTTACAAAAGACAATGATTGCAGGTATTGAAGATATTGCCCTTGAAGGGGTTTTACCTTTAGCAAGGAAATTTAATGGCGTGACAGGTTTAACAACAACCGCCATATCCTTCTATTCCGGTGCTTATATCGGTTCCTTTATCCCTTACGGGTATAGTTTGCTTTCAGAAAAAGAACTTAAAAAAGGTGCAACGGACTTTGAGGCAAATCAAAAAGTATTGCCTTTAGCCTTGAATGTTTATGCTTTGGGTACTATTCCTTTATTATTTACGCCTATGGGTAAAACTTTTATAGGTAAAGTGAGGCCCTTTACTCCGCTTGTTTCCTTGCCATTAGGCTGGCGCAGTGTAAATAAGTTGTATAATCAATCTCATGAACAATTATCCTTGCAAATTCCTCATACACCAAAATTTACCAGGGATATACCTATGTTTAATTTAACTCCTGTAAAACCGGTTTTACAAGTAATGCCTTATCAAGATTTTAAAATAAAACCGTTTATCAATACAGAAAATCAAGAAGAACAAACAGAGCAGTAAGATTTAATAAAAAGAAACCCGTTTAGTATTTATTTACTAAACGGGTTTTACTATGCTTTTTTACTTCTAAAAATGACTATTTTAATGCTTTTGAGTTAAAAGGATATGGATAATATTCCTTTAGTTTTTTGCAAACAATACGTTTTGCTTTTTTGCCGGATAAGTCAGCCGTGCAAACAGGCATATCTTGTGAGCCAAACTCCGCCATAACTTGTCTGCAGGCACCGCAAGGTGTGCTTAAAGGGCCAAGCCCTTTTTGTTTAAAAACGATCACTATTGCCTTAATTTCTTTTTCCCCCGCTGCTATAGCAGAAAAAATAGCGCATCTTTCTGCACAGATAGTTACCCCGTAAGAAGCATTTTCAATATTAGTACCTTGGTACATTTTACCACTGGCCCCAAGTACTGCTGCTCCTACCTTAAATTTTGAATATGGAGAGTAGGAGTTTTCCATTCCTTGGCGTGCTTTTTCTATAAGATTATTCAAGAGTTCTTTTGATAATTTCATAATGCCCTCCCGTCTAAATAAGATACAAATAAATTAAGGTCTCGTCAAGGGATAAACTAATTTAGAGTTTGTTCAATGACATATCTTGGGCGGCGTTTTGCTTCAAGATAAGTTTTACCGACATATTCACCGATGATACCTATTGCAAAAAGTTGTAATCCACCAAGTAGCCAAATAGAGCAAATCAAACTTGCATAACCTGGAAAAGCCTTATTAATTAAAATTTTCGCAAAAAAGAAATAACAAAACATCAAAGAACTTAAGCCGGCAATAATTATACCCAGTAAACTAATTAAACGTATAGGCACAACACTAAATGAAGTTATGCCTTCTAATGCAAAAGCAAGCATTTTTTTAAGTGGATATTTTGATGTCCCGGCAATACGCGAACTTCTGTCATAGTAAGCAATGGCTGTTTTAAAGCCAATATTTGTAACGATCGCTCTTATAAATAAATTACTTTCTTCATATTGGGAAAGGGCTTTTAGTGCGGGTTTGGACATTAGTCTGTAATCAGCATGATTATATATTAAATTCACGCCTAATATTTGCATAAGTTTATAAAAAAGTAAGGCAGTGTTTCTTTTGAAAAAAGTATCTGTTTCTCTTTTAGAACGTACGCCAAAAACTATTTGCGCACCTTTATCATATTCTTCAATAAAATTATTAAACGCATTAATATCGTCCTGTAAATCAGCGTCAATAGAAATAGAAATATCTGCCTTATCTTTTGCAAACATTAAACCTGCCCAAAGGGCTTTTTGGTGTCCGCTGTTTCTTGCAAGTTTTAAACCTATAAAAGCAGGATTCTTTTTATGCAGATCTTCTATAATTTTCCAAGTTCCGTCTTTGGACCCGTCGTCAACAAATAAAATTTTACTTTTTGGAGAAATTCTATTTTGTTTTATAAGTTCATTCAATTTAGCCTCGAAAATAGGCGCACTTTTTGGGAGAGCCTGTTCTTCATTATAACAAGGAACAACGATATAACAAATAGAATCCATATTGTAAATTTACTCCTTTTTTATAAATTTTGTTTAAAAAATATAATCAAATATTTCAAAAAATAAAACTATTCTAAAATCTTTTCAATGGTATATCTCGGGCGACGTTTTACTTCAAGATAAGTTTTGCCTATATATTCACCGATAATACCTATTGCAAAAAGTTGAAAACCTCCCAGAATCCAAATAGAACAAATTAAACTAGCATAACCTGGGAAAGCCTTATTGATTAAGATCTTTGCAAAAAAGAAATAACAAAATACCATAGAACTTAACCCTGCAATAGTTATACCAAGAATACTGATTAAGCGTATAGGTATAACACTAAAAGAAGTTATTGCTTGCCAGGCTAATGCCATTAATTTAAAAAGAGGATATTTTGTTTCTCCTGCGATGCGCGGAGGTCTGTCATAGTACACATAAGTCTTTTTAAAACCTATATCTGCAACGATTGCTCTTAAAAATAAATTGACTTCTTTATACTGTTCAAGTATTTTGAGAGGCTCTTTTGCAATTAAACGGTAATCTGCATGATTGGGAACGATATTTATCTTAAGAATCTGCATTAGTTTATAGAAAGTTAAAGCAGGTAATCTTTTAAACAGAGAATCTTTGGATCGGTCTTTTCTACATCCGAAAATAACTTTTGCGCCGTTTTGATATTCTTTAACAAAATCTTCTACTGCTTCGATATTATCTTGTAAATCTGCATCTAAAGAAATAGTAAAATCACAAAAATCTTTAGCCCATACTAAGCCGGCATATAAAGCATTTTCATGCCCGACATTTCTTGCAAGTTTAAGACCGATAAAAGAAGGATTTTCTTTATGAAGTTTTTCAATAATTTGCCAGGTTTTATCTTTAGAGCCATCATCAATAAATAAAATTTTGCTATTGTCGGAAATTTTATCTTGTTTAATAAGTTTTTCTAATTTCGCTAAAAAAACAGGTGCGCTTTTTGGCAAGGCATCTTCTTCATTATAACAAGGAACTACAAAATAACAAATGTCTTTTTTATTCATAGCAACTTCCTTATTTATCTACTTATTTTTTAAACTGCATTGAATAAAGCGAAGCATAAGCCCCATTTTGTTTTAAAAGTTCTTCGTGTTTGCCGCTTTCAATGATTTTGCCGTCGTTTATAACAATAATTTTATCAGCATTTTGTATGGTGCTTAAGCGGTGAGCAATAACTATGACGGTGCGATTCTTCATTAAGTTATCGAGGGCTTCTTGTACTACTTTTTCCGATTTGGTATCAAGAGCGCTGGTGGCTTCATCCAAGATGACAATAGGTGCATTTTTTACAAAGGCTCTAGCAATTGCCAGACGTTGTTTTTGTCCGCCGGAAAGCAAGATTCCCCTTTCCCCTATTTGGGTATTAAGACCGCTGGTCAAACCTTTTACAAAGTCATATAAACAAGCATTTTTTAAGGCTGACCAAATACCTTCATCATCAATGTTAGGATTACCGAGCAAAATATTTTCTCTTATAGTGCCGGAAAATAAGAAATTATCCTGAAACACCATTGCAATTTGTTTTCTTAAAGATTTTTGGGAAAAATCTCTAATATCTGTTCCGTCAATTTTTATGGAACCTTGTTGTATATCGTATAAGCGCGGAATTAATGAAGAAACAGTTGTTTTCCCCCCGCCAGAATTACCTACAAGGGCGCAAGTTTGTCCGCGCGGAATTGATAAGTTTATATCTTGTAAAACAAGCCTGTGTTGATTATAGCCGAAAGATACATTTTCAAAAACTATACCTTTGCGGACTTCTGTTAATTCCAAAGCCTCCGGCTTATCCTGTAAATTCGGTTGTAAATCTAAAATTTCAAAAATACGATCGATAGCCAAGAAAGAATTTTGGATAGACACATAGTTGTTACCTACTGATTTTAAAGGCGTATAAAGCATTATCAATGCAGCAATAAAAGCAACAAAGTTACCGCTTGTAATTTTTCCGCTGACAATTAAATAACTTCCGCAAGCGATAACCAAAGCAACACCTATAGACATTATTACGTGCATTAAGGGAGAAAGCCAATTTGTGCTTTTTACCATTTTCATAGCAAGAGCAAAGGTCATATCCGTAACTTCGTGGAAGCGTTGTTTAAAAGTTTCTTCCAAAGTAAAAGAACGGATAGTGCGGTTTCCGGCGAAAGTTTCATTATAGATAGTCACAATGTAAGAAAGATTTCCCACGGTTTTTGTTAAAATATCTTTCATTTTCTTGCGGACTACCTGCATAGGATAAATAAAAACACCCAAAATTAAAACAGCAATTAAAGCAAGTTGCCAAGAGTTGTATAAGAGTACGCAAATAAGGGATATAGAAGAAAATGTCTTTGATAGAAACTGTTTTAAATTATCAACAAGTCCGTTAGAAGCATTTTCGGCATCGTTGGAATAACGAAACAGAATTTCCCCGGAATTATGAATATCAAAATAGGAAGTATCCATAGAGAGCAATTTTTCATAAAGTCTGCGTTTTACACCGATAGTAATTTTTTGCGCTACCCAGGTGTTCATATAGTTTGAAGAATAAATTAAAATGCCTTGCACAAGGGTAAATCCGACGATTAAAAAAGGTATTAAAGCGGAAAAATGCGGTTGCTTATCAACCATAACTTTATCCATGAATGGTTTTAAAAACATTGCCACGGCACCGTCTAATGCACCCACGGGAATAGTTAAGGCAACGCCTAACAGGGCTCTACCCCAATAGGGTTTTATATAGGGCCACATGCGGCGGAAATTTTTTACTAAAGTATTGGCAGTTATAACTTTTCTTGCTTTTTCTTTTAATCTTCTCTTTCTACTCATAAATTTTCTGTTGTTTAGTCCTATTAGAATACTTTACCTTATTTCTAAAATATTATACATTATATTATAACATATAGAGGACTTGCGGTGGTATTGTAATGCCCACAAAAGAACTAGATAAATACGAAGTAATCTCTTTTGATATTTTTGATACTTTAATCAAAAGAAAGTATTTGTTTCCACAAGATTTATTTGAACACCTCGGCAGAATTGCCGAGGATCCTTCTTTTGCCCTCAAAAGAAAAAAAGCGGAAAAGAAAGCCAGAAAATTGAGTAAAGTGCAAGACATTACTTTAGATGAAATTTATAAACAATTACCAAAATATCGAAAATATGAAAAGGAAGAAAAATTGCTTGAAATAAGCAATACTTTTGTAAATGGAGAAATAAAACCACTTTATGATAAAGCCGTAAAATTAAATAAAAAAATAATAGCCGTGAGCGATATGTATTTGGATAAGGAAACTATTTCTTCTCTTCTTAAAAAAGCGGGATATGGCCATTTTGACAAAATTTATATTTCCGGTGAATATGGCAAAACAAAGTGGACAGGTGATTTGTTTGATATTGTAATAAAGGATTTAAAAATTGAGCCACAAAAAATTTTACACATAGGTGATAATTATAAAAACGATTATCTTATTGCCGGTAAAAAGGGTATAAAGACTTTTTATTATCAAGAAAAAAACTTATTTAGGTATAAAAAATTTGCTAAATTTTCTTTGCATGGTAAAGAATTAGAAAAATCTTGTCTATTTTCTCTATGTGACGACTACTATAAAAGAACAGATGATTATTTTAAAAGACTTGGTTTTACCTACGGCGGGCCGCTGTGTTTATCATTTATAGAATGGTTTTACCCCCTATTAAAAGAAAATAATTTCAGTGATATTCTTTTTATCAGCAGAGACGGGTGGATATTGAAAAAAGTCTTTGAAATATTATATCCAAATAACAAAATAAAACCGCATTATATTTATGCAGCAAGAGAAATCTGTAAAAATGTAGATTCCCAAGAATATAAAAAATATTTGGAAAAACAAAATATAACAGGTAAAAAAATTGCTTTGGTAGATATGGTTGCCAAAAATTATACTGCCCATAAGTTTTTGCAACAGTTTTTCAAGGAAGCATTAACAGGTTATTATTTCCGTTTAATGAAAAAGAACAAAAATTTACTGTCTTATGAATTTGAACAAGGCTCAAGGATTTATAATTGGGATTTCGTAGAGTTTTTGATAACTGCTCCGGAATATCCCGCAAAAGATATTAAAAATGGGCATATTGTGTATGAAGAAGCAAATAACTTTGAAACAATAAGAAAAGAAAAATATATAAGAGTTAGCCAGGGTATTATAGATTTTATTAATGAATATAAGGGATTGTATAAAAGTGATTGTTTGCAATTAGATGATACTTTTATCGTCAGATGGGTAAATAATTTTTTCTTTTATATGACAAAAGAAGATATGGCAAATTTTGCTTCGATTTATCACACCATGAAACATGATGAACAAGATTATTTCCCATTGATACCTAAACCGTTTTATATTTTATTTAAAATATTTTCGTTGGTTCCTTTTGCTTATTTATGGTCGGAAATTTTTTATTTTATAATGAGAGTCGTAAATAAAATCTGGAGAGTTGAAAGAAATTTACGTAAGGTTTTAATAAAAAAATCTTAAGGAGTTTGATATGAAGACAATTAAAAAAATATATAAAAAAATAGTTGCTTTGTTTAAGAAATTTTTTAATTTCATACGCGTGATGATAAATAATCTTAAAGATTCTAATAGACTAAATGCTATTAATACAATAATCAGGACAAATTTAAGCACATTTGCCTTACACCAGAAAACTTTTCCTCAATTTAAAAATAAATATTTGGGAAAAGATATTGTTATATTAGCGACAGGTGCCAGTGCCCAGAAATTTAAAGAGATAAAAAATGCTGTGTATATAGGGGTAAACAGGGCTTTTGAAATTGCTAGTAAAAAAGACATAAAGTTAGATTATGTTTTTATTCAAGATTATTCCGGAAAAACTAAAGAATATATAGATGCTTTAGATGAATATGAACCGAAAACTTGCACAAAATTTTATGGTTTGACTCAAGAATGGCTTTATGAGCCGGAAAGGACTATTCCAGAAATGCATGCAATTAAAGCAAATGCTTTAAGATACAGAACCGATTGGTTACCTTTTGACGGATATAAACCGCAGTTTGCTTATGATATATCTGCCCAGGCACTTGGTTGTTTCGGGTCGATAGTATTTCCTGCTTTACAGTTTGCTTTATGGACTCATCCTAAAAAGATTTATTTAGTAGGTTGTGATTGCACAAACTCCGGATATGTTTATGATACTAAATGTAAAAATGACTTATGTGTAGAATTAGTGGTTAAAGGGATGAATCAATTTAAAGCCTTTGCAAATAAGTACTATCCTGATGTGGAAATTATTTCTGTAAACCCAGTTGGCCTTAAAGGTATTTTCAAGGATATGCAGTTATAAGAATCCGAAAATAAATTATTTAAAAAACGGTTGTAATTTAGTGGGTATTTTGTTTGTAAAAGTATCATATCTTGTGCCTAAAGATGGGTGTAGAACCTTTTTAAGTTGACCTGTAAACAGGCAAAGCAAGGTTAAAACAAGTAAAAACATTATACCACTGCATAAAATCTTAATAAATTCTATTGTATCTTCCAATATATATCCGATAAAACCTGCCGGTATCAAAGCGATAATATTTAAAAATACTAGTAAAACAGCATCTTTTAAAGGTTGCCAAAAGTTAATTTGCGGTATATGAATTTTAAAAAATAAGGCCATAATAAGAAAAGTTACAATTGCACAGAAAATTAATATGTAAGGATAAGCAAAAGGTCCAAAATGGGATATACAGAAATATAAAGAAACGGCGGATATTATGTTTATTATGAGAGTATAAATAAAACTTTCCTTAATTTTTCTTGTTCCCGCAATTAAACTGTTTAGCAAAGGCATTAAATTAGTTAAGATAAGAAGTATCATAAGAGGACGCAAAAATTTAACCACATTTGAAGCGGACTCTAAATTAAATTTCCCCCTTTTAAAAAATAAATTAACTATATCCGGCGCAAAATAAAAGGTGAATAGGGCCAGCGGTATCATAATAAACAACAGCATGTAGGTAACTTTTAGATAATTGGCATTTAAAATAGCAAAATCTTTGGCGGAAGCATTTTCGTTTAACTGAATATGATATATACCGGCTACTTTAGAAGTTAAAATTTCTTTTGGAGAATCCGTCAATTGTTTGGCATAAGATAGAGCACTTATTATTCCGCCTGTAAAATTACTCATTAAATAAAGCGGCAACACAGAAACAAAAAGATTTGTTATAACTAAAATATGATTAGTTATAATGTTATTTTTTAAACGCTTTTCCAGTGAAATTTGAAAACTTGTAAAGGACCAGTTTAATTTTTTCTTCATTATAAACAGACAAACTAACATGTGAATTAAGTAAGAGGTGCTAAAACCTATTAACATTGTTTTTAAACCTAAAATATTGTGAAAAAGAATTAAAAAGAACATCGGTAAAAGAGCATTTAAAGGAAAAATAAAATTTATGGAAAATATGTGATAAACATACATTATGTTTAGTATGTATGAACATAAAATATAAGTGGCAAAATATATAAAAGCAAGGCGTAAAATTAAAATATCTTGGCCTAAAATATCAATGGAAAATTTGGAAATAATTGCAAAAATATCTATCGGAAAAACAATACAAATACCTGCGATAATGGTAAGAAAGAAAACATAAAGTAATAAAAAAGAATTTAGGAAAGTTTTGGCTTTTTCCTCACTGGTTTTTCTCAAATATATTGCTTGGGGTATTAAGACATTACTGTTTAAAGACGTAAAAAGAAAAACAATTATTCCCCCTATGAAGAGAATATAGAAATAAATATCGCAATTTGTCTTTGTTCCAAAATAAAAGGCAACTAAAATACTATTAACGAAGGAAAGTATTTTCCAAACAAAAGTAGAACCAATGGATAATGCGGCCCCTTGTTTATAAGAATATGTTTTAAAAAAGGTCATATAAATATTATAACAATTGTTTGGTTATTTCTTTTATATCAAAATCTTTATTGTAGGTGTTTTTATTTTCCAAAAGTGTGGCGTTTTGGTTGTTTGGGCCCCATAAGATTATATTTTCCTGGTCGGAACTTAAATAAACACAAATTTGCTTTTTATTAAAAGCGTTTGCCGCGTGAACTATATAAGTATCTGGCGTAATCAAAATATCAGCCTGTTTTAAAAGCGCGATATTTAGCAAAATTCCGCCTTTAAGCGCGTTTTCTCGGCTAACAGTAGCCAAGTTGCCCGGTAAATCATTATGCCCCTTAAAAAAGGTTTTTAATTTATCCGCCGGACCTATGATTAAAATTTTATATTTCGGCAGTAATTTGGCTATTTCTAAGGCTTGTTCTGCGCTAAAGCATCTTCTTTTGGAAGCGGCAAAAGGGTTAAAAATAATAAGTTTTTCCCCCGCCTGCAATTTTAAAGATTTCACAATTTTTTCGGCTAGTTTAACGCTTTCTTTGGGTAGTGGCAAAATATAGCGGTAGTCAAAATCATAATCTCTCGGCAATATTTTAAGACCTTCAAAAACGGCTTTATGCAGTTTTGTTATATGCCCGCTGTTCCATGTGTAAGGTTTGTTGATATTATAAAGTTTATAGCCATCTCTGTTAAAACCAAAGGTAAAACGCGCTTTTATCAGGCGGAGCAGAAAAATACTTTGGGCGGTAGTTTCTCTATCAATATCAATAACAAGGTCGTATTTTTCTTTTCTCAAGGCAAGACCTAATTTTAAGATTTTAAGCCAGTTTCTTTTATAAATATAAATTTGGTCAATATCTTTATTATTTTCAATAATAGTTTTTGCGCTTGGGCCTGTTATAACCGCCAAGTGAATTTTGGGATAAAGGGCTTTTAAATTTTGAAAGGAAATTGTGGAAACTATCATATCGCCAAGTTTATTATCATAGCGTAAAAAAAGAACTTTTTTAATGCTTTTAAATGCACTTGGCGAATAATGTGCCGGTGATTTTCTATCAAGTAAAAA
>JAZUQO010000038.1:0-91428 GCA_045605725.1 Elusimicrobiaceae bacterium
TTTTTATTATGAATCTAACGGAAGATATTTTTAATAAATTTAGCGCAGGGCGCATGCCAACTCTGCAAGATTTTAACGCCGGTAAATTCTTTCTGCTTTTACAAGATCCCTTTGGTCTTTGGTGTAACTACCACGCCCCTAAAGAAGAATCTGTAAAAGAGGAAAATTTATATGAAGACTTACGCAGTAAAACAGATAAAGACATAAGAGATACCTGGATACATGAACACTGTGCAACAACCCTTGTAATAAATGCCCCCAGCGATGCCGAGCGTTTTAAGCAAACTTTAGATGCCATGGCTCAAGGTGTTGAAGGCATTATCGGTGCAAATTTGTGGGATTTAACAGGTGAAATCGGTTGTTATGGGGGGGTAAATCTTCTTAAAAAAGTACCGCAAGGTCAAAGTGTTTTTGGTCCTTATCACTATCAAATAGTTCAACTTAAACGTGCCGGCAGTATGAAGGAACACTATGCCATGCAAACAGCCTTGCTTGGTTTAATTTTAAATAAAATACAAAACTATCAAGAAGAAAAAGCCCTATTTATTTTCAAGAGTAAAGAACAAACCCTTGATTGTGTGCGACTGCAACCAAAAGTTCAAAAACACCTTCAAGAATGGCAAGCCATAAAAGAAGGTTCACTTGTGCCGGAAACTGCTAAACCGCCAAAGGCAGCACTTTCGCCTTGGCGTGTTTATGCAAACAAATATGTTTTTGAAAAAAAGGATATAGTTTTGCTTCCTCATTTGAACTCAGCCCAGAGAGTAATTTTAAGGCAGAATAATATTAATACTTATGAAGATGTCGTAAATGCCGGTTTAAACAAAATAACCGAACTTTTGTATGATCCCGACCATAAAACAAATATTTCCGGTGATGTTTATTATCACGCTCTTGCCTATCACTATAATAAACCGATTTTAAGGCAGGAAGGTATTTTTCCAGTGCCACCTAAAGAACGCAATTTGTATTTTGATTTTGAAACTACCGAAACTTTTACAAAAGAAACTAGATCTTTTGTTTATTTAATCGGCGTCTGGGATAAAGAAGCGGGAAAATTTATTTCTTTTGTCGCAAAATCAGAAGCCGAAGAAGAAAAAATTTTTAAACAATTTGCCGATTATATTGGCGATCCCCAAAAAGCAATTTTATATCATTGGACGGAATATGAAGTCAAAAAGATGAAAGAACTTTGCTCAAAATATCCCGCCATCAGCCAGGATTTGCAAAAACTTATAAGTGCTTGTGTCGATTTAAAAGTAGTCGTGGAAAAGGCTTTTTATTTTCCTTCGCCAAGTCTTTCCTTAAAAGCGGCAGCACCTGCTTTTGGGTTTCATTGGCGTCAGACAGATTGCGGAGCAATGGATAGTATGGTATACTTTACTAAATGGTTAAAAGAGGGTGATGATACCTTACTTGCCAAAGTATTAATGTATAACGAAGATGATTGCCTTGCAATGTTGTATATAGAAGATTTTTTAAAACAAACAGATATTATAGAGGTGAAACAAGATGATAACGAAGGTCTCAAAAGTAATACAATATAGCGTGTTTTTGGTTAATGAACCTGGTTCTTTGGAAAATTTTTCCAAAATGATAGCCGATGCGGGGCTTGATATTGTAGGTATATCTTCTGATGTTCGTTATGAGTCTGCCGTAGTAAAATTTGTTATAGCCGGGGAAAAAGAAATTAATTTAACTTCTCTTATTGCTAAAAACGGTTACACCGCTATTAGGACCGATGCTATTTGTTTACAGGCACAAAACAAAGTTGGTTTCTTGTATCAATTATCTAAACTCCTTGGGGAAAACAAAATAAATATTAACAATATTTATTCTGCCGCCGTAGAAGAAACTCAAGCAAGAATATTTTTAGTTGTAGATAATTTGGAAAAAGCCATTTCCTTAATAGAAAAAGCCAATCTTTAAGGCTATCTTTTATTAATAAAAATAAACCTCATTTGTTTTAAATGAGGTTTATTTTTTGGGGAGAAAGTTCCTTTCTTATGCTTTTAGGAATTCTGCCTTGGCTTTTTCTTCCATTTTTACATAGTCATATTTTCCTGTCCCGGTTAAAATAATTTCGTCTAGATGTTTAATCGTTCGGGGTGTCCAAAGTTCGCTATAACCAAGTTTTTTAAAACCTTCCTGTAATGCTTGCATATCAGGTTTTGGATTAGTTGTATAAGCAAAAAGTTGTTCACCGCGTTTTGGATCAGGCAGTCTTAAAACTGCGTGTTCATATTCGGGCCAGATTTCTTTTAAAGCCTGTTCTACGGAAGTCAAAGAAACCATTTCACCGGCGATTTTGGCAAAGCGTTTTGCTCTGCCTTTAATCATAATGAAACCTTTTTCATCAATTTCCACAATATCGCCTGTTTCATACCAGCCGTCTTTTAAAGGTTCAATTACGCCGGGGTTTTTCTCTCTTAAATAACCAAGCATAACATTTCCGCCGCGTAAAATAAGTTCGCCGCCTTTTTCAACGCCGTCAATCTTTTTGATTTTACATTCCATACCGGGCAAAAGTCTGCCGACTGTTCCGCGTTTAAAATAAAGTTGTGTATCAACGGCAATTAAGGGGGAACATTCCGTTGCACCGTAACCTTCAACAAGTCTGACTCCCATTTTTTCAGAGCAGATTTTAAATGTTTCGTCTTTCAATTTTTCCCCGCCGACACCGGCATAACGCAAACTGTAAAAATCAAACGGGTGAGCGTTTTTACAATAAGCATTAAAGAAAGTATCTGTTCCAAACGCAATAGTTGCGTTTCTGTCATAAACAAGTTCCGGTATAACTTTATAGTGTAAAGGAGTAGGGTAAAGGAAGGTTGAAGCCCCCATCAAAAGAGGGGCAATTGTGCCGATACCTAAACCAAAACTATGGAACATAGGCAAAGCATTAAAGAATTTATCTCTAAAATCAAGATATAAAGAACCGGTTAATTGATAGCGGTTGATATTTATATTCCTATGACTTAACACAACACCTTTAGGCGTGCCTTCCGAACCGCTGGTATATAAAACAACCGCAGGAGAATCGGCAGTTTGATTTTTTGTGTATCTGTCGTGAAAGAAGTTTGGAGCAAAACTTTTAGCGACTGCGCAAAGTTTATCAGCAATACTAACTGTTTCGTTAATATCTTCCAAATAAACAATTTCAAATTTTTCTCCTTCTAATGCCTCTACAATCGGGGCAAGTTCTGCTTTTTCAATAAAGGCTTTTGAAGTTATAATCTTTTTCATTTTTGCGGCTTTTGCAGCAGAAATTATATTCTTTTTACCGGAAGTAAAGTTTATCATCGCAGCAACTCTGCCGTAAGCAAAAAGGCCAAAAACAGTAAATACGGTTACATTTAAGTTTGGCAACATCACGCCGACATATTCGCCTTCCTTAGTGATTTGTGCAAATTTTTTACCTAGTAAGAAAGAAGCAATAATAAGTTTTCTGAAACTTGCGGTTTGGCGTGTTGCATCTTCTAAAGCGCGGGATTTTTTTCTTGCTAATTTTGAACCTTCTAACATGGCTTCAAACAAGGTGCAATCGGTATCAAAAGTATTCAAACGCATTTCGCTGAGCAAGTCAAAAATCTTATCTTCGGCATCGCCGTATCTGCGGTCTTGGCTGTGTTTATTTTTATCCAAATCCCATAAACGCGGTGGCCAAACGGAAACAATAAAGTGTAAGTGCGGGCGGTGGCGGAGTTTCCTGCCGAAATAAGAAAATCTGCTGTATTGCGTATTTTGTATATAAATAGGCAAAATCTGTGCGCCTGATTTTTCGGCAAGCATGGCAGGTCCTTTATAAATTTTCATTGTAGCACCGGTTGTATTCATTCTGCCTTCTGGGAAAAGCACAATTTTTTTACCTTTTTTAAGTTCGTTTAAAATAGTTTTAAGGGCCATTGGGTTTGTATTATCAACAGCCAAGTGATTTACAAATTTAAGTGCCTGGCGCACCCAAAAACGTTTTGCGATATTGCTATCAACAAGGAACATAACATCTTTCGGTAGATAAGTTCCCAAAATTAAAGGGTCCAAAAAGGAGTTATTATTAGCAATAATCAAAGTTGCACCTTTTGCCTTTTTAAAGTTTTCCTTACCTTTAATTTTGATATTATAAAACAGGTTTAAATAGGTATAAATTAAAGAGCGGACCATTCTTTCCGGGTGATGTATCCACAAAGCACCCAGTAATATTATTAAGCCAAGGATTACGATGTTAATGGATGTAAAAAGACCAAGCCCGAAAGCCCATAAAATTATTATTATTGCAAGAGCAACAATTCCTATAAATATTAAATTTTTGCTACAAAAAAGATTTGTTAAGTTTTTCATATATTTTTCCTTATATTTATATTTTTACTTTTGTTTTTAAAAGCGGTCTAGGATCTTTATTTAAAGTAAGCCCATCAATAAAAGCCGTAAAAGCAACCGTAAAAATTTTTAAGGCTTCTTTTAAATCTAATTTCCCTTTAATTGCGTCTACATTAAAACCCCTACAGAAACACCAAATAGCATAACTTATATCTTCTGTATTTACCGGCTTTAAAAAGCCATTTTTAACTCCATAATTTAAAATAACGACAATATGTTCCACCCACCATTCCTTATTGACTTTATTTAAAATATCACTAATAAACATATAATCGCTGAAGTTGTTTTTAACTTCATAAGTTTTTACGAGTACATTTGTTGCTATGTTTATTATATACTGGTGATAGTTATGTTTTTCATCATAAGGTGTTAAGATGCTTTGACGCATTTCCTTAACAATTTTTTGAGATATTATCAACAAAACTTCATCAATATTTTTGAACCTGTTATAAAAAACGCGGTTGGTGATATGAAGTTCTTTTAATACAGATCTTACACTTATACCGGTTGATCCTTCCTTATAGACCATTTTACCTACACAATCTATAATTTCTTGCGAAATTTTATCTTGCAGTTTGGTTCCTTGGGAATAAGACATAATAAAGTATCCTTTCTCCTTTTTATCATTCAGCACACATTGTGCTACATAATTAAATTATAGCAGTTGTTAAGATATAAGTCAAAACAAAAGAGTTTTTTCAAAAAATAAATAGTTGACAAGGAAATAGTTTATTAGTAAAATGTTTATATGGAAAATATGAAAAACGATTTACGTCTCTACGGTATTAATCCCGCTAAAGGGCGTAAATATGAAAATATTACCTATGTGCTTGTCTTAATCAGCAATATTTTAGAGGCACGTGTGGAAAGTTATTTAAAGCCGCATAAACTATCGCCAGTTCAGTTTAATTTGTTAATGCTGGCTGCCTATCAAAATAATGGCAAGGGTATTAGTCAGGTGGAAATTTCAAAGCATCTGATTGCTTCTGCCAGCAATATAACAAAAGTGGTAGAAAAATCTGTTAAAGAAGGCTTGATAAAGCGCACCGTAAACCCCGCCAGCCGCAGGGAAAATATTATTTGTATTACAAAAAAAGGGCAAACACTCATTAATAAAGTTTGGCCCGGCTATGATAAACTTGTGCGTTCTTTGACAGAAAAAATTCCCTCTAGTAAACGTTTTCAAACGGAAAAAATATTAAATAATTGGCTTCTTGCCTTACAGAAGGAGAAATAATATGTTATCTTTACTAAAAACTTTTTTTAATCGTTCTTTTTTGGCTTTATTTTGCACGCAGTATTTAGGTGCTTTTAATGATAATTTCTTTCGCACGGCTATGGCAACCTTTATTACTTATAAAGTAACTACAATGTCTGCGCAGGATAAATCTGTAATAGTTTCTTTGGCGGTTGCTTTGTTTATGTTACCGTTTTTTCTTTTCTCTGCGATGGCGGGGGAACTTTCCGATAAATTCAGTAAGGATAGACTTGTTAAAGCAACAAAATTTTTAGAAGTTATAATTGTTTCCCTTGCCGGGATCGGCTTTTTGACAATAAATGTTCCTTTACTTCTTTTTGTGTTATTTTTGATGGGCACGCAATCTGCTTTTTTTGGTCCAGTTAAGTATAGTATTTTGCCGGATATTTTGGATAAAAAACAATTAATCGCCGGTAACGGTCTTATCGAAGCAGGCACTTATGGTGCCATATTACAAGGCACAATTTTTGGCGGTCTTATTATTACCCTTTCGGAGATAAACAAATTTGGTTTTCATATCAAAGTCAATGATACTTTTTTACCCATTATTATTTTTGCAGTTGCTCTTTTAGGTTTATGTGCAAGTTTGTTTATTCCGCATCAAAAACCTGCCAATGCTAAACTTAAAGTTGATATAAACTTCCTTCGCAGCACTTGGAAGAATATGTCTTTTGCCAAACAGAATCATGATATATTTTTATGTATTTTAGGTATTTCTTGGTTTTGGATGCTTGGTACGGCTCTTGTTGCGCAAATGCCCTCACTGGCTAAAGATATTTTAAACGGGAATGAAACTTTATTTACTTTTTTACTTACTTTATTTTCCTGCGGTATTGGGCTTGGTTCACTGCTTTGCCAGGTTTTAGTCAAAGGGGAAATTACCAGCAAATATGTCCCTATCAGCGCACTTTTAATGACAGTATTTTTGGCAGATCTTGCTTTGGCGACTTCCGGTTATAATTCTTCTTTATATTCCGTAAATTATAAAGAATTTCTTATGACTTTTGCCGGCAAACGTATTACACTTGATTTGCTTGGCTTTGCTGTTTGCGGAGGGTTATACGTTGTTCCTCTTAATGCTATGCTTCAATTTTTAGCTGGCAAAGAAACCCGCTCACGTGTAATTGCTTCCAATAATATTATTAACTCTTTGTTTATGGTTCTTGGTAGCGGGGCGTGTGCTGTTCTTTTAGCAATGAAGTTTACTATTCCTGCGGTATTTGGCATTATTGCTTTTGTTAATGCCCTTGCGGCTCTTTATATCTGTTTACTTTTGCCACATCATATTATCCGTATGATTATGACGCGTATTTTAAACTTTGTTTACGGTGTCAAAGTAAACGGCCTTGAAAACTTTAAAAATCTTAAAGGCAATACCCTTATTATTGCAAATCATACATCATTTTTGGATGCTGTTTTGTTATGGGTTTATATTCCTAGCAATTTATACTTTGCAATTGATACGCACGTAAGTAAAAAATGGTGGGTTAAACCTTTCTTACATCTTGTTAAGTATTTTCCGATAGATCCTACAAATCCTATGGCAGTTAAATCAATTATTGAAGAAGTTAAATCCGGCAAAAGGGTAGTAATTTTCCCTGAAGGGCGTATAACAACAACGGGCGCTTTAATGAAGATTTACCCCGGTCCCGCGATGATTGCAGATAAAAGTGATGCCCAACTCTTGCCGATTTATTTGGAAGGTAGCCAATATTCTTTATTTTCACGCTTTGGCACCCAGTTAAAGACGCGTCCGCAAAGTAAAATTACAATAACTATTTTACCGCCAAAAACTTTAAAAATAGATGAAAGTATTAAAGGTAAAGCGCGCCGTCTTTCTGCTTCAAGGGCTCTTTACGACCTTATGGCTAATATGAAATATGAGGCAGGCAATATCCATGAGACACTTTTTGACAGTCTTTTAGATGCTTATGAACTTGTTGGCCGTAGAAGAAGAATAATAAACGATATTAATTTTAAACCGCTTACTTTCGGACAGTTCTTAACGGCAGTTTTTGTGCTTGGCAAACAAATAGCCAAAAAACAAAAATCGGGCAGCAAGGCAGGGCTTTTAATGCCGACAATGTCAGCAAGTGTTGTTGCTTTTTTTGGTATGCGTGCTTTTAATATTACGCCTTGTATGCTTAATTTCTCTGTCGGTTTAAAAAATATGCTTGCTTGTACAAAAGCAGCCAAAATAAAAAATATATATACTTCTAAAGCATTTTTGGAACAAGCAGACCTTGTTGAAACCGCCGATGCTCTTAAAAAAGAAGGAATAAAACTTAATTATCTTGAAGATCTAAAAAAACAAATTACATTTTTTGATAAATTTGTCGGTTTTATCGCTTCTTATTTTCCACATCATTATTATAAGAGTATAAGGGGAAATGTTACTTCAAAAGATCCAGCCGTAATTTTATTTACTTCCGGCAGTGAAGGCACTCCAAAGGGTGTTGTTTTAAGCCACGATAATATTCAGGCAAACTGCCTGCAAATAAAGAGTGTTCTAGATTTAGGGTTAAAAGACAGAGTGTTTAATGCTATGCCTATTTTCCATTCTTTTGGTTTAACAATAGGCACCCTCTTGCCACTTTTAAGCGGTGTTGAAGTGTTCTTTTATCCTTCTCCTTTGCATTATAGAATCGTGCCGGAACTTATTTACGATAGAAACGCAACTATCATTTTTGGCACAGATACTTTCTTCAGCGGTTATGCCAAGATGGCTCATCCTTACGATTTTTATTCCGTTCGTTTAGCGGTTGTCGGTGCGGAAAAATTAAAAGAAGAAACCATCCGTAAGTATTATGACCAATTCGGTTTGCGTATTATGGAAGGTTACGGCGCAACTGAGACTTCTCCTGTCCTTGCGGTTAATACTTCAATGTTTTTTAAGCGTGGCTCTGTGGGCAGGCTTTTGCCTGGCATAGAATATAAACTTGAAAAAATACCCGGTGTTGAAGAAGGTGGAAAACTCCTAGTTAAAGGTGGTAACATTATGGCAGGTTATGTGCGCGACACTAAACCCGGTGTTTTAGAACCGCCGCAGGACGGCTGGTATGATACAGGCGATATTGTACGCATAGATGAAGACGGCTTTGTGTTTATACTCGGTCGCGCAAAACGTTTTGCAAAAATTGCCGGCGAAATGATTTCTCTAACGGCAGTTGAAACCGAAATTAATGCCTTATGGCCTGGAAAAATGCATGCAGTAATAAATATTCCTGATGAGAAAAAAGGCGAGCAACTTGTTTTATTTACCACTCAAGCAGATGCTCATCGCGCTATAATTTCTGAACATTTTAAAGCCAAAGGTTTAAGCGAACTTGCCGTTCCCAAAACAATTAAAATTGTGGAAGAAATTCCTTTAATGGGCACAGGTAAAGTAGACTATGTTAAATTAAAAGAAATGGCAATTAAAGGATAATTTATGAAGATACTAAAGAAAATAGCAATAATATTTGGCATTTTTGTTGTTTTTTATTTCGGGGTTTTATATTTTTTTCAAAACAGTTTGTTATTTTATCCCCATAGAGAATATTTTAGTCCCCAGCAAGTAAATATGCCTTATTTTAAAGAAGTAAATTTAAAAGCACAGGACGGTAACCCTATCCGTACTTGGTATTTTGAAGGAGATAAAAATAAGCCGGCAATTTTATTTTTGCATGGTAATGCAGGACAAATTGCCACCTTTGCTCCACGTTTGCTACCTCTTATTCAAAACGGTTATAGTGTGCTTGCTATGGAATATAGAAGTTTTGCCGGTGTGCCGGGTAAAATCCGCCAAGAAACAATTTTTAATGATGGAGCAACTGCTTTTGATTTTTTAAAAGAGCAGGGATACCCTAAAATCGTCGTTTATGGATATTCTTTCGGCTCGGCGTTTTCAGGCGGGGTGATTTCTTTAAGGGATGCTGATGCTTTAATTTTAACTTCTCCGTTTTATTCTCTTAAAAGTTTGGTTAAGGAAAAACCTTTGCCACTTGCTTGGCGCATACTCAAGGATGAATATCCTTCCTATAAGTTCGTAGAAAAATTTGATAAACCTTTGCTTATTATCCATGGTAAACAAGATAGGCTTATTCCACCGCATCACGGTAAAAATTTATTTGATATTGCCACTTCAAAGCAAAAAGAACTTGTTCTTTTAGACGGACAAAACCATAATCAAACTTATTTTGATGGTCCTAATATTCCTTATATTTTAGACTTTTTAAAAAGATTGGAAGCGCAAAATGATAAATAAAAGTGAGCATGCAAAAGAACTTTTTTTAAACGGATACAATTGTGCGCAAGCAGTTTTTTGTGCGTTTGCCGGTGAATTTGGCATCGAAGAAAAAACTGCTTTAAGACTTTCCGCTTGTTTTGGCGGTGGGCTTGGCCGTCAAAGGGAAGTTTGCGGGGCTGTTAGCGCGATGTGCATGGCATTATCTTTAAAATATGCACCGCAAGATCCAACAGATCATGCAGAGAAAGCGGCTTTTTATGCCCGAGTGCAAGAAATTTGTAAAAAATTTAAGGATGAAAACGGCTCAATTATCTGTCGTGAACTTTTAGGTTTGAGTGAAGGTTCTTGCAGCCCGATTCCGGATAAAAGAACCCCACAATATTATGCCAAAAGGCCTTGCGCTGACAAAGTCAAAAGTGCCGCCGACATTTTAGAGAAATATTTTGACTGTGAAAAGTAAAAATCAAAAAGCACCCAAAAGGGTGCTTTTAAATTTTACGGAGAGGGAGGGAATTCGCCCTGCATAAATTTCCTGACGGAAATTTTGCTCGGGCCTGCCCTCGCGATGTTCGCCTTTGCCTAAAGGCAAAACTCACATAACGCTCCGGGCTTCGAATCCCTACGCAACGGCAAGCAGTTGCCGTTGCTTCCAACTCGTAAAAATCAAAAAGCACCCAAAAGGGTGCTTTTAAATTTTACGGAGAGGGAGGGATTCGAACCCTCGATACAGTTTCCCGTATATTAGTTTTCAAGACTAACGCCTTAAACCGCTCGGCCACCTCTCCTAACAAGTTAAAAAGGATATAATAAATTATATCAAATTATTATAGAGTGTAAAACACGCGCGTCTAAAAACTCTAAATGCTATAATAAATATATGAGACAAATAGTATACCGTTTTCATAATGCACTTTATATCAATTTAACGAACAGGTGTCCAAACTCCTGCGTATTTTGTATCAAAACAAAATTTGCCATGCGTTTTGATAAATACGATTTAAACTTGTGCGGGCAAGAACCGTCTTGTGACGAAGTTGTTTCCGCCTTGCAAAAAGAAATGGCGCAAGAGCCTGTCAAAGAAATTGTTTTTTGCGGTTACGGCGAACCTACTATGCGTCTAAAAGTTCTGCTTGAAACAGCCGAAAAAATTAAACAACTTTACCCGTCGGTAAAATTAAGGCTTAATACTGTCGGTCTTGGCAGCCTTGTTAACGGGCGCGATATTTCTGGTGAACTTGCCAAAAATATTGATGAAATTTCTATCAGTCTTAATTCGCCTGATTCTCAAGAATGGCTTAAAATTGTCCGCCCAAAGCCGGAATATGCCGCACAAGGCTATCAGGCAATGTTAGATTTTATTCGTGCCTGCGCACCTAAAATAAATACAATAGTTTCTATCGTAGATAAGCAAAATATTGATGTTGAAAAAACAAAAAAACTTGCGCAAAGTTTGGGCGCAAAATTAAGAATAAGGGAGTTTATTGATGAAATGTAAAGGTATAAGTACTTTCTCACTTTTTATCTATGTAGCGGCTCTTATATTTTTTATTTTTGCCGGGCTTAATGCCTGTGCTGATTTTTTTGATTTTACTTCCAAAGCCACACCTGCCTTGCTTGCTAAAAGTGAAACACAAAAACTTCTTGAAGTTAAACACAAACAGGAAGTTCCTTTTACAAAAGTTAAATTTTCTTTTGATGCGGAAGATGCCAGCGAAGTTTTTTTGTGTGCCGATTTTACTACATGGAACAAAAATCCTCTTTTGCTTGAAAAAACGCGCAACGGTCATTTCAGCAAAACTTTATTTTTACCCAAAGGGGAATATAAATATTATTTTTTAGTTGACGGTAAAGCGCAAAAAGATGAAAGTGCACCATCGGTAAATTTGGATTTGAAAGATTGTCCTTTGCCGGAAATTTCTTTAAAGAATGTCTTATAAAAGGAAAATGAAAAAACTAATATATAACTCATCTAATTTAAAGGAAACTCAAACGCTTGCAAAAAAACTTGCCTCTTGTTTAAGCAAGGGCGATATTATTTTTTTCAGCGGTCCTATCGGCGCAGGCAAGACGATAATGGTTAAAGAAATTGCCAAATTTTTAGGTGTCAAAGAAAAAATTACAAGTGCCTCTTTTAGTTTGATGAAAAAATATTTCGGCACTAAAATGGATCTTTACCACATTGATTTATTCCGTCTGGAAGAGGGGGAAATGTTTAATCTCGGTTTTGAAGAAATGCTTGAAGACGAAACTTCTTTAATCTTGGCCGAATGGCCCGCCGCAGCGGCGGATTTTTTCCCAAAAAACCGTCTTGAAATTGAAATTGTTTTACAAAAAGAAGATAAACGCAAAATTATTTTAACGGCAAAAACTAAAACTTATCAAAACTTGCTTGAAAAACTTAATCAAAAACTTAAAAAGGAATTAAAAAAATGAAAAATTTAACTTTACTTTTAGATAGTTCATCAGTTCCTCTTGCTTGTGCAATTACCGACGGCAAAAAACTTTACCGCGCAAGCAGGTCCGGTATCAAGCAGGAAAATTATTTATTTTCTCTTATCAAAAATCTGCTTAAAAAATTTAATGCTCAGTTAAGTGATATTGACAGTTGCCTTTTTGTTAAAGGGCCGGGCCGTTTTACCGGCATTAGAATCGGCATTACGCTTGCTTCAATGCTTAAAGAATTTGCAGATGTAAAAATTGCCTCTTTAAGCGTATTTGATATTTTAAAATATCAGGTACAAAACGCCAAAGAATATAAAAAAGAATACGGCGATATTATGGTAATTTTGCCCGCCTTCAGGCAAGAATATTTTTTAAGTTTTAAAGGCAAAGAAATTTGGACGACAGACGAAGAAATTTCCGCTCTTTTAAAGAAACAAAAAGAGCCGCTTTTTATTTGCGGCTGGGGTGCGGACGGTAAAAAATTAAAAGAAATTTTTACATATAAAAAAGCCACTTTTGCGCCAGGCAAATTAAACAAGATTTCTTTTGAAATAATGGCAGAACTTGCACAAAAATATTGCGGCAAACAAAAACTTGAACAAGTTTTAACCCCGCTTTATTTAAAGCCGGCGCGTTTTGAACTTACCGCTTTAGAGAAAGGTATAAAATGATAGAACTTGCCACCCAAAAAGATATTTCTCACTCGGAAGTTTTGGCACAAATTGCTAAAGAGGCCCGCGCTGCTTTTTGGACAAAAGAACAATTTGAAGAAGAATTAAAACTTGCCTGTGCGCAAATTTTTTTATATCGTACGCAAGCAGAAAAAAAACCTTTGGGCTTTGTGTGTTTCCGCGTTTATCAAGATGAAGCGGAGTTAACAAACTTTGCCGTAAAACCGCAAGAGCAAAATAAACATTTCGGCACGAAACTTTTAAGTTTTGCTTTAACAAATTTGCTTGTGCGCGGTGTTAAAAAAATTACTTTGGAAGTTAGCGCGCAAAATGCAAAAGCAAAAAAAATATACGCAGATTTTGGTTTTAAAAAAGTATCTTTAAGAAAGAATTTTTATGAAGGAGGAATTGATGCTGAACTTATGCTTTTTACGGCGTAAAAACATTATGAAAAAATTATTTTTATTATTTACTTTTACAATTTTATCTTTAAATCTTTTTTCCCAAACGGAGCAAACTGAAGAACAAAACACGCAAGAAGAAAAGAAGCAAGAACAAAAAGAAGAAATTTACACAAAAGATTTTCTTAATAAATTTGCTGATGCTCTTTATCTTGAAAAAGAAAACCCAAAAGAAGCCCTAAAACTTTACGAAGAACTTTTTAAAAATGCTCCGCAAGATGAAATTTTACTTCAGAGTTTATCAAAATTATGTTTTATTATTGAAGATAGAACTTGCACAAATAAATATGTTCCTTTGTATTTAACTGTTGCCCCGCAAGATCCGCAAGCGCTTGCTTATAGTGCGCAACTTGCCTGGCAAAAAGGCAATTTAAAAGAGGCTCAAAAATATTACAGCGAGTCTTTAAGAAACGGCGGGCAACAAAGCCAAATAGTTTTAATGCAGTATTTAACTTTGCTTAATACGATAGATAAAGAAGAAGCAATAAAATTTTTAAAACAACTTGAGCAGGAAAACAACCTTTTATATATGCCTATCAATTTAGAAATTGCACAAATTTACTTAAATCAAAATGACACACAAAGCGCAATTTCGGCTTTAGATAATGCAATAAAAAAGCATCCTCAAACTAAAGATTTTTACCTTGCGAAAATAAAGATTTACGAGGTAAAAAAAGATATAAATAAAATGTTTCAAGTTTACGCGGATATGGATAAAGAAGGCATGCTGGACGACCAAGATCTAGTAAAAATCGGTGCTTATTATGTTTTACAAAATAAACAAAAAGAGGCTTTAGAATATTACAAACGCGCTTATGAACAAAACTCCGCCAATGCGCAAGCGTGTGAATATTTATCTTTGTGGGAACAAAGCCAAAAAAATTATTTACAGGCGGAAAAATACTTACGACAGAGTGAATCTTTTAAAACAAACTCCGCTTTAAGGTTAAGGCAAGTTCATTTACTAAAATTAGCAGGCGAGCAAGAAAAAGCGCTTTTAGCAATGGAGCAAGCCTATCAAGATTTTAATGACAGTATTGAAATTGGTTTTTATTATGCTTTATTATTAGAAGATAATAAAGATTACAAACAAGCAAGAAAAGTGCTTGAAAAACTTTTACAAAAACAACCTGATGACGAAGAAATTTTGCTTAACTATGCATATACTTTACAGAAGACAAATAAGTATAAAAAGATGCAACAAATTTTGGAACAAATTATAGCCAAAAACCCCAAAAATGACGAGGCTTTAAACTTTCTCGGTTATTATTTAGTAGACCAAACAAATCAAATCGAAAAGGGGGGCGATTTTATAAAACGCGCCCTTGCCCTTAATCCTAAAAACGGCGCAACGATAGATTCTCTTGCGTGGTATTTTTACAAAACGGGCGATTATAAAAAGGCCTTAAATTTGCTTGAAAGTTTGTCCGCCAAAGATAAAAAAGATCCCGAAATAATTTTACATTTAGCCAAAGTTTACGAGAATCTCGGGGAAAAAGAAAAGGCCTTAAAATATTATCAAATTCTACTTAATGTTGACGAGTATAAAGCATCCGCCCAAAAAGCAATAAAAAAGATTAGTAAAAAGTAAACACTTATGCCCGAGTGTTTTTGTCGGGCATAAAAAATGTCATTCCCGAAAGTTGTTATCGGGAATCTCCACCACTTACCAACGCGTCATTCCCGAAAGTCGTAATCGGGAATCTCCACCATTTTGTTTTTTTAATATGAGGAGATCTCCGATTAAAACACTCGGAGATGACGATAAATAATAAGGATATGCCCTACAAAAGCACTCGGGTATGGCAGAAAAGAATAGATATTATTTTTTTACAGACAAATTTCATCATATAAATCACGCCAAGAAGGATTTTGTTTTTCTATTAATTTATTCTTCCAAGTTCTGTTCCATTTTTTTAATTGTTTTTCTCGTTCAATACCCTGTGAAATGTCTATATATTGTTCATAATAAACAAGTTTATTTAAGTTATAAATGCTAGAGAATCCTTTTACCATTTTATGTTTGTGTTCGTAGATACGTCTAACTAAATTGTTTGTAACACCGATATATAAGACAGTGTGGTAAGTATTCGTTATAATGTAGATGTATGCCATAAAAATATTTTATCAAATAAAAATATCATTCCCGAAAGTTGTTATCGGGAATCTCCACCACTTACCAACGCGTCTTTCCCGAAAGTTGTTATCGGGAATCTCCACCACTTACCAACGCGTCATTCCCGAAAGTCGTAATCGGGAATCTCCACCATTTTGTTTTTTTAATATGAGGAGATCTCCGATAAAGACACTCGGAGATGACGATACTCATCAATATCATTCCCGAAAGTTGTTATCGGGACTCTCCACCTAATTTCTCAAAAAACAGTTGACAAAGTGCTAAAAAGTTTAGAAAATAGTATTAGTATTAAAAAGTGTAATGTGTAATATATTTAAAAGTGTTGTATAATGAATATATGTAGTGCCCGTATTATGCGGGAATATTGATTTTGTTTTTTAAATTAAAAGTGGTGGAGAATATGATAAAAAATAATAAAAATTTAAACTCCTGCTTTAAAGCAGGAGGTGTTTTATTTTGTATTTTTGTAGCGGCATTATTTGCCGTTTTTGGGGCAAAAGTTGCTAATGCGCAAACCGCAATGGTGACAAGCGTTAGCACAAACTATCCGATTGATACGGATGCCTATACCAATTATCAGTGTGATATTGGCGATACTTCCAGCGTTTCTTTCTTATATGATCCTGCCATTATTACTTCTTATGGAAACTTAGGAACTAATGTTGATCCTTGGCATAATTCCGCTTTGATAGAATTTGATCAACCTTATCCTCTTTCCTTAACAGGTGATGCAACCAATTATTATCCAAACCATTGTTTGCAACTTTGCGCAACAGTTACCTGTGTTAATCCCTCAAGAAAAGTGGAATCAAGCGATGGAACTTCCAGTAATTCACTAGGTATTATTCAAAATGTCGGCAGCAGTGATTTTCCTATCCAAAGTGTTTTATTTGAAGTTTTTAAATATCAGCCAAATTCCAACCCTTATAATGCCGATACTACACCACCTATAAGAACTATCGCTTTAACCCCTACTGATAATAATGTATGTCCGGGTATTGGTACTTATCTTACAAATGCCGGTACGGCTAATGAAAGAATGTACTCCTGTTGTGATTTGTTTAATGGTTCCTCAGATAGCGAAAATGGTTCTTGTCAAGGAACAGCGTGTACTACTCAAACCAGTTCTGCTACTTGTGGAGCTACTACCGGATGTTATTGGGCATCCCAGACAAAATGTTATACTAAAACAGATAATTATTCTATACATTTTTGTGATGGAAGAGGAAAATCCTCCTGTAAAGCTAGATGGGGCTGTGAATGGGTTAATAGTACCTGTGTAGATAAATGTAGTAAACTTAATCAAAGTGCTTGTGGCCTTGCCCAAAATTGTATTTGGGAAAACAGAGGTGCTTGCAATACTTCTTCAAGCAATAGTTGCTCTACTAATCAAACAGAAGCAAGTTGTTCGGCAGCATCAGGGTGTACTTGGGTAGCAGATGCCATATCCGGTATGAGCGGATGTGATGAAACTTTGCGTAATTTCCACACACGAGAAGAGTGTATAGCAGGAACAAAAACTTTAAATTTCTGCACTGCATGGGACGGCAGTTATGAAATTGACGGCGAATTTGGTAAGAGCAACGGACAATTCGGCTTTAGAGCAAATGTAAAAACCAAATGGCCCGGTGACGGTATATCTTCCGGCGGGGATGTTGATGTTGACCACACTATGGCCTACCCCGGCGAAAACCAAATACCTATACAAGTTGATGTTACCAATGTCCATAGCGTCAGAAGTTCTTCTACCATGGTAGGCACAACAACAAAGGTTCCAGCCCAACCTTATAATATAACCTATAAATTAAGTAAGGATGCAACAACAACAATTAATATTTCCGATCCTATTGAACCGTGTTCCTGTTCCGTAGAAACATCAGAAGGTACTCTTGTTGGATATGACGCTTATCAGTGTGCCAATGGTGGTAGCAGTAAACCTGTTGCATCAATAATTAAATTCCCATTTGTAAACGAACAACCCAGACTTGGAGAGGGCATTCCAAACGGTGTAAACACCAATTTAGATTCTTGGGATGGCCGTGATGATCAAGGTGTATTCTTGCCTTACGGTAACTATTTGGTAGATATTACGGCTTCCACCAAAGATGAATGGACAAACGGTTCTACCAAACCTTTTGATATTAGCCGCACGGTTACGCGTCAACTTTCATTAGAACCCTTAAAAATAACAGATATTAAGGAAACAGGCCTTGCCAAACTTTCCACTTCTTATGCAAAGATCGATTATGTCTTAACAGAAGCGGCAACGGTTCACATTATGATTTTTGCCCCCGGAACATCATTTGATAGCAGTGTATATGTTCCTACCTCTTATAGTGCAAGAGATTATATCTTAAACCACATTGCCCAACCTCAAGGCCAACAATTGCTTGTTGATGAGATTGTTGAACAAAAACAAGGCAGAGTCGGTGTAAATACAAAGTGGGATGGCGTTTGTAGAAATGCACAAGGTTGTATGTATAACGGCCAACAGTATAATGCCGGCACACCTATGCCCGATGGCGATTATGTCTATGTAATGTGGGCCGAGATACCTTATGCCCAAGGCCATTATGTTTGTGTAAATAAAATATGGTGGAGCGGTGTAAAAACCCGCAGATTTTATAATGGTATATTACCTATTAATAGAGGCCTGCCGGAAATTACCGTTGGCGCCGTTGGTTATACAACAATCGGTTCAAGCCCGACAGCCTTTGGTTTGGATCCCTTCACATTTACTTATTCAGTATCCAGAGATTCTATCGTAGATGCAACAATTAAAACAACCGCAGTTGATTTTGTGGGCGCTCAGCAAGTTTACGAAGTCAAAAAATTATTAACTAACGAAGTTGCTGTTGCATCTAAACAAAACAAATTTACATGGGATGGTATCGACGATCAAGGTTATCAAGTTGCTCCTGGCACTTATATGGTGGAATTTGTTGCCAAAGATAGTTTATATCCCGAAAAACAGGCAACAATGACGGTTCAGTTCCCCGTTGATTTATTTAGAGTTGTTGACGTTAACACAACCTCTTTACTTGACGAGGCAACCGCCCAAGCAAACATCAGTTACACTTTATCTAAGAGCGTGGATGTAATAGTAGAAATTTACGACCAAACCGTTACTATACCCACGGAAGATTGTAAGAATCCTTCCGATCCTGATGAAAATTGTTGGTGTAAATATGATGTTGATAATCAATTGTTACCTGTTGTAGGTGCTACACCCATAAAATCTTTTACCTTGCCTAAAGCAGGTGAAGGTATGACAATTACCGAAGTTTGGGATGGTTTAAAGCAATCTACCGGCCCGAACGATCCAGTTGCACCTTTACCGGATGGCAACTATCCTTACAGGATATGTACCAGAACAACACAGGATATTTCACACTGGTATGGTGTTAATACTAACAATGATCCTGTTGCACAAGACGGTCATGCCGCAGCCAATCTTTATAAAGATGGCGCAAGCGATAAACCGACAGGCTTTATCACCATTGCACGCGGTTCTATTGCCTTTACCAAGGTTTTAATAACCCCGAGCCAGCCGACAATGAAGTATTCTTCAGAGACAATTTACTTGCCTTCTTATGAAGTCGGTTTTAGCACAAGCCGCCCTGCAAGCGTAAATATTGAAGTTATTTCAACGCAAAACGGTCAGTGCGAAGGCGGTGCAGTTGCAGGTACAACCTGCCGCACTTTAAGCACGTATATTTACGGCGGAACTGATGGCTACTTCGATCCTACAAAGATTTACAAAGTCTATTGGGATGGTAAAGATTCAAAAGGCGAATATGTTAAATACGGTTCTTATGAAATCAAACTCGTAGGTTTGCCTTATCCTATGCCGGCACCTTCCGTTTTTGGTGATTTGCCTAAAGAAACAATCTATAGCCAGGTTATCAGTGTAAATAACTTCCAAGTCTATGATAGATATGTGGAAGATATTACAAGGGATAATCCTACTGCTAAATTTGCTTATCAAATTTCCGTACCGATGAAAGTAGCAATACAGATCTTTAAACCCGGCACAACAACCAATAGAGATGCCGGCACTGCAACGGCAACAGGTCTTGTTGATCCAGTGACAATAAACGATCCTACTACACACGGAAATGTTCCTAATGACAAGATTAATGACGTTTTGGTTAAATCTATTGTCGGTGTTAGACCGAACCTCGTTTCTATTGACGAAGTTTGGGACGGTACCGACTACGCCGGCCAGGAAGTGCCGGACGGTATCTATCCTTATAGGTATGTAACTGTATTTAATGCCTATGATATGGATTCCGTAACAGGTGCACTTAATCATATTACTCCGGGCACCAACGATAACTTGGCAACAGCAGGTGCTATGATTGCCGATTGGGAAAAATATATCACACTTGAACATATCAATGTTGCCCGCGGTGACAGTTGGTATGCCGATGTCGATTGGAAGAGTAAAAAAGTTACTTCTTTCTTCCCTAACCCGTTATCAGCATCAGAAGGTTGGTTTGAAATTGCAAAACTTCCTGCCCCGGGTAAAGTAACTATCAAGATCTACAATATCGCAGGTGATTTGGTCAGATCCGGTGGTTATGATTGTATCAACGCTAAGATGGAAAGTGCAACTTTGGAACAAATTAATAACGGCTACTTTGGTGATGACTTCGGCTTGCAGCCTTATATGAACTTGACTGCCCCCACAACTCCGCAAACTACAGGTGTAAGCAGAAACTTTACCTTAAGATGTAAATGGGATAAGACCAATGATCACGGCAAGGCTGTTGCCCGCGGTTTATACTACGCAATCATGGAACTTAACCCTACAAGAGGTAATGCAAAGAAATCTCAAAGAGTTATTAAGATTTTGATACCATAGGATAAAAGGGACAAATTTATGAAAAATAATATAGCAAAAATAACTTTGATGTTTTTAATAGCAATGTCCTTTGGTTTAACTGCCAAAGCAACCGATAAATATGCCGGTACCAGCGCAAGTGCCTTCTTAAAAATGGGCACCGGCGCACCAACCGCACAGGCTATGGGTAATGCTTATACGGCTTTGTCGGAAGGAACACAGGCACTTTTCTGGAACCCCGCAGGTTCTGCTACCAATGTTACAAGAGAAGTCCAAATTTCCCACATGCAATGGTTCGAAGGTGTGGGGGATAGTTCCCTTGCTTATATCCAACCTATGGGCAGAACAATGCTTGGCGTCACTCTTAGATATTTAAGATTAAATGATCTTGAATTCAGAGATGAGCACGGTATCCCGCAACCTTGGGCAGGTGCAGTTATGCAAGATTTCGTTGCCAGTGTTTCACTTGCAAGAAGTTTCTTTAATGCTTTAGATTTAGGTGCAACAGCAAAGTATATTAACGAAAATAACGCCAATGTCCGCCATATCAATGTCGCTTTTGATGTCGGGGCAAAACTTCGCTTATTTAGCAATAAACTCGTTTTGGGCGTAATGGGCCAAAACTTGGGCGATACTGACGAAGTTCCTTCCGCTATTCGCGGCGGTGTTGCCTTTAACACAAAATATTTCACCGTAGCAGGCGAAATTGTTGACTTCGTTGATGATAAAGTACGCTACGGCGTCGGTCTTGCCATACATATACCTGAAGAACTTGTTCAGGTTGCACAATTTGATATTAGAGTCGGTTATTATAACCGTGATAATACCGGTTTTGCCGAAGATGGCACAATTGCAGATAAACTAGGCCTTGATACAACTTCAAAGATTTCACTCGGTTTCGGTTTTTACAGCAGTGAAGTCTTTGGGTATGGACTTGGTCTTGATTATGCTATGATGCCTTTTGGTGCTTTAGGCACAGCGCATCAATTAGCAGTTAGATTGCAGTTTTAAGCAGTAAGTTTACTCGTAGAAGGTGCAAAATGAAGATGAATAATAAAGGCCAAGCGGCTATGGAATATATTGTAACAGCACTTGCTTTATTTGTCGCGTTTGCAATCTTTTACAAAAGTTATAGTTGGGTAGTACCGAAACAATTTGAACAGGGAGCAAAAATTATACTCGCTGTGTATGAAGGTAAGAATTAAATCTTAATTTGGAGGATATTAATATGAGAATGATTGCAAAAATGCACTTGGCTTTTGATAGAGCCTTAACCACCGTAAACAATAAAAAAGGGCAAAGTTTAGTTGAATACTTGTTCATGCTCGGTATTATTGTCGTTGTGGTTGGTATCGTCGGTGTCGCTATTAAAAAGTTTATGCCTGACCTCTTTGATAATATTAAGGAAAAAATTCTCGGTCAAGCAAGTCAAATTTAAGCAAGTTTATGATTAAGAAAAATGGTGGGCAAGCAGTTGTTGAATTAGTTTTAATTCTTCCTGTTTTTATGATGATAATATTTGTTATTTTAGAAATGGGAAATATTGCCTATCATACGATTCTTGCCCATCATATTTCTTATGAACTTGCCAGGGTCGGTTCAATGTCTGGGGTTCGTAAACCAAGCGGTTCAACGGATTCCACTAAAATCGGCTCTAGAATGAAAGAGGCTTTAATTAAAGCAGTTGGTCCCGCAAAAGCCTCAAAAATGCAAATTCTATCTGTATTGCAAACAACAGGCAGGGATCCCCAAGTTAACGGGCATGTTAACGAAGACCTTGTAGTAACTTTGGTATATAGGGTTGATTTAGTGTTTCCATTAACAAGTTATATCTTCGCCGATCCGCCAAAAAAATACGGGGTAAAAAGAATAAAAGCGTCAGTTAGGATGCCGGTAGAGCGTCCTTTGATAAACTAGAATAGATTTGATTTTATTATAAAGTTGTTTTTAAAAGAGAGGAGTTTTAAATGAACAAAAGAAGTCTTTTTCCTTTACTCATTGCTGCTATGGCAGCCTTGATCTATTTCTTTGTGTTAAATTTGGCACAAGGTAATTTAAGAAATTCTTCCAAGATGGAAGATGTTTTCGTTGCCAGAGTACAGTTAGAGGAAGGTACTCAAATAAAAAGGGATTATATAACAACAGTTCAAGTTCCTTTATCTTATATTCAAAAAGATGCTTTTGTCAGTTCAAAACAAGCATCATTAGGTGATATTGAAAATTTAGTTGCAAGAGTTACTATTCCCAAAGGCAATCAAATCACAAAGAATGCTCTTGCTCCTTTAAGTCCCGAAATGGGTATCAGTTTGAAAGTTCAACCCGGCAACAGGGCTTATATTTTAGAGGTTAGTAACCAAGTTGCAAAAATGATAAAACCGGGGGACAAAGTGGATATTTTGATTACTTTTGATGCACAGTTAAAAACAAATAGTAAAGAAAAAATGTCCGTCACAATTTTGCAGAATATTTTAGTTTTAGGTGTAGGTTCTAACTTAGGTCAAGGTCTTGATAAGGCTGCCAAAAACAAAAACAAAGAAGAAGAACAAAACAATGCTGCTTTCTCCGATACATCAACTTTAAGTCTTTCTTTAGGTTTAGAAGCGGCCCAATATCTTGCTTTAGCCCAAGAAGAAGGGGAAATAACTGTTGTTGTCCGCGCAC
This sequence comes from Elusimicrobiaceae bacterium, assembly GCA_045605725.1. Classification (GTDB taxonomy): domain Bacteria; phylum Elusimicrobiota; class Elusimicrobia; order Elusimicrobiales; family Elusimicrobiaceae; genus Proelusimicrobium. Next base: position 23,082 of record JAZUQO010000038.1, read on the forward strand.
CGGGCGATATGAACGAAACCAGTGTGCCTATAACAAGTTTCTCCAGTTTGTTTAACTAAAAATTTTATTATATAGGAAAGGAAAAAAATGAAAAAAAATATAATATATAAAGTTTTACCCCTTGTTTTAGTTGCCTTAACAGCAGGCGCTTATGCAAATGCTGCTAAGAAGACGGACCTTGTTGCCGTCAGTGCTGATATTGTGGAGATAAGCGGTTCTCTTACCACAAATACAGGTTTTGCCTGGAACCAACTTCTAGATTTTACCGAAAAAGAAATTCCCGGCATTTTCTCTATCGGTGAGTTCGAGCGCAAGAGTTTGTTAAATACCCGCTTACACTTGCTTGAAACTGAAGGTAAAGCACAGATTTTATCTAATCCTAAGGTTATTGCAAAGTCTAATACCAGTGCAAACTTCTCCGCAGGCGGTTCTATTCCTTTCCCTGTGGTGAATAATACTTCTGCCGGCGTAGAATTTAAAAATTACGGTGTTCGTTTGGATGTTATGCCCACCATTATCCCGGAAAAAGGCAATATTATCCACGTTCAATTTGAAATAGAACTTTCTAACCCGGATTACTCCTCCCCTATAGTTATAAACGGTACTTCGGTTCCATCAATAACTTCCAGGAAATTAAACTCCCAAGTGGAACTTAACAGCGGGGAAACTTTGGTAATCGGCGGTTTAAAAAGCAGTTCAAGGAGCGTTGCAGAAGACAGAGTCCCTGTTTTAGGCAGAATTCCTTTACTCGGATTTTTCTTTAAAACAAAAAATATCAAGGAAGAACAACGCTCTTTATTCCTTTTCATAACAGTTGAAATGGTGGAGTAATCTAAATGGCGGATACTAAAAACGAAACTAACGGCACTCCAAGAGTTGTTGCTTTTACCGGCCCTAAAGAAGGTGTTGGTAAGACGACATTGGTTTTAAACTTGGCTATTGCTTGGGCGGAAACACAAAAAAGGCCTGTCTTAATTGTTCCTTTAGATCCTCTTGCCCGTCAAGAACATGGCTTTTATTTGGGTATCAGAAAACCCGTTAGTGTAGCAGATTTAGTTAGAGCATTAGGTTCCGGAGCAATTGCTATTGCAGGGGGGCTTTTGCGTGGTAAAGTTTCTATGACGCAAGTTGGTGTCGGTGTTTTGCCTTTAGGTTCAACCCGCCAAGAAGTTTCAATGATTTCTCCAAAAGTTTTACTTCCCATTTTATCCCGCTTACAGCAAACTTTTGATATATTTTTGGATGTTGATTCCAGTTTCCCGATGGAAACATTTGCTTTTGATATAGCAGATAAAGTCTTTTGGGTAACAAACTGTACTCGTTCGCATTTGAATACGGCTGTTTCTACTTTTACCGATTTTAAAGAAATGCATTTTCCTATAGACAGATTGGATATTATTTGTAACCAATATAATTTGCCCGGTGCAATAGATCACGAGGAAGTCAATCAATTTTTTATAAAACTCGGCAGAGAGCCGATTGTCTATTTAACTTGGGAAGCCAGTGTTTTTGAGGCTTCTAATAAGAGAGAAATTGAAATTTTAGTCAATAGAAGCAGTCTTTGGGTGCAGGAAGGTTTGCGCCCTATTTTAGCAGCAATAAAAGAAGCCAAACCTACCGATAAAAATTGGACAACTTCTGTCCCTGATAGCGAGTTCGTTGCTTCCGCAAAAAATATTTGGGAGGCCTCTACTTTAGCGGTTGGTGGCAGTTCTAATGTAAACCACTTTAAATCTTTAGATGCAGATCTTTCCTACTGGGATGATTTGAAAATGCAAGTTCACAAAGACGTTATTAAAACTTTGGAACTTGAGCGTATTGTCATAAGTGAAGAAGGCTCTCAAAATGAGCAAGTAAGAAAACGCGTTTCTGTTATTATTGACGAAGTTTTAAGAAAGAAAGCAAATGTCCAACTTTCAAGAGATCAAAAAACCCGTTTTATCACAGAACTTTTGGACGAAATTTTGGGCCTTGGTCCTTTAGAGGCTTTGATGAGAGATCCTTCAGTCACAGAAATTATGGTCAATGCCTATGATAAGATTTTTATTGAGCAAAAAGGTAAATTAACCTTAACAAGATATCGTTTTAGAGATAATGACCAAGTTATTCAGGTTATTAAGAGAATTGTGGCTCCGCTTGGCAGACGTATAGACGAATCTGTCCCTTTGGTTGACGCTCGTTTGAAAGATGGTTCCCGTGTTAATGCTATTATTGCACCTTTGGCTGTTTCCGGTCCGTCTTTGACGATAAGACGTTTCTCTCAAAAACCTTTCGGGCCGCAAGATTATTATCGTTTCGGCACTATTAGCGAAGAATGTATGTCTTTCTTGGAAAGTTGTGTTAAACTTCGCAAAAACATCATTATTTCCGGTGGTACCGGTACTGGTAAAACAACATTCTTAAATGCTCTTTCAAGTTATATTCCGGCAACAGAACGTATCGTAACGGTCGAAGATACTGCCGAATTAAGGCTTCAGCAGGAACACTGGGTTTCCCTTGAAAGCAGACCGCCTAACGTAGAAGGTAAAGGTGCCATAACAATTAAAGATTTGGTTATTAACTGCTTGCGTATGAGGCCTGATAGAATCGTCGTAGGTGAGTGCCGTGGTGCAGAGGCTCTTGATATGTTACAGGCAATGAATACCGGTCACGAAGGTTCCCTAGCCACCATCCACGCAAACACACCTAGAGATAGTTTAACCCGTCTTGAAGCAATGTGTATGATGGCAAGCGCAGATTTACCTATTTGGGCTATTCGCGAGATGATTTCATCCGCTGTTAACTTGATAGTGCAACTTTCCAGATTTTCCGATGGTAGCAGAAAAGTTACTTATATTACGGAAATCTGCGGTCAAAAAGACGGCATAATACAAAGTAAAGATTTATTTAGATATACACAAACCGGTGTTGATGAAAACGGCAAAGTTCAAGGTAATTTTGCTCCTACCGGTGATTTGCCTACTTTCTTTGCAGAATTTAAGGCAAAGGGCATAAATGTCCCTGCGGAAATTTTTAAGGTTAAAAAAGAAGGCTAAAAATGTCTCTTAAAAAAACAGTAATTTCTTTGTTTGTCTTATCTTTTGCCTGCTTGGGCGTTTTTGCTCAAGAAGGGCATATCTTTACGGAAAGACAGCAAAATTTTATTAAGTGTTCAAGGGAAAAACTCACAGCCATTAATGATTTTTTAGATGCCTCGAAACCCGCCGATACAAAAGATTTTATGCCTGCTAATTGTGGTAATGTTTCCAAAGCCATAAAAGTGCCCGATTGGTTGCAAACAGACTTAAGTGAGATGGATAAAAATGTCCTTTGGGAAGTTCCTTTAGTAAACGGCAACACCGAATACTTAAGTGAAGCGGAAATGTGGAGAAAAGTTTTATCTTCCATTAACAAACTGCTTTCCATAGCGCAACAAATTGATTCCGGTGCAACTTTTGCTACAAGACGTATAATGGAAGAATTTGGTCTTGCCAGAATACATTTGATTTTGGAAGTTGAACGTATAAAAACAAACCCTGTTTTAATCGACTACGATATGAACGACAGTTTGCAAGGGCGCGGTCGTGCTATAATACCGACTTTGGAACTGGCCTTAAAAGAAACGGATAGTATGGCAGAATCCTTTGTTTCTTCAGATTGGAAAACCAAATTTAGAAAATCAGCCCTTGCATTAGCAATTTTGTCTAATTCTATTTATAACGATATAGTGAATCTTCCTGCTCCACAAATGCCGATTCAGAAAGGAACTAAATCTCCCTATAACGATGTCTTAATAAAGGTATTGATGACGCTTGGTACTTTACTTGTTTTTGCTGCTACTTATCAATTTATAGAAGGTAGAAATAGGGAAATTACCAGACTTATTGAAGAATATTTACAGAAAAGTACTGCTTGGGCGGATGATTACAGCAGACAATTCCTAGATATCAACGTCAAATATATAGTACTGGGAACTTTGGCTATTTTCTGTTTACTTGGTGCATTTTTCTTCGTAATGGCAGGCGGTTTCTTTGGTGTTTTTATGTTCTTGGTGTTTTTGGCTATAGGTTTAGTTATAGGCTTAAAAATGCCGGGAATGATATTAAATTTCTTAAAAAGAAGACGCGGTGCCAAAATTAACAAACAACTTATGGATGCTTTGATTTTGCTTTCAAACTCATTAAAATCAGGTATGGATATTGTCCAGGGTTTTGAAAGAGTATCTAGCGATCTTTTGCCTCCTATTTCAGATGAATTTGGTTTGGTTATTAAAAATTACAAACTCGGTACACCTTTTGAAAAGGCTTTGGAAAATATGGAAGAACGTGTGGAATCAAGACTTCTTTCTTATATGGTCAAAGCAATAGTTCTTCAAAGGCAAGTCGGCGGTAATTTGACAAAGATTTTTGAACGTATCGTTGAAAATATTCGTGAAGAAAGTAAACTTGAAGAAAAACTGCAAGCAATGACTGCTCAGCAAAAAATACAGAGTTTAGTTGTTGCCGTTATGCCTTGGATAATGGTAGGTGTTTTATTTGTCTTCCAACCGGAAGTTATGATAAAGTTCTATACCAGTCTTGTAGGCGTAATTATCTTATTTGCCTGTATTATTTGGATTGCCATTGGTATACAAATGGTTAGCAAATTGGGGGAAATTAAGGTATGAGTTATAAATTAGCCCTAACGGTATTAAATATTTTGGGAGCATACTTTATTTTTATTTTTGTAAAAAACCTGCTCTCACCCGCGGAAGAAAAAGAAACTATTGCCGATATTGAAGTCAGGCAAATTAAGTCTACATCTTCTTTTGCTCGTTTGCATCCCCAAGAAAATTTGAGAGATCGTTTTGCTTTATTTCTTTTAAACAAACTCAAATTACAACAACCCTTGGAAGAAATGTGGCTTTTACTAGGTAGCCCGGCAAAACCACAACCGGTGGATATTTTATTTTCAAAAATAAATTGGGCAATATTTTTGCCTTTAATTTTCGTCATAATTACAGGCAATTTTATTTTTGTTTTTCTGGTTTTTCTTGGTTTTTATATACCGGATCTTATTTTAAAAAGTAAAATACAAAAACGCCAGCAAGATATGCTTGGCAATTTTGCTACGACAGTTGATTTAATGGCTCTCATTATAGAATCCGGCTTGGACTATATGACCGCCTTTGAAAGAATTATAAAAATTGCCAAAAACAAAACCCTCTTGGAAGTCGAAATAGAAAAAACCTTAAATGAAACTAAACTCGGTTATTCAAGAAGAGAAGCCCTTGAACGCTTGGCCCAAAGAACAGGTATCCAAGATATTAGATCCTTTGTCGGGCTTATTGTTCAGTCTGATGAACTCGGAACAAGTTTAGTTGAACTTTTAAGGAATTTTTCTATAGATTTAAGATTTAGAAGATTAAATAAAGCCGAAAAACTTGCGGCGCAAGCCTCCACAAAAATGTTGATCCCGATGTTTATATTTATTTTCCCGGTGGTCTTTATTTTGATGCTTGCTCCGATGTTAGGTGATTTAATTAGTGGCGGTATTTTTTAATTTTTAACGAGGTATAAATTATGAAAAAATTATTTGTTTTATTTTTAGTTTGTTCCTGTGCTCCGTTGTTTGCGCAGCAGCCCCATAATACTCTTAGAGAAACGGGTAAAGAAGCCGGCATGATGCTGGATTTGCAAAAGATTTCTCTTGGGACTCTTTCCAATGTGGAACAAAAAAAGCAATATTTATCGACGGTTCAACTCGGCAAACAAAGAATTCAGAATTATACTTTAAGAATGGTCTATGAAAATGCCTATGCCCTTTACAAGAGGGGGGACTATCAAAGAGCGGCAGAAATGGCTAATGTTATCTTAAGTATAGATCCTACTTTAACCCAAGCCCAGACTCTTGCCCGCGAGGCCTCAAGAATGGCTGCTTACGGTACAATTTCCGAGGCAGAAATAGTCCGTATGAAATATGAAGATGGCATAACTTTATATAAAGCAGGTCGTCTTGTCGAAGCAAGAAATAAGTTTGAGGAAATTTTGGTTTTACGTCCTAATGAAAGCCAAGCACAAAAATGGATTGAAAGAATAGATGATGATATTGCCAGTGAACACACCCGCAGAGGTTATTATGCCTATAAGAACGGTGATTACGAAGAAGCCCTCAATCAGTGGTATAGCGTCTTAATGATTAAAAAAGAAGATGCTGAACTTACTGCAAAAATTGCGGAAGTGGAAGGCAAATTAAAACAAGAAGAATTACAAAAAACTTTAAACAGTGCTTTCTCCTATTATTCCGAGGGAAAATTGCTTGAGGCCTACAGCCAATTTGAAAAGGCTTTGGAAATTCAACCTGGTGAACCTCAAACCCAAAAATTTGCTATGCAATTAAAAGAAGAAATTGCTAATAATTATTATGCTACCGCGACAAAAGCATATAACAGTAAAAAATATTCAACTGCTATTTCTAATTGGACGAAAGCCAAAAAGTGGGGCTATAATAAGGCTGATATAAATTCTCTTGTTAAAAAAGCGAAGAGAGAACAACAAGAGCAAATTAAAAAATCTTCTACTAAAAAGACAAAAACTGTAACGCAAGATGCCGGTCATATTTACGAGGAAGTAAATATTAACAAAACCGTTTCTATTAATCCTAACGGCGAAGAAACCGTTACTGTTGAAGAAGAAACAATTACTCAAACCTTGCCGTCAGTTTCTTCTACAGATTTCCCAACAAGAACTTTGACGGATAAACCTGGCGTTATAACCGAAGAAGCCCGCCAAGCCTCTATCGAAAAATATAGAGCAGGTTTAGTGTATTATACAGACGGTAATTATGAAAAAGCGAAGGAAAACTTCCAAGCGGCCTTGCAACTTAATCCGGAAAACTCCGACGCTGCTTTAGGTCTAAAGAGAATAGAAGAAAGGTATAATAATAGGTAAAATTTATGATAAAAAAAATTAGCGTTAATTGGTTCATTTGGTTTGTTTTAGCGGCTTTTTATACGATAATTTTAGGCGCCCTATTATATTTTAATTTGTTCAAGCATGTTTTTGATGTAAATTTGCAAAATCAGATTATTAATACTGTTTCCTATAATGCAAATACTTTGATAAACGGTCTTGTTACAAAGGATTACTTAACCATTCCCGAACTTGAAATAATAACTTCTTGGCCTACTAATGATCATAGGATTAAGAATGTTGTTTACTTTAACGGGAACGGCTCTATTCGTTATCATCGTAATGCCGAACATTTGGGCAAAAGTTTTACGGAATACGAAAGAGGCGGCTTTATGGAAACCTACGCCGCGTCTGATGCAATGATAAACAGAGAGCCTAAAGTTATTATGAAACACGATGGCACTATGTATGAGATTGCTATACCTTTAAAACTTAAAAAAGATGATAAAGTAGTCGGTGTAATTTCTTTAGATGTTTCTCGCGAACAAGTTCAAAGAGAGTTAAAGAGTGCCATGTTAAGATATTTTATCGGATCAATTGCGATAATGTTCTTAATGGGATTTGTTCTTTATATCTTTGTTATTAAGAAAGTAGTTTCTCCTATAGTTGCTTTAACAAACAGCATTGATAATATTTCCACAAAAACCTTCCAGTTTGACTTTACCCAAAGAGCAGACGAAGTTGGCGATTTGGCAAAATCAATAGAAAATTTCCTTACTAAAGTTAAACAAGAATTGGAAGAACAGGAAGAACTTTCTAAAAACCGCAAACATTACGAGCAAGAATGGTGGGCTGAAGTTTTGGCAGCAACGATACCTAAAGGAAGCCGCGCTATTGTTGTAGATGAAAATAATAATATCATGCATACCAATTTTGAGTTACCTTTAAAGAAAGAAGGTCCTATACACTTGCTGGATATTTTTGGTGCTACGCAACAAGAAGTTGTTCGTATTGTCGGCCAGGCTATGGAAACCCCCGGTAAAATCTTTAGGACAAAAACTCAAAGCGGTGGTAGAGAGTTCGGTATAAAAACTTTACAACTAACTTCTAAAGGTGGTATAATAAGAACATTGATTATACTTGAACCTTTGGCGACAAAAAAAGTAAAATGAAATTAGGAGGAAATTTATGTTTAAGTTAGAGATTAAAAAAATTGCTCTTAAATCGGTAGTCCTTTCAGGATATCCTTTTGTAATATTTCTATTTTCATTATTAACTACTTTAATGAAATTGGGTGATGTTGTTTCTCCCGGTGATGGTTTCTTTAGTGCTGTAACATCTATCTTACTTTATGCTCTCTTTACTACAGCAGCAGTAGTTTTGTATACACTTCTTGCAGCCTTTATTTACAACATACTGATAAGTATCGGTCTAAAAGGTATAAGAGTTTCTTTATCCGAAGTCGAAGAAGGAGATTCTTCAGAGGAAGAAGAACAGGCTCCTGCCGAACAAGAACAAAACAACGAAAACAAATAAAAAAATTGGAGGAAATTAAATGAAATTAAAATTAAAAGTATCCGCAGTAGTATTTGCTTTAGTATTAGTTTGCGGTTTTGCTTATGCTCAAACAAAAGCAAATGCAAAAAGCAGTGCCAAAAACAATACTAAAATACCGGTAACAGTTATTGCATTAACCGGCAACCAATTCGGTTCTGTTGATCAAGGACTTAATAATGGTTTAGAAAACTTTTTGGGCGCTCCGTTAGATATCACTGTAGTAGATAGACAAGACGCTCTTAAAGACCCCAAATATCAAGGTTTAAATCTTGATTATATGCCTTTATATTTGATTCATAGAACAAAAACAGTTAATGAAAAATTTAAAGAGCCCGTGGAACGCGGTATGTTGAAAACTACTAACGATTATATCGTTATGGAAAAAGAAACCCGCTATGGTATTTTTGCAGATAAAAAAGCCATTCCTAATCAACTCGACTTATATGTAATGTCCCAATGTCCTTACGGCGTAATGGCTGAAAACAAAATTATTGCTGCTCAAAAAGCAGGTTTAATTCCTGAAAACATCAACATTAAAGTCCGCTATATTGTAAGCCCGGGCAGAACAGCAGATACTTTTGCAAGTTTACACGGTACAGCAGAATGGGAAGAAGATGTCCGCCAAGCAATTGTACAATTGAAATATCCCAAAAAATTCTGGAAATATGTTGAAGAATTTAACAAAGATTTCCGCACAACCCGCTGGGATGTCGTTGCTGAAAAAGCAGGTTTGAATCCTAACATTTTCAGAAAATATTGGAACGACGGTGTAAAACAACTTAAAGAAGATATGAAACTTGCCAACGAATTCGGCGTTCGTGGTTCACCCTCCTTTATTTGGGAAGGCCGCGTTGTTACCGATATGGGTGGTTTATCTTCCATTCCCGGACTTGAAGGCTTAAATCAAGCCCCTGCTCAAGGTGGTGCAGCCCAACAAGTTCCCCAAGGTCAATGCTAAGTTTAACTTAAATATTTTATACGGGGCATAAAGTGATTATGCCCCGTTTTTTATGAAGAAAGGTCGTTTAAGCAGAAATATTTTTATAGTTATTTTTTCATCAACAATTTTGCTTTTTGTGTTGATGAGTTTTTATATTGTCTCCGTATACAAAAAAAATCTGGTTCAGCAAGATATTCAAGAAATAAAATCTTTAAATGAGCAAGTTTCTTTGCAGGTTAACTCCTTTATTTTAAAACAACAGGTAATGTTGGAAACTTTTATAGATACCAATCTATCATCTTTACCACTTCAAGACACATCTTACAATTACGTATTAACTTCTTTTGCCGAAAATATGTCCTCCGTCAACGATATCGTTCTTCTTGATTCTTTAGGTCACCAAAAAGGTTATTTCGGCCCTTATTATAAATTTGATTATAAAGATATTTTGGAACAGATCAAAAAAACAACATTGAAAGAAAAAAATATCTTTTTAGGTGGTCTTAAAAAAAATCCTTTTATACACAAATTAATTTTTACTTTTGCTTTGCCGGTATCCAATTTAGGCCAAATAAAAGAAGGGGCTTTGCTTTTCCAAATTAATATGCAGTCTTTAGAAGGAGAAATCCTTCCTCTCATTTCCAAAGATGATTTTGTATTAATATTTACTAAAAACGGTTTTTTAATTTTCTCAAGTGAGCAAGGTATCAGTACAGAAGCAAGCAAAGAATATGATAATGATATACTTAAGATATTAAACTTAATTAAGGATAAAAAATTACCGGCACAAATTGATAGTAACCTTAATGGTTTTATAAGTCAAAATGAATTAAGTAGTTGGTATATTTATACAGCAAGGAAAAATGAGGATAAAAGCCATACTTATTGGTTTTTATATGTTGATAATTGGCAAATACTTACTTTATGTGTTGTTGCCATTTTTATTTTGGCTTTCCTTATTGCTTTATATATTTCCGGCACGATAGAAAATCCTGTAAGGGATATGACTAAAGCAATAAATATAATAGAAAAAGATTCCAAAGAACCTTTACCATCATTACCTGTTTATAACAATGAAATCGGCGATTTGGCCATGCATCTTGCGCGCATGTTGGATACTATAAAAATAAAATTTGATTTACTTGCCGAGCAGCAACACGATTTGGAGGAATTAAATCAATCTTTGGAATTACGCGTCGGTAGTCGTACAAAAGAACTTAAAACAGCACTTAATGAATTAATTAAGAAAGAAAGGCTTGCTGCTATCGGGCAGATGGCATCTATCGTTTCCCACGAGATTAAAAATCCTCTTGCGGTTATTTCCAATTCTATTTATTTAATTAAGGCCCGCCTAGGGGAAAATATCGAACCTAAAATTTTAAAAAATATTAATATTATAGAAGGAGAAATAAAGCAAGCAAACGGTATCATCGAAGAAATTTTAGGTTATGCAAGAAGCCGTGAACAAATTTTAAATGTCATAGATTTAACCTTGTATGCAAAAGAGATTCTTTCTTCTTATCCTGTTCCTAGTAATATTAAAGTTGAAACTTCTTTTTATGCAGAACCTCTTTATGTTAAGATAGATACAGAAGAAATGAAACAAGCCATAAGAAATATTATGGGTAATGCTTTTGAAGTTATGCCTGAAGGGGGAACATTTGTTGTTAAAACAAAACTGGAACAAGGCAAAGCCCTTTTAAGTTTTAGAGATAGCGGCCCCGGTATACCGCAAGAAATTCAAAATAAGATTTTTACGCCTTTCTTCACTACTAAAGCACGCGGAACAGGGCTTGGTTTGGCCGTAGTAAAGAAAGTCGCTATAAGAAATAAAGCAGAGATTGTATTAACCAGTCAAGTCGGCAAAGGGACAAAAATAACTTTACTTTTTAACAGGGAAGAAAAACAATGAAAGAAGAAACTTTTATAATGCCACTTAATAAAGATATTAAAATTTTAGTCGTTGATGACGATACGAATTTGCGCGAAACTATGAGCGAACTTCTTGAAATAGAAGGATATGATGTTTATCAGGCTGGCAGTGCAAAGGAATGTTTAGATTTAGTCGGTAATACTTTTTTCAGTGTTATTTTGATGGATTATAATCTCGTTGATGGTACCGGTTTAGATGTTATCAAACAAATAAGAACTTTCAATAATGAAAGCCAAATTATTATGATAACGGCGCATGCTTCTTTAAATGCAGTGGTAAAAGCCTTACAAGAATCAGTCTATGATTTTCTTATAAAACCGGTTGATTTTGATTATTTAAAGCGTTCAATAAAAATGGCTTTACAAAAGTTTTATTTGGAACAGAGCAATAGAGAATTATTACAAGAATTAAAAGTTAAAAATCAAGATTTGAGTAATTTAAACGCGATGAAAACAAAGTTCTTCTCGGTCGTATCTCATGATTTGTCCAATTCTTTAATGGCTTTAAAAATGAGTTTTGATATGCTTAAGAGAACTATTGCAAAACCTGATGCAAATCAAACTAAAAAAATGGGCTATATGGCTGAAAGTTTGGACCAGATTTTTCTTTTGGTTAAAGATTTGGTAGACTTTGCCGCCATAGAAAAAGGAAAACTCCGTCTTGAAAAAGTTAAATTTGAATTAACTTCTGCTGTAAAAAGTGCTTATGAAGTCTTTAAAGAGAAAGCAAAATTAAAAGAAATTTATATGTCTTTTGAAGGAGAAAACGAAATTTTTGTATGGGGTGATCCAAAAAGAATAAGGCAAGTAATATCCAATATCGCCGAAAATGCCATACGTCACACGCCTGAAAATGGGAAAATTTTAATATCAGTAGTGAAAATTGACGATAAAAATGCTAAAGTGTCTATAAGGGACTGGGGGGAAGGTATTGCTCCCCAGGATGCAGGACAGTTGTTTAAAAGTTTTTATCAATCGTCCAATGGCGGCAGGCTTGGTCTTGGTCTTTGTATTGCCCAAGATATTGTTATTAATCACGATGGTAAAATTTGGGCACAAAGTGATGGACCCGGCAAGGGTGCAACTTTTAATTTTACTTTACCTGTTTATGAGGAGAAATAGGAGGATATATGGCTGGTAAAAAGAAAAAAGTAAGAGTTCTAATAGCAGACGACCAAACACTCTTTCGTGAAGGCATAAAAGATGTTCTTACAGGAGAGAAATGGATAGAAGTCGTGGGTGAAGCAGCCGATGGCCAAGAGGCTGTTGTACTTGCTAAAAAATTTAAACCCGAAGTTATTTTAATGGATATCAAACTTCCGAAATTGGATGGTATTGCAGCAACTAAAGAAATTAAAAAGACATTACCCCAAATAAATATTTTAATGCTTTCCAGTTATGAAGATGAGGCCCATGTCATGGAAGCCATTCAAGCAGGTGCAAACGGTTATTTAAGTAAAATGTTACCGGCGGCGGAACTTTTAAATTCCATCAAAACATTTACTACCGAAGGTTTAATGATACCGCAACAATTAATGGGCAAACTTTTGCAAGGTTTAAGAAAAATGGGTGACGGTTCCACTGCTCCCTCTCAAAATGTTTTAACCAAAACCGAAATTAAAGTATTAGATTTACTTGGTCGCGGCATGAGTAATAAGGAACTTGCTATTGAACTAGGTTGTCAAGTAAAAACTATAAAAAATCACTTAAACAATGCTTTTCATAAATTAGATGTTTCTTCCAGAACAGAAGCAGTTGTAAAAGCAATAAAACTTGGCATAATTTCACCGGATAGATAAATGATAAAAAAACTATTAACCCCTATAAAAAATAATAAAGGCCAGCAGACAATAGAATTTGTTTTGCTATTAGGGGTTATTGCGTCGGTTGTTTTGATGTTCTTTTCCTTGTTCCATAAAGAACTTGCCGGCGGCTTTTTTACTATTATAGGCTATGTCTTAACTTGAGGAACTTTTATGTTTAATATTTTTAGCCATATCAAAAATAAAAAAGCGCAAATAGTTTTACCGGCAGTTTTGTTGATACCGACAATTCTTCTTGTTATTTATCTTTTATTTGAAACAACAAAAGTTTCTAAAGAAAAAATACGCCATCAGTTTGCTTTAGATACCTCCTCTTTTGTGGAAATGACCAGCCTTTCCAATTATCTAAACGCAACGGCTTATGTAAACGGGGCTTTTCCGTTCAGACTCTTTAGAGATTTTTTTGAAGCGAACAATCCTAAATTAGAGCCGGATCCTAACTATGATAGTGCTACAACTTTAAAACCTATCAGTTATTATGATTATTATTATCAGGCGGGGGCTTTCCCGGCGATGTCCGATTATAATTCTTCACCTAAACCAACTGATACCAAATGGGATTTACACTATTATCAAGATACCAGAAAGGAATGGGAAAAAGATATTCCAAAAGTGGATGAAGATAAGTTTTATCCTATAAATTCAGAAAAAATTGCCGAAACCCATCAGGCTTACTGGGATATGGAAATATTATCACTTTACTTTATGGTGTATTACTATCTAGGTAATATTTACGAAGATCAAAAGAAAGTTTACGAACGTCTTGTTAAAGATAATGAATTTTTCAGAAAGGGATATTTTTATAATACGGGCAATTGCTCTTTAAGCGAATGCGGAAGAGAAGGTGCCCAGGTTATTAAAAACTATTTTATTAAGACGGAGCCTCTGTATATTTCCAAAGTTAATGTCTTTTATAAAAGTGATAGAAATACAGCCCAGAAAATTGAATTAGATTTGAAAGAAAAGAAAATAATGGGGGGGCAACTTTTCCAACTTGCACATTTGGCTAAAGGTTCTAAAGAAAAATTGCGTTCCCTATACAAAGGTGTTGATATAACACAAAGGTTTACTCTCTCAAAGAATTACTTTAATGTTAACTTAATGAGATATAACCCGAGAGTTCATACAAAAATTGCTTTGCAGTGCACCAATGAAAGTAATAACTGCGTATGGCCTGCGCCCACTTCGAAATATCAAGTGAGGTTATTCCCATGAGATTTTTAAATAGAAAAGGGCAGGCAACCACCGAAGTTGTTTTGCTTTTTCCGCTTTTTCTGATTTTGGCATTATTCGTAATAAAAATATACGGACTTTTGATTATCGTTCAAAAATCAGAAATTGCCTCTTTTTATGCAGCAAGACGTTGGCAGTTAGAATCGCACAGGGCGGCAAAATTTTCCCAAACTTGGGATGAAAATTTTTTGAAGAAAGATATTGAAGATAAGGTTAAAGCATATTTGGGTTTTAAGAATACCTCAATAAGGAAGTTCTTATCGTTAAAGAAAGTTTCCGTAACTGTGGAACGCACAAATCTTTGGCAAATTATCAACTTAACGGTGGAAACTTACCCGCCTAATTTGCCTTTTCTATGTTCTTATGATAAAAGAGAAGTGTGCAAATATCCATATACTCAGGCATGTTTCAGGGGATATAATTTTATCTGCGAAAGCGGTGGTAAAATTGTTGTAACAAAAAATGTTCCTAACAGAGATAGGCCTATTTCATTCTTAATGACAAATTCGGATGTCAGTAAAAAATAATAAATAAAAGGAGAATATATGCAACAAACAGTAGAAAAACAAGGACACCCCAAAGGTTTATGGTTGATTTGCGCGACAGAAGCCTTTGAGCGTTTTAGTTATTATGCTATGCGCGCTTTACTCATACTTTACTTCGTATATGCTTTGAAGATAGACAAAGCCCAAGCATCTAATTTATACGGCACATTTACCAGTTTAGTTTATTTATCCGGTATTATAGGCGGTTATGTGGCGGATAGATTTATCGGTCAAAAGCAATCTATTATATGGGGTGCTTTAATGATAATTGCGGGGCAATTTTTGCTTGGTTTTGAAAATATAGGTATTATTTATACGGCTCTTGGCTTTTTGATTATGGGTAATGGCTTTTTCAAGATAAGTATTACAACCCTTGTCGGCACTTTATATGAAAAACAGGATTCAAGAAGAGATAGCGGATTTACCATTTTCTACATGGCTGTTAATTTGGGCGCTTTCCTTGCTGCTATTATCGGCGGAGGCATTGGCGAAAAGTTAGGATGGCGATATGGTTTCTGGACAGCCGGATTAGCGATGATTGTAGGTTTAGTTATTTTTATTTGGGGCAAAGAAAAATATTTTGCCGGTAAAGGTGATAAACCAAACAAAGTAAAAACTGAAAAGGCGGCTACTAAAACGCCTCTTACTTCTGAAGAAAAAAAGAAAGTTGCCGTAATTTTTATACTTGCTTTCTTTGTTATTTTCTTCTGGACGGCTTTTGAACAATCCGGTGCAGCATTAAATTTATTTGCTTATGAACACACAGACAGAGTGATAAACTTATTTGGTTTTACTTGGGAAGTTCCCGCTACATGGTTTCAAAGTTTAAATCCAGTATTTGTTGTATTATTTGCTCCGCTTTTTTCCAAACTTTGGATAGATTTGGCAAAAAAATCAAAAGAGCCTTCTACTCCGGCAAAATTTGTTATAGCCTTATGGTTGCTTGCCATAGGCTATATTGTTTTACTCTTTGCTGCTATGCAAATGGGCCCCGGTATAAAAGTTAGCATGTTCTATTTAGTTTTTGCTTACGCCGCTTTTACGATGGGCGAACTTTGTTTATCGCCGGTCGGGTTATCATTGGTAACAAAACTTGCTCCCGTGCAATTTGTGGGCATTTTAATGGCTGTTTGGAAAACCGCCAATGCGGCTTCTAATAAACTTGCGGGCTATTATTCCAGCAAATTTGGCGTAATCAGCAATGAACAATTTTTCGGGTATCTTATTCTTGCTCCTTTATTTGCGTCAATTATTTTGATCTTAATTATGAGACCGCTAAAGAGATGGATGGGGGATGTAAAATAAGCCTTAAAAAATATGCTATTTTTTGTATAATTTATATATACACATATCTTTATATTAAAGGAATATGTCTATGAATAAAAAGGGTTTTACTTTGATAGAGTTATTAGCAGTTGTCGTAATTCTGGGAATACTTATTGTTATAGCCCTTCCGAAGTATTTTAGGTCTCTTGAAAAGAGCCGTGCTAGCGGTGCAGTTGCGGTGTTGGGTACTTTAGCAAGATCCCAGGCGCGTTTCAAAATGGAAACGGGTAATTTTACAAAAGACATTTCTGAACTGGATATTGCAATAAAAGACGAGGAAAGTAATTCTTTTGCTTCGGGACACAATTTTAGGGATAGTTACTTTTCTTTTGAAGTTAGCGACGATAAAACAAATCCTATTACAACAGCAACCCGTATGGGTGTTTCTTCAGGAGAAGAATATACTTTAACTGTTAACTACGATGAAGGCACGATAAGTTGCAGTCCGGAAGATCACTACGTTTGTATGTACCTCGGTTTGAAAAACTAATATTTGTAAAAAGAGAAAGCCAGCCCTATCTATAAACAGGGCTGGTTTTTTTATAATTTAGGTTATTTCACTTCGGAACCATAAAAATTTTTATATTTTTTAAAAATAGGTCTTGACAAATTTAATTTTAGGGGTATACTAAGGGTAAGGTTATTGTAGGCGTCTTGAGCGGGTGTTGTGAGAGTTGGCAGCGGTGCCACTTCATAACGTTAAGCCTCCTTAAGTAAGTTGACCTAATAACCCTAAAGGAAATGATAAGATGACCATAGCGTCACAAACTAACTAAACCCCCGAAGCGAACACGGGGGTTTTTATTTGCTTCACTTTTTTGAAGATTTTAATTTTTTATAAATTTCAAATACTTGGCAATCTAATATTATCAAAATAGATATTTTAAAATAAAAAATCCCCCGTAGGGGGGATTTACTTTTTACAAATATATTTTTTATTATCTTGTTTTTAACAAACCGATTATTTTAGATAAATCTTTTCTAAACGGCGAACAAGAATTTCTAAAGTAAAAATTGTTCTTTCCGGAAGAGTTTAACATAATGAGTTTTGCGTTACCCAATGCAAGAAAAAATTTTAAATTGCTTTTCATTTTACTTATATCCTTATTTGATCTTAAATAAATTATAGAACAAATATAGTGTTTTCACCAGGGTCAAAGGACCCATTTCGCATCTGGGACCTTTTAAAAGGAGATAAATAAAAAAACACTCACTTGATTGTGAGTGTTTTTAAATCTTCCGGGCTAGGACTCGAACCTAGAAATTCTCCTCCAAAGGGAGATGTGTTACCATTACACCACCCGGAATTACTTTTAAAAATCGCCCAAAGGCGATTTCTTTAAAATTGTTTAAATTAAAGTTGCCTTAAACAAATTAGCCTGACTATGTATATATTATATCTTTTTTATTTGTTTAAGGCAACTGTTTTTTTAGAACTATTTTGCTTCAGAAGTTTCTGCGGTGGCTTCTTGTGCGGGGTTTGTTGCACCGGCAGGATTTTTTGCTAATTCTTCATTGTATGCTTTAAGAATGTTTTCTTCCAAATATTGTCTAAATTCTTGATTGATCGGGTGAACCATATCTTTATGGGAACCATCGGGTAATTTTCTTGAAGGCATGCAAAGGAAAACTCCTTTTGCTCCTTCAACGACTTTCATATTGCGTACCACAAAAGAGTCATCAAAAGTTACGCTTGCAAATGCTTTAAGGCGTTCTTCTCCCATTAAGTGGATTCTAATTTCTGTTATTTTCATTTTTAAGCCCTCCAAAAGTGTGCTATAAATACATCTTTGTTTTCTATTTTCTTTGCTATTTCCAGTGCTTTAGAATCATCTTTAAAAAATCCTACTACACTAGAGCCGGAACCGGACATTATTGTAAAATCCGCTCCCAGGACTTTTAGTTGTTCTTTCGTTTTTTTAATTACGTCTAAACGGGAAAGGACCCCATCTTCAAGTTTATTATAAATAAGATCGCCCCAATCACTCATAGGGCAACCCCTTTTTACATCTTCAAGTATTTTATTAAGATTGGAGATATTTGTCAACATCTTTTCTTTTGAGTTAATTTTTAATTCTTTATAGGCTATTGCGGTATCACTTTGTATTCTGGGATATACGATGACAAGAGCAGGAGATTGAACATTGCTTTTAACCGGGGTTAATTTTTCTCCTATACCCTGCGCTCTGAAGAAAGTTCCTTTTTCCAAAAAGACGGGAACGTCGGCTCCAAGTTTCGCTCCGATTTTGTTTAAATCTTTCATCCTTTTTGCATTTAACTCAATAGAATAAAGAGAACATAAACCAAGCAAAACAGAAGCAGCGTCGCTAGAACCGCCACCAAGCCCGGCACCAAGCGGAATATTTTTTTCTACGCGGATTTCGCATTTTGCTTTTATTCCAAAATACTCAAAAAAAGCAAGGGCTGCTTTATAAACGAGATTTGTTTTATCTTCTTTTAATTTCGCGCCATAAGTCCCGCGCATTTTTAAAGAAATTTTAATTTCGTTAGCCGGTTCTACACTTATTTTAATATCGTCACCTAGAGATATTTTTGCGAACAAAGTATCAATTTCGTGGTAGCCATCCGGTCTTTTGCCCAAAACTTCCAAAAATAAATTTATTTTAGCAGGTGCAAAAACTGATATTTCACTATTCATTTAACAATTTGCCTTCCTTATAATTTTCTTGAACATCTATCTGCCCGTTTTTATGGAAGAGAACCCTTTTTCCTTCCAAAAGGCCATTGTGATAATTTTCTTGTAGGTACAAAGAGCCGTCTTCGAAATAACTTTTTCTCTGTCCTTCCAATTGGCCGTTGACATAGAATTCTTCGTAGAGTAATTGTCCGCTTTCATAATAAAGGCGGCGTGAGCCTTCAAGTTTATCTTCTTTATAATTTTCGTGAGAAGATGTCTTGCCGTCGCGGAAGAAAAGTTCTCTTGTTCCATTTAATTTGTCTGCTTTATATTCTTCGATAAGAATTAACTTTCCGTTTGGTCCAAAAACTTGATGTCTTCCTTCTAGCATTCCGTCTTTGTAATCAATTCTTTCTTCAGATAAAACATTATGGACAAAGTTATATAAAATCGTCTGCCCGTTTTTTAGGCCTTTTTCGTATTGTTCAATGGCAATAAGTCGGCCGTTTTGGTCATAAATATTAACTTTACCTTGAGGCAAACCCTTTTCAAAGTAGGCTTCTTTTTTTAAACTGCCGTTACTATAAAATTCTTTTGCTTGTCCGCTGTAAGGTTGTCCGCTTTCTTTAACTACGGAACCTTGTTGATTTAAAATCTGACGGGCAACTTCTTTGCCGTTATCATAAAAAACTCTCTCGAAAACCGAACGTGAAAAAGTTTTACCCATGTCTTTTTTATTATCTTTTGTGTCGATTTTTATTTTTGTTTCTTTTTTAGATTGCAAAACCCCATTTTGATAAATTTCTCTCAAAATGACTTCATTTGTTTGCACGTCACGCACGATCAGTTGTCCGTTGATTTTACCGTTTTTATAATGCTTGGAGCATTTAAAGGCGGAATAATATTCACTAACTTCGCCTTCGGGAATAATACCTTGTGTGACAAAGATATTTTTATTTTGCTTTTCAGTTGCAACCAGTTGCGCATCATAAAAATACTTGGTGTCACCCAAGACAATGGAAATATATTCTTTCTTTTTTGTTTTCATCAATACCATTTTATCAAAAAAGATGGGGTAAAAATCAAGGGTTTGCTTTTAGGGTCCTAATTTAATAAAATAGTATTATACTTTAAATAAATGGAGAGTAAACAAGATATGTCAGTTAAAAAGAAAACTGCAAAGACTAATTATGTTTACCATTTCGGCTGTGGCAAAGCAGACGGAAATGGCGCAATGAAGGAACTTTTAGGTGGTAAAGGTGCTAACCTTGCCGAAATGGCCGGCCATCCTAAACTTAAATTACCCGTTCCTCCCGGTTTTACCATTACTACAGAAGTTTGTACCTATTATTGGAACAACAAAAGAACCTATCCTAAAACTTTAAAGGCTGCTGTTGAAGAAAACCTTAAAAAAGTTGAAAAAGAAACAGGTAAAGTTTTTGGTTCAAAAACAAATCCTCTTTTAGTTTCTGTTCGCTCCGGCGCAAGAAGTTCAATGCCCGGTATGATGGAAACAATTTTAAACGTCGGTTTAACTTTGGAAACAATCCCTGGTATGATTGCTAAAACAGGTGATGAAAGATTCGTTTATGATGCTTATAGACGCTTAATTATGATGTATTCCGACGTCGTTATGGAAAAAGCCGCCGGTATTGAACCTAAAGACGATAAAGGTATCCGCAAAATTTTGGATGAAATGCTTTGTGATGTTAAAGCAAAAAATCACTATAAATCTGATACCGAACTTACCGCAAAAGAATTAAAAGAACTCTGCGAAAGATTTAAAAAAGAAGTTAAAAAAGTTTTAGGCAAAGAATTCCCGGATAATCCTCAAGAACAACTTTGGGGCGCAATCGGTGCAGTGTTTGCCTCTTGGAACGGTAAAAGAGCCGTTGCTTACAGAAACATTGAAAAGATTCCTCATGATTGGGGTACAGCCGTAAACGTTCAAACAATGGTATTCGGTAATATGGGTCAAACCAGTGCAACTGGCGTTGCCTTTACAAGAAACCCCGGTAATGGTGATAGCCACTTCTACGGTGAATATCTTGTCAACGCCCAAGGTGAAGACGTCGTCGCAGGTATCAGAACCCCCAGCCCGATTAACAAATGGTCAGTTTCCGGCCACGGTAATGATGATAAATTTTTAGCCGTTGTAATGCCAAAAGCCTATAAAGAACTTGACGCTATCCAAAAACGCCTTGAAAAGCACTTCAGAGATATGCTTGATATTGAATTTACTATTGAAGACGGCAGACTTTGGCTTTTACAATGCCGCGTTGGTAAGAGAAACGGTATTGCTGCCGTTCAAATGGCACTTGATATGGTTAAAGAAAAACTTATCAACAAAACACAAGCCGTTTTACGCGTAAGTCCTGCCCAACTTGACGAACTTTTACACCCTATCGTAGATCCTAAGGCAGAAAAAACCGCTAAACCTTTAGCCAAAGGTTTGCCTGCCGGCCCCGGTGGTGCTTGCGGTTATATCGTTTTTGATACTCAAACTGCTATTGAAGCAAAAAAAGCAGGCAAAGAAGTTATTTTAGTTAGAGAAGAAACCAACCCCGAAGATGTTGAAGGTATGCGCGCTGCAGCGGCTATTTTAACAGCCCGTGGCGGTATGACTTCCCACGCAGCCTTAGTTGCCCGCGGTTGGGGTAAATGCTGTATCGTTGGTTGCAGTGAAATTTCTGTCAATTTGGCAAAACGCACAATGACCGTTGCCGGTAAAACTTTTAAAGAAGGGGACTTCCTTACTTTAAACGGAACACGCGGTTTAGTTTATGAAGGCAAACTTGCTATGTTAGATGGCGGTACATCCAATAAAAACTTGGCTGCTTTCTTAAAAATCTGCGATAGCGTTAGAACTTTAGGTGTCCGCGCCAATGCCGATAACCCCGCAGATGCCCAAAAAGCACGCGATTTCGGTGCAGAAGGTATCGGACTTTTCAGAATCGAACACATGTTCTATGGTGCCAATTCCGAAAAACCGCTTTTTGCCTTACGCAAAATGATTTTATCCAGCACCAAAGAAGAACGCGTTAAAGCCTTAGACGAAATCTTCCCTTATATGAAGAACGATATTAAGGCAACCTTAAAAGCAATGGCAGGTTTCCCTGTAACAATTCGTTTAATGGATCCTCCTTTACACGAGTTCGTTCCGCACAGCAAAGATGCCGTTGCCGCAATTTGCAAAGCCTTAAAAATCAGCGAAGTTGAATTTAAAAAACGCGCCGATGCTTTAGCAGAAGTTAACCCGATGATGGGTCACCGCGGTATCCGCCTTGGTGTTACTTATCCGGAAATTACTTCTATGCAAGCACGCGCCATTTTTGAAGCCGCCGCTGAACTTATTAAAGAAGGCTTAAAAGTTAAACCGGAAATTATGATTCCTGTTGTCTGCGTTGACAAAGAAATCATTTCCCAAAAACCCTTAATTGAAGAAGCCTATAAACAAGTCGTAGCCAAAACCGGCAAAAAGATGGAATACAAAGTCGGCACGATGATTGAAATCCCCAGAGCAGCAATTACTTCTGATAAAATTGCCGCTGTTGCAGATTTCTATTCATTCGGTACAAACGACTTAACCCAAATGTCTTTTGGCTTCTCTAGAGATGATATAGGTGCTTTTGTTCCTTCTTATATTGAACAAGGTGTTTTGAAACACGATCCTTTCCAAATCTTGGATCAAGAAGGTGTTGGTTTCTTAATTAAACATGCAGTTAAAGCCGGTCGCGAAGTTAAACCGAAACTCAAAATCGGTATTTGCGGTGAACACGGCGGTGAACCCTCAAGCGTAGAGTTCTGCCACAGAGAAGGTTTTAACTATGTTTCCTGCTCACCTTTCCGTGTACCTATAGCAAGACTTGCCGCTGCCCAAGCAGCCGCAAAAGGGAAAAAATAGTTTTTTCTCAAGCAATAAAAAAGGTCTTCGTTTAAAAACGGAGGCCTTTTTTATTGTGCTTCAACTTTTGCGTTTATAGTGCGTTATGCCTCGCTCACATATACGGGGCTGCCGCCCGCTCGGGATATGCTTCGCTCGGCAAGCACCAGCAAACGCAAAATCTTCGCAAAAAAGATTTGATCTGTTTTTAATTTTTTAGAAATTTCGGATACGCGGGCTTGCCAGCCGCTCTAGGTATACCTCATTTCTAAAATCGTTTTTTCTTTGCAGAAAAAACTAATTAAAACTATCTCCAAAATCCTTGAAAAAATATTTATTTTATTCTTATTATTTTTTTGTAGAAATATCTTTTTTCCTATATGAAATATTGACTTGTATTTTTTTTTTTTTTTTTGATAAAATTTTTTCATAGTTTTAGTCAAAATAAGAGGAAAAAATGGAACTTTACATACTGTTCCTGGAACTCAGTCTTTTGATTCGTATTCCTTACCTTAAATTTTCTTACTTAGTTATTTTTATAAAAAAACGCTCTCTAGTTTTAGAGAGCGTTTTTTTGTGTCAAAAATAAAAGAAATTATTTATCTTCTTTCTTTTCTTTTTTCTTTTCTTCCTTTTTATCTTCTTTGCTGGATTTAACTAAATCTCTTAAATACTCTTCTACAACGGCTTTACCGCCAAGGCCAAATGCAAGGCCAAAAGCAAGCCCGAGCGAGGCAAGTAAAATCAAGATAACATCATTAATTAAAGCAAAGTTTATGTGGATTTGTTGTAAGGCTAAAATTACTGCAAAAACAACAATAATTATATTAATGATTTTTGCAAACAAAACACCGCCTTTAATATCATTTGCCTTTGCGGAATTTTCCACAAGTTTTTGCATGAAACGCCCAAACAAAAGCCCGGCGAATAATATAATAATGCTAACAAAGATATAAGGTATAAAGGCAAGTAATCTGATAAGCATTTGGCGTATAATGGTAAGGCCTAAACTATCTGCTGCAATCATAATAAAAGCAAGCATTACCGCCCAGGAAATCACAAAACAAATTACATAAGTGGTGCTTTTACCAAAACCTATTCTTGTTAAAACTTCATTAACACCTATTTTTGAAGTAAACTCGTCAAGTTTTATAGCATTTAAAGCCTTTTTGAGTAAAGTGCTTATCCAGCGAGATAAGAATAAACCCAAAAAGAGCATTACCAAAGCAACAATAATACCCGGTAAAAGTTCTATCGTTTTATTATAGAGCATTACAAAAGGCTCTATTGTGTTATTTGCAAAAGTTTCAAGTCCTGATGGCATAACTTCCTCCTATTTATATTCCAACTTTACAAGTTTATACTTAAGTTTTGTTTTTGGTAAAGCAAGTTCAAATGTTTCGCCTTCCTTTTTGCCAAGCAAGGCACCGGCCAAAGGCGATTTAACAGATAGAAGACCTTTATCAGGATTGCTTTCCATAGAACCAACCAAAGTATAAGTGGTTTGTTCTCCGTCTGATAAATCTTCAATAACAACGGTGGCACCGATTCTTGCTTGTGTTTTATCAACGTTTAAGTCATCAGTAATGCGGACATTTCTTAACTTAATTTCCAAATCGTTTATTTTGGCCAAAGTTTCGGCCTGTTTTTCTTTTGCGGCGACATATTCTGCATTTTCTTTTAAATCACCCTGTCTTGCCGCTTCCCCGATTTCATTTGAAAGTTGTGCTTTTTGTCTTTTTAAGGCTTCAAGATCTTCGCGAAGTTTTTCGTAGTTCTTTCTGCTGACATAAAATATTTCGCTCATAGTAACATCCTCCTACTACTAAACAAGTGTAGCATTAAAAAAGCAGTTTAGCAAATGGTATAATAATTTTTGGAGGTTTTTATGAAAAAATTTATTTTTTTTATTTCGTTTTTATTCTTGAATTTATCGGTTTTAACATGCGAAATTGCTAAAGAACCGGTAATTAATACTATGCAAAAGGAAATAACCCGCTCTTTTAAAATTTTGAAAAAGCAAAAACCGCCGGTATATTTTCTTTCATATATGATTACGGATACAAAAAGCCATAATTATGCTTCTTCATTAGGGGGAATAACCGATAAGAGGGTTTCCCATACTGCTAATTTAGATGTTGATGTTAGAGTCGGCAGTGAAAAAATGGATAATACAAGACCTCTAAAAGGGGATCATTTTTCTTGGAGTTCCAATAATAGTGTTTCACGTTTAACTCCTTTAGAACCAAATGATAAAGTTTTACAAAATATTCTTTGGCAAACCACCGAAGATGCCGTTAAAAAAGCCCAAGCAGATTATGAAAAAGTTAAATCTAACAGCGCCAATGCTTCCACAAGAAGTGATAATTCCGATGACTTTTCCGCACCTTTTTCTAAAAAAACAAATTTTTGCGCAGATCTTACTCCTTTAGTTTTTGATGAGCAAGAAATAATCGACTTAATAAATGAGTACTCTTCTTTATTTAAGGGTTATGACTTTATTTTGTCTTCTGGGGTCAATTTCTCCATAACAGAAGATACGGTATTTTTTGTTGATAGCCAAGATAATAAAATGAAACGCCCCAGAAGATTGATAAGGCTATCATATTATCTGGATACTTTAAACAATGACGGTATGCAATTATTAAGGACTAACAGTTATGATTTTATTGACATAAATAATTTACCTTCAAAGGAAAAGGTAAAAGCAGATATAAAAAAATCTATTGAAGAATTAAGAGTTTTACAAAATGCTCCTGTTGCGGAACCTTTCCACGGACCTGTTATTTTAAGCGGACGCGCGGCGGGGGTTTTCTTTCATGAGATTTTAGGCCACCGTATGGAAGGCAGCCGTCAGAAAAATGATACTTTCGGGCAGACTTTTACCGGTAAAATTAATCAACAAGTTATTTCACCTTTAATCAGTGTTTACGATGATCCCACAATGGCTACTTTTAACGGAATAGATTTACGTGGGCACTATTTATATGATGACCAGGCCGCCCAAGCCCAAAATGTCAGTTTGATTGAAGACGGTATTTTAAAGAACTTCCTTATGGCCAGAAGCCCGATAAAAGATTTCCCTAATTCAAACGGCCACGGCAGAAAAGCCGCCGGCAAAAATGTAATTTCCCGCATGGGTAATACTTATGTTAAAGCCTCTCAAACAATTTCCCCGCAGGAATTAAGGGCAAAACTTATAGAAGAAATAAAAGCCCAAAATAAACCCTACGGCCTTTATATTGAAGATATTTCCGGCGGGTTTACAATGATTGATACAAGTTCGCCCCAAGCCTTTAAAGTTAATCCTCTACTTGTTTATAAAGTCTATCCTGATGGCAGACCTGATGAAATTATACGCGGGGTTGATATTGTTGGTACACCACTGGCCAGTTTCAATAAAATTATTGCCGCCGGTGATGATTACCAGGTCTTTAACGGTTCATGTGGTGCGGAATCAGGCTGGGTTCCGGTATCTGCCATTGCTCCCAGTTTACTGATAAGTGAACTGGAAATTGAAAAAGTTCATAAAACTTCTTCCAAATTACCTTTGCTAAAAGCCCCTAAAGGAGATAAATAAAATGAGAAAATTTTTATTACTTATTTGTTTCATAAGTTTAAATATTACGGCTTTTTGTGCTGTTGATAATCAAAATTTATCTTTAGAACAAAAAGAAATTTTTAAAGCCATGCAAACGGAAATGACGCGTAATTTAAAAGAATTAAAAATGGATAAATTTGCCCGCCCCTATTTTATCACCTATAAAATAATACCTACTACTAAATATTACTTTGGCGCAAATCAGGGCGTTTTAACAAGGAATACAAAAGTTTTCTACTCCGATTATGAAGTCCAGTTAAGAGTCGGAAATAAAAAAGAAGATAATTCTTTTTTTGTTCCGACTGTCAGATTAACACAAACTTCGGATGCACCTTTTGCTTTAAATTATGAGGGATTAAGAAAATCCCTTTGGCAGATAACAGACGGTGTTTATAAAGAGGCTCTTTCCCAATTGACAGAAAAACAAGCCTATAAAAAAAATAAAAATATAACTCAAGAATATAGTGATTTTTCCTTTTATCCTTCACAAGAGCATTTTGATACTTTAACCCCCGTGAATGTGGATGAATCTTATTGGCAGGAAGTTGCCAAAGTTACCAGCGCAAAAGGTTCCTATAATGAACTTGAAGAGTTTAAAACAGTTGTTACCGTCATCTTTAAGCCCTCTTATTTTGTAAGCAGCACAGGTTCTAAGTATTTACAGGATAATTATGTTATAGATATTTCATTTATAGCCAAAGGCAGATTACAAGACGGTTTTGAATTTAATTTAACTAAAAGTTTAACTTATAGCGATTTTAAAGATGTTCCTTCCCTTGATGAACTGGGAAATCTGGCCCAGAATTTTGCAAATGAAGTTTTATTTTTACAAAAAGCAAAAAAAGTTAATTCTTATATCGGTCCTATTTTGCTAGAAGGGGGACAAGCACTGAACTTAATGAGAGTGTTGCAAAGAGAGATTAGTTATACCAAACCTATTTTCAGTAATAATGAAGATTACTCTATTGAAGGTTCTTTTACAAATAAAATCGGTTTAAAGGTTTTAAGTTCGGGTTTTGATGTTATTGATGATCCTTTAAGAAAGACTTTTGGTAATAAAAAATTAGCCGGATATTATGAAATTGATGAAGAAGGTGTTAAGGCTCAAAAAATACAAGTTATTGAAAATGGTATTTTAAAAACTTTGCCTTACACTTCTTCTTTGACAAAAAATAACAATAAATCTAACGGCCATGCAAGAGTGTATTTTATGTCTTCGGGTGTGTTTGCTACACCTTCAAATTTAATATTGCTTCCGCGCAAAACTATCAATCAGGAAAAATTCCTAGATACTTTTAGATCTTTTTGTACAGAGCAAGGTTTAGAATCTTGTCCTATCATAAAAGCAAGAGACGGTAAAATATTTTATGGGGTAATGGTTAATGCAAAAAGCGGTAAGCAGGAACCTGTTTATGGGGAGTTAACTCCTTTTGATACCAGAAATTTAAGAGATATAAAGTATGCCTCTGATAATATGCAAGTTTATAATGAAATATCTAATCAAACAGGTTTTTCCATTATTACGCCTGATTTAATTTTAGATAACGGTGAAATTTCTCCAAGCAAAAAGGAACCTGCTCGTAAAGCACTTGTAAGTAAGCCCTAATTATTTTTTTATCTTTATATCGTTGTTTTCTTTTTGCTATAATATCTCTATTGGGCGGGTGGCGGAATTGGCAGACGCGTACGGCTCAGGACCGTATGCCCGAAAGGGCTTAAGGGTTCAAATCCCTTTCCGCCCATATAAAATATACTTAAGTCTAAACTTTTATTCTGTGGAGTTTTATGTATTTTAAAAAATCTTCAAAAAGAAAAACTTTTGCTCCAATAAGTGCCAAAAGGCAAAAAAAACGCAGAATAAAAAGACTCTTTTTCTTCTTAATAATTTGTCTGTTTTTATTTTTACTACTCTGGAGTATAAGTAAAGGTTTCAAATATCTTTTTGAGCATAAAAGTGAGTGGTTCACTTGGAAGGCCAAAACCATTGTAATTGAAGCCGATGATGATTATACAAAAAAACAGATTAAAGATTTAATTTCTTTTAAAGAAGATAATCTTATCTCAAGCGAAGATGCCAAAAATATAAAAAATTCTTTAGAATCAAGGCTTATTCAGGTCAAAGAGGCCGATGTTAAAAGAGGTTTCTTTTCAAAAGAGTTAACAATTAAGGCTAAAAATCATACAATACTAGCAAAAGTGGAAATGGCAGATAAAATTATTCTTCTTTCCGAAAACGGTGTTTTATTTACTTATGAATATGCACAAATTCCTTCTGAAATATTGAATGTGAAACTAAAGGAAAAAATAAAGGGTTCTTTTTTCCCGCAAGAATTAGTAAAATTATTGAAAGACATTAAAACACATTCTTTAAAGGACTTAGATTATATAGAAGTTGATTTGGATGAAAGAGCATTAACTTTCTATTTAAAAAATACTTCAATAGTTGATATGGGCTCTTTTGATTTGTATAATGATAAAATAGTTGCATTAAAAGATATAATAGATGTATCGCACGAGAGAAAGATTAAAGAACCTTACAAAATAAATTTTAAATATTTTAAAGACGGAAAAATTTATCTTAATACGCAGGTGTAATTTATGGCAAAATCAAATTTAATAGCAGGATTAGATATCGGTAGTGGTAAAATTACGGCAATCAGTGCCTATCTGGATCAGGAAACAGGTAAACTTGAAGTTGTTTCCGGTGTTAGTGTTGCTTGTCCCGGTTTAAGGAACGGAATTGTGACTGATCTAAGACAGGTAAGCAGTGCAGTGGCAACCGTTGTAACAAAACTTGAAGAAGAAGCAAAACAAGATATGAGAGGTCTTTATATCGCTTTGCGCGGAGGTCATTTAAAATCTGCTGTCAGCCATGGGACCTATAATATTTCCCGTGCGGATAAAGAAATAACTTCCGATGATGTGGAAAGAGTTATATCCAATGCTATTTCGGCTTGTTCTATAAAAGACAATTACGAAACAGTCAGTGTGGATACTCAAGAATTTATTGTCGAAGGTCAGAACGGTATTATGAACCCCGAAGGTATGGACGGGAGTTCTTTAGAAGTTTACGTCTATATTACTTCTGGGTTATCTTCTCCTCTATCTAATTTGCGTAAAGCAGTAACAAGGGCAGACTACAGAATTGACGGAACTTTCTATGGCCTTATGTGCTTGTGTGAAACGGTTTTAAATCAAGAAGAAAAAGACTCCGGAGTAATTTTGATAGATTTAGGGGGGGAAACAACTTCCGTAGGCATTTGTTGTGACGGTTGTTTGCAATACTCCAAAGAATTTGATTTAGGTTGTGATTTAATAACAAGTGATATTGCTTATGCCTTGCATACTTCAAAGGCAACGGCTTTAAAGATTAAGGAACAGGAAGGTCTATGTTTCCCAAGATATAACGAAGAGGAAAATGAAGAAGAAGTAAAAGTCCTTTCTGCAGATGGAAAAGTTGCCACTACTCTTAAACGCAGTGTCCTTTTAGATGTTATTCAACCGCGCATGCAGGATATTTTTGAGATGGTAAAAGAAAGCATTGCTGAAGTAAACATGGCAGGTTTTATTCCTGTAGGTGTTTTGACCGGTGGTGGCAGTGCTTTGCCCGGTATTGAAAGTTTGGCTTCCCAAGTGCTTGGTTTAAAAGTTGCCAGATGCGGTAGCATACCAAAAGAACTTGTGAATGCAAAAGAAGAATTTTTTAAACCGGAATATGCAACTGCCATGGCTTTGCTTTTATACGTATCTAAAAAAGATTCATTGGATCCCAAAAAGGAATCTGAAATGGTTAGCAAATCTCCCATAATGAGGTTTGGCAAAAAGTTTTTCAAAACTTTAGTAAATTCTGATATATTCGGTGGTTAGGTTATGATAGACGATAGTTTCGATTCAATTTTCAGTAATGTCAGCCAATTTGAAGGCAAAAAAGCAAAAATAAAATGTGTCGGCGTCGGTGGTGGCGGTGGAAATGCAATAAACCGCATGGTTTCATCCGGAATAAAGGATGTTACTTTTGTAGCAGTCAATACAGATGCCCAGGATCTTATGCGTAATAGGGCTTTATGCCGTATGCAAGTTGGCGAAAAACTTACAAAAGGTCTTGGTGTCGGCGGTGATCCTAAAAAAGGCAGAGAGGCTGCTTTAGAATCTTGTGATTCTCTTAAACTTTTGGTAAGTGATACAGATTTGCTTTTTATTACGGCCGGTATGGGTGGCGGAACTGGAACAGGCGTCGCACCGGAAATTGCCCGTATAGCAAAAGAGACTTACGGGGATAATATTTTGGTGGTAGGTGTTGTTACTCGTCCGTTTAAAAATGAAGGCAGAATCAGAAGTCAAATCGCTTTTGACGGATTAAAACAATTACGTGAGTATGCAGATTGCGTAATAGTTGTCCCCAACGATAAGATTTGTGAAAATATTGATACCAAAACCAGTATGGAAGATGCCTTCAAACTCGCAGATGAAGTTTTGCTTCAAGCAGTTAAAGGTATTTCCGAAGTTATTTTGAAACCCGGGGAAATTAATATAGATTACAACGACTTAAAAAAGATCATGCTTAAATCCGGGCAAGCACTTATAGGTATAGGATCCGCAAAAGGGAAAGATAGACATATCGAGGCAATTAAAAAAGCCATGCATTCGCCCTTACTTGAAAATTCCGATATAACAGGCGCAAAAGGTGTGATATTGTTTTTCTCCTCTGCAGAGATAATCAGCATGTTTGAACAGCAAGAGGCTGCAAATATCATTAATGAATCAGCCACTAATAATGCTTTTATAAAATTTGGTTACATGCATGATGCATCAATTCCTAAAGGAGAATTAAGAATAACGGTAATAGCAACAGGTTTCCAGGATAGTATAATGTCTACCCCGATGAAATTAAGAGGTAGAACTTTGGCAACATCTATTACTCAAAATAGGATGTCTTCTTTAAAGACTGCATCTATGTTAAATGTAAGATTTAGAAGGTTAGAATTATTGAAACCTTCGTATTTACGAAGGAAAATGGAGGATAAATAAAAATGGCTATAGGTTTACAAGCATTACTTAAAACAGTAGTAGATAACAAGGCAACAGGTTTACACATAAGAGGCAACTCTGTCGCTTTTGTCCGTATGAACACTAAAATGAGAGCAATAGACGATGCTTTTTTAACTAATGATGATGTTAAAAAAATTGCTAACTCTATTATGGGTGAAAGAGAAAAGAAACTTTTTGAACAAAATATGAGTGTGGACTTTGCTTTGGATGCAAAAGAATATGGCCGTTTCAGATTTAACGTCTTTAGACAGATGGGCAAAATATGTATGGCTATTCGTCATATTCCTTTATCAATTCCCACCTATGAACAATTAAATTTACCGGTTGATGTTTTGAAGAATTTAGCAAATAACAGACGCGGTATTATTTTGGTAACAGGTATGACAGGTTCCGGTAAATCTTCCACTTTGGCCGCTATGATCGACCAAATTAACAGAACCCGCCACGCACATATTTTAACTATTGAAGATCCTATCGAATTTGTCCACCAGGATAAAAAATCAGTTATCAGTCAACTTGCTTTAGGAACAGATACTCTTTCCTACACGGCTGCTCTTAAATACGCTATGAGACAAGATCCCGATGTTATTTTAATCGGTGAATTAAGAGATGCCGAAGTTATTCGCGCGGCTATTACCGCAGCGGAAACAGGTCAACTTGTTTTTTCTACAATGCACACAATAAATGCAGTGCAAACTTTAACCAGAATTATTGAAACTTTCCCTTCCGAACAACAAGGGCAGATTCGTTTCCAACTTGCTGATTTGATGAGGGGTGTCGTATCTCAACGCTTACTTCCTAAAAAAGATGGTAAAGGCCTTGTTCCCGCTATTGAAATTATGTTGCCTACCGCTCAAATTAAGAAACATATTATGGACAATAACATCAATGATATTCACCAAGCCATACAAAAAGGTGACTATTATGGCATGATCGACTTTGATACTTCTTTAATGAACCTTTATAACAAGGGTGTTTGTAATATGGAAGATATTTTAGAGTTCTCCACAAATCCGGATGCCTTGCAACTTGCTTTAAAGAACTTCAGCATAAAGGACGATAATTAATGTCGAAGTTGATTGCTATTGACGGCCCTGCTGGTGTTGGAAAATCTTCCGTCGGCAAAGCCCTTGCAAAAGAGTTTAAAATAAATTTTTTTAGCACAGGGGAAATGTATCGTTGTCTAGCCTGGAAAGTGCTTGAACAAGGCATAGATCCTCAGAACGAAAACGCGGTTTTGGATATTACCAAAAAAATCAAGTGGACTTATGAATCTCAAGATAGTGTTCTTAGAGTCTATATTGACGGCGTTTGTCCTTTAGATAAGATCCACAATGAAGAAGTTGGTCGTGCGGCAAGCAAAGTTTCCGCCATACCCACTGCCAGAACGATAATAATGGATGAACAAAAAAAACTTGCTAATGCAGGTAATATCGTTTTAGAAGGCAGAGATATCGGCACCCAAATTGCCCCATTTGCCAAATTAAAATTTTATTTAACGGCAAGTGCAAAAGCCCGAGCCGACAGACGTGTAAAACAACTTCAGGAAGCAGGTCAAAATCCTGATTATGAAGAAATTTTGGCTTCTATAATTTCCCGTGATGAAAGAGATTCTAACCGCAAAATTGCCCCTTTAAAACCGGCGGATGATGCCCATATTATTGACACTTCCGACTTAAATTTACAAGAGGTAATTAATAAAATCTTGGAGGTTGCGATTAAAAATGTCTGGTAAACCTACTCCTAATTTGCTAGAATTTATATTCAGGGTGTTTTCCAGATGTTTTGGCACCAAAGTTATTGGAGTGGAAAACATACCAGAAAGCGGCCCGCTTATATTAGCGTGTAACCATGTTTCAAATTTTGACCCTGTTATTATGGGTGGATTTGCCGCAAAGAGAAGGCACTCTATCTATATGGCTAAAAAAGAAGTTCTTTCTTGGCCTATTATAGGGAAAGTGTTAAAACATTACGGCTTTATTTTTATAGACCGTAAAAGAAAAGGCGGCGATTTACACTCTTTAAAAGAGGCTTTAAAAGTTTTAAAAGAAGGGGAAAGTTTGGCTTTATTTCCCGAAGGTACCCGTTCTAAAACAGGGCAAATGGGTAAAGCAAAAGCCGGTATTGGTTTTTTGGTTTATCATAGTGGTGCTCCGGTTGTTCCGATAAGGGTAATTGACACAAACAAAATGCCATTTACTTGGGGCCCCAGAGTAATTTTTGGTAAACCTTTTAGTATTAAGGCCGATGATACAAGGCCTGTAAAAGAACAGTATCAAGAATTTGCAGATAAAGTAATGAATGAAATTAAAAAATTAAAATAATGGAGGATACGCGTTTTATTTCCCTTAAAGGGAGATAAAATGCTACTAGCAATATGACTAACTCACAAGAAGAAAAAATACAAGAGCAAACACAGGAACAAGAAAATTTAACAATGGACCAATTGTTTGCTGAACAAGAGGAGATGCAGGAAAAATTAAATAAGAGGGAAATCGTAGATGTTAGCGTTGTTCAAATATCACAAGATTATGTGATGGTGGACACCGGTGATAAAAAAGAGGGGTTAATACCGCTTTCAGATTTTGAAGGTAAAAATGTTCCCGCAATAGGATCTCAAGTTTCCGCAGTATTAGTTCGTAAAGGTAGTGATGAAAGACATTCAATTTTGTCCCATAAAAAAGCAGTAGAATCTATCGGTTGGGATTTGTGCAAAACTTCTTATGAAAATAAGGAAAGAGTAAGAGGTATCATCACTGATTGTGTTAAAGGTGGTTATAAAGTTGAAGTTCACGGCGTAACAGGTTTTATGCCGTTATCTTTATCAGAACTTCATCCGGCTTATAAACATTATTTGCCAAAAGGTGCAAAGATTAAAGCCGTAATTGCAGAAATTTCCAAAGATAAAGAAAACTTAATCGTTTCCAGAAAACAAGTCCTTGAAGAAGACGAAAATGTAAGAAGAGAACAAGTTTTAAGTGAAATTAAAGAAGGCGATGTATTAAGAGTTGTCGTTTCTAAAGTAGGTAAAGATTGCCTCTATTTAAGATACCACGGTATTGAAGGTATCGTTACTTTAGATAATATCGCTTGGAAGGATCCTCAAACTATTTTGGCAAATTATAGACGCGGTCAACGCATTAAAGCCAAACTTTTGGAAATTAACAAAGAAAAAGGCAATATCATCTTCGGTGTTAAACAACTTTTCTTGAACCCTGCTGATTTA
The DNA here is from genome assembly GCA_045605725.1 of Elusimicrobiaceae bacterium. Classification (GTDB taxonomy): domain Bacteria; phylum Elusimicrobiota; class Elusimicrobia; order Elusimicrobiales; family Elusimicrobiaceae; genus Proelusimicrobium. Next base: position 57,704 of record JAZUQO010000038.1, read on the forward strand.
CTCAAAAAACGCTATCCGTATATGAGCATGCAAAAAGCAACCATAACAAAAGTTACTCCGGAAGGTGTTGAAGTCGAACTCGGCAAGAATAAAACCAAAGGTTATATTTCCGAATTTGAACTCGGCAGAGATTTTGCCGGTAAAGAAGGCGACAGCGTGCAAGCAGTTGTAATCGGCGTTGACGGTGCAAATTATGTGGTAAATCTTTCTATTAAACGCTTTGATCAAGTTCAAAATAGAAAAGTAGTTGCCCAATACTTAAAACAAGCACCTCGCCCGACCTTAGGCCAACTTTTACAAGGTTCTTTTGAAGAGGAAACAGAAGAAGTCAAAGAAGAAACAAAATAAGTCTTAAAAGTTAAAAGCCCGCGTTTTAAAAATCAGAACGCGGGCTTTATTTTTAGTCAAAACAGAAAATGTATATAAAAGTTAAAGTCCACGCGGACGAAAAAAAAGAGCAAATTATTCAAAAAAACCCCGATACTTTTGAGGTTTGGGTTAAGGCACCCGCTCAAGAGGGTAGAGCAAATATTGCTGTTATCAAATTACTAGCCAAAACACTTGGCGTTGAAGCCAAACTTTTTAAACTTATCAAAGGCGCAACAAGCCCGTCTAAAATATTTGAAATAAGATCATAAAAAATCCCTGTATATTATTAATAAAAATATGCTATCATTAAGTATATGCCGACAACATTAATTATATCATCAGCCGGATTTGCTGTTTGTTTTTTGCTACTTTTTTATTTTATAGCAAAATACCGTCAGTCATTATCAAATTCTTCTTTCGAGGAATTTGATATTATTGATGAAGTTTCAAGTGTTGCCAGCACTGCTGCAAAAGATGCAAAACGCATCTTTTCAAGTGCCGCGACACCGGAGGTTAGAGATATCGTTTCCTTGCAGGAAAAAATTAAAGATTTACATTACAAACTTGAAGAAATTAAACTCTTGCAAGAAAAACAACTCAACGATACAAAAAATACTATCGCCGGTTTAGAGCAAAGATTAACCTCCTTCGAAAATGAATATATAAACAATTTGCAGCCAACTTTACAAGGGTTAATTAAAGAATTGGAACTTATTCACAAAGAGTAGTATAAAGGGGTTTTATGGAACAGGAAAACAACAATTATCAGCCGGATGCTCAATCTTTTTTAGATTCTCTTTCTAATGAAGAAACAACAATTTCTCCCAAAACAAAACAACAACTTTTGGAAGAGGAATTTCCTTTTACAGATGATTTTGATATAGATGCTTTTGTTGCCGCTAATGATAACCCTTTAGAAAAAACTTTAACGGCCATAAAGGCTTCTCCTGCTCCCACAACCCAAGATACCCAAGATTTTAATATCGATTTACAAAAAGATAAAGACGAAAATATTCAAGAACTTGAAACAAAAATCAACAGTATACAAAATCAGATCGAAGATACATCAAAAGAACAAACTTTTTCTTCTTTACCTTCAGAACTTTTTGAAGAACAGCCCACACAAACTAATTATGTTTCTTCCATAAAAGCAAATGACGAATTTTTTACTAACATTTCAAGCACAATAGATACTTTAAAAGGCAGTCTTGATAATATTGTCAAAGCCCGCTTGCAATATGAAGAGGGCCTTGTCCGCCAGGACCAAAACTTAATTGCCCGCTTAAGGGAAAAAACTTCCCGCTTAAAAGCAATTAATCTTGCCTTAAACAGCGAAGTTAAACGTGCTAAAAATGAAAAACTTGAATCTTTAAGAAAATCTGCCGAACAAACAAAAGAACTTCTTGCTTTGCGCATGCAGATAAACCAATTTCAGGAACAATCAGAACAAGGTAATTTTAAATTATCTCGTCTTGAACAGCAACTTAATATGGCTGTTGAAGAAAAAAAGATTTTAGAAGATGAAATTGCAAAAATACGTCAGGAAAAATTAGATTCTTTCAAGGCCTCCGCCGAGCAGACTCGTCAAATAATGGCTTTGCGTTTTGATTTGGCAAAAACAGAAGATAAATATAAAGAAAAAGAAGCCCAAACCCTTTCCTTAAAAAATCAGTTAGAAGATTTTAGACAAAAAGCCCTTACCGGTGATAAGGCTTTGTATCAAGGCCAAATTGATTCTTTAAAAACCCAACTAGATCATGCCTTGATGTCTTCTAAAAACGAGGCGGGGCTTGCCGGTTCTTTAAGAGAAAATATTTTAATTTTGGAAACTTCCCTTGCTAAAACCCAAGGTGCAAAAACAGCCCTTCTTGCCAAGGCCCAAGAACATTTGGATAACCTTTTTAGCCTCAAAAATAAATACGAGCAAGAAATTAATTTAATCCGAGATAAACAATTCAAATATCTTGAACAAAGTTATCAGCAGGAAAATCAAAAAAGTGCAGAATTAACAAATCAAGTAAAACAAACATTATCTGTTTGTCGTCATCAAGAAGGTTTTATAAGAACCTTACAAATGCAGATAGATTCTTTCAAACAAGCCATAGCAGACCTTGAAAAGAATCCTCCTCAAGAAATGCCTTCTTCTGAAGTTTCTTTGTTAAAGGATGCCCATTTAAGGGAAATTGCATCTTTACAACAAACTTTACAGGAAGAACAAAATAAATACAGAAACAAAAATTTAGAATATCAAAATTTAGTTGATCGTTTATCACAAGCAGAACAACAAAAACAAGTTTTAGAAAATCAAGTATCCAGTTTGCTTAATATGAAGGAAGAAAACCAAAAAGCAAACAATCAATATCTTGCCCAAATAGAAGATCTAAAAAAGAATTATGAAACATTGCAATCGAAGTATAATCTTTTAGGAACTCAAAACGCAGATAAACAAGTTTTCGATTTGCAAAAAAATGCTCTTGAAGATGAACTTAAAACAGTTTTAACTCAAAAGATTGCTTTGCTTGCCCAGGTGGAAGACAGAAATAAAACTTTAGCCGCCTTTAAAGCCAAAGCGGAAGAACAAACAAAGCAATTAAAAGAAGATGCTCAAAAACAAATTTCCGTATTAGAAAATAAACTTGCCAGTGCGCAAGAAAAACTTAAGAACGAAGAAGAAACAGTAAATTCCCTTAAGGCAAAGATTAGTAATTTGGAAACATCTCTTGCCACTAAAGGGGAAATGGAAAAACAGGGTATTATTTCACAAGAAATTTCTTCCTTAAGAGACCAACTTGTTAAAGCACAAGGTAAATTTGCTCAAGAAAGTATTTTGCTTTCTCAATTAAAGGAAGAATCCGCCTCTAAAAATGAAGAATTTGCCACCCTTGAAGCCAAGTATAACGAATTAACCAAACAAAAAGAAGACTTGCAAAAACAGATGGAAGATCAAGCAAAACAAATTGAAACTTTGCAAACTTCCCTTAACAATTTGCAACAAGAACTTCAAGCAGAAAAAGCAGCAAGACTTCAACTCGAAGATAAAGTTGCAAAACTTAAAGCGGTTAACGTTGCGCTTTCTGCTCAGATTAAACAAGTGCGTGAGCAAAAAGTTGCCGCTCTTAAAAAATCTGCCGAACAGGCAAAAGAAATTCTTGCCCTTAAAGAAGAACTTTCTAAAGCAGAAAACTTTAAAACTGTTGAATTTGAAAATGGTATTGTCGAAATTCGTAAAGAGTATGAAACAAAAATTTCCGACTTGGAAAAGCAACTTGCAGATCTTTCCGAACGTTTTGCAAAACAAGTACAGGAAATTGAATCTCTTAAAACGGATAATGCAAAACTGAAGAAGGCTCAAGAGGAAAAATTTAGCCTTGAAGAACAGTATAATAATTTAACCTTACATGCAAAGGATTTGGAAGATCAAATAGTTTCTTATCAGAAGAAATCAGAAGAAACTGCCCTTGCAAAGGCAAAAGCGGCCGCTTTAACAATGCAGTTAACCAGAATAAGAGAAGAAAAGAAAGCCCTTGCCGAGCAACTTGATCAAACCCGTTTGCAAATAAAGACTTTAGATGATGACGGTAAAGAAGCCCGCCAAGCCTTAACAACTTTAAAAACACAAATCAGCCAAAATGATGATTTGATTACAAAGTTAAGACAAGATATTTCCGCGTTAAAGCAGGCAAACGAACAACAAAAAGCAAATAGTGATGCAACTCAAACAAATAAGACGGCAGAAGTAAACAATCCGTCTTCTCAAGTTGTTCAACCTGTTGCTAAAGAAGTGAAACAAGCGGAAAAAACCCAAACGGCCTCATTTACTCAAACTTATACAGAACCCCCGACAATTTCAGAGGTAAGCCCTAAAACAGTAACAAACAATAAATCCGTTCAAGAAAAAACTTCAGATCAACAACCAAATGCTAGTGCCGATGGTAATAAGACACAGGCTACAGATAGTTTTGCCGCAGCGACACCTGTTATGATTACAACAACGCAAAAAGATCAAATGTTTAATGACATTTTGCCTGATTCCGAAGATTTGGAAACGGGTACTTTTGCGGAAGCATCCCAAATTGGTGGTGAAAAGACCTCAAATCAATCTTTAGATTTGAGTATGATTTTCGGCGCTAAAGAATCTATAGAAATTCAAGATGCTACTCTTGAAAAATCTTCTTTTATGAAGACAGAAGGCGTGAAACTTGCTTCTGTAACAAAATCGCAAGAATCTTTAAGTGATGTCCCTATGACGGACCATTCTATCAAAACACATTTGCCGCGCAAGGCTTCTGTAAGAGACAAAGAAGAATATTCTGATTTTCTCGGTAAAACCAAAAGTGTTTTTTACAGAATAAAATGGTCACTCTTTAAAGAATAATTTATAAGGATTTAAAATGCAAAAAATGAAAGTAGCCGTTATCTACGGCGGAAAATCCACAGAACATGAAGTTTCTGTTCACTCTGCAAAAGATGTTTGTGATATCCTTGCAAAAAAATATGAAGTTTTAAAAATTTTTATTGATAAGCAAGGCTTGTGGTATTTACAAAAAGAATGTTCTACCAAAGTCGGGCAAGAAGATAAATCTATTTCTCCCATAATTTCAAAAGATGCTCACCTTTATACTCAAGGGGGGCAATATATTAAAATTAATGTCTTTTTCCCAGTTTTACACGGTGCTATGGGAGAAGATGGTACAATTCAAGGTCTTTTTGAAATTTTGAATGTCCCTTATGTCGGTTGCGGCGTTCTTACAAGTGCAATGGGCATAAATAAGGAAATTTCCAAACTTATGGCATCTTTTTACGGTGTGCCTATAGTTCCCTATATCAAGTTAAGAAAAACGGATAAATACGAATTACCGCTTTTACAAGAAGCCGTTAAAAAATTGGGTTATCCTTTGTTTGTAAAGCCGGTCAGTTTAGGTTCTTCCATAGGAGTAACTCGCGTTGAAAAAGCCGATGAACTGCAAAATTCTATAAAAGAGGCTTTTAAATATGACGATACTTTGCTCATAGAAAAAGGCATAGATGAAGCGCGTGAAGTTTTTTGTGCTGTTATGGGTGATTACCAGGGGGAAATACATACTTCGCTTTGCGGCGAATTAAAAACCACAAATAATATCTTTTTTGATTATGAAGCAAAGTATAATATTGCCGGCGGTTGTGATATGTATATTCCAGCACCTCTTGATAAAGATATGCAAGATAAAATGCGCAAAGCAAGTTATGAAGTTTTTAGGGCCTTACAAGGTAATGGTCTAGCGCGGGTAGATTTTTTAATTTCTCAAGACGGTAAATTCTATTTTTCAGAAATAAACACTTTGCCGGGAATGTCTCTTACAAGTCTTTTTCCGCAACTTATGGAAGCAAGCGGTAAAAAATATGAAGATGTTTTAGATATTTTAATCAACAGTGCTTTAGCAAGAAAAACAAAACAAGATTCTTTGAGTATAAATAAATGAAGAAAAAAATCTTTAAATATTTTTTTGCAATAGATAATTGGCTTTATTTAATTTTGGCATTTTGTTTCTTTGGCTTTATTAGAAATTTATTAATGTTAAAATTTATAGGGTTTGATTATAATTATTTTATTACAAAAGTTTGCTTTGCAATGTTTATTATATATTTTGCCCAAATAGTTCTTATTTTAATGAGGCAGAGGGCTGTTTTTATTATATCTATAATGCAGGTTTTATTTTGCTCGTTTGTCTTTAGAGATTTTACTTTTCTTCCCTTAATTCAATTGCTCTTGATATTAAAAAATCATTTGTTTAGTAACCTTACTTATGGTTGGGAATATTTTATAAGTTTTACCTGTTTTTCTTTGATGTTTTGTTTGGAAATTATAAAAACTTATTTGCTTTATGTTTTAACAGATCAAATTGATCTGGGCAAAAAAAAGAAAACAATATAGTATTTCTACTAATAAAAAAGCCCTGTTTTTAAAAACAGGGCTTTTTCTTCTCTTATTAAATACTTATTTAACGTGGTAGAATTTTTTAAGAACGGCTACGGCCTCTTCTGCCGTGTCAACAAGTGCAAAAGTATCATTGTGAGAAATTACGCCGTAACTAAAAAGTTTTTGGGTGTTAAAAATATTGTTCCAAAACTCTTTTCCGACTAGAACTATTGGTATTCTTTTCTTTTTACCAGTTTGAACCAAAGTTAAAATTTCAAACATTTCATCGAAGGTTCCGTATCCACCCGGAAAAACTACCACCGCTTTTGAGCGCATAACAAGGTGCATTTTCCTGATTGCAAAATAATGAAACAAGAAAGCAAAACCTTTACTGATATATTTATTCGGTCTTTGCTCCATAGGTAAAGTAATGTTAAAACCAATGCTTGTGCCGCCGGCTTCGTAAGCACCGCGGTTGGCCGCTTCCATAATACCTGGGCCACCGCCTGTTACAATGCTAAAGCGTTTTTTTGTTTCGGTAACGCAAATATGGCTAAATTTTCTTGCCTCGTCATAATATCTGGATAAAGAAGCAAGACCTTTTGCTTCTTCCAAAGCAATTTTAAGTTTTTTGTTTTTAGGATCTTTTTTTAGTTTGGCTTCTAAATCTTTTACTCTTTTTGCAGATTCTTTTTTATCTCTTATTCTTGCACTTCCAAAACAGCAAATACATTTGTCAATATTGGCTTTTTTCAGGGCAAGTTCCGGCTTTAAAAGTTCAAGTTGAAGTCTTATTGAACGGGCTTCATCACTTTTTAAAAAATTAAGGTCTTCATAAGCCTTTGTATAAGATGTTGATACAGGATTTTTTAGTAGCATTATTTTTTCCTCTTATTTAAGAATTTTACAATTGAAGAAGCAATTTTCTTTGGCTCTAGGCCGAGTTCTTCATGTAATTGATTTTGTGTTGCTTGTTCAACAAATTTATCCCCAATGCCAATTCTAAGTAAATTGGCCTGGTAACCATTATCACAAATAAATTCACTTATACTTGAGCCAAAACCCCCGGCTAAAACATTATCTTCTATCGTTACGACATTGGGGCTTAATTCGAGGGCTTCTTTAATGGCTTTTGTATCAAGCGGTTTTATAAAACGCATATTTAAAACACCGCAATTAATACCTTTTTTGGCAAGTATTTCACTTGCTTCCAAAGCGGGGTGCACCATATTACCTACGGCTAAAATATTAATATCTTTACGTTTTTTAAGCCACTCTGCTTTACCAAGCGGCAAAGTTTTAAGTTCACTGTCCATTTCTACGCCCACGGCACTGCCACGTGGATACCTTAAAATAAACGGTGCTTTTGCATCAAAAGCGGTTTTTAATAGATGCTGAAGTTCGTTTTCATTTGCAGGAGCCGCCACATAGAGATTTGGAATATTTCTAAATAAACTCAAATCAAATACTCCATGATGTGTTGGTCCATCTTCACCCACAACGCCTGCTCTGTCAAAAGCAAAAACAACAGGCAGATTTTGAAGGCAAATATCCTGCTGTATTTGGTCATAGCACCTTTGCGAAAAAGATGAATATAATGCAACCAGCGGTTTTAAACCTTGCGTAGCAAGTCCGCCTGCAAAAGTGACGGCGTGTTCTTCTGCTATACCGACATCATAAAAGCGCTCTGGGTACGTTTCCCTAAACGGTGCAAGGCCGGTGCCTTCCGGCATAGCGGCGGTAATGGCGGTAATGGTTTTATCTTTTTTGGCAAGTTTCATCAAAGCATCGGAAAATGCCTTTGTGTAAGTTATACGGTCGCTTTTGCCCATAACTTCGCCTGTTTCCGCGTCGAAAATACCAAGACCGTGATATTTTGTCGGTTTTGCTTCGGCGGGGGGATAGCCTTTTCCTTTTTTGGTAACAATATGCAAGAAAACGGGCCCTTTAATATGTTTAATTTGCTCAAGGGTTTCTACCAAAGCAAGGACATCATTTCCGTCAATCGGACCAAAATATTTAAAACCCATTTCAGCAAATAATACGCCGGAAAATAAAATTGATTTTGCTCTTTTGGCAAGTTTAACTACGTTTTTACCAATATCGCTATCGCCTATTTTTGTTTCAATAGTATCTTCTAAAGCCTGGGTATATTTTGCGCTTAAAAGTTTTGTTAAAAAAGAGCCAAGTGCACCAACGCGTTTGGAAATAAACATTTGGTTGTCATTTAATACGACAAATAAATTTGTTTTTAAAAGGCCTGCATTTTGCAGGGCTTCATAAGCCATGCCACCTGTCATCGAACCATCAGCAACAACGGCAACGACTTTATTTTTTTCACCTTTTTGGTCACGCGCACAAGCCATACCAAGTGCTGCAGAAAGAGCCGTTGAAGCATGCCCCGCACCAAAAGTATCATACTCTGATTCGTAAATTTTCAAAAATCCGCTTAAGCCTTTTTGTTTACGAATAGTTTTAAAACCTTCTCTTCTGCCTGTCAAAATTTTGTGGGCATAGGCTTGGTGCCCCGTGTCAAAAACGAGTTTATCTTCCGGCGTATTAAAAACATAGTGTAAAGCAACTATAAGATCAACCGCGCCAAGACTTGAAGCAAGATGTCCGCCAGTGTGGCTGATAGTTTCAATAATATAATTTCTAATTTCCTGACAAAGTTCCGGCAGTTGTTCTTTTTTTAATTTTCTTAAATCTTTGGGGGAGTTAATTTGTTCTAAAAGATCCATTAGTAAGTCCTCTCAACAATAAAATAAGCCATATCATATAAAGGCTGAAGTTTTTTTGATTTTATTTTATCAAGCGCACGCACAGCATCTTTCAATGCTTTTTGTGCGGCCTTTTTTGCTTCTTCAATACCATATAATGTAACAAAAGTTAATTTCTTATTTACCAAATCGCTATTACTTTTGCCAAGTTGTTTTTTTCTCTTTGTAGCATCCAAAATATCATCTGCCACTTGAAAGGCAAAGCCGATTGCTTCTGCGTAAGTTTGTATATTTTTTAAATCATTATCTTTTGCGCCGGCAAGGATTGCACCCATTTCAACGGAAGTTTTTATTAAAGCACCTGTCTTATTTGTGTGAATGTATTTTAAAAGAGCAGAAGCCGAAACTTCTTTTGCATTTTTTGGTAAAAGATAATATCCGGCAAGGTGGCCTTTAAAATATTTTGTTTTGGCAAGAACGCTTGCTCTTTTACTTTTACCTTCCAAGATACCTTCGGCAAAAACATCGGCAACCTGCCCGCCGATCATACCGCTTACACCGCCGTAATGGGATAAACTGCTAACTGCTTTTAAAGTTCTTTCATAACCTACTTCTTTAACTTGGGCATTTCTGGCAAGGGTTTCAAAAGCATAAGTTAAAAGGGCATCACCGGCAAGTAATGCAGTATCTTCGCCAAAGATAATATGATTTGTCGGTTTTCCTCTACGCAAAGAGTCATTGTCCATAGAAGGCAAATCATCGTGAATTAAAGAATAGGTGTGTAGCATTTCAACAGCGCAAGCGGCCGCTTCAACATCTTTTGGGGCTAGGCCGAATGCTTCAGCCGTCCAAGTAAGTAAAACAGGGCGCACCCTTTTACCGCCTGCCATTAAAGAATAACTCATAGCATCAACGATAATTTGGGGGGTATTTTTAATTAAAGAAATTTGTTTTTTTAAGGCCTTTTCAACATTTTTTGCTGTTTTTAAAAGTGTTTTTTCAAAGTGTTTCATAAACAACCTCTCTTATGTATATTATATAATATATATATATGAACTTCTACTTAATAAGTTTGGGTTGCCCAAAAAATTTAACCGATAGCGAAAATTTCTCCGCCCGTCTGCTTGCAAACGGGCATAATATGGTTTTCAACGAAGATGAAGCCGATATTATTATTATTAATACTTGCGGTTTTCTTTCTTCGGCAATAAAAGAAGCAAAAGAAAATATAAAATACGCTCTTAAATTAAAAAAGAAAGGCATTATCAAAAAAGTTGCCGTGACAGGTTGTGCGGTTGAAAGATTAAAAGAAGATCTTGCCAGCGAATTTAAAGATGTCGATTTATTTTTTTCCATTTCAAAGCAAGATATTATTGAAAAAATTATAAATAAAAAAGGTTTCCTTTTTAGCCCGATACAGCGCGAACTTTTTATGCCGGAATATAAACTTTCTCTAACCGCTCCGCATAGTGCTTATTTAAAAATTGCCGATGGTTGTAATAACCGCTGTGCTTATTGCGCAATCCCTTTTATCCGCGGTAATTACCGCTCCAAAACTATTGAGGAAATTGTTAAAGAAGCAAAACTTTTAGCCAAGAACGGGGCAAAAGAAATTTCGCTTATAGCGCAAGATACAACTTCCTACGGGCAAGATTTGTATGGAAAGCCCGAACTTGTCAAATTGCTAAAAAAATTAATAAAAATAAAAGATATTTGCCGTCTTAGAATAATGTATGCTTACCCGCACAGGGTAACCTCCGAACTTGCAGATTTAATGGCTTCGGAAGAAAAAATATTTTCTTACCTTGATATACCGCTTCAGCATATTTCAGCGGGTATTCTTAAAAGAATGAACCGCCATTGCGGACCTGAAAAAATAAAAGAAACTTTGACAATGCTAAAAGAGCGCGTGCCAAATATTGCGATAAGAACAAACTTTATTGTCGGTTTTCCCGGCGAGACAGAAGCAGATTTTAAAGAACTTTTAAAATTTGTTAAAGAATATGAATTTGATAATGTGGGCGTGTTTGAGTTCTTTAGAGAGCCCGGCACTGCCGCTTATGATATGAAAAAGCAGATACCCGCTGCCGTCAAAAAAGAACGCGCTTTAGAATTAAATAAAGTTCAAAGCCGCGTAGTTGACAAGATAAATAAACAACTTGTCGGCTCTGTTGTGGAAGTTATCAGTGATACAGATACAATCGGCAGAACCTACCGTGATGCTCCTGATATTGATGGAACACTTGTTTTTGAAAAACCTGTTAAGGCAGGTCAAATTTTCCGTGCTAAAATAATCAAAGCCAAAGGCTATCAGCGCGTTGCAAAGAAAATATAAAATTTTTTGTTTTAAAAAAATGGTCGGGGCGACTGGATTTGCCCTACGTAAATTTCCTGACGGAAGGGTTGACAAGGTGTTATATTTGCTCTATTGCGTTTGTCCGTTTTTATGATAAGAAAGCGAGGCAAAAAAACGCAGGCAACTAGGCAAGTTGGCAAGATTTTTTAACAATGCTTTCCATAAAAACGGGCAAACCCTGCGGGCCGCGCTCTTTTTGGTTATCGCTTTCTTTTTTTTGTGCTTACTTAGATTTACTAGGCGCGCACAAAATAAAGTTTGCGCTAACGCAAAAAATTCAGCGGCGCAAAGGTAAAGATAACACCTTGCCAACCCTTTCACCCGGTCCCGCCCTCGCGGTTTTTGCCTTTCGGTCTTTGACCTCAAACAAAAACATCGCTGCGGGCTTCAAATCCAGATGGAAGCCAAGCAGTTGGCTTTCTTCGCCAGAGAAAATTAAAAAACACCCTAAAGGGTGCTTTTAAATTTTCGGGGCGACTGGATTTGAACCAGCGACCTCACGGTCCCGAACCGTGCGCGCTACCAACTGCGCTACGCCCCGTAAATTGTAGATTTTCAAGATAAGAATTTAAAAAAATGGTCGGGGAGCCGAGAATCGAACTCGGGACCTCTCGCACCCCAAGCGAGCGCTATACCACTAAGCCACTCCCCGATTTAAAACTTAAAATCCTTAGTAATTTTAAGTACATATATATTTTAGCATTATTTTACGATTTGTGAAAGGTCTTTTTGAATTTCTTTTAAAAAATTAATATCTCTAATGGAATAAAAACCTTCTGATTTTTTAGGTTTTGCACCTTTTTGCATAAAACGGTTAAGGTGTCTTTTTGCGCCTTCAAGCGTCATTTTATGTTTCAAAGTTAACTCTTTTATTTTCAAAATAGTATCTAAATCTTGGCGGGTATATCTGCGGTGTCCGCTTTCTTTGCGGATAGGTTTTATAATAGCAAAAGTCTTTTCCCAATATCTTATAGTATATTGGGCGATATTTGTTAATTGTTCAATTTCGCCGATAGTAAAATAAGATTTATTTTGAAGTTCTTCCAAGGTCATAATTATCTTCCAAAATATTTTTTGAGGCTTTAAAACGTACTTTTAATTTTGAAGGAACTTTAATTTCTTTTTTTGTTTTTGGGTTTTTTAAAGTTATGGGATTACTTTCTTTTGTCTTAAAAGTTCCAAAGTTAGATAACACAACTTTATCGCCTTTTTTAAGGGCAGTTTTTATAATTGAAAGGGTTGCCTCAACCGCAGTTTTGGCTTGTTTTCTGTCGAAAAGATAGGACGATAAAGCCTGTATAATATCTTCTTTATTCATAACTATACCTTTTTATTTCTAATTTTGTTTAAAACCGAGAGCCTCAATCAAAAGTTTTGGGCTTTGTGCATTTATCACAATTTGCCAAATGGAATCAATGATAGGGCATTGCAATTTATTTTTCTCAATAAGTTCTTTTACGCTTCTAACGGCATTTGCGCCTTCTGCAATAGTGCCCACTTGCTCTTTTGCTTCTTCTAAAGTTAAACCTTGACCGAGTTTTTCGCCAAGTCTTCTATTTCTGGATATAGCAGACATACCTGTTAAAACAGCATCGCCAAAACCGCAAAGTCCGTAGACAGATTCAGTAGTGCAACCTTGGCTTAACATTATGATATTCATCTCCTGCATAGATTTTGTAATTAAAGCGGCTTTTGTGTTTGCACCGTCACCAAGACCGTCTAAAATACCGCAACCGATGGCAATAACATTTTTTATCGCTCCGCCATATTCTGCGCCACGTCTGTCAAAAGAAGTTTCAAGCAGTAAGGGGGGCTTACTTAAAAGTCTTTTAAGTTCGTTTAAAACAAGGCCATTATGCCCTGCTAAAATAACTTTTGTAGGAACATTTTTTGCTACTTCTAAAGCAAAACTAGGCCCGCTTAAAGCAAAAACATTTGTTTCAAGATGGGGGAGTTCTTCTTCAATAACTTCGCAAATAGTTTTAAAAGTACCTTCTTCAAGCCCTTTAGAAGCACTGACTATTGGCAAAACTTTATCTTTAATTAAAGGTTTAATCTTTTTACAGAAAGAACGCACCGCTTTAGACGCGATAACAAAAAGTATCATATCGCTATCTTTAAGGGCTTCTTCTTCACTACCCGTAAGAGTGATATTTTTGTGAAACTGAAAGTTTGGGATATTTGGATGTTTTCCGCTTGAAGTAACAATTTTTTCAAGCAGATTTTTATCATACTCCCAAAGGGAAACTTTAAAACCCAAATTTGCACATTGCTGGGCAAGAACACTACCCCAAACACCTGCGCCGAAAACACTAATTTTTCTTATTTGCATTTTTTTTAGAACCGTCCTCAAAAGCAAGTTCTTTATTTTCTAACATTCTTTTGATGTTAGGTATATGTTTATAAATTACAATCGCGCCGATAACAACGCTTAAAATACTATAAGATAAAGGGTAATCAGCTACGAAGAAACTCGTAATAGGCAAGACTATTGCGGCCAAAATTGATCCGGGGGAAATTCTGCCTGTTCTCCAGACAACTAAAGCAAAAACACAGAAAGCAATAATTGTTGGTATCGGAAGTAAAGCCCCAAAAACACCGGCAGAAGTTGCAACGCCTTTACCACCGCGGAATTTTAAAAAGCAAGTCCACATGTGTCCGCAAATAGCGACAAAACCGCAAATCATCGGCATATAAATATTTTCAGGCATAAAATATTCCGCCAGTACAACGGCGATAGCACCTTTTAGAGCATCACAAAAGAAAGTTGCCCAACCGGCCCATTTACCAACGATTCTGTAAACATTTGCCGCACCCGGATTGCCCGAGCCGTAATTACGTATATCAAAACCCTTTACCTTCTTGGTTATTAAATAACCTGAAGGGATACCACCAATTACATAACTTACAAGTAATAACATTATTGTTTCCATATTTATATTATATTAAATTACAAGCCCCAAAAAAACTTTTTTAGTGATTTTTAGGGCTTGTTTAAGATTATTTTACTTTTATATAGAACCCACCGCTATGTGCGCCAAATTGCGGGGCAAATTGGCTTTGTATAACGGCAGCGCCTGTATTGTAAATACCGGCAGTTGTCGGGCGCAGAGTGTATTTTAACTCATAAGTGCCGTTTGGCAAATAGTCAAAATAGAAGTTAGTTTGGCTATTTTGCATTTCTTGGTAATAAGATAAGCGATTTTTATATTGCCATGAAGAAAGCAAATCCTGATTTTCAAATGCAGCAGGTTTTAGATCTGTAACGGAAACAAAATCAAACTGATTTTGACAATTTATCGTCAAACGGACCTGTATTTCACTGCCGACCTCAACTTTATCGCCTTCCTTAAGCAAAATTGCTTCTTTGTTTTTGATAAGGAAATATTCCTTTTTAATATTCATCATCCCCTGTTTGCTTTGTTCTTGAACTTTACTGGAAGAATAAAGAGCAGTTAAGGAAGCAAAATCATCAAGCCCCGAATCTTTTGATTTAACAATAATTGCACTTAAACTTTGCGGGGTTGCCTTTTTATCATAAGCACTTAAGGTGAATTTACTTTCATCAATATCAAAAGGCTTTGCCTGTAAAGTTATATTTTGGTTATTCCAAGTAATATCAAAAGTTTTTGTTTGTTCAAGGGCTTTAGTTCTTTTCATTACATCAAAAAGAGTTAAAACTGCTGTCGCAGCCTGTTCTGAATTATCCCAGAAAGTAGCACCTTGTTGAAAGATTAACCATTTTGTAAGTCCTTTTAAGCGGTTATCTTGCGGGTTAAGGGCAAGCAGGGCTTTTATGGCGGCACTGTGCAAAGTAATAGAATCGTTAAACCATTGCCAAGATTTTTCTTCCGGTGCCCAGTAAATACCGTTTACGCTTGAATTTGTTGCACTGTCCATCAGACTTGCAAAAATCTTTTGTGCGCGGGTTTTATTGCCAAGCCTGGCCCAGACTAAAGTGGCATATGCTTTACCAAGAGGTGTCATTTTGGTGATAAAGTTATTTGTTTGGTCCATTAGTGCTTTAACATCATAGTTATACCAGTCACTTGGGAAAGCAGTTAAAATACTTGCCAAATAAAGTGCCTCACTTAGATTATTAGCACTAGGCTTTGCTAAGTTTAATTTGATTTCTTTTGTTACGTAAGCAAGGGCTTTTTTGGTCATATTTTCATCAATTTCAATATCCCAAGATTTTGCTAAAGCCGCTTTTTCAAGGTAATAAAGTGTCATGTAAACACTACCCTGTCCGCCTTTTATCCAGGAGAAAGAGCCGTCATTATTTTGATATTTTGCAAGTTCCTTATTTATTTCTTTTTGTTTTTTACGGACTAAACCTGCATCAAAAATATCTATCGTATTTTGTGCTTTATATCCTTTTGAAAGATTAAGCCAAGGACTGTTTGGAAGTTGGTTTAAAAGTAAATTTTCATTACTTTGCCAAGCAGGAGTAATAGTTTTTCTCTTTGGCAATTTTGCGGCTGCTTCCTTAAACTCCGGATAAGTAGTGTACATTTTATTTAATACAGCCAAAGGATAATAATTTATAAGTTTGCTTGTTAAAGTAGGTGTATTATATTCCACCAAAAGAGGTATGGCATTTAATGCCGGCATTATTAAAGAAGGGTCAACGGTTAATTGTGCAGTTTCAAGTTGCAAAGTTTTGTCCTTGAGTAAATTTTCAAGGGAAAGTTTATTAACACCTTCTTTTAAGGATATAGTAGCACTTTCAACTAGTCTTTGTCTTGAAGGAAGTAATGGCAAAACCTTTTCTTCGCCGTCAAGTAAACTGCCGGATCGCGCAACCGCACTTATTTTAATAGTGCCTATTTGTGAGGGGGCTTCAAGTTTCCAAGTAATAATTTTTTGTTCTTTTGGGGCAATAGAAATTCTTTGCTCTGTTTTATCTAAATTAAACAAGTTTTGTGCTTTTTCTTCATTTAAAGTCAGATATAAGGAAACATCCGTTTCCAAAATTCTGTTTGTATTATTAACGAGCATTGTTACAAGTTCAATTTTGTCGCCTTCTCTTAAGAAACGCGGTGCTTGCAGAGTTAAAAACAAATCTTTTGTAGAAGTTAGCGCAAAATCTGTTTTGCCTGTTTTTAAATCTTTTGTCCACAATGCGGCAAGTATTTGCCAGCGTGTTAGTAAATCTGGCAATTTAAAGGAGAAACTTGCCTTGCCTTGTTTTACATCTAAAGAAGGGTTCCAATAAGCATTTGTTGCAAAATCTTGGCGCAAAGAATTTTGGTTTTGTTCCGTTTGGGGAGAAATGCCTGATTCCATATCAAGCGTTGCACTTTCTTCCATTGCCGTATCGGCCATAGCCATACTATTTGCCATAATCATACCATCTGCCGGTGCGGCGGATTTGGCCATAGCAAGGCCTTTTATTGCCATGCCACCAAATGCTCTTGCTGTCTCTCGATAAACTCTCTGTTGATAATAATTTCCCGAAAAATTTGCAGTAAACAAAGCACTGCCGAAAACATTTGATAGGTAAACATTAGGCAAGTTTAAAGAGTGTTTTCTGTAATAATCTAATGCTTTATCGTACACACTTATTATGGCTTTTGCTTCAACGGGGATATTTTTTTCATCACTGGCCTTAATAGAAATACTTGCTTCAGATCCAGGTTCTACGGTGTTTTTTGCTTCTATTTGTGCGTTTATTTTTGTGTTAGGATAAATTACAGGTATATTTATCACAGACGTATAAGTTTTGTAATCTGCGGCCGCAAACCATCTTAAATAAATACCTCCGCTATAACTTGATTTTATCGGTATTTCTAAAATAACGACGCCGTTTTTATTTATAGTCTTTTGTTCTATTAAGAAATTTTGTTTAAAAATTTCCACATATTTGGAGTGAGAATTAAGATTTCCTAGTAAAATTAAAGCAGTTTCACCCGGGGCATATTCTTGGTGTTGGGCAAGAGCAACCGTCGGCAATTTTAGTTTTGTATCTTTAGTATTTACTACCAAGAAGTTTAATTTACCTTCATCTCCGTTTTTACTAAATTTGAGTTGATAAATACCTTCTTCAAGGTTTGGTAAATTAATTTTTAAAGATTCTTCTTTATTAAAGGACACATCAAAAGTTTTTACAATTTGTCCTTCTGTAAATAATTCTTGATTATCCAAATTAAATTCTTGATCGGTATCTTTTAAATTTAATTTTAAGATAGAAGCCTTTGTTTTTCCTGATAAAGGTTCCTCATCCGCGTTGACCATTTTAACGGAAATATTATTTTCTTGTGTTGTAGTGAAAAAGTCTTGTTCTCTTTTCATAGCAAAGAAATATTTTTGTTTGCTTACAGTATAAGTTTTAGAGCCTTGAATAGTATTACCGGCTTGATCTGTTATAAAAACTTTAACTTCATAGCGGGCAGGTAAACGAATTTCTTTATTTTCTTCTTTAGGCGTCCAAGTGATATGAAAATTGCCTTCATTATCTGTCGTTGTATTGCCTTCAAGGGCTTTTTCTCTGTCGTTTCTTATCGGCCACCACCAGCAGAACCACGGGCGGAAATAGGTTTTTGTAATCATATAAGAAACTTTTGCTTTTGCTACTTTATCACCTCTGAAATAAGCGGCATTACCGTTAATAGTAATAGGGGTGTCAAAAGCAGGGATGCCTTGATATTTTTCAAAAGTAATTTCAAATTCAGGTTGTTTATATTCTTCTACGGAAAAAGATATACTTGCATTATCGCTGGATATAGTCCAATTACCAAGCATAGCATCTTTCGGTAAATTAAAGACAGCATTTGCAGAACCAAAATTATCTAAAGTTATTTTTTGTTTTTGCGTTTCTTTCCAGTTGGGGGAGAAAAGTTTTACCTCAATAGTTTTATTGTTTACAGGTTTCCAGAGGGAATTTTCTTCAACACTTGCCATAATTTGCATTTTAACTTCTTGCCCGGGTTTATAAATTGCGCTATCGGTATTCATTGTATATATGGGACGTTTTTCATTTTCTTTATAGATAAGTTGCAAATTACTTAGCAAGGCATAATTGTTTTGATATGTTGCAAGGGCTTTTTTATTGTAAAGGTTTTGGGCAATTTTAATTTCTGCCTGTCCAAGTTTATTTGTGCTTGTATTTAACGTTGTCAGATTTGTAGTTATTTTTGCTTTTTCAACGGGTAAACCTGTTTTTGCGTTCAAAGTATAAAAATGGGCATAAGAGCCTTTGTTGTTTAACTGATAGAGATTATCAGTAGTATTATACGAGGTTTGCATAAGCACCAAATCAGAAGCATTAATAATGGTAGAAAACAATTGTTCTTTCAAAAAATCTTTTGAGGCATCACTTAAAATTACATAATAAAAACCTGCTTCAAGAGCCGGAAGATTAGTTTTACTTTCCAGCCTTTGATATTTTTTTGTATAAGCGGGTGCAAAAGAAAAAGTTTTAAAAGGTTTTCCTTTTTTTAATATTTCTTCCGTTTTTCCATCTAAATAAAGACCGTTTTTATATAAATTTTCGGCAGATAATTTGTAAATATGGCCATTAACTTTTTCAATATTTGCCACTTTATAGGATAAGGAGTATTCTTTTGAGGGGGCAATATCTTGCGGTAAATTTTTTGTTAAGTAAAAAGATGGTCTTAAAAGATCTTCTTTTTGGTAGCGGCAAGTTTGTGTATAGAAGTTCTTAGGTGTAGATAAGCACAGATCTAATCTTTGTACTGCTTTAAAATTTTCTTCTTTAGAAGTTAAAATGTTTGCACTTTCCAGCAGGGCTTTTGCTTTTGCCAAAGGATATTTTGCTTTAAAAAGATAAGGTTTAACTTCCGATAAATTACAAGTGTTAGCATAATCGGCAATATAATCAAGACAAGCGGAAAGTTTAATTTCATTATCTTTATTTTTTAAAAGCATAATTCGCTGAAGTTTATAAATTTCTCTGATGGCATTCCTATCTTTGCCTTCAAGTTTATAACTTTCTTCAAGTAATTCTTCATAAGGCAAAATGTTTTGCTCGTGCCATTCTTCTACAAGATAGTCATATACAGTGGGTGTAAGTTCACTGTTTATATTAGAATAAGTGTTTAAAGTTAAATAATTTTTTTCTTGTTTGGCAGGGATTAAAATTAAATCTTTTCTCATATCCCAAAGTTTTTTATAAATATTTTTTATTTCAGTTTCTTTTTGTTGACGAGTCCATTTTGTCGGATCTGTTTTACTTTCAACTATATCAGGACTTTGATAAGAATAAAGGGTTCTGTTTAATAATTGTGCCTTTAATAAATAAAACTCTGCTTTAACGGTATTGTCTTTTGGAAGAGGAAAAGAGTATATTGTTTCAAGTGCTTTATCATATTGGTATAATCGGTTATATGATAAAACAGTTTTTAACTCTGCTTCGTATTGTTCTTGTTTGTTTTTTGATTTTAGGAAGGGTTCATATTCGCTTATCGCTTGTTTATATAAACCATCGCTAAAAGATTTTTCTGCTTTATCAAAAGTGCTTTGTGCATTTAAAAAGAGCGCGCAACAAAACACACTTAGAATTAAAAGTAAGTGTTTTTTCATAAATTATTCTCCTTAATTTTTAAAAGACTACATTTCCGTAGGTGCGCTAACACCGATAAGTTCAAGGCCTTTTGCAATTCTTTCTTTAACAAGTTGGCAAGTAAATAAGCGAGAGGCACTTAAACCGGGGTTATCTTTGTCAATCACACGGCAAGAATCATAGAAAGAGTGATAAAGTCCCGCCAGTTCAGTTAAATAAGTTGTTAAGTGATGCGGGCTTAAATCATTTATACAAGTAAGTAAAACTTTTTTGAACCATAACATTTTGCTTAAAAGGGCTCTTTCTTGTGGAGCAAGATTTTCTGGATTGGTTATATTTGCTGGTTCAATACCGGCTTCTTTTGCTGCTTTAAAAATAGAACAAACCCTTGCGTGTACATATTGAACATAGAAAACAGGATTTTCATTGGTACGTTTTTTGGCCAAACCTAAATCAAAGTTTAGGTGGGCATTGGGTGTTCTGCTTGCAAAAAAGAAACGGCAAGCATCCCTGCCGACATCTTCGGTAAGATCTCTTAAAGTTATAAAAGTTCCGGCTCTTTTTGACATTTTGACTTTTTCGCCGTTTTCAATCAAGTGAACAAGTTGGTGTATGATGGGGGTAAAACTATCTTCCCCTTTGCCAAGATGTTTGATTGCGGCTTTCATACGCGGGACATAACCATGGTGGTCTGCTCCTAAAATATCAATAAGGTTTGTATATCCTCTGTCAAATTTATTTTTATGATAGGCAATATCTGCTAAAAAGTAAGTCGGTCTTCCATCAGCACGAACAAGAACTCTGTCTTTATCGTCATTGTCTTGTGTTGTGCCAAACCACAAAGCACCATCCTTTTCATAGACGAGATTATTTGCTTTTAAATATTCTAAAGTTTTATTTATGGCATTCTCTTTATGTAAAGAACTTTCCCTAAACCACCGGGTAAATTCCACACCGAAGTTTTTCATATCCTCTTGTTGGGTTTTTATAAGTTCTTCCATAGCAAAACGGCCGTATTCGCTGACAGGTAAACCTTGCGGAATTTTTTTTGCAAGGTCAATTAAATATTCGCCATGATAACCGTTTTCGGGCGGTTCTTTACCTTCGGCTCTGGCTTGCAAAGAAAGCCCTAAAAGTTCTGCTTGATTGCCGGCATCATTTATATAGTATTCAGCATCGCAGGCAATACCTATGGCGCGGTGTATTCGTACCAGGCTATCGCCAAGGCTTGCGCCTCTGCCACTTGCTACGTGCAGTGGCCCTGTCGGGTTTGCTGAAACAAACTCTATTAAAATTTTTTCCTTTGAAATTTCATTGGGATTAATATCTCTGTTTTTTAATCTTCTATCTCTTGCTGCTTGAACTAAATAAGAATCTTTAAGTTTAATATTGATAAATCCCGGTGCGGTTACGGTTACAGTTTCTATTTCATCCATTTCTTCTATTACTTTTACAACTTTTTTTGCAATATCCAAGGGATTTTTTTTGATAATTTTTGCGGCACTTAAAGCCCAGGTGCTAGATAAATCTGCGTCAATATGGGCGGGCGGCTGAGAAAATTCTATTCTGGGTAAATTTTCGAACTCCACAAAATTTTTATCTTTAAATAAAATATCTTCAATTTTAAACTTTAATTTTGCTAACATTATTTACTTCCTTTTTTTGTAGATTTTTTAGTTTTTTTAACAGTTTTCTTCGTAGTAGATTTTTTTGAAGCAATTTTTTTTGTGTTTTTTACCGACGTTTTTTTAACAGTTTTCTTTACGGTTTTTTTAGATGTTTTTACAGCCTTTTTAACAATTTTTTTCTTTGCGGAAGATTCTTCTTTCTTCTGCCAAGTAAGTTCTTTTGCAAAACTAAAAACTTTATCTAAAGCATAAAAAGCCCTTGCATCTTCCGTCATAAGGTGCAACATAAAACCGCCATAATCGCTTACACGCCAGTTTGTACTTTGTGCGCCGTCGCGGTTTGTCTTATATAAAGCAAATTCTTTTAATTTTGTGGAAACTTCTTCTTCAATTGCTTGCAAATGCGGGGCGGAAGTTGCCGTTGCTATTATTACATAATCACAAAGGGAAGAAAGCCCCTTTAAATCATAAACTACTACATTTTCGCCTTTTTTATCATCAATCAAGCGTGCGCTTTGTACTACAAATTTTTTAAATTCTTTTTTATCCATATTTTTGCACCTCTATACAAGTTTATCATTTATTTAGGCATATTAAAATCTTTTCCAAGAATAATTGTTGCTTCCGATATTGCATTTTTATCGCTGGAAGTATGAATCTCTTTTGTATCAAGCCCTATTTTTAAAAGGATTCCCTTTAAGGTTTTCATACGGCCGGAAGTATCAATAACTTGGGTTTCTTCAAGGATAGTGGGATAATTGCGATAATCTATTACGTCCACTTTTATAATGCCTTGATTGTTCAAATCTCTTAAATAATTGGTTAAAGTTCCCGCAATACCTTTTTGTCCGCTGGCATTTAATATTTCTATAACTAGTGTTTTATCCTCTTGCTTATTTTTTGAAATATCTTTACCTAAAGTTATTTGTGCTTGTTGAACATATTTTTTTGTTTTTTTATTTTTTTGTTTCTCATAAGTCTTGATGATAAAATCAGCCGGTTGCATAGTACTTAATTTCCAAGAGAGCATAAGAAAAGTGGCAAAATTTATATCTGTTTTTTTGTGATACTTTAAATTAAAGTAATCGTAAAAATATCCGATAATCAAATAAGGCCTGTTAGTCCAAGAATACAAATTTTTTTTAAATTTATCCCAAAAAATGCCGGCATTTTGTTCTTTTGGTTGAATAGTTAAATAAACCTGTTTATCAAGAGGAGGTTTATTTAAGAAAGAATTATCTGCAAAATCTTTTTGGGAGACATTTAAAACATTTACTACTGCTTGATTTTCTTTAGGATTATACGATATAAATAAAGGTTCTGTAGTCGTTATTAAAATATTTACGGATGTATCCTCATTTTTACTTAATGGCTTAATCTGTGGAGTGAAAAAACAGGCAAATACTCCATATAAAAACAATCCGACCATAGGATAAATCAGTAAACGTAATTTTAATTGTCGTTTAAACATAATTCGTTCCAAAATTCTATTCCCGCAGGGGCAACCCATTTGGCGTTTGCTATTGTCCACTCTAGTTTTACTTTCATAGCGGCAATGACACCTGCTTGAAGGGAAGTTAAGGCAGCCTGCTTAACCAGGCGGGATTCTTTAAATTTTCTATCTTTACTTGCCATGTCGGAAATTAAAATAATTTGTTCAATCAAGCCCATATTTTTGCGCCCTAAAGTATGATGTCTTACAGCGTTTAACACTTCTTTGTTTTTTACTTTAAAGACAGTTTTTGCTATATGGTAAGAAACTTCTGAATGTAAAAGTGAGGGGGAAAAACGGCAAATATCTTTAAAATCACGCACTTTTAAATTGTTTTTAACTGCATAATTTATAAGTTCTTCATTACTCATTGATTTACCGCAGTCATGTAAAACGGCAGCCAAAGCGCAATCTTCCAAATTAGCATTATAAATGCGGCCGAGTTCTACACTTGCTTGTGCAACAAGTTTAACGTGCAAATATCTCTTGGGTCTTAAATTTTTTTCAAGCCATTTGTGTAAATCAAGTCCGTACATTAAATCTTTTTCGATTCTTTGTTCTGTTTGCGGTAGCAAACTGTTGGGCAATAATCCATTTGATAAGATTGCAAGGCGTATATTTGTTGAAGATATTAAAGGAAAATTACCTTCAAGTAAAATATACTTAAAATCTTGTGTCTTAAAATTGAAACCTTTTCTTATACCGGCAACGATTATAGAATTTTTAAAAATATATTCCGCATTTTTCCATCTGGGTAGATCGTTCAGACAATCTGTTCCCACAAGCAAATAAACTTTGCAACCTGGGTAAAGTTCTTTTACGTGTTTAATTGTTTCGTAAGTGTAAACAATGCGTTTTTGCTCTTGTTCAAAATCGTCAAAAATTATATTGGGGTAAACGGATGATAAGGCTTCTTGGGCCATTTGTTTGCGCAATGCAAAAGGGCGCGGCGACTTTTCTTTAAACGGAGATTGGTATGCCGTAAAAATATGTACTTTATCCGGCTTTAAATAAGAGCAGGCTGCTTTTAAAATGGAATAATGTCCTTTGTGAACCGGATCAAAACTGCCGCCGTAAATCAAAACTTTCATAAATTTCCCTTAATAAAATTTAAAAGATATTTCATAATTAGTATAACTTTTAGTTATGCTTTTATGCAAGTGTTAAGGCATTTTCACTTTTATTTTCAAATAAATGCCAAAAAGTATAAAACTCAAAGTTACGATTAAATATGTATAGATAGCATATTTAACTGCGCAAATTTGTGTTATAGCAAATGCCAAAAGGCTTAAAACAAAACTGATTATAATGGATATTAAAAGGATTGAACGGTTTTTAAATCCCATTTTTCTTAATCTTAAAGGATAATGATCCGGTGTTCCTTTTAAAGGATTTATTCCTTTTGCAAGACGTATTAAGGAAACAAAAATGGTATCAAAGATTGGTAAAGCCAAGATAAGTAAAGGCGCATAAACACCGGCAGGATTTATGACTGAAAATCTTGTTCCAAGAGCAAGTGCACTTAGCAAAAAACCCAGCATCATACTGCCACTGTCCCCCAGAAAAACTTTTTTACCGCTGTGATTTTGAGGCCAGAAAGCCAAAGATGCTCCAAGTAAACTGACTGCGGCGAAATTCACATATATGAATTCAAAGGGTAGGTTTATAAAAAGAAAGGCCAAGCATGCAATTATGGCCTGGCTTATGGCAAGCCCGTCAATAATATCAATCAGGTTGAAAGCATTTGTAAGGCCGACCACCCAAAGTATAGTCAAAATATAATCCCAGGGAGCATTTAAGAAATTTATCTTTATGTCATAGTTTATTAAAATTACTGCTACTAATATCTGAAAAAATAATTTTATGTAAGGATTTAAGCCTTTTGGCTTTTTAAAATCATCAATTAAACCCAAAGTAAAGATTATAATACTTCCACAAAAAAGCCCTCTTAAATTATATAAAGTTCCGGTGGGGAAATTTGTCAAAAGACGTAAGATTATTAAACTGCTAAAAAAGCCACATGCAATAATTGCTCCTCCGCAAAGGGGGATGTTTCCTGTATGATTTTTTAATTTAGTGGGAATATCTACCAAATATTTTTGCGCCAGTTTTTTTAGTGGAGATATGCTAAAATAACTTATGGCAAAAGCAAATGTAAAAGTGAAAATATAAAGAAAACTTTTTGACATAATAATATAATATAAAATAAAGAGGTTTTTTAAAATATGTGTAAGGGAATATGTTTTCTGTTGGGGTTTTGTATCTTTTTAGGGGCTTGTTCCTTTAAAATTCAGCAAAAAGATTTAGGCGTGGATACTTTTTCTGCTACCGGCAAAAATTTTGCTCAAGTAAGCAGTGTTTTTAAGATAGATTTAGATGAAAAACTGGGGGAAGGTTCTAGCCTTTTGCTTTCACTTGATTATGATGAACAAAATAATCTTTATAACATAAAAATTCTCGGTGCTTTTGCAAGTGTTTTATTAAAAGCAAAATATCAGGAAAATAATTTTTATTATGATTTTAAACCGGAACTGCTAGAAAATAAACAAGTTCAAGAACTTTTTGAGCAAACAATAAAGGTTTTGATAGGTAATGATTATTCTTCAAAATACGACTGTAAAACAAAGCAATGTACTTTATTTTTGGGAACGCAAATGTTCAAAAACAATTATACTTTTGAGGCATATAATAAAGAAGGTTATGCCCAAAATGTTTTGTGTTCTTATAGACGCGGTGTTATAAAAATAAACTTACATTTATTAAAGATAAAATAACCCCAAATTAAAGAAATTACTTGTAAAACTTCTCAATCTTATGTAAATTATATCTATGAACAGATTTTTATGCATACACGGACATTTCTATCAACCGCCGCGGGAAAACCCTTGGATAGAAGAAATTCAAACACAGGAAAGTGCCTTTCCTTATGATAACTGGAACGAGCGTATCAGTGCGGAGTGTTATCACCCCAATGCATACGCGCGCATTTTAAATGGCAAAAGAGAAATAATTAATATCGTCAGTAATTATTCAAAGATAAGTTTCAACTTCGGTCCTACACTTTTATCTTGGATGGAAAAATACGATAAAGAAACTTATAAAGCAATTTTAGAAGCAGATAAGGAAAGCCAAAAGAATTTTGGCGGACATGGCAGCGCGATAGCGCAAGTTTATAACCACATGATCATGCCTCTTGCCACAGATGAAGATAAAAGAACACAAATAGTTTGGGGGATAGAAGATTTCAAAAAGCGTTTTAACCGTATGCCTGAAGGTATGTGGTTGGCCGAAACTGCCGTAGATACAAAAACCCTTGAAATTTTAGCCGAAGAAGGTATAAAATTTACTATTCTTGCACCGAGCCAATGTGCAAGGACCCGTAAAATAGGGGATAAAAACTGGCAGGAAGAAAGAAATGCCAAAGTTGATCCTAAAAAACCTTATATTTGCCATTTTCCTAATGGCAAAAGTATTACTTTATTCTTTTATGACGGTCCCATTTCCCAAGGTATAGCCTTTGGTGATACTCTTAGAAGTGGGGAAAGATTTGCCGCCCGTCTTTTAAGTGCCTTTGATACTCGCCAAAGCGAGCAACTTGTTCATATAGCAACTGATGGTGAAACTTACGGACATCACCAAAAATTTGCTGATATGGCTCTTGCCTACTGTATTAATTATGTAGAAAAAAACAACCTTGCTCAAATGACTGTTTACGGTCAATATCTGGAAATGTTTCCTCCCCAATATGAAGCCCAAATACACGAAAACACTGCTTGGAGTTGTTGCCACGGCGTCGGTCGTTGGAAAGAAGATTGCGGATGTAATTGCTCCATGGGGCCTGGTTGGCATCAAAAATGGCGTGCTCCTTTGAGAAATGCTCTTGATTTTGTCAGAGATAATCTTTTGGTTACCTTTAAGGAAAAAGGCTCTCTATACTTTAAAGATATTTGGGCAGCAAGAAATGCCTATATCAGAGTTATTTTAGATAGGTCTAAAGCAGAAGATTTTTTAAAAGAATACGGCACAGATCTTGCTTTGCAAGATAAGCCTACCGCTTTAAAATTTATGGAAATGCAAAGAAATACTTTGCTTATGTATACAAGTTGCGGTTGGTTTTTTGATGAGATTTCCGGTATAGAAACGGTGCAAATTATGGCCTATGCAAAGCGCGCAATAGGTTATAACAGAGGTTTAACCGGTAAGGATATTGAAAGAGATTTCGTAAATCTTCTTGCCCTTGCCCCAAGCAATATTCCCGACCATAAAGATGGAGCAAATATTTACAACAAATTTGTTTTACCTATGTCCATAGGTTTAAGAAAAGTTGCCATAAATTATGCCGTTTCTTATTTACTTGACGAAATTTTATTTGACGATACTATTTATTTTTACGAAGTTAAAGAGCCTAAAGTTGAGGTCAGCCGTCAAGATACCGCTCGTTTGGTAACAGGTCACGCTATGTTCTTTTCTAAATTAACTTGTCAAACACGCAAAGTTAGTTTTGCTGTTTTACATTTGGGCGGGCCTGATATTTTGGGCGGTGCAATTTATGGGCAGACGGATAATTTGGATCAAATAAAAGAACTATTTTCCTTTAATGAAATTGAACAGTGTCAGAAATTAATAAAAGGTTCCTTTGTTGATGTTCTTGATATTAGTCGTTTATTAAAAGACAGGCAAAGAAGAATCCTTGCCAATTCCATAGAAAAAGCAAAAAGAAGAATACGTGCAAGTTTTATAAATATCTTTGAAAAGGAACATGCCGTTTTAGGCTATATCCGTGATGTCGGCTTACATATGCCAAAACTATTTTTGGGACTTTCGGAATTTGCCTTAAATTTTGAGTTAAAGGAAGAACTTCAAAAAGATCCTTTAAACACGGATAAAATTACAAAAATATTATCTCTTTTAGTTCAAAATAAGGCTTCTATTGAGACGGAAAGTGTTGAACGTATCTTAACAAAACGTCTTGATTCTTTGTTGAACAATTTTATTAATGATTTTTCCGATTTGGAAAGAGTATCCAGAATTACAGATTTTTTGGGTTTTATACAGATGTGCAATTTACCTGTTAAATTATACAGAGCGCAAAATGTTGTTTTTACAAAATATAAACTTATGCCCGAAAATTTAAAAAAGCACCAACTTATTCAAACTTTGTGTGCAAAGTTAAATTTGAATTTGCTTGGTTAAATTAGAGAGGATTTTAAAATGCCCAGCCCTTCTTTACCTAGGCAAGAAGGCAATCGCCAGGAGCCTAAAGACAGAATTAAAAATTTTGATGAAGTCGCGCAAGGTCTCACGCCCGAGCAAGCAGCCATTGAGTCAAGTCGCTGTTTAAATTGTAAAGAGCCTCGTTGTCAAGCGGCTTGCCCGGTAAATGTGAAAATACCAAAGTTTATTGCCAGTTTAAATCAGGGGGATTTAAAAGGCGCAATTGACGCAATTATGACAACCAGTCTTTTGCCGGCTATTTGCGGTAGAGTTTGCCCTCAGGAAAAATACTGCCAAGGTGCATGTGTTTTAAAAGAAAAATTCGGTCCTGTTTCTATCGGTCTTTTGGAAAGATATACAGCAGACCAAGCAAGAAAACAAGGCCTTTTAAAAGCACCAAAATCCGAGCAAGAAACTGGTTTTAAAGTCGCTTGTATCGGTTCTGGGCCATCTTCCCTTGCTTGCGCTGCCCAACTTGCTAGATTAGGCCATAAAGTTGTTGTTTTTGAAGCCTTGCATGCTTTTGGCGGGGTATTAAGATACGGTATACCCTCTTTTCGTTTACCTAGAGAAGTTGTTGATAATGAAATTAAAACCATTAAGGAAATGGGTGTTGAGTTCAGACAAGATATTTTAATCGGACCTTCAACAAGCATAAAAGATTTACTGAAAGATTTTGATGCAGTTTATGTCGGTAGCGGGGCCGGTCTTCCCACAATGGCCGGTATACCAGGGGAAAACGCCGTCGGTGTTTATAGCGCAAATGAATTTTTAACAAGAGTTAATTTAATGCAGGCCTATAAATTTCCGCAAGCAGATACGCCGATTAAAATTGGGAAACAAGTTATTGTTCTTGGTGGCGGAAACAGTGCAATGGACGCAGCAAGATGTGCCAAAAGACTTTCGCCCGATAAGGTAACAGTTGTTTATAGGCGCAGTCAAGAAGAAATGCCCGCCCGTAAAGAAGAAGTTCTAAATGCTATGGAAGAAGGCGTAGAATTTCAATTTTTAACAATTCAGAAAGAAGTTATTATTGATGAAAAAGGTCATGTTAAAGCCCTTAAATGTTTAAAAGCAAAACTCGGTGATCCCGATGAAAAAGGAAGAAGAAGACCTGTCCCCATAGAAAACTCCGATTTTCTTATTCCTGCTGATAGCATTATTGTTGCCATTGGTCAAAAACCAAACCCGATAATTGCAAAAACCACGCCAGATTTAAAAATGACCGAACGCGGAACAATGCAACTTGATGAAAACGGCGCAAGCAGTATGCAAGGTGTTTACGGAGGCGGAGATATTACGCGTGGTGGTGCAACAGTTCTACTTGCTATGAAAGATGGCCTTGAAGCAGCAGGTCGTATCGATACTTATTTAAAAACAAAGGTTCTTGAAGGGAAATAATTATGGAAAAAAATTTAATTGTAAATAAAAAACCTCTTTCTAGTGTTGTTTGTCAGTTCGAAATTTATGAACCTCTTATTGCCGCATCTGCAAAAGCAGGCCAGTTTATAATTTTACGCTACGGTGATATGGGGGAAAGAGTGCCGGTTACTTTAGTAGACTGGGATAAAGAAAAAGGCACAATAACGGCTATTATTCAATCAATTGGCAAAAGCACGGCAATGTTTAATGTTTTAAAAATCGGCGATAAATTTACTTCACTTGCAGGTCCTTTGGGTACTCCTGTCGAAATCAAAAATTACGGCACTTGTGTTGTTGTCGGTGGTGGCGTTGGCATTGCGGAAGTTTACCCAATTGCCAGAGCCTTAAAAGAAGCCGGCAATAAAGTTATTAGTGTGCTTGGTGCTCGCACAAAAGATTTAGTAATTTTACAAGATAAAATGGAACAAGTAAGTGATGAAATTATCATTACTACTGATGATGGCACGCTTGGTCAAAAGGGGCTTGTTACCGATGCTATAAAAATTTTACACGATAACGGAACAAAAATTGATGCCGGTTTTATTATCGGCCCAATACCAATGATGAAGTGGACTGCCAAACTTATGGTGGAACTTGGCATAAAACCTTATGCAAGTTTAAACCCTATTATGCTTGACGGAACTGGCATGTGTGGTTGTTGTCGCGTTGTTGTTAATGGCGAAACAAAATTCGCTTGTGTTGACGGCCCTATGTTTGAAGCAACAAATATTGATTTTGATAATTTAATTGCCCGCACCAGCGAATATAAAGAACAAGAAAAACTTTCCTTCGAAAAACACGAAAAAGATCACAAATGTAAGATAGGCTTACATTAAAATCTTCTAATTTAACATAGGATTTTAGACCTATATTCAAATGGGTCTAATGTCTCTTGTGCGTCTTTTTAAAAATTTGGAAAATATAAAGTAGGAGATTTCTAAATGAAAAAAGTATATCCTTTTTCCCAAAGAGAATACACAAAACAACTACAAAAGAATACCGCAGAAGAGTATAAAAAACAAACAGAAAAGGTAGAAAATAATAAAAAATCTATTGCTAGCAACCTCTTAAAATGGTATCATATAAGGGAAATAAAATCTCTAGGAGGATACTTAGATGTCTATTAAAGTTGGTATTAACGGCTTTGGCCGTATTGGCAGATTTGTTTTTAGAGCTGCCCAAGAAAGAAAAGATATTGAAATTGTCGGTATTAACGATTTATGCCCTGTTGATTATTTGGCTTATATGCTCAAATACGATACAATGCACGGCAGATTTGAAGGCACAATTGAAGCCGATATTGAAAACAGCCAGTTAATTGTTAACGGCAAAAAAATCCGCGTAACCGCAGTTAAAGATCCCGCAGAACTTGCTTGGGATAAAGTCGGTGCAGAATATGTTGTTGAATCTACCGGTTTATTCTTAACAAAAGAAAAAGCACAAGCACACATTAAAGCCGGTGCAAAATATGTTGTAATGTCCGCTCCTTCAAAAGACGATACTCCGATGTTCGTCTGCGGTGTTAACGAAAAAACCTATGTAAAAGGTACACAATTTGTTTCCAATGCTTCTTGCACAACAAACTGCTTAGCACCTATTGCTAAAGTTTTACACGATAAATGGGGTATTAAAGACGGTCTTATGACAACCGTTCACTCCGTAACCGCAACACAAAAAACCGTTGACGGTCCTTCTATGAAAGACTGGCGCGGTGGCAGAGCAGCAAGCGGCAACATTATTCCTTCTTCCACCGGTGCTGCAAAAGCAGTCGGCAAGGTTATTCCTTCTTTGAACGGCAAATTAACAGGTATGTCAATGCGCGTTCCTACTTTGGATGTTTCCGTAGTAGATTTAACCGTTAACTTGGCTAAACCTGCAAAATATGAAGAAATTTGCAAAGCCATGAAAGAAGCCAGCGAAGGCGAACTTAAAGGTATTTTAGGTTATACAGATGAAGCAGTTGTTTCTTCTGATTTCCTTGGTTGCCCGCTTACTTCTATCTTTGATGCCAAAGCAGGTATTGCTTTAACAGATACTTTTGTTAAAGTCGTTTCCTGGTATGACAATGAAATCGGCTACTCTAATAAAGTTCTCGATTTAATTGCTCATATGGCTTCAGTCAACAAATAAGTTGTATTTTTAAAGACGGGGTTCTTCCTTTTTTAAGAAAGAACCCCGCACAGATTTTAAATTTTAATTTTCTAAAAAAATTCGGGGAATAATTATGAACCTAAATGATATTGTAAAAATGCAAGATGTAAATTTGGACGGAAAAAATGTTCTTGTCCGCGTAGATTATAATGTGCCTTTAAAAGATGGCAAAGTCGATAATCCAAAGCGTATTAACGCAACACAAAAAACCATTAAATATTTACTTTCTAAAGGGGCAAGAGTTGTTTTAATTTCTCATTTAGGCAGACCTAAGGGCAAAGTCGCACCGGAGTTTTCTTTGGAACCTTTAGTGCCGGAAGTTGAAAAGGCTATGGAAACCAAAGTTCACTTCGCAAAAGATTGTGTTGGGCCTGAAGCAGAAGCAGTTGTTGCCCAAACCAAAAAAGGCGAAATTGCCTTGCTTGAAAATTTGCGCTTCCACCCCGAAGAAGAAGCCAATGATAAAGAATTTGCAAAAAAACTTGCAAAACACGGTGAAATTTTTATTCAAGAAGCCTTCGGTACTGTTCACCGTGCACACGCTTCCACAAGTGCAATAACTGAATTTTTACCATCAGCAGCCGGTTATCTTATCCAAAAAGAAGTTGAATTTTTGGGTGGTGCCTTAGAAAATCCTAAAAGACCTTTTGCCGCAATTATCGGCGGAGCAAAAGTTTCAGATAAAATTATGCTTCTTAACAATTTAATTGATAAGGTTGATGTTCTTATTATCGGCGGAGCAATGGCTTATACATTTAACAAAGCCCTTGGATATACTGTCGGAACCTCCCTTGTTGATAATGATAAACTTGAAGAAGCAAAGCAAGTTATGGCAAAAGCCAAAGCAAAAGGTGTTGAATTGTTATTATCCCAAGATACTGTTTGCGCAAAAGAATTTAAAGACGGTATTGAAACAATTACCACCAAAGATCAAAATATTCCTGATGGCTATATGGGCCTTGATATCGGACCTAAAACCATTGAGTATTTTAAGAATGCTCTTGCTAAATGCAAAACAATTTTCTGGAACGGCCCTGTTGGCGTTTTTGAAATGCAAAGTTACTGTAAAGGCAGTTTTGCTATTGCTCAAATGCTTGCCGATTTAACAGCAAAAGGCGCAATAACAATTAT
This sequence comes from Elusimicrobiaceae bacterium, assembly GCA_045605725.1. Lineage (GTDB taxonomy): Bacteria > Elusimicrobiota > Elusimicrobia > Elusimicrobiales > Elusimicrobiaceae > Proelusimicrobium. The sequence continues at coordinate 90,607 of JAZUQO010000038.1, forward strand.
CGGTGGTGGCGATAGTTTAAATGTCCTTAAAAAAGCAAAAATTGCGAGCAGTGCGTTTTCCCATGCTTCAACCGGTGGTGGTGCAAGTATGGAATTTGTGGAAGGTAAAGAACTTCCCGGAATTGTGGCTTTATTAAAGAAATAAGAGGAGAAAATAAATGTATACTTTAGTTTTAATACTTCACATCCTTGCATGTTTAGTTTTGATTTGCTTGGTTCTTATGCAAAGCGGCAAAGGTTCTGCTGCAGGTATTTTTGGCAGTTCTAACAGCGATAGCGTTTTTGCCGGTCCGAGTGCAGCAACATTTATTACAAAACTAACGGCAGGTGTTGCAGCAGTTCTTATTTTTACATCTATCTTTTTGACAATCAGCGTTTCTAAACGCGGTATGTCTTCAGTAGTTGATAATGTAAAGATTCCTGTTTCACAAACAAAATAGTTTAAAGTAATTTAACTATTAATCCCTCTGTTTTATAACAATAAAACAGGGGGATTTTTTGCCCCTTGTCAAAATGGAAAATATGATATATACTATAACTAAAGTAAGGCAGGAGCGTATTATGCAAAATTATTATGAAACAATTATGAATTTGCAAAATGGTATTTTATCTTATAAAAATACCGATCTTGCCTATTGTCTAGACAGACAGACAGACAGACAGACAGACAGACAGACAGACAGACAGACAGACAGACAGACAGACAGACAGACACTCTCTTACTAACTGAAATTTTTTTAGCAGTTAGCAAAATAAATTTTGTAGTAGCAAATAAAACCCTTATTTATCTTTTTTTAAAAAAGGTAAATAAGGGTTTTTTGC
>JAZUQO010000039.1:0-2175 GCA_045605725.1 Elusimicrobiaceae bacterium
GCAAGTTCGGCAAGCATTTTATGTTCGGTCGGCTCTCCGCGTAAAGGTTTAAAAGTACCCCAACCCACGTGCAAAGTTACATAATCGATATTTACGCCCATATCTTTAATTTTACTTAGTAATTCTTGTGTAAAGTGAAAACCGGCCGTCGGTGCGGCAATAGAACCCTCCACCTGTGCATAGATAGTTTGATATCTTTCTTTATCGGTTTCTATACTTTTTGAAAGGCCTGCGTGCTTGCGCGCTTTTTCAATATAAGGTGGCAAGGGCATAAGGCCGTGTTTATGTGTCCAAGGCAAAATATCGTCGGTGTTAAATTTTATAATGGCTTCGCCGGCATCGGTATTACCCACAACCTCGCCTTTTAAATTATCTTCAAAAATTAGTTTAGTGCCGGGTTTATATTCGCGAAGTAAAACCGCCCAAGAAAATTTATCTTCAAGTTGGCGGACAAGTAAAATTTCAATTTTACCGCCTGTTTCTTTATGCGCAAAAATTTTAGCAGGGAACACTTTTGACTTATTCATTATAATAGTGTCGCCCTTTTTTAAAAAACTCGGTAAATCCCTAAAAATTTTATGTTCTATCGTGTGATTTTTTCTATTAAGAACCATCATTCTGCTAGAATCGCGCGGATCAGCAGGATTTTTTGCAATAAGGTCATCAATATTAAATTTTTTAAAGCGTTCAAAAGCCATATTAAATCTTCTCCAAATCAGCCCCGGGATAGTATTGTTTTAAAATATCTTTATATTTTTTGCCGGCCTCAGCCATGCCTTTTGCGCCTTCCTGGCAAAGACCGCCGCCGTGCCCATAGCCTTTACCTTTAAAGGTTAAGCCGTTGATATTTGTAATAAAACAACTTTTAAATTTTGTTGAACCAACCCCAATCCTAAAAGTATTACAAGGGATAGTTTTGGTAGTTTTTGTTGTTTTAATTTTTAAATTTTTTGCTCTACCGCTGGAAGTTTTTGATGCAATTTTTATGTTTTTAATTGTTCCTGGTATTTTATTTTTTTTGAGGAAATTATTAACGGTATATTTGCTTAAAGTATGTTTCCAAGTGGCACCTGCTCCGTGCGAGCAATAACCGCACTTTGAGCCGTGCAAAGGTTTAACGGCAGAAGAAAGCCAAGGAGGAGTATCTGTATGGCCGCCGCAATTTGCGTGGTAATAAGTATAAAATAAATTATTTTTATATTTTAAAACTTGGCCTTTTGTTTCGTCCACGGCTTTTTTTACGGAGTCATAAACTGTGGCCGAGCCTTTGTACATTTGACTTCTAACATCACTATATAAATCAAAGGGATTATTCTTTGTGCCCTCTATACTTTTTAAGGTATAAGTGCGCGCGGCAACGGCTTGGGCTTTAAGGGCTTCAAGTGGCCAGGAATAACTCATTTCATAAGGCAAGACGCCGTAAAGATATTCTTCTAACGGTAAAACTTCTATAATTTGCGTTTTTTCGGCAGGTTTTAATAAAAGATTTCCTTTATAAGAAGTTCCGTTTACGGTAAAAGTATCTTTTTTATTTTTAAGGGAAATTTGCAAGCCTTTTGTGCTTTTTACTGAGCCTGCCTGCACTTGTTTTTTAGTTGCACTTACTTTAAAAGTGCCAGATTTTTTAACGCTGTATTTTTTATTTGAACCTAAATCTTTGATGTAAATTGCGCCGTTTGTTTTAACGGCGATGGGGGAAGAACTTTCACTAATTAAAACTCTTACTTGCTCGGCAGCAAAAACTTTTTGCGCGCTGATAAAAAATACGCACACTAGAACAAAAAAAGTAAAAAGTTTTACCGGGGAGATTCTTTTCATATCCTAAAAAAGTGTATTTGGTTTTTTGTGGCCTAAATGCTGATAGGCCTTTGCACTGGCTACACGCCCACGCGGTGTTCTTGTGATAAACCCTGCTTTAATAAGGTATGGCTCAATAACATCGCTAAGCGTGTCAACTTCCTGGCTAACGGCAATTGCAAGGTTTTCAATACCCACAGGGCCGCCGTCAAACTTTTCAATTAAGGCAGATAAAATTTTCTTATCAATACTGTCAAGGCCTTCTTTATCAATATCAAGGGCTTCCATTGCACTTGTTGCAATTTCAGCGGTGATAATGCCGTTGCCTTTTACTTGCGCAAAATCTCTAACGCGCCTTAAAAGGCGGTTTGCTATACG
>JAZUQO010000040.1:0-46562 GCA_045605725.1 Elusimicrobiaceae bacterium
TTTCAGAAATGTGTAAAAGACCATCTTTGCCCGGCAAAAGTTCAACAAATGCGCCAAAGGGTTGTATGGAAACAACTTTACCTTTGTAGATTTGACCGACCTCAACATCTTTTGTTAAAAGGTCAACTTCTGCTTTTGCCTGGGCAAGTTTTGCTGAATTGGCGGCGGCAATCATAACTTTACCGTCGTCATCAATATCAATTTTACACTCGGTTTCTTCGCAAATTCTCTTAATATTTTTACCGCCGGGGCCAATTAAAGCGCCGATTTTATCCTGTGGAATCATCATTGTATAGATTACAGGCGCAGTCGGTGCGACATTGGCTCTTGGGGTTTTAATAGTGCTTTCCATGTGGTCCATAATGAAAAGTCTGCCTCTTGTTGCTTGGGCAATTGCTTTTCTTAAAACATCAAGGGAAATACCGCTTGAAAGTTTTAAGTCCATTTGGAAAGCAGTTATACCTTTGCGGGAACCGGTTAATTTAAAGTCCATATCGCCGAGGTGGTCTTCAAGGCCCATAATATCGGAAAGTATGGCATATTTATCATCTTTTGTGATAAGCCCCATAGCAATACCGCTACAAGTGCCTTTCATAGGAACGCCGGCATCAAATAAAGATAAAGAACCGCCGCAAACGCTAGCCATTGAAGAGGACCCGTTTGATTCCATAATATCAGAAACAACTCTGATAGTATAAGGGAATTTTTCCGGATCGGGCAAAAGCGGCATTAAAGCGCGTCTTGCAAGTTCGCCGTGGCCGATTTCGCGTCTGCCGGGTGATCTATCGGGTTTGCATTCGCCGGTAGCAAAGCCGGGGAAGTTATAGTGAAGCATAAAAGTTTCTTCGCTGTTTTCTTCAAGCCCTTCAATTTGCTGGGCATCTTGTGCGGTGCCAAGGGTTGTGGTGACGAGCGCTTGGGTTTGGCCTCTTGTAAAAAGGGCTGAACCATGGGCGCAAGGCAAAACGCCTACCATAGAACTTAACGGGCGGATTTCTTCTGTCTTTCTGCCGTCAACGCGGATGCCTTCGTTTAAAACCATTGCTCTAGATTCCTCGTAAGCAAGCATTTCCATAGCAAAACCTGCATATTCGGCTGCTTGTTCGGGATATTTTTCTGTTAAACTGTTGGTGAAAGTTTCCTTAAGTGTTGCAATTTTTACATCGCGGGTTTGTTTATCTAAAAACTCGTGTAAAATTTTGGAAACTTCAGCGCGGAAGGTATTATTTGCCATATCTAAAACATCTTGTGGCAAAACTTCCGGGGTCCATTCAAATTTGGGTTTGCCGGCCTTTTCTCTTAAATCAAGTTGGGCTTGGCAAAGTTTTTTAACTTCGGGGTGGGCAATTTCAATTGCTTTGACCAAATCTTCTTCGCCGACTTCGTGGGCGCCACCTTCAACCATCATAATACCGTCTAATGTACCGGCGATTACAAGGTCCATATCAACTGTTTTGCGTTCTTCAAGAGTCGGGTTAATGACATATTGACCGTTAATTCTGCAAACGCGAACACCTGCAACCGGGGTGGTAAAAGGTATGCTAGAAATAACTGTTGCGGCAGATGATGCGGCAATACTTAAAACATCACTTTCGTTTTTGCCATCTGCGGAAACGACCATAGCAGTTACATTGACTTCGCAAGCAAAACCTTTAGGGAAAAGCGGTCTCATAGAGCGGTCAATCAAGCGGGAAGAAAGAGTTTCTTTTTTGCTTGGTCTTGATTCTCTTTTGAAAATACCGCCCGGTATTTTGCCGGCAGCATAGGTTCTTTCCTTGTAGTTTACGGTTAAAGGAACGAAATCTTGTAAGCCGGGTTTTTGATTTTTATCGGATACGGCAGTCGCTAAAACCATGGTATCACCGAGCCTTGCCATAACAGATCCATCTGCTTGTTTGGCAATGACACCGGTTTCCAAAGTTATTTTTTTGCCGCCGATTTCAACCTCAACGCTAACTTTGTTATTTGTCATTTTAAATTTATTTCCTTAATTTGAGTTCTTTTGTAACTTCTTGATATTTTGCTAAATCTTTTTTCTTCAAGTAAGCAAGTAATCTTTTGCGTTGGCTGACGAGTTTTGTTAAACCTTGTTCGCCTGCAAAATCTTTAGGGTTTGTTCTGAGATGTTGGGAAATGTATTGGATTCTTTCAGTAATTAAAGCAATTTGCACAGCGGGACTACCGGTATCGGCAGGGGCTGCCTGAAATTTAGAAATAATATTTTTTCTGTCTTGTTTTGTTAATGCCATTTTGTTTTTACACTTAAATCAAGGACTGATTACCGAGTAAGGGCCCCGCGCTGTCAAGCAAGAAGAAGAAACTTAAAGCCAATACCAAGCAAGAGTCTGATTTTCTCCTATTTTTTAATTTGTATATGTAAATATACACATATAATTATACCATATATGGCGCTTTTTGTGCAGATTTGTGGGGAAATTTTAATTCCGAGTAGAACAAATCCTTTTGCGAGGATTTTGCGTTTAGATTAGGCGCAACCGAGGATTTCAAATTTGTGCAAAGAGAGCAAATCCTTTTTCAAGGATTTTTTTGAAAATTTTAATTAACTTTTTCTATAGAAAAAGTGTTTTTTCAAACGAGGTATACCTAGAGGGGCTGGCAAGCCCGCGTATCCGAAGTTTGAAAAAAATTAAAATTTACCAAAAAGCCTTGAAAAAGGGAAGGCAGCCTAGGGGTAAGGCTGCCTTGGGATAAAATTTCATGGAGAACGAAATTTATACTTATAGTTTAACATCTTAGTAAAACATTACCAAGGGTCAAAAGACCTAATTTAAAAAGTTTTTAGACCTAGAACAATTTGGGCCTAAAGTCCCAGTTCTTTTAATGGTATAATAAAATTATCGTCTTAAACTTAAGGTTTGATAATGATAAATAAAATTACACAAAAAGAAATAAGAAATTTTTTACTTTCAAAAGCAGATAAAAAGTTTCAAAAGTTTTCAACAACTTTAACACCGAATGCACAAAATATTTTAGGTGTCAAAGTGCCTATTATCAAACAATACGCAAAAGAACTTGCCCGTCAGAATATTTCTTATAAAACCGGTAAAATAAAAGACCCTTATTTTGAAGAAATTATGCTTGAAGGTTTTTTAATTGCTTACACAAAGACACCTTTTGAAACTTTTGTAAAAGAAATAAAAAATTTTATTTCCAAAATAAATAATTGGGCGCATTGCGATTTGTTTTGCTCGGCCTTAAAAAGAATAAAAAAAGACGAAGATTATTTTTTTAACTTTATACAACCATATTTAAAAAGCAAAAAGGAATTTTATCAGCGTTTTGGACTTGTTATTTTGCTTGGCTATTATGTTAAAAAAGCAAAATTAGATTTCATCTTTGAAACCCTTGATAATTTTAAGCACGACGGCTACTATGCCAAAATGGCGGCGGCGTGGCTTTTAAGCGTATGTTTTGTTAAATTTCCAAAAAGAACTTACGCCTATGCAAAACGCTCCAAATTAGACAAGTGGACTTTTAAAAAAGGTATAGAAAAAACAAAACAATCTTTTAGAGTTTCTAAAGAATTTAAAGAAAAATTAAAAATTCTATTATAATTTTGATAAAATAAAGTTTAATATAAAAATTAACAAAGAGGTAATAATATGAACATTATAAATCAAATTGGGGTTATAGGCGATTCTATTTTGAAAGGGGTTGTTTTTGACGAAATTGCCGGAAAGTATAAATTTATTAAACAAGGTGCGGTAAATCTATTTAGCAGGGATAATAAAGTTGAAGTAAAAAATTATTCCAAATTCGGGTGTACTTCTAAAAAGGCCTTGGAACTTTTGCCCGGCGCACTTGAGAAATGTCCTTCCCAGGCTATGCTGGTTGAACTTGGCGGTAATGATTGTGATTATAATTGGTCCGAAGTGCTAAAAAATCCAAAATCTAATCATACTCCCTTTGTGCCTTTTGAAGAATTTAAAAAAAATCTTTCCCAAATTATTGAAAAGATTTTATCTGCCGGCAAAACCCCTTTTGTTATGAGTTTGCCTCCCATTGATGCCGATAGATATTTTAATTGGATAACAAAAGGTTCTAAAGAGCAGGCTGAAAATCTTTTAAAATTCCTTGGCAATAAAAGTTTAATCTATCGTCATCAGGAACTTTATTCCCGCGCTATTGAAAGCGTTGCCCGTCAGTATAATTTATTTATAGTTAATGTTAGGGAAGTCTTTTTACAAATACATAATTATACAGATTATCTTTGCTTGGACGGAATACACCCAAATGAAAAAGGGCAGGCTATTATAAAACAGATTTTTGATTCTGCTTATAAAGAAGTTGTTTTAGGGCAAATCTAATTATGTTGACTTTAAAAAGTGCTATTGTCTTTGCCGTTTTAGGTATTATTTTTATGATAAAAAATCCCCTTCATAAACGCGGTTTTTTGCGCGCGCAGGGTATTATAACCGATTATGAAAGAGGGAAAAAAGACGGCAAAGAGGTGTTTTTTGCAAGAGTAAAATTCCCTTTAGGTGAAAGAGAAATCATTTTTACTGACGATACCCCCCTTCGCAAAAAACCAACATTCGGCACAATAGTAGATGTTTTATATGATAGAAAAAACCCGCAACACGCCGAAATTGAGGGCAATTTTTCTATCCTTTTTCCTTGGATATTTATTTTAATTTCTTTCTTTATATTAATCTACAATTTAAAACAACGCTTTATTTTTTAAGCGAAAATAAAACCCCCAATTCTTTAAGAACGGGGGTTTTAAAATAATAAACCAATTATTTTATATCCAAAGATTCAACTTTGTTACTTTATCTTGTTTACGCACTTTCGGTTCGCCGACAAGTTCTTGGATATAAACTTCTGCCACGAATACTTTTGTGCCCGCCATTAAATGCCCACCGAGGACATTGCCTTCATCATCAGACAAAGTTAAATGGGCATGGATATTAGAGCGGTTATCCATAATACTGACGTTACCGGCAATATTTAAGATTTCCGTCTTTTTTGTAACAACTTGTTTTTCATATTTCTTTTTTACTTGGTCAAAATAAGCAAGAGTTGCATTTTCCAAAGAACCGATACCGCTGATAATGCCACATTTTATTTGATTATCGTGGCAAAAATCGGTAAGGGCTTCAAGCAAATCTTTGCCTTTGCTGATTTTAAAAATATAAGTTCTTCCTGTTAAGTAAGGTTTTTGTTCTGCCATTTTTTATTTCTCCTTAATTTTTTGTAAATAGTTTTTTATTGCCACAAGTTGAGATTTTGCGTCTAATCCAGCCTGCTCATAAATTTTTGGCGCTTTACCGCTTGATAAATACTTGCCGTCTTTAAAAGGTGAAAGTGAGCATTTTTGCCCTATTTCACTTTTAAGCCAAGGATACAATGTAGGCATAGTAAAATCGGTTAAACCCATAGCGCGTTTTTGCTCGTTTAAAGGCAGAATTTGCTCCTGCTCTGTTTCATCAAGCATTAAAAAGAGTTCGCGCGAACAAACATAATAAACATTCAACTTTATCCCCTCCTGTTTTAGCATAGGGTAAGTTTGTTGCATAAAGATTTCCCCAACACCGCTACCTTGGATAATCAGTGTGCCTTGGGCCTCTTTTTCTTTAACTAAAGCATAAACACCTTTTGTAGCATCTGCGCCTTCCGCACGGACACTTTGGCAAACTTCCGGACGGGTTACAAAAGGATATAAAACCGCCGGTTTCTTTGCCATAGCCACACATAAAGAAGGCCAAACATCTTTAGCATCTAAAGGCGTTAGCGTTATAGCCATACCTTGAGGGAAATCTTCCTGCACAAGTTGAAGGGCTTGCGGGTCTGCGTGGGTTGGACCGTCTTCGCCTGTCGGAATACCGGCGTGTCCACTGAAAACGACAAAAGTGTTCATATCTTTGCCGGTTGCTTCATGGTAAGATTGCTGGCCGATAGCGTGCAAGCGCGAGGCTGTATGCATCATGGAACTTGTAAAAGCGGCGTAAGAAGCAGCAACCCCTGTGTTAAGGCCGTAAGCACTGACACCGCTCATAACTGCACTTAAACCATCTTCGCAAATACCGCCGCTTGAAATTAAACGGCTTTCCGGGTTAGTTTGCTTATTGTAAAACCCTTTATCATAAGGTTTTGCAATTTGCCCGGCCGCAGTAGAACCGCTTAAATCTGCCGTAGAAACATAAAAACTATTTTTTTGTTTCTCACTCATATATTGTAAGGCCTGGCCCATTGCCGCTCTTAAAGCAACTTTTTTATCGGTAGGGTATTGCAAGACTTCCGGCGTTTTCCTAGGATCAAAAGTTTCCAGCGGTTTTGTTAAAACAGGCAAGTTTTTATTTATTAAATTTTGTTTTGCTGTTTTTAATTTTTCGGCCAATGGAGCAAAAATTTCCTTATTTTCAGAAATTGCTTTTCTAAAACAAAGCAATGTTTGATAATAATAATTCTCTACATTTTGGGCGTCCATTTCGCCTTCAAAATGAGGTATTTTGATGTTAAAAGTTTGCTCAAAATCGGCTAATGCATTATAATAACCATCAGTTGCAAATTTGTGACCGCTACCGTGGCTTTTACGGCCTTCAATACCGTATTTGCGGCCTTTGATGGTTTTATAAACTATAGCAGTAGGAACACCATTGTTTAAGTTGTTAGCAAATTTTTGCGCGGCGTAAACTTGTGCAAAATTACTGCCGTCATCAACTTCTATAACATTGAATCCGTTAATATAGAAAAGTTCTGTCGGTTGCCAGGCAACATAATCGCCTGCTTGGCCATCTTTGGCGCAAACTTTATCAGAATCAATAGAGGCCTGGTTCCAATCTAAATGAATAATCAAGTTATCAAGGCCCGAGCGGGAAGCAATAGCAAGGGCTTCTGCTACTCTGCCGGCAGTTAGCCCCCCCTCACCTTCTAGGACATTAACTTTTGGCGCTTTTTCTTTATAATTTATTGCCGCACCTAAAGCCAAGCCCACACTTGCACAAAAACCAACACCGCTTGCACCTGTGGCAAGGCAAACAAAGGGTGTTAAAGGTTCCGGGTGACCGTCTAATGCTTTGGAGTTAAACTCTTTAAAATATTTGGTATTTGTTGTGGGTGCTTTTCTAAAACCGAGCAAATCTTCCAAGCGAAGTTGCCAAGATTCTTTTGGCAAAAGTTCGCTTGCGTAAGTTTTGGCAATTTCGTTTCTAATTGCGCTTAAAGCATAAAGGCCAAGGGCTTTATGGCCTGCGGCGTAAGATAAAATATCAAAACCCGGTGTATAAGGTTCTTTTAAATCATAAGCCATCACATTGTAAACGAGATTTAATACAATAGGCCCGCTTGAAATACTGCCACCGGGGTGGCCGGAGAGCGGAACATAATTATATAGGACAGCGCACAAAGAACGATAGAGAACTTCCAATTTTTCCAGTTTTTCTATCTCACTTTGCGCTAACTGATAGTCTTTTTCCTTTAAAATATCAGTTGCTTTATAATACTGACCTTGTTTTTTATCTAGTTCAAAATGTGATGGCTTAATCATAGTTTAAATTTCCGGTGTATATCTTGAGGGGCAACACTCAAGGGCAAAATTTTCCACCAAAGCAACGGCGGCGTCAACATCGTTTTTGTTGGCTACTTCCACATTGGAGTGAATATAGCGAACTGGCACGGATAAAGTGCATTCCGGCACGGCACCTGCGTGTCTTTGGATAATCATACCGTCGTTAGAACCTCTTGATGCAACCCTTAATTGATAAGGAATTTTGCGTTTTTGGCAAATTTCAACAAGGTGGTCAACCACGCCTTGATTTGCAATAGTTGTTCTATCAACCATACTGATACCGATACCCTGCCCGAGTTTTAAAACATAATCTTGCGCGGGAATGCCCGGGGTATCAAGTGCGCCGGTTGTATCTACGGCTAAAGCAGCATCCGGCTTAATATCAAAAACTGCACATTGGCAACCGATAAGGCCATATTCTTCCTGTGTGGTAAAAGTAAAATAGATATCGGCATCGTGTTCTTTTGGCAAGTTTTCCATGACTTTTAAAAGGATATAAACGCCGGCTCTATCGTCAATCGCTTTGGCGGAAAATAAATCTTTGCCAAATTCAATAGGCGCTCTATCTAAAGTAATAGGATCACCCATACTAAAAACTTCTTTTGCGGTTTTGCCGTCAAGGCCGGTATCAATAAAAAGGCTATCAACACTTGCTGCTTTGGCAAGATCTGCCGAAGTTAAATAGTGCGCCGGTTTAGAACCAATAACCCCTGTTAAAATACCGTGTTTTTTGGTTTGTATTTTAACTCTTTGTGCAACTAATGTTCTTGCATCAATACCGCCGGTGGTAACAAAGCGCAAAAAGCCGCTGTCTTCAATATATCTTATACGGGCGGAAACTTCGTCCATGTGGGCATCAAGCATAAGTTTAAATTTGCCTTTGCCTTTTTTTAAGGCGATAATATTGCCCAAGGCATCGGTTCTGACTTCATCAACCAAAGGTTTAATGATTGGTAAAATTGTTTCTCTTAAAAGTTCTTCTCTGCCGCAAGCAGCGGGAGTGGAACTGAGTTTTTCAAAAAGTTTAAAATCCATAGCGTAAAATCCTCCTTTATATATATATTTTACCATACAGCACAAGTCCCCCCTCTTTTTTGCCAGGATTTTGCGTTTAACAAAGCAAATTATTTTTGCGATTCACATTAAGGTAGGCATAGCAAATGTTTTTGCGAGGATTTTTTAGGTATGTTAAAACATACCGCCCTATTTTTTATTTTCTTTAAGACAAGGTATAGTAGGGAACCACGCCCGCTAGGGCGGAACTATCCGAAGTCTTAAAAAAATAAAAAAGAGGAAAAAAGCCGAAGCAAAAACTATTCAAAGTAAGGTTTTAAACTGAAAGATTTAACTTCATCACTAAGTTTGGCAATTAAATCTTCAACTTTTACACCTTCAATATTCTTGCCGCTTCTAAGGCGGATGGTAGCAGTTTTATTTTCTGCTTCCTTTGCACCGATAACTAAAGTATAAGGCACTTTTTCAAGGTGTGCTTGGCGGATTTTTGCGCCAAGTTTCTCGGGCCTTAAATCAAGTTCCGGGCGAAGGCCTGCTTCGCGCATCTTTTGGGCCAACTCTTTAGCAAAAGGTATTTGATCATCAGTCAAAGTCAAAATTTTTGCTTGGACCGGAGCAAGCCAAAGAGGGAATAAACCTGCATAGTGTTCAATTAAAATACCGATAAAGCGTTCAATAGAACCAAGCATTGCTCTGTGGACCATTAAAGGTCTTTGTCTGCCTTCTTTTGCGATATAAGTTAAGTCAAAACGTTCGGGCAAGTTAAAGTCAAACTGAATTGTGGAAAGTTGCCACGGACGGCCGATAGCGTCAATTAATTTAATATCAATTTTGGGGCCGTAGAAGGCTGCTTCACCTGCTTGGGCGGTGTATGGAATATTGTTCTTTTTTAAGACATCTTCCAAAGCGGCTTGGGCGCGGTTCCAATCTTCTGCTTTGCCGGTGTAATTTTCCGGCTTGGTTTCATCCCAGGTGGAAAGTTCCACTTTATATTTTTCAAAACCGAAAGTTTTAAAAATATGCAAAGCAAATTCAAAACAGGCCTGGACTTCGCTTTCAATTTGCTCGGGCGTGCAGAAAATGTGGGCATCATCTTGGGTAAAACCGCGCACTCTTAAAAGCCCGTGCATAACGCCGGAGCGTTCATAGCGATAAACTGTGCCTAACTCGGCCAGGCGCAAGGGCAAATCGCGATAACTTCTAAGTTCAGAATTATAAATTGCGATGTGGAAAGGGCAGTTCATCGGTTTTAACTGATATTTTTGGTCGTCAACTTCAATAGGACTAAACATATTTTCGCTATAAAAGTTTGCGTGGCCGGATTTTTGCCACAAGTGCAGGCGTGCAATATGCGGGCTAAAAACCATATCATAACCGCGTTTAATATTTTCCGCTCTTATCCAATCTTCCAAAGTTTTTCTAAGCATACCGCCTTTTGGCTGCCATAAAACAAGGCCCGGGCCGATATCTTCGTCCATAAAGAATAATTTTAAATCAGTGCCAAGTTTGCGGTGGTCGCGTTTGGCGGCTTCTTCTTGCTGTTTGATATAATCGTTTAACTCTTCTTTGGTTTCAAAGGCAATACCATAGATGCGTTGCATTTGGGGGCGTTTTTCATCACCGCGCCAATAAGCACCGGCAGTATGGGTAAGTTTAAAATGTTTGATTTTGCCCGTGTGTTCCATATGCGGACCGCGGCATAAATCGGTAAAATTGCCGTTTGTATAAATGGTTATTTCATCTTCGGGGAGTTCTTTAATTAACTCAACTTTAAATTCTTCGCCTTTTGCTTCAAACATTTTTAAGGCCTCTTGCTTGCTGATTTTTTGGCAAACAAAGGGCTGGGCTGAAGCAATAATTTGCTGCATCTTTTTTTCTATTGTTTTGAGGTCTTCGGGTGTAAACTTATGATCTGATAAAAAATCATAATAAAAGCCGTTTTCAATAGCAGGACCGATGCCAAGTTTTGTACCTTTAAAAAGTTCCTGCACGGCGGCCGCTAAAATGTGGGAACAACTATGTCTTTTTACTTCTATATTTGCATTTTCCATAAAATACCTCAAACATATTTTTGGGCAAGACTTACTGCCCCATTAAATAGTATAATTATTTTATCATTTTTTTAGGGGTAATGCTCTATTATGAAATTATTGAAAAAGTATTTTTTGCTTTTAAAACAGGATTTTTTGCTTTTTTCCCTTTTGAGTTTGCCGGGGATAGTTTTTTATTTTATCGGGCTTTGGCAACTTGAAGCATTTAGTCTTTCCACCTTAACTATCGGGCTTTTAACAAAGTTTTGCGTGGAGTTTTTAACAATTTCCATAATTTTTTATATAGTGCATATTTTGGGTTTCAAAAAGCGCGACGTTTTTGCTTTAGTATTTTTTCTTTACTATATAACGATTACGGCCGATATTGTTCTTTTGATGTATTTTAAGGAAAGATTCGGGCTAAAACATATAATGACACTTGGCGGGGCGCAATATCAGTTTATGACGGATATTCGTTTGCTTTGCTATTTTGTTATTATTTACTTTTTCCCCTTCTTTGTTGTGGGCAAGTTTTGGCACGCGGCAAGCCGCCATATAAGCGCAAAGAAAATGGCTTTCTCTGCAGTGCTACTTTTGATAATTTCCGTAATTTCGCCGATATTTTATTTAAAAACACCGCAGGCATTCTTTAGCACGCAACTTATGGATACAACTTTAGCCGGTATTGTTAAAGATTTAATAAATAAAAAATCGGCACCTGAAGTTTTGCCCCTTGACGATAGCGAAATTCAACTTGCGGCGCAAAATTATAATCTTTTTAGGCCGAGCGATTTTGTTAACAAAAAAAATTATAAACGCATAATTTTGATTACAACAGAAGCCCTTTCAAATAAATTTAGCAATATGGTAAATTCTTCTGTGCCACCCTCAGCAAGTGCGGTTATTGATAATCTTAAAAAAACTTACCCTAATGTTTCTTTAAAACCGACGACAATTTCCACCTTATACGGCTTAAGTGTTATTTTCTCGGGCCACGCTAACCCCGAATTGATGTTTGAAAATGAGTATCCTTTATCTTTTGTCAAAATCTTAAAAGATAAGGGTTTTAAAACTGCTTTTATCCGCGGGGCTAGTGAACATTATATGAACGAAGATGTCCTTTTTAAACAGGCAGGTTTTAGCGAAGTTTACGGCGCAGATTATTTTAGCAATACGCCTTATAAAGATAAAATTGCCTGGTGGGGACTTACCGATAGATCTTTGTTTGATTTTACAATTAACTATCTTAAAGAAAACCGCGACCAAAAAGTTTTTATTGATATTTTAAATGTTGATACCCATGTGCCAAGCGGCAGAACAGATTATCTTGGGCAAACATACCCCCCTTTAAATTTGGAAGGAATTGACCCAAAAATTGCCGCCGCTTATGATAGAGCGAATATGGCGCGCGCATTTAGAAATTACGATTATGAGTTAGGCCTTTTTATTGAAAATTTACAAAAGGAAAATTTGCTTGACGATGACACTTTGCTTATTGTTACAGCCGACCACCCCTTTTACGCTAATTTAGATATTGGCCCTTTGGTTAAAAACTATCAAAAGAATTTTGAGGAAGTGCCTTTTATTTTAATTACCAAAAATAAAATTGAAGAAGTTTTGACAACTGATAAAAACGCTTCCCAGCAAGATATTGGACCTACGATACTTGGCCTTGCAGGATTTAAAACCCCGCAAAATATGATGGGTAGAAGTTTGTTTGAAGAAACGCCCGAGCGTTCTGTTTTTGAGTTAAAAAACAATTATGTTATAGTGCAAAGTAAAGGGCAAAAACAAATAATTTCAAAACGCGCAAAAGAGCCAAACCAAAAGGCCTTAATAAAATTACTGACTAGTGTTGTGAAATAATTTATCCAAGTATTCTTACCGCGCTGGCGGTGTCTTTATTTATTTGTTGGGTAAGTTCGCCAAGGTCGGCAAATTTCTTTTCACCGCGGATTTTGGCAATAAGGGCAATTTGCAAGATTTTGCCGTAAATATCTTGATTAAAATCTAAAATGTGGACTTCGCATAAAGGCGCGCCGTTTTTTTCAACAGTTGGTCTTAAGCCGATATTACAAACGCCTTTATATTCTTTGTTATCTAAAAAAACTTTAACTGCAAAAACGCCTTTTGGCAATATTTTGCAAGTATCAATTTTTAAATTTGCGGTAGCAAAACCCATTTGGCGCCCAAGTTGCTGGCCTTTAACAATAAGCCCTTTTAAAGTGTAAAAATGGCCAAGCATTTTAGAAGCAACGCTAACTTCGCCCTGTTCTAAAAATTTGCGTATTAAAGAAGAGGATATTTTGTGCCCTTCTTTATTATTAACAAAATTTTGGCAAGAGTAAATTATATTATTATCGGCGCAGGCTTTTGATAAAAAATCTTTTTTACCAAGGCGGTCTTTACCGAAGGCAAAATCTTCCCCCGTTAAAATACCGCCCATTTTATAATTTTTTAAAAGAATATCAAAAAACTCTTGGCAAGTTAAATTTTTTATTTTTTCAAAATCAAGTTTTTTAACTTCGCAATTTTCTTGTTTTAAAAGAAAAAGTTTTTCATCAGGTAAGGTTAAAACTTTGTTTTTGGTATCATTATTTTTTAAAAGTTTTGGCGCAAAATCAAAAGTCAAAATCAGCGGTTCTAAATTATTCTTGGCGGCAAGTTTTTTAAGAGTTTCAAAAATAAATTTATGTCCCAAATGCACGCCGTCAAAAGTGCCAATTGTTATAAACTTTTTACCCATTTTACTATATCCTCCGGCGCGCTTTTTCTAAGTGTATCAAGGGGCAGGGCATCTTTAATTTTATAAGGGCCGATTTGCGTTCTTCTTAATGCGCTAAGTGTGCCAAAAGTGCCAAGTTTTTCGCCAAGCATATAAGCAAGACTTCTAATATAAGTCCCGCTAGAGCAAAAAACTTCAAAACTGATAATATTATCTTTTAAAGATATTTTAGAATATTTATAAATTTCTACAACACTTTCTTTTTTGATATTAACACCGTTTCGCGCGTGTTCATACATGGCCTGGCCTTTAACTTTTTTTGCGCTGTAAAAAGGTATGGGGTGTGTTATTTTGCCCGTCATAGTTTTAAGCACTTCTTTAACTTGCGCAAGCGTGATTTTGGGGCAAGGTTCTTCTTTTAAAACTTTGCCTGTTATATCCCAACTATCTGTTAAAACGCCCAAAGTTATTTGTGCCTGATAAACTTTATCAAGCCCTAAAAACTCTGCTTGTCTTTTAGTGGCTTCACGCCCGATTAAAACAAGCAAAAGCCCGCTTGCCATAGGGTCCAATGTGCCACAATGTCCGATACGCGAAAATTCATAACAACTTAAAATCCCGCGGGTATAAGCAATAACATCGTGCGAGGTCCACCCCGGCATTTTATCTATGGGCAAAAGGCCAAGAAGTTGTGTCATTTTAATTTTTCTTTTACGGCTTTTAAAAGTTTCTTTTTGATAGTTTCAAGATTGCCTTTGGCAATTTTAAAACCGGCCGCTCTTGCGTGCCCGCCACCGCCGAACTCTTGCGCCACTGCGCTAACATCAATTTTGCCTTTTGAGCGCAAATTAACTGCAATCTTTCCAGGCTCTTCCCTTAAAAGAAGGGAAACTTCAACACTTGGCACCATTATCGGTTGGCTGACAATGCCTTGTGTGTGGCGCGGGTCGGTTTTAAGTTTTTTGAAATCTGATTTTAGCAAAGAAATTTCCGCAATTTGCCCTTTGTGATGTAATTTTAATTTTTCTAAAGCGCGGCCAAGAAGTTTCATTTCCGGGTAAGGTTTTGTGTTATAAATAATTGTGTTAATTGTTTTTATATCTGCACCGCACTCAAGCAAAAAAGCACCTGCTGCCATACTTTCGGGCGTGGTATTGGAGTGTAAAAAACGCGCCGTATCGGTAACGAGCCCTGTGTAAAGACAGGTGGCCTCATTTGCGGTTGGACGCGCGTTCATTTCTTTAAAAAGGCGCACCATAATTTCCGCCGTGGAAGAGGCCTTAGCATCTATATAATTAAAATCGCCGTAAAATTGGCCTGTTATATGGTGGTCTATATTTATTACTTGTTTTGCGTTTTTAAAACAAATATCAAGATTACCGCCGCGGGTGGGTTCTGAACACTCAAGCATAATTAAAGTATCGTAATTATGTTCTGTGGGTAAAATACTAAAATTAACTTTATTTAAGTCGGGCAGGAAAAATAAATCATCGCCCGGTCTATCTTTGCTGAAAGGGTAAACCTCTTTATCCATTCTTCTTAAAAGCGATGTTAAAGCCAAGGTAGAGCCAAGACTATCACCATCGGGGTTTTGGTGTCCGGCAATAAAAAAACTTTTACCTTTTTTTATGGCAGCAACAATTTGGGCAAGGGTATTATTTTTCTTCATGTTCTTTTTCTATTTTGGCAAAAATCTTTTCCACCGCGGAAGCACGCTCCGGCGTATTATCAAGTTCAAAAGTAAAAGAAGGTATTCTTTTAATATGCACTCTTGAGCGAAGTGCGGCGCCGATTTCCCCCCTGACTTTAGCAAGTTGCTTTGCGGCATTTTTTTTATCTGCTTCATTACCAAAAACCGAATAAAACACTTTTGCAGTTGTTAAATCTTTGGAAACTCTAACACCTGTCAAAGTTATAAAACCGCTGAAATGCCCGCTTGCTATCAGACGGGAAACAAGGGAATTTATTTCTTCCAAAAACAAATTTTCAAGTCTTTTGATTCTATCTACCATATACATATATTTTAGTTAATATGGTAAAATTTATCAATAAGGAGAAAATTATGATTATCCCTACAATTATTGAAAAAAACATTGGTTATGACATTTTTTCCCGTCTGTTAAAAGATAGAATTATCTTTGTCGGCGGGCGCGAAGGTGAAGTTAGCACGGAAGCCGCAAATATGATTATCGCCCAACTTCTTTACCTTGATGCCGAAGATTCTTCAAGAGAAATTAACTTGTATATTAACTCCCCGGGCGGTTTGGTAACAGCAGGACTTGCAATTTATGATACTATGCAATATATTAAAGCGCCGATTACCACAATTTGTATGGGACAAGCAATGAGTTTTGGTGCTGTTCTTTTGGCAGCCGGCTCTAAAGGCAAAAGATATGCTTTGCCGCACGCTAGAATTATGATACACCAACCTTTAATTTGGGGTGGCGGAATTTCCGGCCAGGTAACGGATATTGAAATTGAATCAAAAGAACTTCGCGAAAATAAAGAACATCTTTTAGATATCCTTGCACACCACACAGGCCAAAAGAAAGAAAAAATCAGACAAGACAGCGAACGCAATTTCTATATGTCTGCCGAAGAAGCAAAGGCCTACGGCCTTATTGACGAAGTGTTAAAACTAAAGAAGTAATTTCTTTTAACTAGACAACAAAAAACCCCTTGCTGAAAAGTAAGGGGTTTTTTATTTATATTTTTTCAAAACCTCTATCGGTAAGATTATCGCAAACATAGTCCGGTCCGTGACAAGTTTTTTGAACTTCAACGTCTCGGGCCGCAGTAAAAGTTAAGGTATATTTTGGGGTTCCTTCCGGCGGATAATAAATATGAGCAATACAATTTGTGGAATCACAACTCATATCCAAACTATGTATTTTGGTGGAATATTTAAGGCCGTCAGAATCCCACGAAGCACCGCTTAAATTAAAAAAAGGTGCAACATCTTTGCCTTGCCCCGTAATACCTTTGTTTACAGTGTATTTTAAATTACCTTCTAAATTTTTGGTCAAAAGAACAATTTCCGCAAGGCGAGATTTTGCTACCGCTTTATTATATTTTGGTAAAGCCACGGCAACAAGTATACCGATTATCAAAACAACTACTAAAAGTTCAAGTAAAGTAAAACCTTTATTATTTCTTTTCATAATTTTATTATAATACATTTTTAAAAATAAAAATAGTAAAAACTTTTGCAAGGATTTTTTAGGTGTGTTATAACACACCGCCCTATTTTTTATTTTCTTTAAGACAAGCAGAGCAAATAATTTTGCGAGGATTTTTGAGGAAATTTTAATTAGCTTTTTCTATCAGAAAAAGCGTTTCTTTCAAACGAGGTATACCTCGCGGGGTAGCAACCCCAAGTATCCGAAGTTTGAAAAAAATTAAAAATAGCCCAAAAGCTAAAGAAAACAATTTTGCAAGTATTTTGCGTTTAGAGAAGGCTTGCCGAGCGAAGTATATCTCGAGGGGGTGGTAACCCCGTATATATGAACGAGGCATAACGCTCTATAAACGCAAAAGACGCAGTAAACAAATAAACCTCTTATTTCTAAGAGGTTTATTTGTTCAAAATTGCTCCTCGGATAGGACTCGAACCTATAACCTATCGGTTAACAGCCGATCGCTCCACCATTGAGCTACCGAGGATTACATATATATTGTATTATAATCTAAAAACTTTTGCAAGTATTTTTTATTTTCAGAAGGTAAAAATTTATTTTTAAAACATCAAAAAGATATTTCAAAAAATAATTTAACATCCTTTAATAAATTATATAAAATATTTTTGAAAGGGGGAGTTATGGCAGACTATAAAGATTATTATAAAATTCTCGGCGTTAGCAAAAACGCAACTGATGCAGAAATAAAAAAGGCTTTTAAAACACAGGCGCGCAAATATCATCCTGATATGCACCCCGAAAGTAAAAAAGCCGAAATGACGGAAAAATTTAAAGATATTAACGAGGCCTATGAAGTTCTTTCCGACAAACAAAAAAGAACGATTTATGACCAAGTAGGTTCGGGCAATTATCAAAATTATGCCCGCGGTGGTGGGGCAAGTGCCGGCGGAGCGGGAAATTATTATCAAAACCCGGGCGGCGGACAGTATTATCAATATACCAATACAGGCGGTGCAAACCCTTTTGGAAACGGCGGTTTCAATTTTAACGGAACGGGCGGTTTTCAGGCTAGTGATTTCAGTGATTTCTTTCAATCAATTTTCGGCGGACTAGGTGGACTGGGCGGTTTTGGTGGCGGGAGAACTTCCAGAAGAAGAACCAGCACACAAGACCCTTACGGCATTTACTCAAATACTCCGGAAGAAGCAAATTTATCCTTGGATCTTGCATCTGCCTATCAAGGCGGGATGGTACGCCTTACTTTACCGAGCGGTAAAAGTGCACAAGTCAAATTCCCCCCGCGCATTGCACAAGGTGCAAAAATAAAACTGAAAGGACTTGGCTCAAACGGCGGTGATTTATATGTTAATATCCAAATCGCCACGAAAGAACCTTATACCCTTGAAGGAGAAGATATTTATTATACTTTAAACATTATGCCGTGGACGGCTGCCCTTGGCGGAACGGCAAGCGTTTATTTGCCGGATTCTTCAAGTGTAAATATCAAAATACCTGCCGGTTCTAAAAGTGAACAGAAACTTAAATTATCCGGCAGAGGGCTTGGCAAAAGCGGTAATTTTTATGTCCGTTTGCTTATTAACAACCCGGAACATTTAACTAGCAGGCAAAAAGAACTTTACAAAGAACTTGCGAAGTAAAATTATTTGCCAGTCAAAAAAACCTCTTGCTCTAAAAGAACAAGAGGTTTTTTATTAATAACTAATATTTTGAAAAAGGAATATCTAACCAGAGCATATCGTTTTGCGAGGATTTTTTAGGTGTGTTAACAACACACCGACCTATTTTTTATTTTCTTTAAGAGGAGGTATAGTAGGGGACCACGCCTGCAGGGCGGTGCTATCCGAAGTCTTAAAAAAATAAAAAAGAGGAAAAAAGCCGAAGCACAAAGTTTTGCGAGGATTTTGCGTTTAGAGAAGGCTTGCCGAGTGAAGCATATCTTGAGCGGGTGGCAGCCCCGTATATGTGAGCGAGGCATAACGCACTATAAACGCAAAAGCCGAAGCACAATAAAAAAGCCCTCCTGTTGAGGAGGGCTCTTTTATTGCAAAGAAACCTATTTAAGGTGTTTGCTGATGAGTGAAGTCATCTCAAACATATTAACTTGGTTTTTACCGCCGAAAATCGGTTTCAAAACGGAATCTGCGTTAATATTGCGTTTGTTATTGCTGTCTTGCAAATTGTTTGTTTTAATATAAGCCCAAACTTTTTTAACAACTTCTGTTCTCGGTAAGGGATTAGAACCTGTAACTTTTGCGAGTTCTGCGCTCGGTGTTAAAGGTGTCATAAATTTTGCATTTGCTTTTGCCATAATATTTTTCTCCTATGATTTTATTTTATTTTATATTTTTCAAATATCCTAAACTAAGCAATTTTTGGTGCTGCGTCTAAAATATCTTGTGAACAACCATCTTTAAACTTTTCAAAGTTTTTAACGAAGGCTGCTGCTAGTTCTTTGTATTTTTTATAGTATTCTTCTTTATCTTTCCAAGTATTTGCGGGTTGCAAGATGGAAGCGTCAACGCCTTCACACTCGGTTGGAATTTCAAATCCGAATACATCATCTTTTACAAATTTTACATTATCTAACTTGCCATGTAAAGCGGCATTAAGCAAGGCCCTTGTGTGCTTAATACTGATTCTTGTGCCTACGCCATAAGGCCCACCGACGAGCCCTGTATTAACAAGCCAGCAATTTACATTATACTTTTCAATTCTTTCTTTAAGCAAGTGGGCATAGGTTGAGGGGTGTAAAGCCATAAAAGGACCGCCAAAACAAGTGCTGAAGGTCGTTTGCGGTTCTTTTACGCCCTTTTCTGTGCCGGCAACTTTTGCGGTATAACCGCTGATAAAGTGATACATTGCCTGTTCTTTAGAAAGTTTGGAAAGTGGCGGTAAAACGCCAAAAGCATCATAAGTTAAGAAAATAATGTTTTTGGGGTGCGGTCCCTTTGCATCGGGGACTGCATTAGCAATAAATGTTAAAGGATAACTTGCGCGGGTATTTTCGGTTAAAGTTGCATTATCTAAATCTAACAAGCGGGTATTAGGATCAAAGACAACATTTTCAAGCAAGGTACCAAAGCGGTGGGTAGTTGAATAAATTTGAGGTTCGGCTTCCGCTGAAAGTTTAATAACTTTTGCATAACAACCACCTTCGAAGTTAAATACACCGTCCGCGTCCCAGCCGTGTTCATCATCACCGATTAAACCTCTGTGAGGATCAGCGGAAAGAGTTGTTTTACCTGTACCGGAAAGACCAAAGAAAACTGCACTATCACCTTTATCGCCGACATTGGCAGAACAGTGCATTGTCATAATGCCTTTTTGCGGTAAAAGATAGTTCATTACGGTGAAAATAGATTTTTTAGATTCACCAGCATAAGCAGAACCGGCAATAATAACCATTTTCTTCTTAAAGTTAATCTCAATTGCGGTTTCACTTGCGGTGCCATCTGTTGCGGGATCTGCTTTTAAACCCGGCAAGAAGACAACTGTAAATTCAGGAACGATTTTTGTAATCTCTTCTCTTGAAGGTTCAATAAACATATTGCGGGCAAAAATATTGTGCCAGGCATATTCGTTTATAACACGGATAGCAAGGCGGGAGTTTTTTGCTGCACCGACATAAGCATCTCTAACAAATAAATCTTTATTTTCCACATATTTTTGTGCTTTTTTGAAAAGTTTTTCAAAGTTTTCTTCGCTAATACCTTTATTGCCTTTATGCCACCAAAGAGTATTTTTGGTTTCTTCGGTTTCTACAAAAAATCTATCGTTGGGGGCGCGACCGGTTAATTTGCCGGTTTCAACACACAAAGCACCACCGTGGGTTATATTGCCTTCCCCTCTTTTTAAGGATTCTTCTGCAAGTGCTTCACTTGTAAGATTCCAATAAATTGTTTTGTTTGTTTTTAAGCCCGAATTTTCAAAAGCATATTCACTCTTAAGGGCATTTGGATCAATTTTTGTCATTTTTTTACCATTCCTTCTTAATAATTTTATTTCCAATCTTTATTTCACCTGTGGCATTTTTATCAAGAGCCCATTTGATTCTCCTGATACCTTCCACGATGTTTTCTTTACCGGCGCAATAACTGATTCTCAAATAACCGTCTACGCCAAAGGGTGCACTTGGCATTGTTGCTACCAAAACTTTTTCAAGCAAGAAAGCAGACATATCAAGCGAACTCTTATTATAATAACTAAAATCTACCAAGCAATAAAATGTTCCGTCAGAAACATTGGGTTTAATGTTGGGGATTTGGCTTAACTCCTTAAGCAAAATATCTCTGTTTGTTTCAAGAGTTTTTTGCAGAGTTGTTATAAAATCTTTATCTTCTTTTAAAGCGGCTAGTGCACCAACTTGGCTTAAATCACTGGTGCAAGAGGTTGTTTGTGCCTGCATACGGCCCATGGCTTTAATCATATCGGTATTAGTGCTGACAGCCCAACCGATTCTTAAGCCCGTTAAACCAAATAATTTTGAAACACCGTTAACGACAACAATATTATCCGGATTTTTTGCATAGGCATAAGGACTGGGCGCTTTTTTACCGCCAAAAACAAGTTGATGATAAATATCATCTGTCATAAGCCAGATATTTTTTTCTTCACAAAGTTCAACTAAATTCTTAATAAAATCTGCTTCAAACAAAATGCCGGAAGGATTGTTCGGGCTGTTAAACATAATTGCTTTAGTTTTAGGTGTAACGGCGGCTTTAATTTCTTCAAAAGTAACTTTTATGCCACTGGCAGGTTTAACAACAACGGGTGTTCCGCCGACAAGTCTGACCATCTCGGGATAACTTACCCAATAGGGTGCAGGAAAGATAACTTCATCACCGGGATTAACGGCACATAAAAGAAAATTGTAAATTGCTTGTTTTGCACCGCCGGTAATAATAACATTGGCATTGGTAATTTCTTTGCCGTATTGTTCTTTTGTATAGGTGCAAACGGCTTCTTTAAGTTCGGGTAAACCGGTTGCGGGAGAATATTTTATTTTACCGCTTTGCACTTTTTTGAGCATTGCTTCAACAGAGCCTTTAGGCGCAAGTTCCACAGGTTCTCCACCGCCTAAGTGAACAATAGGTTCACCTTTCTTTTTTAATTCTGCGGCTTTTGCATTTAACTTTAATGTTGGCGAATCGCCAATAACACTTGATAAAACGCTTAACTTCATTTTTTACCACCTATTTTTATGATATACTGCTTTTGATATTATACCTTATATTTTTTGTGCTTTACAATCTTGTATAAGATAATATAAAATAGAGATATGAAAAGAACTATTGTATTTATGTTTATTTATGCCGCACTTTACATAAGTGTAATGTCTTTTGTACAAAAGCATTACAATTATGATTGGACACCCGTAACTCCCAGAGAAAATCACAGTGAAACCATAGAAAACGTTTTGATAAAAGAGGGCTCGCCAACACCCATGACAGATAAATTACAAGCCCCTGCCTTTAATGATAATAATGTTCAACCGGAACAGAAAACCGAAACTCAAAATTCTTCTTCAGTAACGGAAAAAGAAATTTTATCCACCCAAAATCAAGAACAAACGGAAGAAAACAACACTCAAGAAATACAACAAAAAGAAACTGAACAACAAATTCTTTCGGAAAATCCGACAACGGAAGTTGCTTTACCTGAACAAACTGAAGAAATTGTTAAAGAAACTAATCAAGAAATCGTTAAGGAACAGACTTTGGAGCAAGAAACTGCACAGGGACAAAATCCTCCGGCGGAACAAACTATTGAAAAGAAAGGCCCCACTTTGCAAGAACAACTTGATGCCGCCAATTTAGTTGATATTAGAACTCTGCGTACAAAAGTTTTCTTAAGAATAAAATATGCAACTACGAATAATTTTACAGAAAGAAAACTTTATAACAAAGCAAAATGCTATCTTAAAAAACCTGCCGCACAAGCCCTTGTAAAAGCAGCAAAAATGGCTGTGGAGGAAGAGTTCCCTTTCTGGTTATGCATATATGATTGCTATCGCCCGAGCAGTGTTCAAAAAATTATGTTAAAAAGTGTTAAAGAACAGGGATTCTTATCAAAAGTATCAAATCACAGCAGGGGTATGGCTGTTGATGTTGGCCCGTGCAATATGCAGGGAGAGCCTTTACTAACGCCTACGGCATTTGATACTTTCTCCGACGTTTCCGGAGCATATTATTATGGTGATGAAGTGCCGGAAATTGCCATACAAAATAGAACCGCCCTGCAGGAAGTTATGAAAAAGGCAGGCTTTAATACCATATCAAATGAGTGGTGGCACTTTGATTACAAAGGGGCTAAAAACGAACCTGTTTTGGATATCAAGTTTTAAAAAAATTATTACTGCGCGCCTATAGTTCAATGGATAGAGCGTCGGCCTCCGAAGCTGGAGATGTCGGTTCGACTCCGACTAGGCGCAAAAAATGCAAAAAACCCACACCTATTCTAACAAATTAAGAATTGTAAAACTTCTGCAGTTAAGGAAATGTTTTATATAATATAGACATAATGAAAAAAACTTTTAGTATAAACATTTACGGGCTGATTTTTTTAATTATGCTCCTTGTTGCCGTTCTTACTTGGATATTGCCTACGGGACAATATGATACCTATGAAAAGGACGGCAGGACCTATACTGTTGCAGGTTCCTACCACAAAGTAGAAGCAAACCCACAGGGTATAGGCGCTATTTTAATGGCACCGGCAAAAGGCTTTCAAGATTGCGCAGGAATTATCGCATTCATTTTTATTACGGGCGCAATATTTACAATCTTGGAAAAAACAGGCACCGTTAAAACAATGATTATGGGAACAAGTTATTTATTTTCTAAACGGGAAAAATTAAAAAAATGGTTTATACCGGCGAGTATGATTCTATTCTCCGTAGGCGGAAGTATTTTCGGTATGGAAGAAGAAACTTTAATTTTTATACCTATGTTTATACCTTTAGCACTTTCTCTTGGCTATGACAGTGTGGTAGGTATGTGTATACCATTTTTAGGGGCTTGGGTCGGTTTTTGTGCGGCATTTATGAATCCCTTTACTGTGGGAATCTCGCAAGAAATTGCAAAATTACCTCTTTATTCCGGCATCGGATACCGTTTACTCATGTGGTTTATTTTCACCGCTGTTGTTATTGCTTTTGTAACTTGGTATGGTGAAACTGTACGCAAAAACCCACAAAAAAGTTTAACCTACGAAGAAGATCTGGAACGTAAAAAAAATCTGGATTTAACAGGAATACAAAAACCGGAATTTAAACTTTCCCACATAATAATTACTATTGTTTTTGCTTTGGGTATGATAGGACTGGTTGTAGGGGTGGCAAAATATCATTGGTATATTATAGAAATTTCCGGTTTATTCCTGGGGATAGGATTAATTTGCGCACTTATTGCAAGATTATCCCTTAATCAAACCACAGATGCCATTATTGAAGGCGCAAGAAGTATGGTAAGCGTTGCCATAATGCTGGCCCTTGCAAGAGCAATTGTTGTAATTGCAACAGACGGACGTATTTTAGATTCCATTTTAAATTATATAGCGGGAATTATAGGCAATATGAATCCTTTAATGTCTGTTGAAGGAATGTTTGTTGCTCACTCTTTCTTAAACTTTTTTATTGCTTCAGGTTCCGGGCAGGCAGTGCTTACTATGCCAATAATGATACCTTTATCAGATTTGTTACATATCAGCCCGCAACTTACTATATTGGCTTATCAATTCGGAGAAGGCTGGACTAATGCTATTATTCCAACTGCCCCTGTTACTATGGCGGCTTTAGGTATGGCAGGAATACCTTGGATAAAATGGGCAAAATGGAATATAAAATTGCAAATTATTTTAGCAATTTTATCTGTACTACTTTTAATTCCGCCGTATCTTTTAAACTGGTAATAAAAAGTTAAAACACCATTTCCCAAGGACGTGTAGTTAAAACAAATTTTACGCGTCTGTTACAGGCGCGGGCCTCGGGACTATCGGATTTAACTAAAGGATGATGTTTGCCGTAGCCGTAAGTTTTGATAGAATCGGCATAAACATCACGGCTGACGAGATAACTTTTAATGGCATTGGCACGTGCGCTTGAAAGCCAATCATTGTATTCATCACTGCCGACTTCATCGGTATGGCCTTCAATAATCAGTTTGTATCTTCTATCTGTTGTCATTATTTGGGCAACTTTATCTAAAACTTCATAGCCACTGGGAAGTAAGACTATTCCGTCAAACTCAAAATCGACACTGGGTATCTTGCGAGATTTTATAATTTCTTCCACGCTTTGTTTGCGTAAACGGTCTTCATCGGCGCGTTCGGGGCAGATTGCACTTAAAGTAAATTTATCGTTCACCTTGCTCTCTTTCTTACCGGAATTAATGCAACCGGCACACAAAATACTTAAAACTAAAATTGAAAAAATTGAAATTCTCATAAAAATCCTCCGTAACCTTATTATACAAATAAGTGTCAAATATAGCAAAGATTTTATTAATAAAAAAACCTTAAGTTATCCACATTTTTGTGATTTTAAGGCTTTTTTAGGGCAAAATCCACATATTTTATCTAAAAATTAGAAAAAATTAAATCAACAAGTGCATTATTTGTGGATAACTCTATTTTTTTGTGGATAACCTGATTGGGTACTTAAAAGCCAATTTATCTTTTTAAAGAGTAAAAAATGATATTTTTTACCTCTGAAATATCTATGTTTGATTTACTTATAAAAAATTAAAGATAACTAATTATATTTTGTTAAATTTTTTGTGGATAACTCATATATAAAACCCGAAAATTTTAAGAAGGTTACAACCCACTAGCGTTTTTTATATAAGTTATCCACATTTTTTACTTATTTTGAAATTTTGACTTTTTTAGACCACTTTTTACCGGCAAAAATACCGCTGATTTTAACTTTTAAAGGCTCCGGAAGCAGTATTTGCAAAAGGCCGGAAGATTCATCGTAATTTAAAACAGGCGGAGCAAACTTAATTTCTGTAGGGAAGAAATCTAATTTACCATAATTTGTTTTAACCTGTAAATAAAAAGGAACATCGGTGGAAATTTCTTTATCAAGAACAAGTTTAATATTTTTAATTTTGGCATTATCTGCAAAGAAATATCTCAAATCAAAATCTTCGAAGGAGGAATTATCTTGTATTTTTAAAAAGAAATTTTGCATAGGTTCCAAAGATCCTTTAGTAAATAAATTTTGTAAGTTTAAAATGTTCGTATATTGAGAAAGACAAAAAACACGGCTTTGTTTTTTGAAAGGATTGTCAAAGACGGGTAAACTTGTTGTTTTCTCTAAAATTATGCCAAGGTTATAAAAATAATTTGATTCCTCGTTTAAAGAATTTAAAGCAAGCAAAGCAATATTATTTTTAGCCACAATAAGCCTTTTTGAAGTATCGCTATCGGCAGAATAATTTACTTCAAAGAAAGAAAATATTTCTGCTATAAAATTATCAAATTCTTTTTGGGGAATATTTGCGTTCTTAAACCTTACCGAAGCGATTATAAAATCGGAATATTCCTTTTTATTTTTTTTATTTTCAAACATTCCCTTTAAATCTGCTATTGAATAGCCTTCAGTATCAAGTAAAAATATTAATGGCGCACGGGAAAAATTTTGTTGTTTATAATTATCCGGATAAGCAACAGTTATTTTCACCTCTTGGGAAAGAGCATCAGTCTTAAATCCGCTGATTATTTCCCCCTCTTCTTTAACGGTGATGTGCATATTATCTTTGGCAAAAATATAACCACCGCAAATGGTTAAAATAAAAACAAATGACAAAAATATTTTTTTATTTATTTTCATAAACTTTCCCTATTTTATTAAAAGGCTTATATCCTTTGCTCCAACACTGTGAGTTAAAGCACCCATAGAAATTACGTCGACACCGGTTTTACAATATTCTTCAAGATTATTTTGATTAATACCGCCGGAAGCCTCGACAATTGCTTGTTTATTGATAATTTTTAAGGCCTTTTTTATTTCTACGGGGGCCATATTATCAAGCATAATAATATCAGCCTTTGAAAGGAGAGCCTCTTTAACTTCTTTTAAATTTTTAACTTCTACTTCAATCTTGGGTGTATGCCCGATTGCTTTGCGGATTTTTGAAACCGCCTGTTTAATTCCGCCGGCGGCAGCGATGTGATTATCTTTTATTAAAACGCCGTCAGATAAACTCATACGGTGATTTTTTGCTCCGCCGACTCTAACTGCATATTTATCAAATTTGCGAAGACCGGGCAAACTCTTGCGGGTATCAACAAGCATAACGCCATACTTTTCAGCAACTTTATTTAACTTGTAAGATTTGCTTGCAATAGCACTCATCCTTTGCATAAAGTTTAAAGCAGGGCGTTCGGCTTTTAAAATGCTTAAAGTTTTGCCTTTAACCTGGGCGATAGTTTGGCCTTTTTTAACTAAAGTACCGTCTTGTTTTAGAATTTTAAAATCGATCTTATTATCCACATATTCAAAAATATCTTTTGCAACAAGAGTACCGCAAATTATCATATCTTCTTTTGCAACAAAGGAAGCGGTGCTTTTATCTTTCTCACTAAAAATATTGTCGGAAGTTATATCGCCAAGGCCCATATCTTCCTGCAAGGCAAGTTCTATAATTTTATCTATCATTTTTCTGCTCCTTTAAACATCGCATTTATGGCTTTTAAGGCATTTTGGGCAACTTTATCTTCCACTTTTACTTCCGGAATATTGGTATCATCTTTCAAAATTTCCAAAATATCCTCAAGTTTATTTAATTTCATTTGCGCGCAAGTTCTGCCGGTGGGTAAAAAAGTTTTTGTCGGATTTTCTTGCTCTAAAACTGCTATTATACCCCTTTCACTTAAAACGGCAAAAATATCTGCCGAAGTTTCTTTTACATATTTTAACATCGCACTTGTGCTGCCGCAAAAATCCGAGTTTTGGCAAACTTCTTTTCTGCATTCCGGATGGCAGATAATTTTTGCCTGTGGATACTTTTGTTTTATAACTTCAATATCTTTTAGGGTATATTTATCGTGCACGCAACAAGTACCGCCGACTGCAATAATTTCCTTATTTATACCCTTAGCCTGCAAAAAGGCTTCAATATTTTGGGCCATAAAAATATCCGGCAGAAAGACAATTTGCTTAAAAGAACTGTTTGCCACAATATCAAACACATTTGCAGATGTGACGCAAACATCACATAAGGCTTTAACTTCTGCCGTGCTGTTTATATAACAAATAAACTGTGCTTTGGGATACTGCTTTCTTAAATCTTCAACTTCTTTTGCGGTTATGCTTTGGGCAAGAGAACACCCCGCATAAGTCGGCGGGAGAAAAACTTTTTTTGCAGGATTAACAAGTTTTGCCGTCTGTGCCATAAAACTGACGCCGCAGAAGATAAGAATATCTTCTTTTGCCTGTGCTGCTTTTTTGCTGAGTCCGTAAGAATCGCCAACAACATCACTTATGCCAAAAATAATTTCCGGCGAACAATAATAATGAGTTAAAATTAAAGCCTTTTTTTGCTTTTTTAACACATTAATTTGACTAGTTAAAGGGGCAATCTTTAAACAATCTTGCAGAGAATATTTACTGCCGTCAAGGCGGGTAATGTTCCCTAAAGATTTATGAAGTCTTTGGGCCTCTTTTTCTATTACAGACGGTTCCATAAAAATATTTTAGTTAACTTTGGTGGCCGTCGGTTTTGTAGAAGGTTTTGCCGTTTTGGTAGTAGAAACAGCAGTTGATTTTGTGGTTACTTTAATTTGCTCTGCATAAGGAACATCACTTTCGTAATCATATTCCGGAGCAATGAGTAAATCAAATTCCTGGTCAACGATACCTTTTTTGCTGTTATAATTGTTTGCGCTGCTACTGTTTTGAGAAGATGCGCACCCTAAAATAAAAAGACTTGTCAAGATGACTAAAAAATATTTCATAACAACCTCCGCTCAATATATTTGCCTATATTTTACATTATAACAAAATAACAAATACATTTTGTATACATTTTTTGCTATAATCAAGGTATGAAAAAAATTTTCACTTTTTTGACAATTCTTTTACCCTTGTGCGCCTGCACCGGGATGAGTTCTTATGACGGAAATTCTACCAAACAATGGGTTACGATAGAATCTTCCAAGCAAGATCTTGAGGGAAAAACCATAGATGTTTGCTATAGATTTGATGTCCGCTTTTCCCCACAAGAAGTTACAAAAAGATTTGACAGCGATAAGGCTTGCATAACAAAATGTTGCTGGTATAGCGACACAAAACAAGTCAATTTGCATCTGAATAATGACTTCGCAAAAGAACTTGCAGAAGAAGGCCAAGCCAATAAATATGTTATAGACTCTTTGGTGTTTAATGTCAGATATTCTAACTTATTAAATACTATCCACGCCTCTTTAAAACCGACTTCGGTGTTGCGTTCGGATGGTTTAATAAATCTTGATTATACTCTTGTCAAAGAAGATCCGAGTTTATTAAAAATCGATCTTGGTGATTTAAAAGTCTACGATTATTCCGAAGCGGAAGACGGGCACCAGGGCAAATATCTTTACAAAGCAGAAGAAGAGGCCATGCGCAGACATGAACAGGCTGTTAAAGAACTGCAGGAATATCAAAGAGTTGACACCGGTATCACCCCCAGCGAACCGGAACCTGCCGCAAAAAACGTTCAAGAAGAAGCAGCCGCAATTACTACGCAAAAAACGGTTATTGGCACTTTAAAGACTCAAACGGAAACACCTACAAGCAGAGTCAATAAAGAAGAAATTTATACTCAAGAATTTATTGAAGAAAAACCCGTAAAAACTACTTATGAATCAAAAACAACTTTTGAACCTTTAGAAGTACAAGAACAGGAACACATTTTTTATAACACCGAAGTTTATGACTTAAATGATCCCGACCAACGCCAAACCTTGCTTGAGAAAAAACTTGCTTATGAAAGATCTCAGGCAGTTGAACTTTTAAAGAGATTTCATCAACAGGATATTGACGAATATATCCGCCATATTGATAAAGAACAAGCACAGAAAGGCTATGTCTTACTTGCTAATGACAGAGAGTGGAAAACCACAAAAATCGGCTATCCGATTTATAGGGTTAAATGCTCCGTTAACGGCAAATTAGGTAAAACAAAAAATTCCATGAAGGAATATCTTATCCCTTGCGGTGTTTACGAAGTTGATTTAGATGAAAAAACCGTTTTACCAAAAGATATAACCGCAATAACTATCGTCAATAAAGATTATTTGTATTAATTTTGTTAATGTGTTTTAACTTTGTAAAAACCCCCACTCTTTAGTGGGGGTTTTTATCTTTGCCTTTCCCGTTTGTTTATTTTTTGCTTTATGGAGCGTTTAGAAAATTGTCCTTTTGTGCCTTTCTCTTACCCGTTTTATTGGTTGTGGCGATATGGAGTGCTTGTAAAATTAAAATATTTTTCTATTCTAACAAGCCGACTATGTCCGAATTAAAAATTCTTTTGTTGCCTCCTTGCAAAGCAAGGAGAGGGAGCAAAGTTGTAGCAAGATTGGTAAATTAAAAAAATGAGTTAGCGGCTTAGATAGAAAAATATAATTTTACACGACTTGAGCCGCAACCAATGAAACAAAAGAATTGACAAATAATAAAACTAAACATCACCGGTAAGATAAGTGTAGAATATAAGACAATAAACAATTCCCTCCAATAAAAAAAGGCCCTCGTAATGAGAGCCCTTTTTTCTTGGAACAAAATGAAATTACATCATTCCCATTCCGCCCATACCACCCATAGGTGCATGGACATGTTCATCTTTCTTTTCCGGCTTATCTGCGATAAGGGCTTCGGTCAAAAGAACTGTGCCGGCAATTGAAGCAGCATTTTCTAAAGCAGTGCGGACAACTTTAACCGGGTCAACGACACCTGCTTTAAGCAAGTCTTCATAGGTATCTGTTTCGGCATTAAAACCTTCGTTACCTTTTAAGGTGCGGACTTTTTCAATTACGACTGCACCATCTAAACCGGAGTTTTCGGCAATTTGTCTTAAAGGTGCGCTTAAGGCTTTTCTTACGATATTGATACCTGTTTGTTCATCTTCGTTTACGGCTTTAAGACCTTCTAAGGCTTTTTCGCAGCGAAGTAATGCTGTACCGCCGCCGGGAACTAAACCTTCTTCAACGCCTGCTTTGGTTGCGTTTTTGGCATCTTCAACTTTTGCTTTTTTGGCTTTTAATTCGGTTTCGGTTGCAGCACCGACATTGATAACTGCTACACCGCCACTTAATTTTGCCAAGCGTTCGTGAAGTTTTTCTTTGTCATAATCGGAGTTGGAAAGTTCAATTTGTTTGCGGATTTGGGCTGCTCTTTCTTCAACTGCGCCTTTTTTGCCACCGCCGTTAACGATAGTAGTATTTTCTTTGGTGATGATAACGCGTTTTGCTTTACCGAGCATTTCGGGAGTTGCGGTTTCAAGTTTAAGACCGCGTTCTTCGCTGATAACTTCACCGCCGGTTAAAACTGCAATATCGGCAAGCATTTCTTTTCTTCTATCACCGAACCCGGGGGCTTTAACCGCGCAACCTTTCAAGGTTCCTCTTAAGCGGTTAACAACCAAAGTTGCCAAGGCTTCGCCGTCAACATCTTCGGCAATAATTAAAAATTGTCTGCCGCTTTGGACAATCTTTTCAAGTAAAGGTAAAAGATCGTTCATAGAAGAAACTTTTTTATCCGTAATGATAATTGCGCAATCTTCCAAAACACATTCCATTCTTTCAGAATCAGTTACGAAATAAGGAGAAATATAACCTCTGTCAAATTGCATACCTTCAACAACGTCCAAAGTGGTATCGGCTGTTTTACCTTCTTCAACGGTGATAACGCCTTCAAAACCGACTTTATCCATTGCTTCGGCAATTAAATCACCGATAACTTTATCATTAGCGGAAATTGTGGCAATTTGTGCTTTTTCCTGTTTGGTTTTAACAGGTTTTTGCATTTTTTTAAGTTCTTCTTTTACTGCAACGACGGCTTTTTCAATACCTTTTTTAACAAATGTCGGGTTTGCACCGGCAGTAATGTTTTTAATACCTTCATTAAGTAAAGCGCTTGCAAGAACGGTTGCTGTTGTTGTTCCGTCGCCTGCGATATCATTTGTTTTTGAGGCCACTTCGCGGATGAGTTGTGCGCCCATATTTTCAAATTTATCTTCAAGTTCAATATCTTTTGCAATGGTTACGCCATCATCAATAATTAAAGGTGAACCGAATTTTTTATCCAAAACTACGCTTCTTCCTTTAGGCCCTAAAGTTACACGCACTGCGGAGGCAACTTTTTCAATGCCTGTTTTCATTTTGCTTCTTGCATCTTCTGAAAAAATAATTTGTTTAGCCATAATAATTTATACTCCTTTATTTACCCCAAAATACCAAGAATTTCTTCTTGGTGCATAATTAAATATTTTTCTTCTTCAATTTTGATTTCGGTGCCGCTGTATTTGCCATAAAGCACTTTATCGCCGACTTTTACATCCATCGGGAGTCTTTCGCCTTTTTTATTTAAGGCACCGGGACCTACGGCAACAACTTTGCCTTCCATAGGTTTTTCTTTTGCGCTATCGGGAATAATAATACCCCCTCTTACAACTTCTTTAGGTTCAATAGGACTTATAATTACTCTATCACCTAAAGGTTTAATTTTAATGTTAGCCATTATTGTATCCTCCATAAAAAACTATAATTGGCAATTAATGCCTCTTACTGCTAATTTAGCATTATTTTTTATTTTTGTCAATCTCTTTATTTAACTGCTAATTATTTTTTAGACGAAAAATGCGAAAAAAGAGTCTTTAGAAAAGATTCTTCTTTTGGTTCGGTAATTTTAATAACAACGCAAGAAACATTATCTTTACCATCATTGTTGGCGGAAACTTTTACAATTTCTTGTGCCGTTTTACCTACGGAAAGTTTCTTTTGGACTATTTGTTCAATGCCTTTATCCGAAAGGCCTTTATTTACGCCATCCGAACAGAGGACATAAACATCCCCGATTTTGGGCGTAATCAAAATTGCATCACAAAGAGTTTCCCCTTTTAGACCGAGTGCCTTTGTTAAAATATTTTGTATGCGTGATTTTTCGGCTTCTTCTTTTGTTAAAAGCCCTTTTTGGACCTGTTCCTGAACGTAAGAGTGGTCTTTAGAAACTTGAGAAAAGACATTATTTCTATAAAGATAAATTCTACTATCACCTATATGAACTGCGGCGCAATTGTTATCATCTTCAAAATAAATGGCACTTAAAGTTGTACCCATGCCGCGTCTTTTAAAATTTTCATTTGCCATGGTAAAAATTTTTGCATTTGCAATCCACGCGGAATATAAAACTTTACGGCAGATTAAAGGCAAAGAAGGTTCAAATTCTTCGGGAATAGTTATTTTTTTATCTTTTAAATCTGCAAGAGTTTGACGTAAAATACTGACAGCGATGTTACTTGCAATTTCGCCACTGTTATGCCCGCCCATACCGTCAGCAACGGCTCCGAGGCAAAGTTCCGGCGCAATTAAGATACTGTCTTCGTTTTTCTCTCTTATTTTGCCTATATCGCTATAAGCACCAAGTTCTATATCAAAGTCCATTTTTCCTCTTTATAAGCAATGACATCTATAAGATACGCTATAAGCCCATACAGCACAAAAATAACAATTATAAGCATAACTATACCGTTTTTACGGTAATCACTTAAACTGTTAAAAGGTTCTTTTATGGAATAGCGCCATAAAATACTATCTGTGAGTTGGGGTGTAACATCTTTAGAAGAATATATTTTGTAAAGCAGTTCATTAGGCTCTTCATTAAGAGTTATGATTACTTCCTTTTTTTGTGTTTCTTCAGTCTTAGGCAAGAGAACATTTTCTTCCAGTGTTTCAATTTGAGTTTCCGGTTGCTGTTCTTTAATTTCCGATAAGAAAGTTTTATTTTCAAGTTGGGCTTTAAGGTAATAGAAATTACCGCTGACTTGATAAATAAATACTGCTGCCAATGCAGCCACAAAGAACATTGAACTGGCCATTCTCATTAAAGAGTTTTGGTTAAATAGCAAACTTACACAAGCAGCGGAACATAAAGCAAAAAGTACATAAAAAATAGTGACTGTTAATGTACCTGCAAAAAAGTGTGCCGGCTCTGCAAATTTATATACCAAAATAAAACCGCAAATAAATAAGAAAATTGAAATTATCTTAAATGGTAAGGGAAGTGTAGTTTTTTCGTTTAATTTGATTGCCAAAGCAGCACATAAGAAAGAATAAGTAAGGCAACTTATCGGGGCTGTAAAAGAAATCACGGAAGTACTGCTGGTTAAATCAAAAACACCTGTTACATAAGAAAGTGCAACGATAATTAAAATTATGGGAACGACTTTCTTAAGTAATTTAAAAAACAACATAGAAATTACGCCGACAATAAATATTATCGCAAGAGAAATAAACATGGTATGTTGGGCTACGAAATGCGGATCTAACAAGGCTTTGGTAAGCATATTAAAAATACTACCCTGCTCAACTACTTGATTATTAAACTCCGCAACCAAAGCACCTAATTTTAAAAATATTGCCGAAGCCGTAATTAACATCAACCCCACAAAAGCAACAGAAAGAACACTCTTTTTAATGAAAGAACGAAGTGTTTTAAAATAAGAAACAGATGGCTTTGTTAAAGAACCTTTGCCGATACTATATTTTGTCTTTTTTGTTTCCTCTACCGATGGTATAAAAGTTTGTATTTTTTGGTTTTTTCTGATGGTCGGGACATCATCACTATAACGTCTTACCGGCGGTAGTTTGGAGCGGGAAGGCAAAGTCTTTGAATCATTTTCAACATTACTTAAGCGCAAACCAACTTCTTGTGAAATGTTTAGACCTCTGTTTAAAGCCAATTTTTCATCTTCGCGAGATTTCTTAAAGAAAAGCAAGGCCTCTTGTGCACTTTGGAATCTGTCTTCAGGTTTTTTTGCCATCAATTTATTAACTGCTTCCACAAGCCAAGCAGAAATATTGCTTCTGTAAGTCAAAATATCCGGCACGGGTGTGTTGATATGCTTCTGAATAATATCCATTGAATTTTTACCGGTAAAAGGATATTTTCCTGTTAAAACATAAAACAAACTGGCACCAAGTGCATAAAGGTCAGTTCTGGCATCTATAGGTTTACCTAAAGCCTGCTCAGGTGAGATAAAATAAGCAGTTCCGGCAAGTTCAGTTGTTTTGGCGCAACCTTTATCCTTATCTACCTTTTTGGCAATACCGAAATCAACAATTTTTGGTTCAAGTTTTTTATTGATCAATATATTTGAGGGTTTAATATCTCTGTGGATAATACCTTTTTGATGGGCAGCATCCAAACCTTGCAAAATTCCACAAAAAGCATCCACTATAAAGGAAATAGGCAAATTAGGGCGTCTTCTTACTATAGAAGAAAGACTTTCACCCTCTATGTATGACATAACAATAAAGTGATAACCTTTTTCTTTACCTACATTGTACACGAAAACGATATTTGGGTGATCTATTTCTGCAATAGCACGGGCTTCCGTTAGGAATAACCCTACGGCTTTTTTATCATCTGCCAAAGCAGGACTTAAGACTTTTACACAAACGACTCTGTCTAAAGCCTTGTGTTTGGCTTTAAACACTGTTCCCATACCGCCTTCGGCGATTTTTTCCAATATAATACAACCACCTATTTCCTGACCGACCAAATCGACATGGTGGCGCGGTGAGGAATTTTGGTTTTGAGATGGTTTTTTAGGTGTCTGTAAAGAAGGATTCTCTTGGTTATCTGTTGCCATAAATTACTTTATTTATTTTCCTCAAAATATTGGGCTGATAATTTGAATAATT
The DNA here is from genome assembly GCA_045605725.1 of Elusimicrobiaceae bacterium. Lineage (GTDB taxonomy): Bacteria > Elusimicrobiota > Elusimicrobia > Elusimicrobiales > Elusimicrobiaceae > Proelusimicrobium. The sequence continues at coordinate 35,362 of JAZUQO010000040.1, forward strand.
CTTTTATTTCTTTAATTTTTTCCAAAGGTAAACGAATACCCTTTTTTGTCCAACCGGTATAAGTTTCATCTTCTTGCCATTGGCGTATATCAATGCCTTTTGCTGTATTAAAGGAACTTACCCTTAATACAATGGCAAGGCCTTGTCTTCTTGCATATTTGCCAAGTTCACCATCTTGAATACTATTGGGATCATCCGGCAAGGTGGCTAAAGCCTTGGCTATTTTGACAACGACTTCCGATGTTAGCGTTATACCTGCTTTTGTAGGACCGCTATAGGTTTCAGACTTAAGATATTTACGAACGGAAAGATAACGACTTTGCTTGTATGCATCTACGGAAAATTTTATTTCATTACCTTCATCTATCTTGATAGAACCTATTTGCCTCAAAATTGAAAAAGAAGATATTGCCATATTTCCTCCTACTCACTTTTTTTAAATAAATTGCTTATAGTTTTAACAACATTTCCGGCGGTATTTATTTTACTTGACTCTTCATTGTCAGAACTATCATTTGAGCCGGAACTACTCATTATTGAGGCTATTGAAGAAAGCACATCAAGTTTATAAGAAGGATTACTAATCGGCCCGGTAATTTTAATTACAAAAGGTTTGAAACCATTTGAACCTGTTTTGCCGATTTGTGCCTGCACTTTTACATCAATAGCATCTTTTAATAAATCAGTCTTACCTGTTGCTCTTACAACAGTTAAATCTGAATCTATATCACTCTTTATAATGCTTACAATGCCATCTTTAATATCATATTGCGCATTAATGAGATTACATTTAATTATACCATTAGTAATAGAACTGTTGTCAAGTTTTGCAAAATCAAAAGCCTTTTGCACTATCTTAAGTGAGGTGAACATAACCCTTAATATTTTAGAAGAGGACATCAGTTTATCAATATCTCTTATTTCCCCGTTTTTAGTGCTAAAACTTAAAGTACCCTGTGCTTTTTCAAAAGACAGGTCAAAATCTTTTATATCTGTTTTAAGATTAAAATCATTTACGGTCAAAACATTGTTTTCTATTTGATCTATAGTAATATCGGTTTTTAAATTATAACGTTCAATATTTTGATTTTCTTCTTTGGTCACTTGCGAAACATTTTGTTCCGTTGTATCCATTTTTTCTTGTTCTTTGTTAGCAAATAATTTTTCAAAATCCATATCTTCAAGAGTGAATTTTTTCATATAAAAGGTTAAATCGATATCTGTATTTTTTCCTTTTTTATAAGCCAAAGTTAAATTAGCGGGAGAAGAACCTATATCCCCGGTCCATTTGTTTGTATATATATCGTTAAGAGATCTTATGGTTATATTGCCGTTAATATTTTGCAAATCTTGATTCATAATTTTTGCGCCAAGATTTTTAACATTGATGGTACCTTTGGTATTAAACTTACTATCTTGCGAAAAATTAAGTTTGCCGGTTATTGTCCCTTTTAAATTGAAAGCATCTAAAGTTTCTTTAGCAATTGAAGAAACCTCATCTAAAGAAACAGATAAATCCGTATCGGCAGAAAAAGCGGTATTTGCTTTTGAAAAATCTATTTGAGATCTCGTCTTTATAAAAGAATTACCGATAGATGCCTTTGCTTGTGAAATGTTTGCCGTACTGTTTTCCAAGTTTAATTTAGCACTTAAAATCATGTTGATTAACGGAACAGAAAATGGCGTAACTTCATCTTGTGTAAAGTGTTTTACCAGATTATTATCTATACCGCTTAAAGTACCGCTTAAATTAATTTGAGGATTGGAAAAATCATCTACAAGGCCTGTAAAAATTAAAGCCGATTTATCATAATTGATAGAGAAATTGCTAATTTCCGCTTTTGCTTTTGGCATATCTAAAGAGGCTAAATTTATTTTAGATTCTATTTTAAAGAGAACAGGATCTAAAACTAAATTAGGCATATTAACTTTGCTTAAACAAGTTATTAAGACGGAAAAATCTTTATTTAAATCAAAATTATCAATTCGTATATTTAGATTATTCAAACTGAATTTTGTCTGATTACTTTCATCGGTGTAATTGATAAGCGCATCTTTAGTATAAATTTGTTTTGCGCTGATATCTATAAGAGATGATTCACTTTGAACTTTAGGTTCTGCGGAAGGTTCCTGTGATTGAGTGGCAATCAAATCATCAAAATTAAATTTACCGTCCTTATACTTAATTATGTTTACGGTTATTTTTTCAAGCCCGATATTTTCTATTTTGATTTGTTTATGTAAAAGGGCTTTAAAGTCAACTTCCGCCAAGGCATAATCTGCGGAAACAAAAGTTCCGTCTTTAAAAGTGCTTTTTTCAGATAAAGCAAAATCCGTTACAGTTAAACCCTTTAAAGATAAAGAAATATTTTTAAAATCAATTTCTCTGTTTAGTTTACTTTTTACTTGTTCTTGGACCTGTGCTTTTATTTTTTCCATCGGGAACATTATTTTTAAAGTTAGCAATGCCCCCACAAGCAAAATACCTAAAATAATGAATGTGACAAATAGAAACTTAAAGATCTTTTTCATTATTTTCCCCTTTTTGTGCAAGTCTGAATTGTCTGTATCTTTCAATATCCGGTCTGATTTGATTTAAGATAAAAACAAAAACCATTAAATCATCCCCCAAACCGAAAACATTTAAAACAGCCTCTGGAATCAAATCTACAGGAATAAATATATAGAGAAAGGCAAAAAATACCCAGATTATACTTGAAAGACGAATCTTAAATTTACCGCATAAAGCAGCAAAAAACATACCAAAAGAATCCTTAAAGTCTTTCATTAATACAACCGGATTTATACTGAATTTATTTTTTTCTTGTTCATTATTTTGATTATTATTTTGTTCTTCCATACTAAACTCCTTATCCTTAAATAAGCCCCCCAAACTACTACTATTAAGTATTATATAAAATATGGTAGACATTAATAAAATAAAAAACAGCGGAATTATAAAATTCCGCTGTTTATTTTTTAAACCTTGTGAATTAGAAATACATTGTGTTAAAGAAACTTTCAACAGGTTTTGTTTTGTAGGCCTGTTCAAGCCCTTCGCCAAGAACATTAAGCGGAACTCTTCCAAGTGAAAGAATCTTATTGTTAAACTCTAACTGACTGAATTTATCTTTGAGTTTCTTTTGATATTTAGAGTTAAGTTTTTCAAATTCTTTTGCGCCTATTACGTAGGAAAGGGCATTAGCAGGATTTATCGCCAGGAAATCAATTTTTTCTGTTGCTTCTTCATCATTGATACCGGCGCTAATCAACATATCCAATGTTTGGGTATAATTTAAGGCTTTAGTTTGCATCTTAATATCTGCTAAAGCATACAAGGCCCTTTTGTAATTAAGCCAAGCAATATTTAAATTATCGGCTTCATCATCAAAGAAACCTTCTTTTTGAGCAAATTTTAAAGCATAAGCAGCCCAGCCGTTAATATAAAACATATCATCAGAAATCTTTATAAGAACCTGCTGGTTATCCAAAGTTGCATTATAACTCAAATTAATACCGGGCAATAATTTTTGCGCGACATCAATTCTAATGTCTGAATAAGTAAAGAGATTTGTTAAAGCACTTTTATCTTCTTCAGAAGGCAGATTCAAAAGTAAATCTGCATTTTGTCTTGTAGAAAAAGGATAAGGTGCCAAATATAAAGAAGCCGTGTAAGGTTGTTTTAAATATTGGGGATTTCTCTGCAAACTTAAAGCCAAATCAGGCATGGCAAACAATTCTCTTTCGGCAAAATATTGTGAAGCCTGTTGGTAAACAGAAGCATAAGTAGGTGCGATTTCCCCTAAAGCAGGCGTTTGAGAAAATTTAGTATTTCTTACCAAATAATAGTCGGAAGGCAAAACAACTAAATTACCTTCGTCATCTGTTCTTTGGGCTTTCTCTTCCTCACTTAAGATATCCATAACATAAGGCGAGAGTAAAGATTTTAAGAATTTTTGCGCATCTTCTACTTCTGCTTCAACTATCTTTTGATATTTTTCAATAGGTTCACTTAAGAAGTAAACATCCTTTAAGAGTGCGGCATAATTTTCTTCCCCGAGCCTAAAATCAATATATTCTTTCTTTTCCAAATTTTCTCTTAAGAAATCAGCATATTTTTTTAAGGCTTCTCTTGCAGCATTTGTAGATTCTTTAACTTTCTGTCGTGTTTGTTCGGCTTTTGCCATTTTATATAAGGCATTGGAAAGTTCACCGAAAGAAGCATATGCAATTTGGGCCTGTTGTGCGGCAAGGCGCATTCTTAAATCAGGAGCGTTTTTAATATTTTCTTCTCCCTGCTCGAGAATTTGTGGCAAAGCCTCAAGCCTCTTAATAGCATCACGCAAGCGATCTTCACCGTTGGTATATTTTTTTTCCACTACATCGTATACAGAGGTCAAAGATTGCAAATACCAAAGAGGATCTTGGGTTAATTGATCTAAAGTTTTTTCTTCAAAAACTTTTTTATTCACTTGTTCAAGCAAAGTGTAATACTGCATCCTTCTGTTAACAGAAAGTTTTTTAGGATTTATGGCAAGCAAAGTTTTTTGTAGAGATTCAATAGATTTTGCTCTTCTGATTTCACTTTGTTTATCCCTTTGTAAAAGTTGATCATGGTAAATACCTGTGCCTAAGCGGGTTGCTTCTTCCGGATAGAGATTGGAAAGTAAGGCCAAGTATTTTTCCCCTAATTCCATAATTTTATGATCAGCTATAAGGACATTTGTTTCTTCATAACTAGTTTGCGCAAATGCCCCTGAAATTAACGCAACAACTAAACTGAAAGCAAGGAAAGTTTTCCTCATTCTTGTAAACTCCTTATTTGAAATAATATACTTTATTTTAACACTTTTTTAACGTTTTGTGCAATTTTGTGCAAAATCTTAAAAAGTTTTGTATAATTTATATAGAAAAGGGCCATTAGCTCAGTTGGTAGAGCAGACGCCTCTTAAGCGTAAGGTCACAAGTTCGAGCCTTGTATGGCCCACTTTTTTAGAAGAGCGTAGGACACGTCTTTTTGCGTTCTACGCTTTTTAAATAATAAGAGTAATAAAGGGCGGATGGCGGAATTGGCAGACGCGTACGGCTTAGGACCGTATGGAGCAATCCTTAAGGGTTCAAGTCCCTTTCCGCCCACTTTTTTCGAGGAGAAGTTATGTCAAATTTTGCAGTAGCACAAGACAATGAAGTTTCTTATAAAGAAATAGAAAAAAAAGGTTGTAACGTTAAATTGGAAGTTAAGGCAGAAGCCTCTTTAGTTAATAAATGCTATACATCCGCTTTAGGCCAAGTCCAGACAAAAGCACAAATCCAAGGTTTCAGAGCAGGCAAAGCACCCGCTGATTTAGTTAAAAAAACTTTCCCCGCACATATCCAGGAACATGCTATTGATTTAGTTGTTCGCAGTGCAGCCACAAAAGCAATTGAACTTTCCAAACTTCAAGCAGTAATGACACCGCTTTTAACAAAAGCAGATTTCAGTTCTTTAAAGGAAAACAGCCCTTGGTCTTTTGAAATTTCCGTAGATGTCGCACCGGAAGTTGAACCTAAAGATTATAAAGGTATTGAAGTAACAAAAAAATCTGCCGATGTTACACCGGAAGAAATTCAAAAAAATATTGACCACCTTTTAGAACATAATGCCCGCCTTGAAACCCTTGGCAATGATGCTACCGTAAAAGAAGATAGTTTTGTAGTTGTTAAATACAGTGGTTCTAAAAACGGCGTTGCCCAAAAAGAATATACCGCTAGCAGCGAACTTATTAATATGAAAAACGATCAAAATATCGCCGGTATGACTGATGCTTTAAAAGGTGCCAAGAAAGGCCAAATTGTTAAATTTGATACAAAAATCGGCGAAGATACAATTAACTTTACCGTTGAAGTTCAAGAAATCAAAACAAAAATTATGCCCACTTTAGATGATAACTTTGCAAAAGATATGGGTTTTGATAATGTTGAAAAACTTAAAGAAACTTTGACCAATAATTTAAAATCCGATGCAAAGGCCGCAAGTGAAAGAGATTTCAATAATCAAATTGAGGAAGCCCTTGTTAAAGCAAATAATTTTGAACTTCCGCAAAGTTTGGTTGCTTATCATACTAACTTGGCTGTTGAAAACTTTTTAAACAGAATGTTCGGCGGTAAGAAACCTGATTTGACAGATGAAAACCGCAAACATTTTGCACAAAGAATGCAACCTTCCGTTGAAAAAGATTTAAGAATCGGTTATCTTGTTCACGCTATTGCAAAAAAAGAAAATCTTGTAGCAACAGAAGAAGATTTGCAAGCGGAATTAAAGAAAGCACTTGAGCAAAACCCTAAACAAAAAACACAAGTTGAAAAGTTCTTTAAAGAAAGAAAAGAAGAAATTCTTGCTTCCTTAAATGAAAAGAAAGTGTTTGAATATATCAAGACAAATGCTAAAGTAAAATAAGACATAATTTGACTGCACAAAAAATCCCCCGTTAAATAAAACGGGGGATTTTTAGTTTTTAGAAATACTACTTAATATTTAATGCCTTTATTTCTTTGTTGGTAAGTTTCTTACCTGATTGAAGTTTTTCGGCCACTTCCTTCACCTTTTCAAATTCTTCTATTTTTTCTTGCTTTGTTTTTGGATCAATAAATTGATTTTTTTAAAGAATTCTAAGATATAGTCGCAAATAGAAAGAACCTCTTGAATTTGTTCTTGTCTCTCTTTGTCTGCTAAAGCCTTTCTTCTGTTTTTCGTATTTTTTGAAATAATTTCTAAGTTAAGTTTTAGTATTAGTATTTTGTCTTCGTTTAATTTTGACTGTGCATCAAAAAGTGTCCTAGAAAGAGATCCTCCTCCTAAATCGTGCATTGCACTCTTATCAACAAAACGATAAGGAATTTCCTCCACAGGTTTTAAATACGGGGGTAACCATTCATCATCAAGAGAAGTTTCATACAAATTTACTAGGTTTTTTCGTCATAAGAATTACCCGGATGTTTTATTCTAAAATACTCTAAAAAGCACATACGCTGAAGTTCGGAACGATGTCTAAAATACGTAATATGGGCAGTACTGGTGGTCCAACCATTAACCATTCTAATTAACATAGACTTATCATATTCGGAAAATCTCTTTCGGCAAGTTCTGTGCCCGCGATGCGTTCTTCTTCAAATGAGCGATCTGCACTATCTTGTGCAAAAAGAGTGCCGGTAAATAAAAGTGCTACTATTAATATCAGTGGTATATAAAGCAACTTTTTCATATGTATCAAAATAAAAAATATCTTATCTCTAAAAATGATAAAATATAAGTATGTTAAAAACAGTATTTTTTGGAACACCTGGTGTGGCAGTGCCCTTTCTTGAAGAACTGGCTAAAAAAACGCAAGTTTTAATGGTGGTAACTCAACCTGACAGGCCTTGTGGCCGCGGGCTTGATATAAAACCTTGCCCCGTTAAAAAACGTGCACTTGAACTGGGCTTGCCTGTTATGAGTCCTGAGAAATTTAAAGATATTGTGCCGCAAATTGCTGCTTTAAATGCAGATTTAGGCCTTGCCGTTGCTTACGGCAAAATATTCAGAAAACCCGCGCTTGAGGCTTTAAAACATGGTATCTTAAATGTCCATTTTTCACTTTTGCCGAAATACCGCGGTGCAGCACCCGTCCAATATACACTTTTTAACAATGAAGAAGAAACCGGGGTTTCCCTTTTTTGGATAGATGAAGGCCTTGATACAGGCAAAATTGCCGTTCAAAAAAAGATAGATATTTTGCCACAGGAAAATTCTATCTCCCTTTTTGAAAAACTTACAAATCTTGGTCTTGAAGCAACTAAAGAAGTTTTAAAAGATATTGAAGAAGGCAAAATAAATCAAATTGAGCAAACCGGCACGCCAAGCCTAGCACCAATAATTCAAAAGGAAGACTGCCTTGTTAGTTTTACTAAAATGACAGCACGCGAAATTCACGGAAAAGTCCGGGGCCTAGCCAGTGCAATGCCTTCTTACGCGCGAGCAATGACTCCGCAAGGACAAAGTATCCAAATTCTAAAGACAACTTTGCTTAAAGAAAACCAAAATACAAAACAGGCAAAACCCGGAACTTTAATATCTATTGTAAAAGAGGGCGGTTTTTTTATACAATGTATAGAGGGTGTTTTGTTAATAGAAAGCCTACGCCCTTCAGGCAAGAATACAATGTCCGCTAAAGATTATGCAAACGGCAGAAGTTTTAAGGCGGGCAGTGAAGTTTTTTTATAAAAAGTTATGAGTGAAGAAAAAGAAGTTAAAGAACTAAAAAATTTTGACGAGTTTTTGGAAGATAAACCGGTCGTAATGAAAAGTATCCTTAAAGTCATTTTGATTTTAGGGCTTATTGCCGTTTTCTTGGGAGCAATTGCTTTTGTTTCTTTTGACTGGGCACTTTCTGCCTTAGTTCATAGCAGAAAAGAAGTCCTCGTTCCCGATATAACAAATAAAAAAGTTGTTGAGGCTTTAGACTTACTTGAAGGGCCAAAACTTGCTTTACGCAAAATCGGTTCCGAGTTTGATGCAAATTTACCGGCCGGGACTATTATCCGTCAACTACCTGCTGCCGGAACAACAGCAAGAGAAGGCAAAGTCGTGCGTGTTTATATTAGCCAGGGTAGCGAAAATATATCTGTTCCAAATCTTGTTGATTTACCATTAAGAAATGCCGAACTGCTTTTAAGACAGCACCATTTAGCCGTGGGCACAAAGGAAACTGCCTATTCCTTAACTGCGGAGAAGGGCACAGTTATAAGTCAAACTCCTACCGCAGGAGAAACCTTAAATAAAGGCCAAGCAGTTAACTTGGTTGTTTCAAGCGGATTTCCACCTTCAAATTTAAAATTGGTGCCTAATTTCATTCATAAAAAACTTGCGGATGTCAATTTGTGGGCTTCAACAGAGAATATAAAAGTTGATGTTGAGGAGGATGAAAATTCCCCCTTCCCCAACGGTATAGTTGTTAAACAACAACCCGTAGCAGATACCCAAATTACCCCGGAAAGCACAATAAAAATTATCGTTAGTACACGTCCTGTTCAAGAAAATGAAAAAATGCACCGTATACACTATGAATTGCCCCAAGGTAAAAACGATAATCGTGTAAAAATTATTTTGCAAGATGTTTTGGGCGAAAGAGAAATTTTAAACGAAACGAAACAGCCCGGCTCTAAAATAGATTTAACAGTGCCTTACGCCGGTCAGGCAACTTTAAGAATTTATGTTGACGGCATATTGGTCCGCGAAAAAGAGATGAAGTAATATGATACCAATGCCTAAAACCAAACAAGATAAACTTTATATTGCACCGTCAATTTTATCGGCAGATTTAACCTGCCTTGGCGAGCAGGTGAAACAGGTTGAAGAAGCCGGTGCGGACTGGCTTCATATTGATATTATGGATGGGCATTTTGTGCCTAATTTAAGTTTCGGTCCGGCAGTGGTTAAAAGCCTTGATAAAATGGTCAAAATACCGCAAGATGTTCACTTGATGGTTCAGGAACCGCAAAAATTTATTGAGCCTTTTATAAAAGCAGGTGCAAGTGCTTTAACTATACACGCTGAAGCAAGAGGTAATATCAGAGAAACTTTAAAACAGATTAAAAAAGCAGGCCTTTGGTGCGGTCTTTCAATCAAGCCCGATACCCAGGCAGCAACTTTGATACCTTATTTAGATTTGTTAGATTTGATTTTAGTTATGTCCGTTTATCCCGGTTTTGGCGGGCAAGAGTTTTTACCAAACAGCCCGGAACAAATAAACCAAGTTGCAAAACTTGCAAAGGACCATAATATTTTAGTGGAAGTTGACGGCGGTATTAACCGTCAAACAGCAAAAATTGCTTATAATTCCGGCGCAAAATCACTTGTTGCTGGTGCTGCAATTTTTGCACAGACAGATATTAAACAAGCCTTTGCCGAAATAAAAAATGCGGCTTTGGCTAAATAATAAATAGGAGGAATAAATAAATGTCAGTGGTAATCAGACTTCAGAGAACAGGCAAACGCACTCAACCGCAATACAGAATCATCGTTGCAGAAAAGAGAAGCGCAGTCGGCTCTCAAGCAAAAGAAGTATTGGGAACATTCAATCCCTGCTTAAAAGAAAATGAACAAATTAAACTTGACAATGAAAGATTAAACCATTGGGTTAAAGTTGGTGCAGTACCTTCTAAAACCGTCGCAAGTTTAGTAAAAAAAGCAAGCAAATAAACGGAGTTGTTTAAATGAAAGATATAGCCCTTTATTTGCTGAAATCTTTGGCCCTCAATAAAGAGGGTGTAGTTGTTGAAATGAAAGAAGAGCAAAATAATGTTTATCTTACAGCGCGCGTCGCGCCGGAAGATAAAGGCAAAGTGATAGGTAAAGACGGTTGCATTATTAAAGCAGTCAGAACTATCCTTAGCGCAAGTGCAGCAAAAGCAAACAAAAAAGTTTCTTTGAAACTTGAAGATTAGGTTCTTTGATGAAAATTGATATTATTACCCTTTTCCCGGAAATGATGGAAGCCGTGCTAGGCAGCAGTATAATCGGCCGGGCAAGAAAAAAAGGTGTAGTAAAAATTAATTACCAAAACCCAAGAGAGTTTGCAAAAGATAAACATAAAACAGTTGATAGTAGACCTTACGGCGGCGGAAGCGGAATGTTAATGAAAGCAGAACCCCTGTATCAGTCTATTAAAAAACTTAAAAAGAAAAGTTCTTTTATAATTATGACAAGCCCCCGCGGCAAAGTTTTTGACCAGACTTTAGCAAAAAAACTTGCTAAAAAAAGGCATTTAATTATAGTTTGCGGGCATTATGAGGGTGTAGACGCAAGAATATACCCTGAAATTGATTTAGAAGTTTCCCTTGGCGATTTTATTATTACCGGCGGTGAAATGGCCGCTTGCGTAATGGTAGATGCCATAACAAGACTTCAAAAGGGCACCTTCGTTAAAGAAGATGTTGCGCAGAAAGAAAGTTTTGAAAATAACCTTCTTGAAGCGCCGCAATATACCCGCCCTGAAGTTTGGCGCAGAAGAAGAGTGCCGAAAGTTTTGTTAAGCGGAAATCATAAAGAAATTTCAAAATGGCAGGAAGAGGAGGCCTTGAAAATTACTAAAAAGTTTAGGCCTGATTTGCTTGATAATAGACCTCTCAAAACAAGCAAAGTCCCTGCAAAAAAAGAAACAAGAGGAAGAAAAAAATGAATATAG
>JAZUQO010000041.1:0-11500 GCA_045605725.1 Elusimicrobiaceae bacterium
CCTTTATTAGGTCTTCATAATCTTGGGCTACTTTTGCAAAGTTTTCGTATGCGCATTCGTAGCGATCTTTTACGCTCCCACTGCAACTTACTGATTCTTTAACCTCTGTACCAGGTTCTATATCTTTTAACGCCGCTTTTAGTTGCTCCGCTTCCTTTTTGAACATGTTTTTTAGCGGTGCTGCATTCAATATCGCTCCAAATGCCTCCCCGCTGACATTAAAAATTAATATCAGTGAAAGAGTTATTGCTATCATCCTTTTCAACATATCAAAATATTTTCCCATATTTATATAATAAACATTTTATGTACATAAAGCAAGAGCCTTTGGTCCCATTTTTATCTAGGTCCAAAGGCCCATATAATTTTTAACTATATCTTCTTATTTTTTGTAATTTACAACAATATCCAAAACCAAGTCTGCCGTTTTAAAGAACTTTTCAATATCAAGATATTCCTTAGTAGTGTGTTCATTATTATAGCCGATACCGATAATCGGTGTGGAAAGCCCTTTGCCGGCTAAAATATTGGCATCAAAACCGCCTCCGCAAGTGGCGGTTTTGATATTAAGGCCTAATTTTTTACCGCAATTTTTTACATGGGTAATTAAGGCTGATTTCGGTTCAATATTTAAAAGAGGATATTTTAATTCGGTCTTCCAAATAATTTCAGGTTTAATTGTTTTGCCGTCAACTTTTTTAACAAACATTTTGGCTGCTTTTTTAAAGCAATCTTCAATATGTTTTAATTCTTTTTCAAGATGGCCTTTGGTGCGGCTGCGGGCCTCACCGCGGATAGTTAATTCCGGCATAACGACATTGGTGCCTTGTCCGCCTTCAACAAAACCGATATTGGCAATTGTCATAGGATCAATACGTCCGAGTTTCATCATAGAAATTGCTTTTGCGGCAACTTCTATGGCTGAAATTCCTTTTTCCGGAGCCACACCCGCATGGGAAGCGACACCTTTTATCGTCACATAAAACAAAACTGCTTTTGGTGCATTAACAACAAGTTCTTCATTACTTTCGCTATCAAGCAAGAGACCTTCTTTACCTTTTATGATTTTGGTATCAAGATATTTTGATCCGTACATTCCACCCTCTTCGCACAAAGTAAAAATAATATCTACAGGCGGATGTTTAACTTTATTTTCCTTTAATGTTCTTAAAACTTCAAAAATTATGGCAAGGCCGGCTCTATCATCAGCACCCAAAATTGTTGTGCCATCGCTAACAACTCTGCCGTTTTTAATACTTGGTTTAATGCCTTTACACGGGCGAACTGTATCTAAATGCCCCCCTAAAATGAACGGAGCAGATTTAATTGTTCCTTTAAAATTTGCCGTTAAATTACCCTGCGCAGTGGAGCCAAATTTCTTACCGGCTTTATCAATATAAACTTTACAGCCGAGTTTTGTAAGTTCTTTTTTAGCATAATCAAGCATACCTTTTTCTTCGCCTGAAGGTGCGTAGATTTTTGTTATTTCCATAAAGTTTTTTAACATTCTTTGATGATTTATTTTCATATAATCTCCTTCTCAAGTTTAGGCAAACACGCAAGTAATTTTTTTGTTTGCTCGCCCTGTGGATTTTTTAATACTTTATCAACTGCTCCAAATTCTTCAATACCCCCTTTAGACATTATAGCAATATTATCGCAAATAAAATTACAAACCGCAAAATCGTGCGAAATCAGCAAAAGCGTTAAATTATATTCTTTTTTTATTTCCAAAAGTAAATTCAAAATTTGCGCCTGAACGGAAACATCTAGGGAAGAAACAGGCTCGTCTAAAACAAGTAATTTCGGCTTTAAGGCCAGCGCACGGGCGATACAAATTCTTTGGCGTTGTCCACCTGAAAATTCGTGCGGATATTTTTTTATATCCTGGTAACTTATACCAACAGAACTAACCAGTTTTTTTAATTCTTGTTCTTCTATTTTTTTATTATGGATAATAAAGGGTTCTTTTAGGCTTTCTTCAATTGTCATTCTTGGGTCAAGAGAACTGTACGGATCTTGGAAAACCACTTGAACCTGGGCGCGCACCTGTTTAAATTCTTTTTTGTTTAAGGTAGAAATATCTTTACCTAAAATAAAAATTTTGCCACTAGTCTCTTTTTCAAGCCCCAAAATAATTTTGGCTAGAGTAGTTTTACCGCAACCGCTAGGACCAAGCAAACCGAGATTTTGTCCCTCGTAAATAGTTAAATTAATATTTTTTAAAACTTCCTTATTTTCCCCGCCGAATAAAGAGGTAGATGTGTAAGTTTTGTTTAAATTTTCTATGCGCACAAGTTCTTTCATAGTTTTTCTTCCCCATTAAAAAGATGACAGGCGACAAAATGTTTCGGGCTGATTTCTTTTAAACAAGGTTTTTTAGTTGCGCAAATTGGCTTTTTACTGGGGCAACGTTCCTCAAAAGGGCAACCTTTAAAAACTTGCCCGCTTTGCGGAGGATTACCCTCAATAGTATTTAATTTTTTAGGTTTTTCGTCAATAGAAATTAAGCAATTTAAAAGGGCTTTACTGTAAGGATGTTTGGGATTTTTAAAAAATTCATCTTTTGGGGCTTCTTCCATTTTTTCGCCAGCGTAAAGCACTAAAACGCGCTTTGCCAAATCTTGAACTATGGCCAAGTTATGCGTTATAAAAATAACTGCCGTATTTGTTTGCTTTTGTAAATTTTTTATTAAATCTAAGATTTGTTTTTGGACGCTTACATCAAGCGCGGTTGTAGGTTCATCGGCAATTAAAATTTGAGGTTTTAGGCAAAGGGCAAGGGCTATCATAACGCGCTGGCGCATACCGCCGGAAAGTTGGTGCGGATATTTTTTTAAGCAACTTTCGTCAATTTCTACTGATTTAAGGGCTTCTTTTGCTCTTGCTAAAGCGATTTTTTTAGTGATTTTAAAATGGTTTTGAAGAGTTTCTGTAAAATGGCTTTGAATAGTCAAAACAGGGTTTAAAGAACTCATTGGGTCTTGGAATACCATCGCTATTTTTTTGCCCAAAACAGCGCGCATTTTTTTAGGCGTAAGTTTTAAAAGTTCTTTTTCTTCAAGTTTAACAGAACCTTGCACTTTGGCATTATCCGCAAGCAAAGAACAAAGCGCAAGAGCGTGAACTGACTTGCCGCTGCCAGATTCCCCGACAACAGCCAAAACATCGCCCTCTTCTAACTCGTAAGAAAGGTTTTTTAAGACTTTTATTTCTTTTTCTTCTATCTTAAAAGAAACTTGCAAATTATCAACTTTAAGCACACTTAATTATAGCAATATTAGAAGAGTTTGGTAAGTTAAAAAATTATTTTATTTTTTCGGAAGGAACTAAAATTGCTGAATGTTCACCCAACATAGAATTGCCTAAAGTAGCATTTAAGAAGATACCATCCCCTGTTTTACCAATTAAGTGAAAGTCTAAATTAAAACCACGATATCTTTTATCATAGCCTAGAGTATTAGAATCGGAAATATAAACTTTCCCTTCTTTAATACCTATATTTTCTGCTATCTCTTCGGCAAAAAGAGAAACTTCTTTTAAGTATTTAGATTTATTATAAGGATTGTTAATTTTTAAATCGTCTATTAACAAAGCAAGTTCTTGCCCTTGGTTATTTGCCTTATCAACGAGTACAGGATAAATCATGGTATTACCGACGGGTTTACCGTTCACAAGCACTTCTATTGCTCTAACAAAAGTATTTGTAATATAAGGTATCGCATACGAATCATGAAGACTGCTAGAACCAATAGCAGTACAAGCACTGGATTCATTACCTAAATACAGACTTTTGGCAACATCTCTCATATTAACCTGTCTTATTTCAACAAGGTTATCCCCGTCGTAAAAAGTCTTGGAAGGAAAAACTTTCGGATTTGTATATTTTTTGTAATCAAGAGCATATTTTTTAAATTCTTGTTGGGTTACAATGTTATGTGGTAATGCATCTAAAGTTTTGCCGAAATCATCTTTTGATAAAAGATCTAAAAGTTTCTTAAATTGCTGTTTAAATCCCATATTTCCAAGAGATTTAAAAATGTCCATTAAATGGGGACTCTGTAAAAGATGCAATTTTTCTTCCACTTTCTTATTATAAGTAGAACCTAAACGCGAAACAACTAATTCAAATACTTTTTTATTCCAAGCATCTTTTCCTTCGGTTTTTATTTTTTGGATGGTCTCAAACAATTCTTCTAAATCTTGTTGAGAATTTATAAATTGACCCATAAACTCTATCATTTTTATTTTATCCTGAGGAGAAAGCATTTTCCCCTGATCAAGCAAAGTTCTTAACTGCTTTATATAGGTGTTAATTTGATTTTTCAAATCTGGTAATTCACTTTTTGGGGTGTTAGAAAAACGGCTTTTAAGTTCCGCTATTTTCATTTCCAACTCTTTGGCTTTTTCTGTTTTTGCAGGATAAAAAATTGTTAAAAATCTTTCTCTTATTAAAAACTCTTCAATTGATTTCCCGGAAAGATTTAAAGCCATTTTTTTTGCTGTTTTGACAAAATTTTCAAATCTAACCATTTTATAGCCCATAGCGGCAATTAAAGTTGGCTCATCAACAATTTCTAAAGTTTCTTTTATTTCGGAAGATAATTTGTAAATAAAGTTTTTAACGAGTATATCATTAAAGTTAAAAGTATGATTTTGGACAGAGAAAAAGATATCTTTTCTTGCAATAGCGGCATTAGCGATATTTTCAATTTTCTTATAAGTTATTTCATCAAAACTATTATTTTGGGAAGAAAGATTTTCATAAAGTTTATCTATCATTTCATAAGGGACCTCTTCTCTTATCCAATTATTCATTATTTCATGATATTTATTATAATCCTTTAACACACAAGTTTCATAAATACTTTTTGCTGCGTCAAAAGATATTCCCTCTTTAAGCAAACTGATAATTCTTTTATAATTATCCAAGTTAAAAGTATCTGCTTTAAAACCATAACTGGAACTGGCAAGATCCATAACTTTAAAAGGATTTATTTGCGGGAAATTATCCGCTGCATAAAACAAAGCCTCAAGTTGTTCGGGGGTGGCCTCGCAATAATGTTGGATTTCGCTAAAAGTCATTTTAGGGTTTCTTTTGGCAATAGCATAAATTGTTGAATATCTTTGATAATCAAAACTTTCACCCTTTAAAGAATAATAAAGTGCTACCATAGCAAAATTTTTATCCGGCTTTATTTCATATCCTTTAGCAAAAAGATCAAAAATTTCGGGTCTAAACTCCTTGTTGTATTGGCAGTGTTCAATTACTTGGCGAACATCATATCTGGAGAATCCTTGTTTTATTAAATAATTTTCTGCTTCCTCCTGTGTCCATCTTGTAGGGTTATAGGGCTTAGAGTTAAATACATTAAAATTTCTTGGTTTTACTAAAGACACCGGTTTAAAATTAAGTTTTAATTCCGTTCCCGGGAAGGATTCAAGATTTTTTATGTAATCTTTATAATTTTGGCCGCTCCATTCTCTAAATAAATTTTCCGTATAAAATCCTTTCAATCCGTATTTCATACTCATAGCCAAATCATTTATAGCCCCTGGTATATCTTTTAAAAAATATTTTTTAAGAAGAGCACGAGAATAATAATATTTACCTTTTCTAGGATCAAGGGATATGGCTTTATTATAATTTTCTAAGGCCAATTTTTTATAATGATCATCAATATAAACATCGTCGTAAAATTTCCCTATTTCATAATAATATTTAGCATTATTAGGATCTTCGGCAATGGCTTGTTTATAAAAATCTTCCGCTAAATCCAGATCTTCTATCTCGTATGCTGCTTTGGCTTCTTTAAGATAGGCTTCTGCTATTTTTGTTTTTTTAAGATAGGATTCTGCTTTCTTTTTAGAATTTTTATTTACTACTTTTGATTTTAACTTAGACAACCACGAAGTTATAGTATTTTCCGGAAGTGCAATTTGACTATTAATCTGTGCGTGAACTTCGTCGACATGAATCAAAGCAAGTTTATTATCTTTATCTAAAATTGCTTTATACCACCCCTCTTTGCCATCAACTGTGGTCCAAACTATAACATCACCTATTTCTCCAGGCAAAACATCCTTTTGGGAAACATATTCCGTTTTAAACGGATCTACCGGAGTAAGAACTTTATAATTAACATCTTTTAATAAAACGGGGATCCATGCTTCAACTTCATGATTATCAGCATAAGCAAAAGCCAATTCTAGATCAGGAGCAAAATAAACGCCCTCATAACTTGTTTTAGATACAGGCAAACCTTCCTTTAAAATTGTTTCCACTTCACTTAAAGAGTTAACTTTCATTCCCCTAAAATAACCGGAACCTAACCTAAAGAAATCAGGAATTTTTCTCTCTAAACGTCTGCTTATTTCAGAAGGAGATAGGGCTTTATTAACATTGGCATTTATGGCAACGGGTTGGAAATTAGTATTTAAAGTGTTAGGTGTAACATTATCTATCTTTATCAAATTTCTTTGCACAGGTAAAAGATTATATTTCGTTAAAATATTTTCATATTTTTTGGCAAAATCAGGATACATCGGCAGATATTTTTGATTTAATTCCGGCGTAAAGAGAATCTTTTTAATAGTTTCCCCAAGGAAAAGTCTTATCTGGGGTAAAGGTACACTTATAGCAATAGGTTTTATCATGTGAACAGCCACAACAAGGCCCAAAAGTTCACTAGGATAATTTCTTTTTACCAGAGGACTGCCACTGGAGCCTTCCATTATTTTTCCTTGATCATGAAGATAAAAAGTTTGTTTTTCAGGCCCTTTTAAATGAGTATCTATCATGTGAAGTTTTATTTTTTCTCGCAATTTTCCATCCGGAAAACCGACCGCAAGCATTTCATCGCCATTTTGAGGTTCTTTAAAAGCCAAAGTCCAAGGTTTAAATTTATCTAAAGAACCTTGAGGCACATTTAAAACCGCTAAATCTGTATTAGCGCTGATATTTAGGACCTCCGATTGTATATTTAGGCCTTGATTATTAAAAACTTTTACAAACGGAGATTTTGCATCTTTAACCACATGCCCTGCCGTTAAAATAAACGGGAAATTGCGGTATTTTAAATAAACTCCCGTACCGATCACTTCGCCTTTAGGGCTATCAATACTTAATTTAAAAACAGGTAAATTAAAATCTTCCATTACCTTATCTACAATATCAACAATTTTGGTAAAAACAGAAGTATTGGAAGATGTGGCACTTTTCTGATTTAAAGAAGTGTTAGTAAAGCCATTTGTATTTCTTATACCTTCATCAACTTCATAAAGTTGTATAGTATTAATTTTATGCCTGGAAGGAACTTCGAAGTTATGCACAAAACTATTAAATATTTTGCCGTCACCCTCACCAAGTAATGTTACCCTTCGCCAATCTACAGGATAATGATTTGCAACTTTAAGATAGTTACTCATGTATATGGGAATATCGGGCCTACCTATATCTTGACGGATTTTGCGAACATAATCTGCAACTAGTTCATTTATTTCTTTAGAGACATAATAATTATCTCTTCTTACTATAGAACCCATGACAATTGAAAGTTTGCCGTTTACCTTTGCAAGGTAAATTAAAACATTACCCACCACTCTATTATTTTTGTTTACTAGTTCAATCTGTTGCACCATTTTATTTTTAATCAATTCCGGGGCGGCTTCCTTGCATGCGCCATTACCCACAGAACGACAACAAAGGGATTCATTTCCGCTTGTAAGGGCTTTTAATATATTGTCCATATCTACTTTGCGAACAGTCATATATTCTCTTGTAATAGGCTCTTTGCCTTCGTCCATTAAAACATTTCTTGTTATAAAATCATCAGGATTATAACTGCGCCAAGCCTCATAACTTGTATTATTTTGCTTACAAATTTCTGCAAAAGCCAAATTTTCCGGTAAAGAATCAAATATTTCTTTTAGAGGCTTATCTATGTTGTTTTTTAAGGTATCAAACAAGGATTTTAAACTTGTATCAAAGAAATAATTACCTTTCATAATAAGGGAAAGATATTTGCTTGAGGCAAAATTAAATATCTCCGCCATTTCGGGAGAATATTCCAAATCTAATTGTTTAAAAACAATTCGGTTAATTTCTTCTTTAAAGAGTTTTTTATCACCGATTTTATCTATTAAGTCACCTATTTCTGATGATTTTAAATATTTTTCCTTCTTATTGATTGAACCTGCAAGCAAGGTGATTGCTTCAAGTTGCTCATCTGTATTTAAAGGGGCTAATTTTTCTTTCAGTAAAGGTATATTTGCAATATCAATACTTTCAAATAGTTCACGAAATATATTGGTATAACGATCTTTATTGTAAATTATTGCCTCACTGACCTTTTTTACGCCTAATAAATCAAATGATTTTTTTATAGGTTCTATCAAATAAAAATATTCTTTTAGACATTTATAAAAATCATCAAATTGATCTTTTGTTTCTGTTAACAAATTATCAAAAGCAGTCCAATATTCTTCATTAAAAATTCCGTTTTTATCTGTAAATTCACTGATAACTCTTGAAGCATAACTACCATATCTTTTATCCAAACTTAAACCTTTTTCAAATAAAGATTCTCTAAAAACACCGTTTACAGTGCAACTTTTTAACATTGATAATTTGTTAAAATTTACTCTCTTATCATACATTTCCTGTATTCTTTTATACACAGAAGGGCTAAAAGAATCGTTTTCAACGCAATAAGTCATTAAATTTGAAAGGCTTAATATGTTATCATGATATGTTTGGGCTAATTCCATCGTCTTCGTATATAATTCCGGCAAAAATTTATCTTTAGGAGAAAGGTTTTCAATTATCATTTTTACATATACAGGATCTATTTCTTTTGAAAGCAAATCTTTTTGTGCTTTAAAAATAGCAGGATTGAAATTATTTTTATCTCCCTCGAAACATTGATCCGTGAGGATACTTGCATCTTTTTCAGGTATGTTACTTTCAATAAAGGAATTTAAAATTTCCTCTCTGCTAGAGCCTTTAGTTACCCCTTCTTCGATAGTAAAAAGATCAACTTCTACATGTTTATGTGTGTAGGGCATAACAGATTCATGGGTGAAACTGTTAAATATTTCATTGTACCCATCACCAATAAGCATTACATCGTGCTTTTGTAAAGGATAATTATAATAATTATTAAATAAAAGATGATTGCTAAAATAAATAGGTATTTCCTGCGAAGTAATTTCAGAACGTATCTGGCGGACATAATCAAGAACAAGTTCGGTAACCTCGTAAGAGTGATATGGCTTTCTTTTAACAAAAGAACCAATAACAATAGATGTTTTGCCATC
Organism: Elusimicrobiaceae bacterium; assembly: GCA_045605725.1. Taxonomy (GTDB): domain Bacteria; phylum Elusimicrobiota; class Elusimicrobia; order Elusimicrobiales; family Elusimicrobiaceae; genus Proelusimicrobium. The sequence goes on from JAZUQO010000041.1 coordinate 9,319, forward strand.
TACTTCAGCAAGATAAATTAAAGCATTGCCTACAGGACGGTCTCCTACTAAAACTTCCACTTGTTGAACCATTTTATTTCTGATGAGATTTGGAGAAAACTCCCCGCACTCGCCTTTCCCCACACTTCTGCAGGAAGCAGATTCATTACCAGCGGTTAAAGCCTTTGAAATATTGTCCATATCAACCTTGCGGACTGTCATGGAAATTCTTGTTAGAGGTGTTGCCCCGCCGTTGATAAGAACTTTTCTTGTAATTGAAGAATCAGGGTTAAAACTACGCCAAGCATCATAATTTATTCCTCTTTGTGCGCACATTTCGGCAAATGTCAGGTTTTCCGGTAATTCATCAAAAATTTGTTTTACCGGCTTACCTATATTTTTACTAATTTCATTATAAAGCAATGTCAAATTGACCTTAAAGTGATATTGAGAATCTATAATATTGTTGATATAATTGTTGGAAGTAAAATCAAAAATTTCAGCAATTTCAGGAGTATATTCCAAGTCAAGTTGTCTAAAAATTAATTTATTAATTTCTTCCTTAAAGGCTTGCGGGGTAGAAATTTTTTCAATTAAATCTTTTTTACCTTGAGTATTTAAGATGTTCTTTTTTCTATTAACGGAAGCAGAAAGAATATTGAGTGTTTTCAATTTTTCTTCAAAGGGTAAAGAGGCAATTTTTTCTTTTAATAAGGCTAAATTTTCTTCCTCAAAGACAGAAGCAAGATCTTTAAAAACAGCCAAGTATCTTTCTTCGTTAAGTTTCATTGCCATACTGGTTTCTTCTATACCCAAAATATTGATAGCATTTTCTATGACGTCTTTATACAAAACATAATCTCTTATAAGCGGTGTTAAAGTATTTGGATTATTTTTGGATTCCTTGGCAAGATATATAAAATTATTCCAACTTTCTATATCAAAACTTCCATTGCCTTTTGCAAAACCGACTAATACTTTCGAAACATCTCTGCCCAATATTTCAAGGGCTTCTTTTATTTTTTTAAAATCTCCCATTTGTTCCGGCGTTGGCCTATAATTTGATAGTTTAGAAAAATCAAATTTATCTTCAATTAATTTTTCTAATTCTAAAAATTTGCTATCTTCTAAAGCACCTGATTTAACACATAAATTTGTTAAATATGCACTTGCCGGCAGTGGCTGCCCGTATTTTTTGTGTAAAAGCATGGCTTTATCATAAAGTTCTAAAGAAAATTCCCCTTTAATTGAAAGGGCCGCTACCATATTATCTATATATTTTGGTTCAATTCCTGCTTGTAGAAATTCTTGGATTTTTTCAAAGATAATAGGGTTATATTTTTGTTTTTCTCCTTCAAAACAACTAACAGCAATTCTATCGGCAAGATTTCCCTGAATACCTTGAGATTTAAAAAGTTTAGCAATAGTTTTTGGCGTTTTTATAAAGATAAAATCGTTTGGCTCACCTAAAGACATATTACTTGCTTCCAGCTTAGGTGTTGTAGTTTCTATTTTTGTTTTACCTGCGAGTTTATTTTTAGAAACATCTAAAATGAAATTATAAATTTCCTCGCTGGACTCGCCAAATTCAACACCGCCCTTATATTGAAGTTTTTTACTCTTATCAAAAACTTGGAAAATATATCTGTAATCAGGAGCGCCTGTTATATAAGACAGAGCAAATTGCCCACTTGAAATAACCGGATTAAGAACAAAAGGCAGTTGTGGCAATAATTTTAATTTTTCATTATTTATTTGAGTTATACCCGTTTTATCAAAGAAATTGCGTATTTGATAATTTGCAGAATTTGTAAAAAGATTCAAAAGATCTTTGGCAAGATTTGTTCCCAAAATATCTTTTTCAAGATAAATTTTTTCTAAATTTTCTAATTCTTGTTTTATAGATTCATTATCTTTTGCCGCTTGTAAAGCCTGTTTAAGAGGATTATATACTTTACCTTTATAAATTAAATAAGAGCCGAATCTACCAGCTTCAACTGCCTTTAAGTAAGTCGAAGGTAAATCTCCTTTAAGTAAAAAATATTTATCTGAACCATAACAAACTTCGTTTGATCCGCTGAGTAAAAGAATATTTATACTGCTATCAACCAAATAAGGATTAAAGCCCGCTCCGCCGTGACAACTGCCGGAAATTAAATCAACTTTACTTCTGCCTCTATTAGCATTTATTATGTCCACAAGT
>JAZUQO010000042.1:0-62569 GCA_045605725.1 Elusimicrobiaceae bacterium
ATACAAACACAACTAATACAGGTGGAGCAGTAGCAGCGGGTTCACCATGTAAATGCCCTGAAGGAATGAGTTGGGTATCAAATAGCAGTGGTGTAAACGGCGGATATTGTTCTTGTAATAATGGTTCTACACAATTTGGAGCATCAGAGGACAGTAATAATCAGTATAGAATCTATGGAAGAGCATGTTGTCCGGAAGGAACACAAGGATGGGCATTTTATAGTAACAATCAATATTATGGTCCTAGCGGATATACCGGTGGTGTAGCAGCTGGAAGCAACTTTCTAACAGGAAAATGCTTCTGCCCGACGAGTACTGGTCCCAGAACCAGTGATTCTTATCAAGGCACAGTAGTAAATGCAACTTGTGCTTGTCCGACTGGAACAACTTGGTATGAAGGCAGTGGCTGTCTTAAATGCCCGCCCGGCAGTACATGGGATGAGCATTGTGGAACTTGCTTATGCGACCAGACTGACGGTTACTCAACATGGGGACCTTATGACCAAACCAACGGTTGTACGCAAAAAATGTGTAAAGGTGCAGGTTACTATGACACCAATACTTGCAGTTGCGGTTGTCTTGCGGAAGATACCGAATACGATTACGACTTAGAATGTTGCCGCTGCCCTGCACAAGCAGGTATCAACCACGATGAGAACCACGATATTAACGGTTGTTACATCGGCAGTTAAAAAGTAATTAAACAAAACAAAATTTACCCCCGCATTATTTTAAAAAATGCGGGGGTTTATTTTTACTAAACCTCTTTCATTAAATGCTAAAATATATATATGCTATTAAATGATACTATTGTGGCTTTTGCGACATCTTCGGCCAGTGGGGCGGTTGCTGTTTTGCGTTTAAGCGGGGAAAAATCTCTTAAAATTTTAAAGACTTTAACCCGCAAAGAAACTTTTGAGCCAAGAAAAGCGACTTTAGTTAATATTTACGACGAAAATCAAGTGCTTGATAAAGCGCTTGCCCTTTACTTTAAAGCCCCAAACAGTTATACAGGCCAGGATATTGTGGAAATCTCTCTACACGCAAGTCCTTATATTAAAACGCGTGTTTTACAAAATTGTTTTAAACTAGGTGCACGTCAGGCACGTGCAGGTGAGTTTACTATGCGCGCTTATCTTAACGGTAAAATGGACCTTGCCCAGGCGCAAGGCGTTGCCGATATTATTGCAAGTAAAAATAAAGCCGCCCACAAAGCCGCAATGAATACGCTTGATGGCAAACTTTCCGGCGAGTTAAAAGAAATAAAAGATAATCTTATGGATCTGCTTGCCCAAGTGGAAGTGCGCCTTGATGATACAGACGGCGAAATGCAAGATTTATCAAAAGATTATATAGAACAGATTTTGGGTAAAGCGCAAAAACATATAACGAAATTGACAGATACTTTTTCTAACGGTAAATTTGTTAAAGAGGGTATAAAAACCGCAATTATCGGTGTGCCAAACAGCGGCAAAAGCAGTTTATTAAATGCGCTACTTGGTTTTGATAGAGCAATAGTAAGCGACCAAAGCGGAACAACGCGTGATACGCTTGAAGCAGAAATTTCTATTGACGGGTTTAATTTGATTTTAACCGATACTGCCGGCATCAGAGAGCATGCTTTAGATGCTGCTGAAATCGAAGGTATGAAAAGAAGCCGCAAAGCAGCCGAGCAGGCAGATATTATAATTTTTGTTCACGCGCTTGAAAGAACCGAACTTGAAGATAAACTTTTAGAGCAAATTAAAGAAACAGGTAAAAAAATAATTGAAGTTTATAATAAAGCAGATTTGTTTAAGAGCGAAGAAAAAGAGAACGCCATTTCCTGTAAGACAGGGCAGGGGTTGGCTGATTTAAAGAAGGAAATTATAAAAACTATCGGGTTAGCAGATTTGAATCAAGATGAAGTTATTATAACTTCCGCCTTGCATTATCAGGCACTTAAAAAAGCAAGTGAAGAACTTAATTTCGCGCTTGAAAAATCAGGCGAACTTGATTTAATGGCGGCGCATTTAAGGTGGGCACTTGAAAGTTTAAAAGAGTTAATCGGCATTTTTACGCCGGATGATGTTTTAGATATTATATTTTCTAAATTTTGCGTAGGTAAGTAAGAAGGAAAAAGAAAATGTTTGAATATAGTGAAATTTTTGATGTTATTGTTGTAGGCGCGGGCCACGCCGGGTGCGAGGCCGCTTTGGCTAGTGCCAAAATGGGCGCAAAAACTTTACTGATAACGCAAAATTTAGATACTATTGCGCAGATGTCCTGCAATCCATCTATCGGCGGAATTGCAAAAGGCCAAATTGTAAAAGAAATTGACGCGCTTGGCGGTGCTATGGGTAAAATAACCGATGAAAGTGCCGTTCACTATCACATGTTAAATACAGGCAAAGGGGAAGCCGTTTGGTCACCCCGCGCACAATGCGATAAAAAACTTTATCAATTTACCTATAAAAAATATCTTGAAAATGCCAAAAATTTACATATAATTCAAGACGAAGCCATGCGCGTAAATGTGGAAAACGGCAAAGTTTGCTCACTTGATACCGCGCGTGATACTAGATATAAAACAAAAACTTTAGTTATTACGCCAGGCACTTTTATGAAGGGTAAAGTGCATATCGGCAAGGTTATGCTTTCAGGCGGAAGGTATAATGATATGCCAAGTTCTCTTTTAAGTGATAGCCTTAAAGATTTAGGTATAACTATCGGCCGCATGAAAACAGGCACACCGATGCGTATTAACGGAAATACTATCGATTTTTCAAAATTTACTCCGCAACCGTCGGACTTTCCTTATACACCGATGTCCATTTTTAATAAACCAGTTAAAAAAGATTTCCTGCAATGCTATATCGGCAGAACCACTGATGAAACGGCGGAAATTTTACAGACACATTTAAAGGAGTCGGCTTTGTATAGCGGTAATATTCACTCAATAGGTCCGCGTTATTGCCCGTCAATAGAAGATAAAGCAGTAAAATTTCCGCAAAATAAACACCACCCTTTATTTTTAGAGCCCGAAGGCCTTTATACAAGTGAATATTATATACAGGGGTTTTCCACTAGTTTGCCCGAATATGTGCAATATAAACTTTTAAAATCAGTTCCCGGTCTTGAGCAGGCGCAAATTGTGCGCCCCGGTTATGCAATAGAATATGACTATGCCGACCCGACTTGCCTAAATGCCTGGCTTGAAGTTAAAACTGTAAACGGTTTATTTTTTGCCGGTCAAATCAACGGTACAACCGGTTACGAAGAAGCCGGCGGGCAAGGTATAATGGCCGGCATAAATGCCGTTTTAAAAGCGCGCGGGCAGGAACCTTTTATCTTAAGAAGAGATGAGGCTTATATCGGCGTTCTCATTGATGACCTTGTAACAAAAGGCGTAAACGAACCTTACAGAATGTTTACTTCGCGCGCGGAATACCGCATAATGTTGCGCCAGGATAATGCCGATTTGCGTTTAAGCAAATATGCTTTTAAATACGGACTCTTTGAGAAAGAAGATGAAAAATATTTTAATAATTATCAAACTGCCCTCAGCGAAATGGCAAAAAAAGGGGAAACTTCCATAACCCAGGAAGATTTAGGTCCCTGGGACTTTGAAAAAGCACAAATAAGTGCTAAAATACAAAAGAAATACCAAGGTTATTTAGATAGGAATATTAAAGATGCAAAAGCCCTTGCTGACGCAGATAAAATTGTTATTCCGCCCGGTTTTGACGCAAGCAAAGTTAAAGGTATTTTAATTGAAAGCAGCCAAAAACTTGCCAAAATAAAACCGGCAACGCTTGGTCAGGCGTCAAGAATCCCGGGGATTACTCCGGCTGATTTACAACTTATTGCTTTAAGTATTGCAAAATATAGGAAAGCAAAAAATGGATAAGAAGGAAGCCTATTTAAAAACTTTAGACTTAAAATTATCCGGTAAGCAAGAAGAAAATTTGTTTGCTTACATAAATTTGCTTTGGCAGAAAAAAGAAGATTTAAACTTAACCAGCGTTCAAGATGAACAGGAAATTTGGGATAGACATATTTTAGATGCTCTTAACGGTGTAAGTTTGATAAAGCAAATCGACGAAAACGCCTTAAATATAGCGGATTTTGGTAGCGGTGCGGGTTATATCGGTATCGTTACGGCAATAATGCTTGATAAAGCAAAAATAACTTTGATTGAAGGCTTAAATAAACGTTGCTTATTTTTAAATTGGGTTTGTTTGAAACTCGGCCTTAATAATGTTGAAGTTTTGAACATCAAGGCAGGGCAAAAGGAAATTGATAAAACTTTTGATATTACTACTGAAAGGGCCATGGGTAAAATAGATGATGTTTTGCCACTGTGCAGTGCCAATTTAAAAAACGGTGGTCATTTTTTGGCCTATCAGGGTATTATGAGCCAGGCCGATAGTCAAGTGCAACATAAAGCGGATGTTTGCCTGCAACTTGAAAAAAAGTATTTTTTACCTTGCGACGATAAAATGCGCAAAATAGCGATTTTTAGGAAAATATAAATGGATATTTCAAGAAGGATAAATATTTTGGCTTTTATTTTACTTGCTTCTTTAATGGGGTTGATTTGCTTTGAAAACTTTTCATCAGATAGAAAAATAGCCCCAAAAGAACCGAAGCAAGAAATATCTACCGATATTTTCAAGGGTAGTGAAGGGGAAGAGTTCATTTCGGAACAGATGCCCCAACACCAAGAAATACCAGAAGTAAAAACACCAAAGAAATTTACAATAGTAAATAAACAAACTTGGATGGCACCCCCGCAAGGCTTTTTTTCTGCTTTAACAAATAATTATTTGGTTTATAGAGAGGCAAGGCAGATACCTCAAAGTTTAAAAGATTTTTTGGCAGATATTCACGGTAATTTCGTTTTAGATGTTATACCTTTTTCCGTAGTATCTGATTTTAAGAGAATTTTTTTAATGATGTTTAGAACTAAGGAAAGTTATTCTAATTATACTTCGCGTCCTTCGTGGTCGGTTGCTTCAACGGATGTTAGTGCGCAAAGCATTTTTATTTTGGAAAACTCTAATTTTAAAACAAATTTTATCCACGAACTTACCCATATTTATTTTGACGGGTTTTTCTTGCCGAAAGAACCGCCCCTTTGGATGAGCGAGGGTTTTGCAGTTTATATACAAACCCAAAATCAAAAGCAAAAGGAGAAACAATGGCTTAAACCTTTTTTAAAGAAATTTTCCGAAGGAAAGTATATTGCTTTTGATGAGTTTATTAATGCGGAAGATTTACAAAATTATTCAAAAGATGATGTCTTGCTTTGGTATGCACAGGCTTATAGCGTGATTGATTACTTGCTAACTTCTAAAACACGTGATGAGTTTTATCAATTTTGTAATAACATAAAAAGCGGTATGCCCACAAGCCGTTCTTTATATAGGGCTTACGGTATGCCTTTTAATAAACTATCTTCGCTTGAATATGCTTGGCAATCTTACGTGCACAATAAAAAAGGGGAAATTTGATTTATGCAAAAATGGCAGCATATCCCAATACTTGCCGAAACAATAAAAGAACTTCTTATAACGGATAAAGAAGGTCTTTATATTGACGGAACTTTGGGGCTTGGCGGACACACAAAAATTTTACTTTCCTCATTAGGATCTAATGCGCGTATTTTCGGTTTTGATAAAGACGAAAAAGCCATTTCAATGGCAAAAGAAAATGTTGCAGATAGCCGTCTTACTGCTTTTAATTTAAGTTATCTTGAGATAGAAAAAATCTTAAAAGAAAATAATATTCCCGGAGTAAACGGAGTTTTGTTTGATTTGGGCTTAAGTTCCTATCAGTTGGATGATGCTTCGCGCGGTTTTAGTTTTATTAATCAAGGTCCGCTTGATATGCGGTTTGATACAAAGCAAACCTTAACGGCAAAAACAATAGTTAATACCTGGCCGGCAGATGAAATAGAAAAAATTTTAGTAGATTACGGGGAGGAAAAATTTGCCTCCAAAATTGCCCAAGCCATTGTTCTTGCCGCAAGAGAAGAACCTATAGAGACAACTTGGCAACTTGCCAAAATCGTTGAAAATGTTTGCCCCAGAACTTCCAAAACCCATCCTGCGACAAGGACTTTTCAGGCTTTAAGAATTGCAGTGAATGATGAATTCGGTGCGGTTAGAAATGCGCCTAAATTATTGAATAAAATTTTGCTACCAAAAGGGCGCGCCGCCTTTCTAACATTCCATTCTTTGGAAGACAGAATTATAAAAAATGCTTTAAAAGATTTATGCCAAAATAAAGATTGTTGGCGGCTTGTTAATAAAAAAGTTATTGAACCTTCTTGGCAGGAAATACAGCAAAATTCCCGCGCAAGAAGCGCAAAATTAAGAATTATCGAGAGGTTAAAATGAAGAAGATTTTATCTGTAATTTTAATTATCGGTATATTTTTCTTTATCATATCTTTTTTGCGTATACAAAAGGAAAAAAGCGGCCAGCGCGTAGCAATACTTATGGAAAATATTGCCTTTAAGGAAGCCCGCAATCAATATATTGCTTATCAAGTCGGTATTTATACCGGTCCGCAAGCGATTATAGATAAAGCAACAGCACAAGGGCTTGTTGCCATTGAACCGACAAAAGTAATAGTGTTAGAGGGTAAAAATGAACACTAAAAGAAGAATACAAATTTGCGGTTTATTATGCCTTGCTCTTGCTTTATTTGTATGTGGGCGTTTATTCTATCTTCAAACTATTTTACACAAAGAATATGCCGAAAAGACACAAAAACGTGTTTACACTCAAACAAAAGCCGATACTTTCCGCGGACAGATATTGGATAAAAACGGTGTAGTTTTAGCAAAGTCTTTAAGAACTTATGCCGTTGCTTTAAGCAAAAAAAATGTTAATAATAAAGATGCTCTTTTTAAAGTTTTACAAGAGACTTTAGGGGTTCCGCAATCAAAATTAAATAAACTTTGGCGTAAAAAAAAGAACTTCTTTTATGTTAAAAAGAAGGTTTCACCATTAGATTATGAGAAATTGGAAGAAGTCTTAAATGCCCAAAGATTGACGGGCGTTGAACTGGAAAGAGAATATACCCGCCTTTATCCTTACGATGATATCGCAAAGGATATGATAGGGGCAACAAATTCCAAAAACCGTGGGCTTTCAGGGCTAGAACTGATGTTTGATAAAAAACTTTCCCAAGAGGCACCTAGTCAGACGGTAAAACGCTCGCGCTGGGGCGGAATTATTTACGATAAAAGTTTGGAAAGGGAACTTTCGACCTCGGATGTTTATTTAACTATTGATAGTCTTGCCCAGTATCAGGTTGAAAGTATTTTAAAAAAATATGCCGAAAAATATAAAGTTAAAAGTGCGCTTGCTCTTGTCCAAGAACCTAAAACAGGTTATATAGTTGCGGCGGCATCTTACCCTTCTTTAGACGGCAGGGCTTTGCCTTTTCAATTTACTTATGAACCTGGTTCCACTTTTAAAACCATAGGTGCGGCCGCGGCATTGGATAGTGGCAGTATTCAATCAAACAGTATTTTCTTTATGGAAAATAATAAGTGGAACGTTAACGGTATCATCATTAAAGACCACCAGGAAAAACCTTGGCTTACCGTCAGTGAAATTTTGGAAGTTTCTTCTAATATCGGTGCCGGTAAAATAACTTTGGATCTTGGCGCAAAAACATTGTTTTCTTATTTTAAGAAATTCGGATTTGGCGTAAAAACAAATATTGGTTTTCTCGGTGAATCAGGCGGTATCTTGCGTGATTGGAATAAATGGAAACCCATAGATACTGCCAAGGCAGGTTATGGTTACACGGTATCTGTCAGCCCTGTTCAACTTGTGGGGGCTTACAGTGTTTTTGCCAACGGCGGAACTTTGATGCAACCCCATCTTATAGATAGAATAGAATATCAAGATGGCAGAGTGGAACAATTTGCCAAACCCACAGCAGTGAGAAAAGTCTTAAAGCCGGAAACGGTTACCCAAGTTAATAAATGGCTTGAAAATGTCGTTACAAAAGGAACAGGTAAACCGGCAAAAGTTAAAGGTTATAGAGTGGCCGGCAAAACAGGTACTACGGAAAAATATAATGCAAGCGGAAAATATGAAAAATCTGCCCATATTGCATCTTTCTGCGGTTTTGTGCCGGCATCAAATCCGGAATGGACAATTTTAGTTGTCCTTGACGAGCCGGAACGCGCTTTGTTTGGCTCTACGTCAGCACATATATTTTCTGAAATTGCAAGTTATCTGCTTGCTATGAAAGGGGTTCCCCCCGATGATGAGGTTTTATGAACTTAAATATAGATTATCAAACTTTAGCAGAAATTACGGAAGGTAAAATTAACGATAAAGGGATATTAAAAACCCTTACTACCGATAGCCGTAAAGTTGAAAAAGATATGGCTTTTTGGGTGTTAAAAGGCCAAAAATACGACGGACATAATTTTGTTAAACAGGCTTTAGAGCAAGGGGCAAATCTTATTGTCAGCCATACTTTTGTAAAAGAAGCACCTGCCTGTTTAGTAGTTAAAGATACTTTGAAGGCTTTGCAGTCTTTAGCAAAATACCACAGACTTCAAAATGAATTAAAAATTGCCTGTATAACAGGTTCTAACGGCAAAAGCACTACAAAACAGATGCTTTTTGCTCTTTTATCTTACAAAGGCCAAACGCGGGCAAATATAGGCAATCTTAATAATCAAGTCGGTGTTCCTTTAAGTTTACTTGAAATCTTGCCCGAAGATAAATACGGTGTTTTTGAACTTGGTGCATCCCATAAAGGCGATATTGATGAAATTGCTTCACTTGCTTTACCTAATGTCGCCGTTTTAACAAATATTGCACCGGCACATTTGGAATTTTTTAAAACTTTACAAGGTGTTTTTGAAACTAAAACCGAAATTTTAAAATATATTAAAGAAGGCGGTACTCTGGTTTATAATATTGATGATGAATATTTAAAAAATTTAAAACAGAGTTACAATAAAAAAGCCTTAAGTTACGGCTTTAGCCAAGATGCCGATTTGCAAATTTTACAAGAAGATGTTTTTGCTTTTAGATATAAAAATCAGATTTATAAAAGTGCTTTACATCTACAAAGACACAATAAGTTAAATGCCGCAGCGGCTGCTTTGGGGGCAATTTCTCTTGGTTTAAATCCGCAGGAAGTTTTGCTTGCTTTGCAAAATTATAAGCCTATGGCTTTGCGTCTTGAAGAAAGAACAAAGCACGGAGTAAAATTTATTTTAGATTGTTATAATGCAAATCCGTTTTCAATGAAAAACGCTTTAGAGATTTTATCTTCGCAAAAAGGGGAAAAAGCCGTCGTATTGGGTGATATGCGCGAACTAGGCGAAGAGTCCGTTAAATATCACCAGGAACTGGCTAAACAAATACTTGATTTAAAAATAAAAAAAGTTTTTTTGGTCGGGCCTTTGATGAATGAGGCTTATAAAATTTTAGCAAAAGAGCCTTCTGTAATGGTAAAATATGCTTTAGAAACAAAAGATATCATAGAACCTCTTAGGCAAGAATTAAAAAATATTTCTATTGTTCTTGTTAAGGCTTCTAATTCTTTAAATTTTGAAAGTATTTTTAAGGAGATATAAATGCTTTACTATTTAACATTTTTTAGGGAAAATCTTTCCACACTTAATATTTTTAACTATATTACTTTTAGAACAGGTGCCGCAGTTTTAACTTCTTTACTTATTGCTTTTTTGATTGCACCTGCCATAATAAAAAAATTGAGGAGTTATAAAATTTCCCAGGTGGAAAGGACCGACGGCCCTAAAAGCCACCTTTCAAAAAGCGGAACACCGACTATGGGCGGTATAATAATTATTATAAGTTTGCTTTCATCAGTTTTACTTTGGGCACGTCTTGATAACCGCTTTATTTGGCTGCTTATATTTGTTTCTGTGATGCTTGCTTTTATTGGTATATTTGATGACTATATGAAACTTGTTAAGAAAAATCCTGCCGGTGCGCCTTCTTGGTTAAAATTAACTGTTCAATTAATAACGGCTTTTGTTGTGGTCGGTTATTTGGGGGCGTATCCGCCCAGTGATGCTTATACAACGGCTTTAAGTATTCCTTATATGAGCAGTAAAATGATACTTAATTTGGGGGCTTTTTATTTTATTTTTGCTATGCTTATGATTATAGGTTCTTCCAATGCGACAAACCTGACAGACGGGCTTGACGGCCTTGCCGCAGGCAGTATGATTTTTTGTGCATGTGCTTATGCTGTGTTTGCTTATCTTGCAGGTAATATCGGTTTTGCAGATTATTTGAGAATAATCTATGTTCCCGGTGCAGGTGAAATTGCTATATTTATGGGGGCTTTGGTGGGGGCCTGTCTTGGCTTTTTGTGGTATAACGCTTATCCTGCACAAGTTTTTATGGGGGATACAAGTTCTTTGTTTTTAGGTGGTGTTCTTGCCACTGCGGCTATTTGCGTTAAACAGGAACTTGTTTTGCCTATTGTCGGCGGTATTTTTGTTATGGAAACAATTTCTGTTATTATGCAGATGGGTTATTTTAAGGCAACAAAAGGTAAAAGGCTTTTTAGAATGGCGCCTTTACATCACCATTTTGAATTAAAAGGAGTAGCCGAGCCGAAAGTTATCGTCCGTTTTTGGATAGTTGGCATTGTTTTGATGTTGATTGCTTTGGCTTCTTTAAAGATAAGATGAGAAATATTTATCTTCAAAAAGGTCCGGTAAAATTAAAGAATAAAAAGAAAAAACATACAGAAAGTTTTTCCTTGGATAGGACTTTATTTATTATCACTGTTATTTTGATTGTTTTCGGTTTGGTTTTTACCTATTCTTCAAGCGCTTTTGATACTATGGGCTTTTTTAAGAAACAACTTCTTTTTGATGTTTTCGGTATAATTGTTATGTTAATTTTGGCGCGGTATTATACGCGCTTGCAAGAAATTATAAAACCCAATATAGTTTTATTTATAACTTGGGGGCTTTTGATTTGGGCTTTATTTAGTGCGGAAGTAGCCCACGTACATAGGTGGATACATCTTGGTCCCATTAATATACAGCCCTCGGAATTTGCTAAACTTGCTTTGATAATCTTTCTTGCCTATTTTTTAAGTAAGAAAAAAGATATTTCCGTAGATCCTAAAGTTTTAATTGTTCCTTTTGTCTATACCTTAATTACCATAGGCTTAATTGTAAAAGGTAAAGATTTGGGTATACCTGCTTTGATATTTGTTGTTGCAATGGCTTTGTTTTATATAGCGGGAACAAAAGTTAAATATTTGGCTATGGTTCTTTTATCGGCAGTACCTTTTGTGATTATAGAGTGTTTTCGCCATCCGTACAGAATAAAGAGAATCGTAACTTTTCTTAGACCGGAAGAAACTATAGGTGATGCCGGTTATCAACTTTCCCATTCTTTATACGCCATAGGTTCGGGAGGTTGGTTTGGTAAAGGGCTTGGGGCATCAGAATTAAAATTGGAATTTTTGCCCGCTGCCCATACGGATTTTATTTTTGCTATATTTTGTGAAGAAGTCGGCATGATAGGTGCTTTTGCTTTAATTATTTTGTTTGTATTTTTACTTGCTAGAGGTTTAACTATTGCAAGAACAACGGAAAATAAATTTCACTCCTATTTGGCAGCGGGCATAACCTTGTGTTTATGTTTGCAGGCTTTTGTAAATATGCTTGTTGCAGGTGGATTTTTACCGACAAAGGGTTTGCCTTTACCGTTTTTTTCATATGGCGGATCTTCGGTATTAATAACTTTAGCAATGATGGGTATTTTAATGAATATTGCCGCACAGGAAAATAAAAGTGCGGATAAGGAAGTAAAATAAAATGGAAAGAGTTTATATGATAGCAGCCGGGGGAACAGGTGGGCATTTTTATCCTGGTTATGCTCTTGGCCTTAAATTGATAGAAAGAGGTCACGACGTTATTTTTATTATAAAAAAGGGTAATAGCAGTGCAGCCCACATTCTGAAGGAAAAAGATTTGTTCTATCATGAGATTGATTTTGAGGCAATGCCCCGTTCAATTAACCCCGTTAGGTGGTTCAATTTTACCAAAAAATTTATAAAAAGTTATTTCTATCTGCGCGGGCTCATCAAAAGTTATAAACCTGTTGCCTGCGTTGGTATGGGGGGATATATTTCCTTTCCGTTGGTGTTTTGCGCACATTTCATGGGTATTAAAACTGCTATTCACGATTCCAATTCCCGTTTAGGTTTTTCTAATAAAATAAGTAAATTTTTTGTAGATAAAGTTCTTCTAGGTTTGCCTTTAGATAAGAACCCTAAAAATTCCGTTCTTGTAGGAACACCAATCAGATCTGAATTTGCACAAGGTGCCAGTGCAGCAGAAGAAGGATATTGGGAAATGACAACTAATTTCGGCGTAAATATTTTAATTTTTGGCGGTAGCCAAGGGGCAAGAAGGCTTAATTTAGCCGCAGCACAAGTCGCTTTAAAACTTACGCAAAAAAGCCGTTTAATCAATTTTTTGCATATCAGCGGTAAAAGAGATTATGATATGCTTAAAGAAATATATAAAGATGCGCCGCAAATAGAACTTATAGATTATGCCCATGATATTTATGCTTTGATGAAAACAGCCCAAGTGATTATTGCAAGAAGCGGGGCCAGTTCCATTGCGGAAATTATTGCTTTACAGAAACCTTCTATTTTAGTGCCTTTGCCAACCGCTACAAATAATCATCAGTATTTTAATGCCAAAATATTAACCGATAATGGCTGTGCTTTGCTGGTGGAAGATAATCAAGATCTTGCCTCCGGGCTTGAAAAGGTCTTATTTTCTTTGTTGAGAGATTCTAAAACTTTGGAATCTTTACATGATAATTTGCGCCTTTCCCCTATACCTGATCCGCTTGAAGCAGCCGATCTTTGCGCGACACAAGTGGAAAAAATGGTCGTAAAATAATTATTTTGAACGAACTTCCTTAACGGTATTTATATGTTGGTGGTAAGTATCCGAGAATATGTGCCTGCCTGTATTATCTGCGACAAAATAAAGGGCGGTGAAATCTTGTTCGGGGTTTAAAATTGCTTCTACCGATTTAAGACCGGGATTTGCGATCGGCCCCGGAGGTAAACCGTTATAGCGGTAGGTATTGTAAGGATTATCGATTTTCAAATCTCTGTAAAGAAGGCGCCCTTTCCAGAAGCGTTTTTCTTCAGGAATATAACCAAGGGCATATTGCACGGTCGGGTCGGCTTCAAGGCGTTTACCGATCTTATACCTGTTTATATACACAGCGGCAATTTTGGGGCGTTCATCATTATAAGTTGCTTCCCTTTCCACAATAGAAGCAAGGGTTAAAATCTGATTTTCGGTAAAGTCCGTTTTTATGGCTTTTATTACTGGCAAGATATTTTTTTCATACTCTTCAAGCATAGTTTTTATTACGATTTGAACAGGACTGTTTTTGCCGAAGAAATAAGTTGAAGGGAATAATTTGCCTTCCAACTCTTGTCCTTTTGCTAGATTTATGAAAGTTTCTTCTTGCTCAATAATGCCACGTTTAACAAGTTCTCTTGCAATTTCTTCAATACGCCAACCTTCGGGAATAACCACTTTTATAAGTTCTACCCCGGGGTCACTTGTTAAACGCCAAATAACTTCTTCGGAGGACATATTTTTATTTAAAAGAAAAGAGCCGCTTCTTAAAAGTTTTCCGGCTCCGGAAATTTTTGTACATATTTTAAACCAAAGCGGGCTTTGTATTATGCCTTGTTCTTTTAAGATAGAAGCAATTTTATCAGCATTTGCGCCTTGTGGCACTTCTATACGCACAAAATCCCCTTTGGAATAATAGTGATGATAAATACCAAAGGGTACTACTATTAAGGTAAGTATAATTATTGCTAATGCTATTTTAATTTTCATTAGTATTAAACAAGTTTTATAAAATGTCTTTTACCTGCTTGCAAAACGCCTTTTTGGGCTTGTCCGTCTTGGGAAATTTTATTTCCGTCAAGTTTCAAAGCACCTTGGTCAATTAAGCGTCTTGCTTCGTTTTTGCTTTTTACAATGAGAGCATTTATTAAAACTGCGCTATAAGTAAGGCCTTCTTCTGTTTTAACTTCCGGCATATCTTGCGGCAGTTCTTTTTTAGAGAATACTTGTTCAAAATTTTCAAGTGCTTTTTGGGCGGCTTCTTTACTGTGGAAGCGTTCCACTAAAATACAAGCCAAATCTTTTTTTGCCTGCATAGGATGTTTTTTGCGCACTTCTTCCAAGTTTTCAAGGGTTAAAAGTTCATAGTATTGAATCATTAACTCATCGGAAATAGACATAACTTTACCGAACATATCTTGCGGGGCATCGTTTAAACCGATATAATTGCCGTAAGATTTGGACATCTTTTTTACGCCGTCAGTACCAACAAGTAAAGGCAAAGTAATTGCAATTTGCGGTTCTTGGCCGTTATTTTTTTGCAATTGTCTACCAACTAGCAAGTTAAATATTTGGTCTGTTCCGCCAAGTTCAACATCTGCTTTTAAAGCAACACTGTCTTGCCCTTGGAAAAGACTATATAAAATTTCAAGCAAACTGATAGGGTTGCCTGCTTTCATACGTTTTTTAAAATCATCTCTTTCCAAAACTTGGGAAACGGTTACCCTGCCAAGAGTGCCAAGGATTTCTTTTGTTGTAATAAATTTATCAAGCCAGGTGCTGTTAAAGCAAACTTCGGTTTTTTGCGGATCTAAAATTTTAAAGGCTTGGTCGGTATAAGTTTTGGCATTTTTTAAAATTGTTTCTCTAGGTAAAACGGGTCTGGTGGTATCTCTGCCGGAAGGATCACCCACGCCGGCTGTAAAATCGCCAATAACCAAAACTGCTGTGTGGCCCAAATCTTGAAAAGCGCGCAGTTTGGTTAAAACAACGCTGTGGCCCAGGTGTAAATCTGCACTTGTGGGGTCAGCGCCCAGTTTAACGCGCAATTTCTTACCGCTGGCTAATTTTTTTTCCAATTCTTCTTTACTTACAAGGTCAACAATGCCTCTAGTTATAATATCAATAGGTTGCATACAAAAAATCTCCTTTTATATATTCTAACAAAAAAAGCCTTTATTGTCAGAGAACTACATAAAATTATAAGGATCCGCCACGATTTTTAAAATAATTTTTTTGAAAATTTTATTATCGTTTAAGGTCTTAAGAAAACCCTTTAACATGGCTTCGTCTTTTGTTTTGATAAGCAAATATTGCTCAAAAGAGTTATCTTGCTGGCGGCCACAACGCATAGGGCCTTGCACTTGCATAAAAGCACTATAGGCCGTGCCAATAGAATCTTTTATAATTTGGGTGTAATTATCTAAGTCTTTTTTTGTTTTAGCAATAATCAAAAGTTTTATTAGTTTGGTGTAGGGGGGGTAAAAGAACTCTTTTCTAAATTCAAGTTCCTGTTTGGCAAAGCGCGCATAGTCATTACCTTTTAGAATAGAAAAATCGAAAAGTTCCTTGCCTCTTAACTGGATAAATAATTTAGAATTCGGGTTTCTTTTAAGGCGTCCTATAAAATTAAAAAGAATTTGCGCAAAATGTTCATTTGCCCTAAAATCGGGGGAAGATAGTTGGCTATCCCCATCTAAAATTGCGCCAAGGGTTATATTTTCGGCATTAAGTGCTGTGTTTAGTAAAAGTGTGGTGCCAAGCACGATATCTGCCTGCTTTGTATAGAGCGCTTCCTGCACAAAAAAGCCCTGGTCCTTTTTTGTTTTTAGAGTTTGTGAGTCCAGGCGCAAAATTCTTGCACCGGGGAAAAGTCTTTCCAAATCTTTTTGCACTGCTTGCGTGCCCGCGCCGACAGGTCTAAAAATTTCATTTGAACATTTGGGGCATTTTTGGTCTAAAGATTCTTTGTTTTTACATTTAGGGCAAAGCAAAAATTCGCCGTCTTTGCCATTTTGCATAGTTAAAAGTGCACCGCATTTTTTACATTTTAAAAGCGTTTTGCAGTTTAAACAACTAACCGCTCCGCTATAGCCAAGGCGGTTCATAATAAGTAAAGTTTGTTTGCCGGCAAGATAGTTTTTTTGCATTTCTTCTATAAGTTGTTCGCTTAAAAATTTTGATTTTTGGCCTTTATTTTGAACATGTAAAAGTGTTAAAGGATTATTAAATTTTGGTAAAGGTTCACTAAAGTGATAATCTGCAATTTGCTTATTTTCAAGTTTATGTAAAGTTTCAAGGCTTGGCGTTGAAGAAAGCAAAATTACTTTACTTTTTGTAAGTTCTGCTCTCTTTAAAAGGACCTCTCTTGCGTGATAATAAGGGGCGGAATCTTCCTGCTTAAAGCCTTTATCTTCTTCCTTATAAATAATACTTAGCGCAAGGTTTTTAAAAGGCAAAAGGCAGGCTGAGCGTGTGCCGATAATAAGGCAAGGTTTGCCGTTTAAAATATCTGCAAGGCTTTGCTTGCGCTGGCTTAGCGGCACTTTGCTATGCCAAAGACAGATATTTTGCTTGCCGAATTTTTCTTCTACATTTTTAATCAGTTCTGCACTTGTTATAATGTCCGGCACGAGCAAAAGCACTTGCTTACCTTCGCTTAAAGTTTTATGCGCCAAAGTTAAAGCGGCTTGTGTTTTACCGCTAAATGCCGGCCCCCAAAACAAAGTAAAGGGGTTTTCTTCGGCTGTTTTTATGGCATTTATTTGTTCTTTTGTTTTTGGGCCCGGCTCATAAAAAAGCGGTAAATTGAAATTTTTTTCGGTTGTATATTTTGCGAGTAGTTTATCGTTTATCATCGCGGGTAAAAGAACATTTAAAGTTTGGCCAAGTGTATTTGCGTAATTTTCCACAATAAAAGTGGCAAGTTCTTTAAATTCCGGGCCATAGTAAACTTGATTATTAACAAATTCTATAACTTCTTTTAATTTAATATTTTTGGGTAATTTTGGGGTAGTGTTTAATCTTGTTATAAAACCCTCTTGCACGCTTTTGCCAAAAGGCACTTTTACGCGCGCACCGAACATTGCCTTCTCCTCTAAATTTTGGGGCAAAGCATAATCAAAATCTTTATTTAAAGATATTGGCAGCGATACGGCAACATTCATTTTTTAGTCCTCTTTTGCGGGTTTAGCAGAGGGAAATTTTGCCCCCATATCAGCAAGCAAAACTTTAAGGTTCTGCCAGGCTTCTTTCTTCCAGCCGGGGTTTCTAAGCAGGGCGGCCGGGTGATAGGTTGCAAGTATTTTGATATTTTTCTCTGGAGTGTAGTGGTCTAATTTTAAATCAAATAATTTACCGCGCAGGGCTGAAAGCGGGGTGTGTTCACTAATTAAACTTTTTGTGGCAACACCGCCAAGGGCTACAATATAATCTGGGTTAACAAGAACAATTTGCTTTTCTACAAATTTGCGGCAACGGGCAATTTCGTCCATCTGAGGCGGGCGGTCATTACCGTGTTTATCGGGATTTGTCGGGTCAATCATAGGGTGGCATTTAACCATATTGGCAATAAAAACTTCTTCCCTTTTAAAACCCATAGCGGCAATAATTTTATCTAAAAGTTGCCCTGCCCTACCTACAAACGGGCGGCCTTGCCTATCTTCATCAAAACCGGGGCCTTCGCCGATAAACATAATCCTTGCATTTATATTACCTTCGCCCGGTACTGCTTTAATGCGTGTTAAGCCAAGCGGGCAGTTTTTGCAATTACAAATTTTTTCTGCAAGGTCGGCAAGTTCCTGTTCTTTTGTTAAGGGTGCATTTTTTGCTTTTGTGCTTGCCACTTTTGATGTGGCGCAAACTTCTGTATTAGTAGTTTTTACGGAAACAAAAGCAGCCCTTTTTGGTTTTGGGGCTGCTTTTAATATAAAATCTTCCTCGTCTGCGTTGGCAAGGAATTTCCTTAAATCTTTTGCAAGGTTTTCAAGTTCCCTACTCATTATAATTTAAGCGGTTCTTTTGCTTTGCGTTCAGCTTCTTTTCTGGCTTCTTCTTCTTCCTTCTTTTGCTGTGCGCGGGCTTGGCTTGAACCGGTTATAACTTGTTCTTTGGTAACTTTACCGCTTAAGATATCATCAAGAGCGATTTTGATGATAGCGGCATCTGCGAGGTTTTTATATTCCTGTTTTCTTTTAAGGACTTTTGTCCACATAGAAGCAAGAACGACTATGCTATATTTATCGCCGCTATAGTCAACGAGT
Organism: Elusimicrobiaceae bacterium; assembly: GCA_045605725.1. Lineage (GTDB taxonomy): Bacteria > Elusimicrobiota > Elusimicrobia > Elusimicrobiales > Elusimicrobiaceae > Proelusimicrobium. Next base: position 18,175 of record JAZUQO010000042.1, read on the forward strand.
TTGCTTTCAAAATCATTATCTTGTGTTGCCATTTTTTATTTTCTCCTGTTTACTTTTAACTTTTCTGCCGTAATAATTGCATTGCATTGTTCTAAAGCCTTTTCAAATTTATCATTGATTACAAGGTAATCATAATGTTTTATTTGTTTTAGTTCCTTTTCAGCAGTCTTTAAACGCACTTCAATATCTTGTGTGCCGTCGTTTCGGGTTAAGATTCTTTTTTTAAGTTCTTTTAAACTTGGTGGTGCAATAAAAATTGATACACTTTGCCTGTAAAGTTTTTTTATTGTTTTTGCACCTTGCACATCAATAACGAGTATCGGGCAAAAATCTTTTTTTAGCAAGTTATCAACAGAACTTTTTGGTACGCCGTAATAGTTTACATGGACTTTAGCCCATTCCACCATTTTATTTTGTTTAATGGCGTTTTGAAACTTTTTTAAAGACCAAAAAATATAATCGCGGCCATCCTTTTCGCCTTTACGCGGAGCGCGCGTTGTGGCGGTGATAACGCGTTTTATATCTTTATTTTGCTTTAACAATTCAGCAACTATGGTTGTTTTTCCACAGCCCGAAGGTGCCGAAATTATTATAGGAAAACCCATATCTTATTGTATAAAATTACAGGGTTTTAAAGCAAGGGGCGCGGCTTTATAAAAGTTCTTTTTTAAGATATTTTCCGGTCCAACTTTTGGGCTCTTTGATAATATCAAAAATATTACCCTGGGCCACAATTTGCCCGCCTTTATCGCCGCCTTCGGGGCCAAGGTCAATTATCCAATCAGCCGTTTTAATAATATCAAGGTTGTGTTCAATAACCAAAACGCTATTGCCCTTTTGGCTAAGGCGGTGCATAACTTGTAAAAGTTTATCAATATCGGCAAAGTGTAGGCCTGTTGTCGGCTCGTCTAAGATATAAAGCGTTTTGCCTGTTGCCTTGCGGGAAAGTTCATCAGCAAGTTTAACCCTTTGTGCTTCCCCGCCGGAAAGTGTCGTAGAACTTTGCCCAAGTTTAATATAACCAAGGCCGACATCGTGCAAAGTCTGCAAAATATTTTTTATTTTGGGTATATTTTCAAAAAATTCAAGGGCTTCATCCACGCTCATTTCAAGCACTTCGGCAATATTTTTACCTTTAAATTTAACGCTTAAAGTATCGTCATTAAAGCGTTTTCCGCCGCATTCTTCGCACTGAACATAAATATCAGGCAAAAATTGCATTTGTATTTTTAAAATGCCGTCGCCCTGGCATTTTTCGCAACGACCGCCTTTGACATTAAAGGAAAATCGGCCTGCCTTATAACCTCTTCTTTTGGCTTCGGGCATTTGGGCAAAAAGTTCTCTAATATGTGTCCACGCGCCTGTATAAGTTACAGGGTTAGAGCGCGGTGTTTTACCTATAGGACTTTGGTCCACCAAAATAACTTTATCAATATTTTCTATACCTTTAATTGCTTTATGTTTGCCGGGTTCTTCTTTTGCGCCGTAAAGTTTTTTGGCCAGCGCTCTTTGCAAAATATTATGGACTAAAGTTGATTTACCCGAACCGGAAACACCCGTTATACAAACAAATAATCCAAGTGGTATTTTGACATTGATATTTTTTAAATTAAATTGGCTTGCGCCCACGATTTCAAGCCAGCGTTTTGTGGGTTTTAGCGGTTTTATATTTGGCAAAATCTTTTTATCGCCGTTTAAGTAAGCAGCGGTAATAGATTTTTTATTTTTCAAAAATTCTTTTAAAGAACCTTGCGCTGTTATATAACCGCCACCAAGCCCGGCTACAGGGCCAAGTTCCAAAAGGTGGTCAGCAGATAAAATTGTATCTTTATCGTGTTCAACGATAATTAAAGTATTGCCTAAATCGCGCAAGGCTTTTAAAGTTTCAAGTAAGCGTGTATTATCGCGGCTGTGTAAGCCGATTGTCGGTTCATCAAGCACATATAAAACGCCTGTTAAACCGCTGCCTATTTGCGTTGCAAGGTGTATTCTTTGGGCTTCCCCGCCAGAAAGTGTTTGCGATTTTCTATCAAGCGTCAAATAACTTAAACCGACACTATTTAAAAAGCCGAGTCTTGCTTTAATTTCTTTTAAAATTTGTTTTGCGATAATTTGTTCTGTTGCATTTAATTTTAAATTATTAAAGAAATCTACGGCATCTTTTACTTGCATAGAAGTTATTTGCGTAATATTTTTGCCGTTTATATAAACGCTTAGGGCCTCAGCCTTAAGTCTTTGGCCTTTACAGGTGGGGCAGATATTTTCGCGCATATATTTATTGTAAATTTCTTCTTTAACAAAATCGCTTTCGCTTTCTTGATATCTGCGTTTTAAATTGCCGATAACCCCTTCAAATGCCGTTGGGTTACTCGCCCAAGCTGCCTGATAAAAAATTTCGTCAGAGCCGTAAAGCAAAATGTTTTGTTGTTCTTTTGTAAGTTTGTTCCAAGGTTTATTCATTGGAATTTTGGCTTCGTCACAGACGATTTTTAAAATATCATAATAATAACTTGCCCAGGAATTTTGCCAGCGGTGTGTTTTGCTTGTAATAGGTGTTTGCCAAGGGGCAAGTGCGCCTTCGTTTATGGATAATGTTTTATCGGGTACAACAAGGTCTTCGGCTATTTCAATTTTTATGCCAAGGCCGTTACAGTCGGGGCAGGCACCTTGCGGTGCATTAAAGGAAAATAAGCGCGGTTCCATTTTTTCAAAACCGATAGCACAATGCGGGCAGGCATTTTCAAGACTATAAAAATATTCCTTCTTTTCAAAAAGCGCTTTCACCAAACCTTTTGAATATTTAATTGCAAGTTCCAAAGATTCGGTAATGCGTTCTTTTTCGGCTTCTTCAACAAAAATTTCGTCAATAACAAGGTCAATAGTATGTTTTTTATAGCGTTCAAGTTTAGGTGTTTCCTGTAAGGGATAAATTTTGCCGTTAACATAAACTTTAAAAAATCCGTCTTTTATAAGGCGGTTAAAAAGTTCCTCGTAAGAACCTTTTTTTGCTTGAATTAAAGGGGCAGTTATAATAATTTGTTTTTGGTCAAACTTTTTTAGAATATCTTTTAAAATTTCTTGAACGCTCCACTTTTCAACAGGGCGGCCGCAAATCGGGCAAAAGCGTTTGCCTATACGGGCAAACAAAAGGCGCAAATGATCGTAAATTTCCGTCGTAGTGGCAACGGTGGAGCGTGGGTTTCTGGAAGGAGTTCTTTGCTCTATACAAATAGCCGGCGAAAGCCCTTCAATTAACTCCACATCCGGCTTTTGCATAAGGTCCAAAAATTGCCTTGCATAAGCAGACATACTTTCAACATATCTTCTTTGGCCTTCTGCGTAAATGGTATCAAAAGCAAGCGAACTTTTGCCGGATCCGGAAAGCCCTGTTATAACCACCATCTTGCCACGCGGTATTTTTACATTGACATTTTTTAAGTTATGTGTCTTTGCACCGATTATTGTTAAATATTCCATATTAAAATTATATAATTTAAAGTATGAAATTGCTTAAAAGTAAAACCTTTTTGGTTATTTTGAGTTGTCTTATTTCCGTTTCCGTTGTTGTTTGGCTTGTTTGGAGCGCGAAGGATAATTTCTTTAAGATATGGCAGGGTGCAAATTCCTGGTATCTGTTTTTGGCTTGTCTTGCTTCTGCAAGTATTTATGTTTTTATGGGGCTTTCCTTGTGGGAAACACTTAAACTTTTAGGTAAAAAAATTAATCTTGGTGCAGCAATTAGTATAGCGTTTGTTTCAACTACGGTTAATTATTTAATTTCTTCTTTTGGGGCAAGCGGTTTTGCTTTAAGGGCGCATTTGCTTGGTAAAAGAAATGTTCCTTTAGGGATAAGTGTTATGGCAAGTATCGTTATAACCGTTCTTCTTTATTTCGTTTTGATAGTGATAATCTTACAAGGCAGTTTGCTTTTAGTTTTAAATCACAATGCCAGCCCCGAGCAAATGATACGCAATTTTATGGTGGTTGTAGCCATTGCCGCAATAGGTGCTTTTATAACGGCGTTTATGTTTAATAACCGCTTTAGATATAAAGCCATGCGCAAGATTTTTATCTGGATAAATAAGGTAATTTATAAACTTTTCGGTGCCTTAATTCCAAAAAATAATTATTCCGCATTTGCGACGCAACTTGATAACGGACTGACCACAATACATAAAAATAAATCAAAAATAACAGTTGCCACTTTATATATATGCGGTGATTGGGTTTTTACAATTTTAATTCTTTATTTGGCCTTTTTGGCTATCGGTATCAAAATACAAATAGGTGTTTTACTGGCGGGTTTTGCTATCGGTATGGTAACAACGCTGATTCCATTTTTACCCGGCGGGCTTGGCGCGATGGAACTTGCTATGACAAGTGTATTTTCCCAAATGGGTATTGATTGGGACAGTGCTTTAATGGCCTCTTTAATTTACCGCTTTGTTTATTATATTATCCCCGGCATTATAAGTGTTTTTGTGTATTGGGGTTTAAAGATGTCTGAGCCTATGGGGCCAAGCAAAACAAAAACAATTGACTATATAAATAAGGTGGCAGAGTAATGGCAAAACTTGTTTTGATAGAAGACTCAAAAAATTTGGCAATTGCTCTTAAAGGTTCTTTGGAACTAAGCGGGCACGAAGTTATTTGGGTTGCAGATGGTAGGGATGGGTTAACTGCCGTTAAAAAAAATAAGCCCGATGCCGTTTTGCTTGATTTAATGTTACCCCATATCAGCGGTTTTGAAATTTGTAAGGCAATAAAAACCGACACAAATATTTTTAAAACGCCGGTTATTATAATGTCCACGCTTACCGATTACGACAGTAAACAACGTGCCGAGGAAGTCGGTGCCGATTATTTTATAGAAAAGCCCTATAATTTAAAACAAACTTTAGCACAAATTAATAGTTATTTACCGAAAACAAAATGAAAGTAAGAGTATTTAGAAATCAAAAAGTTATAACTGATAGCGACCTTGCACAAACTTTAAAGGTCGCTCCCAAAAGTTTGATTGCTGCTTTCAAGCGCAATATCTATTTGTTTGAGGAAGGGGAATATTTTATTTTATCTGAAGAAGAAAAAAAGGCCCTTGTTCAAGATTATTGTTTTGACCATGCAGAACGTTTAAGATATGCAAAACGTTTACCTTATGTTTTTAAATTCCCCGCTGTTATAAAAATTTGTTGCCTTTTGAAAAAGAATCCAAAAGCAAAAGAGGTAAGACAAAAGTTCTTTGCCTTACCTCAAATTGAAAATATTGATTTAGAAAAGTTTTAATTTCTGCAGTAAAAACAAACAAAAATTATAGTCTTTCCGTTTCTTTCATTAACTCTTTAAGCATATCAAAACGTTCTTGATATTCCGGAGTTATTTGCTCGGGTTCAAAAGGAACTCTGTATGTCCAGTTATCTTCATTAACTGTGCCGGGTGTGTTTATTCTGCCTTCCTCTCCAAGAATATCTTGGAAAGGCAAAACAACTAAACAGGAACCGCTACCAAGAGTTCTTTTTAATATTTCTCTTTGGATTTCTTTAGACCATTCTAAATAACCGTTTGTTTTTTGCGCACTCACCATTTCCCAAAAGTTGGCTCTCTGCCAAGAAGGTATTTGTTGCCACCATTCTTTTAAAGTTTCGGTATCGTGCGTACCGGTTGTTGCAATAGAGGCCTTTGCATAATTGCGCGGTTCTCTAAAGACTTCATTATCCTTTTCCCAGCGCAAAACTTTATAGCCTGGCATAGAAAGTTCTTTCATCATTTCGCGCATATAATCGGGTATTACGCCAAGATCTTCTGCAATAGGTAATTTATCTTTTGCGGTTTCAAAAACTGCTTGCAGGAAATCAAAACCTCTTTTCTTTTGGTCGTTTTCGTTTTCAATATCGAAGTGGCCTTTATCTTGACCTTTTTCAAAAATCCAAGTTCTAAAGAAGCCGACCATGTGGTCTAGGCGGAAAATATCATAAATTTCGCATGCTCTTGCAATTTTATTACGCCAAAAATTGAAATTATTTTCTGCAATATCTTGCCAGTTATAAGCGGGCAATCCCCATTTTTGGCCACCTTTACTAAATTGGTCTTGCGGGGCGCCTATTTCAGCATCAAGATTATATCTTTTTTGGTTACCCCAAACATCTGCACTTTCAAAATTAACACCGAAAGGGATATCGCCGCAGAGTAAAATATTATTTTCTTTGGCGACTTTTCTTGCCTCGTGCATTTGTTCTTCCAAAAGCCATTGTATATAGACAAAGAACATAACTTTTTGATAATTATCTTTTGTAAAAGTTTTCAAAAAGTTAATATCCGGGTTCTTTAAATTATCCTGCCAGGAAAGCCAGGAATTCCAGTTACTTAAATCTTTTGCCGCGCGGAAAATTGCATAAGGTACAAGCCAAGAAAAATTCTTTTTTTCAAAAGCCAAAAAATCTTGGTAGCGCGCTGTGTTATTTAATCTTTCTTCTTGCAAGAAGTAAAGATAAGTTTCCCACAAAACCCAATATTTTGCGGCTTTAATTTGTTTAAATTGCGTCTTTTTGCTGTCGCGCCAGTCTTCAATATCAGTTTTTATTTTATCGGCAACTTCTTGGGCTTTGGTGCATTGTTTATATTCCGGGATATTGGGTATACTTAAGTAAATTGGATCAATGGCATAGGTGCTTAAAGCACTGTAAGGGCAGTTTTCACTAGGGGTGGTTTCGTTTATCGGTAAAATTTGCAAGACTTTTAAGCCTTGTTTGCTAAAAAAAGTTAGCCAATCTTTTAAGGAAGATAAATCTCCGCATCCCCAATCTTGGGAAGAACGCATCGCACTTAAGGGGAGCAAAACTCCTGTTGAGCGGGAGTTAATAACTTTATTTTCTTTTAGATCAAGTGCCATATTATTTCCTTGCTATTGCTTCAATTTCCACTAAAGCGCCTTTCGGTAAAGCAACAACCTGAACGGTGCTTCTAGCCGGGAAAGGTTCTTGAAAGAACTTTGAATAAACGTCGTTCATATCGGCAAAATCTGCCAAATTGGTTAAAAAAACTGTTGTTTTTATTACGTGTTTGAAATCTGTTTTTGCTGCTTTTAAAATTTCCTGCATATTTTGTAAAACTCTTTGGGTTTGGGTGCGAATATCGCCACCGGTAAGTTCACCCGTTACAGGATCAGCCGGTAAACAACCGGAAATAAAAATCCAACTGCCATTTTTTACTGCTTGGGAATAAGGGCCAATGGCTTTGGGTGCATTATTTGCTGTTATTGTTTTTGTAGCCATAAAATCTCCTTGCTTAGAACAAATTATAATATATAATATAAAAAAAAGGGATTTATTTCAAAGAGGTAATAATTATGCAGATAACTTTTCTTGGCACAAACGGCTGGTTTGATACTCATACAGGCGCAACAAGTTGCGTTTTTTTAGATACTAAAGATTGCTATATAATTTTGGATGCCGGCAGCGGTTTTTATAAAGTGCCTAGTTTATTAAAGGAAGAAAAACCTATTTATCTTTTATTAACCCATTTACATTTGGATCATATTTGCGGCCTTCAGATGTTGCCTTTGCTGAAAAATAAAGATTTAACAATTATTGTCGTGGGGGAAAAACAAAAAGAAGATTTGGCTAAATTTATGCAATTGCCGTTTATGCCGACGGCTAAAATGCTTGGCCTTAGAGTTGCCGAGTTGGACGAAATTAAAAAGGATTTGCCTTTTAAAGTTGAAACTTTTGAACTTGCCCACGCGGTTAAAACTTACGGTTTTAAATTTTTTACCGAAGATAAAGTTGTTGCTTACGGCCTTGATAGTGGACTTTGCGAAAACATTTTACATCTAGCCGCTGATAGCGATTTGTTTGTTTGCGAGTGTTCTTACCTGCCCGCACAAGATCCCGATTTTAATCACCTTAATCCAAAAGCCGCTGCCTTAATTGCCAAAGAAGCAAAGGTAAAATTGCTTGCTTTGATACATTTTAAGGCCGACGTTTATGACACTTTTGAAAAGCGCGATTTAGCCTTGCTTGCTGCCGGTGAACATTTTGAAAAAGTTTTTGCGCCTTATGACGGCGATACAATAACTATTTGAACTTTTTGCGTCGTCTTTGGCGTTTAGATAAAGTTTTCGAAGCAAAAAAATACGCCCCCTAGGAGAATCGAACTCCTCTCACCAGATTGAAAATCTGGTGTCCTAGCCGATAGACGAAGGGGGCGTAAAGACTCTTGAAACAAGAGCCAAAACTTTTGCGCTCGGTGAGACTCGAACTCACGGCCTCCCGCTTAAAAGGCGGATGCTCTACCACTGAGCTACGAGCGCTAAAATCTGTCAAAAAAAGAGCAAAAAATAACGGGGTCATTTCCCCATTAATTATATTTTACCAAAAAATACTTTTTGTGTCTAGTATATTTTTGTAAAACGGGTTAAGAGTTTTAATCTCTATATATTTATTATACCAAATTTTTTTAAAAAACAAAATAGGAATTATTCTTGAGAAGATTTTAAAAAATATTTATAAGAATAAAAAGGGAAGTTTTTACTTATTTATAATAACTAACAGTTGGCCTTTGGTGAAGGAAACTTCAAAATTGTTTTTTATGGAGATATTGCTTACTGCTGTTTGGCCTATCTTAAAAGTAGCATTTTTTAGAAGATATTTTAAATTTTTTAAAGTTAAATTTGCGGTATTACCCATTGGTATAAGACTTACTTTTGCGCCTTTTTTGCAAGTAAATTTAGCACTCTTTTTAATTGGGTAAATATCGCAAGTACTTGTTTTAAAAACAATTTGCGCTTTATCAATATAACTAAATACAGAAGAAAAATTGCTTAAAGTAAAATCAAGCCTGCCGCCCTCAGCGCAAATTATTGTGATACTTGGCACTTTAAAATAACGCGCAAAATCAAGGCCCTTTTCTAAATCGGTATTATCTTGGCGCGTAACTTTTAAAAGTTTTTCTTGGCCGATTTTATTTTTGGCAGTTTTTGAGATTGAATCTAAATCGCCTATTACCAAACTTGGCATTATGCCTGCTTTTAAAGCGGTATCTGCGCCACCGTCAAGAGCCAAAATAAAATCGGCTTCTTTGGCGCAAGTTTTTATAAAAGTTTTATTTTCGCTTTGTCCGTTTGCAATTATTAATAGATTTTTGATTTTTTGCATTTTTTATTCCTGTAAACTGCTATACTTAATAATAGCAAATTTGTTAAAACACCGATATAAAACCCGTCAATTTGCGCAAGAAAAGTTTGATTTTTAAAAATATCCCACAAAGTCAAAAGAACGGCGGAAATAATTACACTGAAAGTAAAAGTTTTATCAGATATTTTCTTTGGGAAAATATGCCCCATAATCAAAGGAACAAGCAAGCAGGCTGACATATAAGAACCTAAAACAAACCAAATCTTTTTAAAACTGCCGTCAAAGAAAATACTCAAACCGATAGCAAGCGCAGCAATAATAATAAAGAAAATTTGATTTAATAAGAGTTTATTTTTTATTTTATTTTTAAGCAAATCATAAGCAATAGTGTTTGAAGCAATAAACAAAAAAGAATCAAGCGTAGATAAAATTACAGATAAAATACCGGCGACAAATAAACCTTTTAGTCCTGCGGGGAGCAGTTGAATTGCGTAAATAAAATAAGAATCTTTCGGCATGGCATTTGGAATAAGCGCGCGCGCGTAAAGTGTGCCACCTGTTGTACAAATATCAAAACAAAGCCAAATAAGCGTGCAAATCAAAATACCTTTTTTAGCGGTTTTTGCATCTTTTGCGGCAAAACATCTTTGATAAAAAGCAGGATCAACTAAAGTGGCTAGTGCAATAAAACCCCAAACCGCTAAATTAAAATAACTATGCCCGCCTGTTATAGAAAAATGTTCGGCAGGTAAACTGGCTTTTAAAAAAGTGAGTCCGCCAAAAGTTTTAACAGAAAAAATAAGAACAAGCAAAACAGATAAACACATTACGCTAAACTGCACTGCATCGGAATAAACTACCGCGCGCAGTCCACCCCAACTTGCGTAAAGGCACACAAAACTTGTGCCAATAACCATACCCCAAAAAGTAGAAATCCCAAAACATAAATGTAAAAACACACCAAGACTTAAAACATAAGCAATCGGCAGAACATTAAAAAAAGTAAACACAGCACAAGTTTTGTGTGCCGTTTTGCCGAACATCTGCCCTGCCATTTCCGGCAGAGTTAAACTTTGGTATTTTTTAATTTTATCAACCATAAACAAAGCAAAAATAATATAGGCAATATACCAAAAAACACCTTGTGTTATAAAATTATAAATACCGTAATTAAAAGTTATTTCGCTAACGCCGAAAATTCCGCCATACCAACTTGCACCGAGTGTGGCAATAAATAAAGGCAAAGTTAAACGCCTGCCCATTAGCATATAATCAACAAGTTTATCGCCGGAGTTTTTGCGTTTATAATTGCCGTAAAGTACAAAAAATACAGTCAAAAAAAGCACCGCGGCAAAAACGGTGTAATCTAAAAAATTAAAATAATCTAAAACTTTTATGGTATCTTTCATAAAATAAAGGCCGTTCTTTTTTAAGAAGAACGGCCTTTTTAAAAACTACTGCCAATTTATTAAAGTCGCATAGGTCAAGAAACCAAACGACATCAAAAACCATACCGCAATTAAAGGCCAAATAAATTTAAGCCATTTTTGGTAAGTTATTTTGGCAAGACCTAAAACCGCAATGGTAACAGGGCTTGTGGGGATGCAGATATTTGTCCACCCGTCGCCGAATTGATAGGCAAGTACCATTGTTTGGCGGGTAATGCCGATTAAGTCCGATAAAGGTGCGAGTAACGGCATAGTTAAAACTGCTTTACCGGAACCTGAGGGTATAAAGAAGTTTATTATTGCTTGTAAAACAAAGGCTGCCCAAGAGGCTATTACGGAAGGCAAGTGGGAAATTAGGCCCGCCATATAATTTAAACAAGTATCTAAAATATGACCGTTTTCGGCAATAACAACGATAGAAGTAGCAAGCGCAAGCAGGAAGCAGATTTCCGCCATACCTCTGACACCGTCATAAAAAGCGGTGGTGGCTTCACTCACGCTCATTTTAGCGCAAATTGCCGCAACAATGGCAAGGCCAAAGAATAAACCGCCGATTTCGGTTATATACCACTCATATTTAAGCACACCTACAACAAGTAAAATAAGCGTTGCCACAAAAGAAAGTAAAACAAGTTTGTGGGAAAGTTTGAATTTTTCTTCCTTTTTGGTGTTCAAGTGAAGTTCTTTTGCTCTTTCTTTATCAAAGTCATAAGTTAAACTTTTCTCCGGATGTTTGGCAACCATTTTTGTGTAAAGCAAAACAAAACCGATAGCAATTAAAGTGGAAACTATCCAAATTACTATTCTTAAAGTTAAGCCGGAACAAGGCGGAAGTTCGGCAATGCCTTGGGCAATACCAAGAGTAAAAGGGTTCATAAATGCACTTGCAAAGCCCGCACCTGCGCCAAGGAAAGGTATTAACATACCTGTTGCGCTGTCATAGCCAAGTGATAAGGCAAGCGGCATAAAAATAGGCACAAAAATTAATACCTCTTCACTCATACCGAAGGTCGCCCCGCATAGCGAGAACATTATCATAGTCAGAGGTATAAAGAAAGTTTTTAGTATTTTGTATTTGGTAAAATAAATGCTGATATGTTTTATGGCTATCGTTATAGATTCTGTTCTTTCTATAACCATAAAAGCACCGCCGATTATCAAAAGGAAAGCAATAATTTCCGCTGTTTGTTTGCGTTTAAAAGCATCCATTGGTGCTTTTAACACATCAAAGACATTTTGGGGGGAAGATTCTATCTGGTGGTAGGAACCTTCAACCAAGACGAGTCTGCCGTCTTGATTTTTAACTTTATCATATTGCCCCGCCGGTATAAACCAAGTGCAAAGGGCCGTTAGCACAACGATACTCATAATAATGAGCGTAGTGTTAAACTTAATTTTTTCCATTTCTTGTTATGGAAACCTCCTTATTTTTTGTTTGTTTTTGTATCTATATATTTTATAAAATATGTATATATTTTTGGTAAAAAATTTTATGCTTTATATAGTTCCAACGCCTATTGGCAATTTGCAAGATATAACTTTGCGCGCTTTAGAGGTTTTAAAGCAGGCAGATTTTATCCTTTGCGAAGATACCCGCCAAACAAAAAAGTTACTGGATAGTTACGGTATTGCTACAAAAACTATCCGCTACCATGAAGGCGATAAATTTTCGGTAGAAAATTGCCTTAATTTACTAAAGGGCGGTAAAGTTTGCGCTTTAGTTAGTGATGCCGGCACGCCTTGCGTTTCCGACCCGGGGTGGCAACTTGTAAGAAGGGCAAGAGAAGAGGGTATAAAAGTTTGCGCGTTGCCCGGTGCAAGTGCTTTAACTTGTGCTTTAAGTGCAAGCGGTGTTGGTGGCGGCGGTTTTGTGTTTTTGGGTTTTACTTCAAGAAAACCTGGCAAAATAGTTAAACTTTTAAAGAGCGCTTTTGAACTTGAAAAGCCGGTAGTTATTTATGAATCACCTTATAGAATTGTTAAATTCTTAAAATTAGTTAAAGAAAATTTTGACAGTAATATAACCTGCGTTCTTGCGCGCGAAATAACTAAAACTTTTGAAGAATATTTAAGCGGAACTTTAGAAGAAATTATAAAAAATCTTGAAAACCGCAAAAAAATACTTGGCGAATTTGTGGTAATTTTAGACGCGCGTTCTTCCAAAATAAAAGAGGAAGAGGAAAATGAAGAATTTAACTACAAATAAGGAAATATCATTTGAAGAACTTTGCGCCCTTTTAAAAAAGGGGGAGTGTATAGTTTTACCGACTGATACAACATACGGATTGGTTTGCCTGACGACTGTAAAAAATATTTTAGAAAACCTAAATAAAACAAAAGCAAACCCTCAAGCAAAACCGCCGCAGGTTTTATGCACTTTGGATCAAGCCTTCAAACTTGCTGATTTTGATGAAAGGGCAAAAAAAGCCGCTGAAACTTTTTGGCCAGGTGCTTTAACTTTAATTTTAAAAAGTACCTCTGTTGCACAAGAATTTTTGCCGAGTGAAACTATCGGTTTAAGAGTTCCCAATAATGATTTGCTGTTAAAAATAATGCACGAATTAGATGCTCCGCTTTTTGCAAGCAGTGCAAATGTACATGGGCAGGGATACACGTCTGATTTGGAAAAGATCACAAAAATTTTTGCCCCAAAAGGTATTTGTGTTGTTGAAGGAAAAAGCAAAAATCAGGCTTCATCCATTGTAGATTTAACAAAAAAAGAAATAATTTTTTTAAGAGAAGGCGAAATTTCTATAGAGGAATTTAAAAAAGTTGTTTCATGTGCAAAATAATTTGTTAGTATATATTAAGGAAGAATCTTTATGGTATTAGTAAATATAATCTTAATAATTTGTTTGATTGCGGTTATTTTTCTTTTTAGATGCTGTAAATGTAGAACGCAAAATCAATTTACTAAAGAAAAAGAAACTATGCAAAAGCGCATAAAGTATTTAGAGCAAGCCGTAGAGCGTATTGCTTTTAGATACCGTCAGGAAGCGCGCTTAAATGAAAGCAAATCTAAATTTATGTTTATGGTTGCACACGATTTAAGGCAGCCGCTTACCGCCGTACAAGGTTATACTACAATGTTACTTGAGGATGCAAAAACTGAAGAAGAAAAAAAGATTTTACATACACTTGAACGTTCATCTGCCCATATGGGTGTTTTACTTGCGGATTTGGTGGATGCTTCAATATCTGCTTCAGGCCATTTAAAAATTAACCCTTATAAATTTATTTATAACAAACTTGTGGAAGAAATTTATGAACAATATCTTATTATCGCTCAGCAAAAAAATATTACTTTACGCAAAATAGATTACCCCAGTGATATTGAAATTTATGCTGATAGGGAGCGTCTTTCTCAAGTATTAAATAATCTTGTATCTAATGCTTTGAAGTTTACAAATGTGGGTGGTACAGTTGAAATTAATTATCAAGTGGATAATAATTATGTGAGAACCTTTATACGAGATAACGGTAAAGGTATTGTGCACGTAGATAAAGTAAAGATTTTTGAAAAATTCAATCAGGCGGACAATCTTGATGATGAACACAAAGGCCTTGGCTGGGGGCTTGGTCTTGCTATTGCGCAAGATATTATCTCTGCACATAAAGGTATTATTTGGTCGCAAAGTGCAGGGCTTGGCAAAGGCACATTATTTTGGTTTTCCTTGCCGCTTAACCTTAATAACACGAACACTACCGTAAAATAATTTATAAAAATATCTTTTTTATGGCGGAAGTAAGGTCGTCCATATCAAAAGGCTTATACAGAATATCGTCTGCCTTGAGTTGTTTTATTTGTTTGTTTAAATCTTCCTCATTCATTGCGGTAATAACTAAAATTTTTACTGTAGGATATTCCTGTTTTAATCTTTTTAAAATATCTATACCCTTTTCGTCAGGGTAAAACATATCAAGCAAAATAAGGTCTGGCATAGGTGCTTTTAGTAGTAAATCAAATAATTCGTCTGATCCACTCGCCGTACCGATAACTTCGTAATTAAAACTCTCAAGAGCATTTTTTATGCTAATACGTAAAACAGCGGAATCATCAACTATAATAATTTTTTTCATTTTATAGCCACCGCAGTTTTTTGCGCCCAATCTAAAAGTTCTTCTGTTTGTTTTTTGGTTGCAGTTTCAGCGTAAATTCTAAGTTTAGGTTCTGTGCCGGAAGGTCTAAGCAAAAGCCATTGATCATTATCAAGGATAATTTTGATACCATCTGTCATAGAAATATTTCTAACAGGATAAAGGTTTAAGATTTTTTTAGGTAATTTCTTTTTAAATTTTTCATTAAAGTTTGTTCTATCAAAATTTTTAGCAAGTTCAATATCTCTTCTTAAAAACATACTTGTGCCGTATTCTTTTTGTACTTCTTGGCAAAGTTGGCTTAAAGATTTTTTGGTGTTTGCCATAATTTCCATAATGAAAAGAGCAAAGGTTATAGCGTCTCTTTCGGGCAAAAGACCTTTAAAGAAATATCCGCCTGATTCTTCCGCGCCGAAGGCAATATCTTCAAAAAGATTTTTCTGAGCGATATTTTTAAAACCGACGGGCACTTCTTCAAAACCAAGGCCGTGTTTTTCGGCAATTCTTTTCGTTAAATAACCCATGGAAACACATTGAACAACATTGCCGGTTAGTTTTTTATGTTTTACCAAATAGTCTAAAGCAACAGCGGAGATTAAACAAGGGCTGATATATTTGCCTTTTTCATCAATAAAGGCAATTCTATCACCGTCGCCGTCAAGCCCAATACCCATTAAACATTTTTTGCTGACAACAAGTTTTTTTAGGTCTGACAAATTGCTTTCTTTGGGTTCCGGTGCAATGCCACCGAATGTTGGGTTAACTTCTTTTCTTAAAGCAAGAACTTTATTTTCGCCCAAAATTTGTTCAAAATAAGTGCTTGCGCTGCCGTGCATATAATCAACGGCAATTTTACCTTTTAAAGTGGCAATCTTTTTTAAATTTATTTTGGAAGAAACATATTTTAAATAATTTTTTTGTAAGCCTTTTGTGGGTGTAACATTATGACCGGGGATATACATAACCGGTTTTTGATATAAAAGTTCTTCAATTTCTTTTGTCAGTTTACTAGACATCGGCGCACCGCCGAGTTTTATTTTTATCCCGTTATAATGTGGCGCATTATGGCTGGCAGTTACCATTATGGAAATCCACACTTTCGTCGCACTCAAAACACTCATTAGAGGTGTCGGAACAGGTTCATCTAAAAGTACAACATCTAGTTTATTTAATTTTAAAATGCTTGCTATATCAGAGGCAAATTTTTCGGATAAAAACCTTCTGTCATAACCGACTGCTACTAAGTTTGTTTTATCTTCCATATTGGAAGGCATATTTGTGCTTATAAAATCTGCCAAAGCCTGCGCCATGGTGCGCACATTATCAAAAGTAAAATCCCACGCGATTATTCCGCGCCAACCGTCTGTTCCAAAGCGAATATCTGCCATAAAAATAAAACTCCTTATATCAAAATAAAGTGGAGGCGGCGGGATTCGCACCCGCGTCCAAACAACCTTATAACTTACTTACTACAGGTTTAGCCCCGGTATTGTAGTAAAGCCGCTTGCCCGGAGCCGCTGCTGCTTTACTTGTTTGATTTGTCTTAAGCAAAATTAGGCCAAACTAACCTTTTTTGCAGCAGACGGATTAATGACCGAATGTTTTTGCACACCGTCAATACAAAAACTTCGGGTTTAGGCAGTAGCCCAAACGTTGTTGTTGTAGTTGTTGCCAACTATTATTGTGACCCTATTTTAAGCGGCCTGGTCAACCGCTACCTGCAAGCAAGCCTCAGAGTTATCTGTCAAAACTGGTCGCCCCCGAGTTTGCTATATATTATGTATATCAAGCATATCAAATTTTTTTATGATTTTGCAAATATAAAGAAATCAAAATTGTGCTTGTTAAAATTGTTGCTATTACCAAAAGAGATAGCCATATCGGTAAATGCAGCGCACTTGATAGAAGCATTTTTAAACCCACAAAACCTAAAATCAAAGCAATACCGTATTTTAAATATTCAAATTTGCTTGCCATACCGGCCAGTAAAAAGTATAAAGATCGAAGCCCGATAATCGCAAAAATATTAGAAGTATAAACAATAAAAGTATCTTGCGTTATTGATAAAACCGCCGGGATTGAATCTATGGCAAAAATAAGGTCGCTACCTTCAATAACAAAAACACAGGCCAGCAGCGGCGTTGCAAAAGTTTTGCCGTTTATTTTGGCAAAGAAATTATCTTCGTGGTAATCATCTTTAAAAGGAATAATTTTTTTTGCTATTTTGAGTAGCGGCATTTGGCTTAAATCTTTTTTTTCTTCTTCCTTATGAGTAAGCATTTTAACAGCCGTCCAGATAAGAAATGCGCCAAAAATATAAATCATAAAACTAAATTTAGTTATCAATTGCACGCCGACAAAAATGAATATAAAACGCATTATAACCGCGCCTAAAATGCCCCACAAAAGTGCTTTTGGCTGGTATTTCCTTGGCACAGCAAAAAAGGAAAATATCATAATAAATACAAACATGTTATCTATAGAAAGAGAGTATTCTATAAGATAACCTGTTAAGTATTCCAATGCCTGCGTGCTACCGTGAACAAACCATATAGCACCGCCGAAAGCAAGCGCCAAAGATACCCACACGCAAACCATAATCAAGGCCTCTTTTATACTCACTTTGCCGTGATGTTTATTTAAAACAACCAAGTCAATAAAGAGGGCTAAGACTACTACTATCCAAAAAACTATCCATAAAGTTAAATGATTTGTCATATATTCACCATACTATATTATATAAAAATAAGGGGGCTGTTTTGCTACGCCAAATTTTGATAAAATATAAATAATGGAGATTTTGAGTTTTGAGGTTTTGCCCTCCACCAATACTTATGCTTACGAAAATTTTGACACTCTTGCTGACGGCCAAATTGTGCTTGCAAAAACGCAAACAGCAGGACGTGGACGGCTTAAAAGGGTGTGGCTTTCCCAAGAGGGCGGGCTTTATTTTAGTCTAGTTGTTAAACCGCAAAACTTTAAAATTGATTTTTTAGGTTCTTTAACACAAGCAATGGCTTTAAGCGTTTGCAAAACTTTGCAAATACTTGGCGCAAAAGAAGCAGTTTTAAAATGGCCTAATGATATTCTTTGCGAAGGCAAAAAAATTTGCGGTATTTTAAGCCAAGCGGTTTTTAAAGAGGGGGAACTTTGCGGTGTGGTTATTGGCGTTGGCGTAAATATTGCCCAAGAAAAAATTGATAGCCCAAAACCTGCTGTTTCCTTAAAAATGCTTGGTATAGAAGCAAAAAAAGAAGATGCTTTAAAGGAAATTATAAATAGATTTAATATTTATTATCCGCAAGTATGTAAGCAGGGTTTTAAAGCCATAAAAGAAGAATTTTTAAAAGATTTTCCTTTTATAAATAAGGAAATAAAAATAGTAGTTGATAAGAAAGAATTTTGCGGCATCTGCCACGGCTTAGATGATAAAGGGCAACTGCTGCTGGATAATAAAGTTGTAAATATAGGTGATATGGAGTAAAGTATGGAATTACTTGGAAAAGGTCTTGAGTTAATGATTATGGGTATGGGGATGGTATTTTCCTTTCTGATAATCTTACTCATTGTTATGAAAATTTTGGCAGTTGTGGTGAAAGTTTTAAATAAATACTTTCCGGAACCCGTTGCCAAAGTTCAAACAGTTGCACAAAACAGCGACGATAAAATTAAAAAGATTTTAGCCATAGCATTGGCAAAACATTTTGCAAAATAGGAGATAAAAATGAAAAAAATAAATTTTATGTTAACCGCCTTTAGAGACGGCTTTCAATCAGTTTACGGCACAAAAGTCAGAAGCGAGGATTTCTTGCCCGCAGTTGTAGCCGCCAAAGAAGCAGGTGTTATGCACTTTGAAAGTGCAGGCGGTGCAACCTTCCAATCAGCCGTAATGTTTAATAATGAAAATCCTTATGATGTTATGGACGCTTTTAGAAAAGCCGTCGGTCCGGATGTAAATTTGCAGAGTTTGGCTAGAGGCGTTAATGTTGTTGGTCTTAATTCCCAACCTTCTGATGTTATTAAATTACACGCCAAAACTTTTAAAAAACACGGTCTTACAACAATTAGAAACTTTGATGCTTTAAATGATGTAAATAACCTTATTTACAGCGGTAAATGTATTAAAGAAGCAGGCCTCAAACACGAAGTTGCTGTTACAATGATGTCCCTTGCTCCGGGTTGGGATAAAACAGGCAAATATCACACTCCTGAATTTTATGAAGGTGTCTTAAAAAACATTTTAAACAGCGGTATTGAATTTGATAGCGTTTGTTTTAAAGATGCTTCAGGCACTTCTACCCCGCAAACCGTCAGAGAAACAATTAAAAGAGCAAAAAAGATTTTACCGCCGGAAGTTAAGGTAATTTTCCACTCTCACGAAACTGCCGGCACCGGTATTGCCTGCTATTTAGCCGCTATTGAAGGCGGTGTTGACAGCCTTGATTTATCTATGGCTCCTGTCAGCGGCGGAACTTGCCAAACAGATATTATTTCTATGTGGCACGCTTTACGCGGTAGCGATTATACTCTTGATATTGATATTGATAAAATAAGAAAAGCCGAAAATGTTTTAAAAGAATGTATGAAAGACTATGTTTTAAAACCCGAGGCTATGAAAGTTGAACCGATGATTCCGTTCTCTCCTTTACCTGGCGGTGCTTTGACAAATGCCACAAGACAACTTAGAGAAATGAATCAAATGGATAAATACCCAGCCTTACTTGCCGCTATGGAAGAAGTTGTTAGACGCGGTGGTTTTGGCACTTCTGTTACCCCGGTAAGCCAATTTTATATTCAACAATCTATGCAAAATGTTCTTAGCCCGGAAGGCCCTTGGACAAGATTTTCAAACGGGTATGCCAATATGATTCTTGGTTATTTTGGCAAAACTCCTGCTGAGCCGGACCCGGAACTTGTTAAACTTGCTTCTGCTTATATGAAAAAAGAACCCACAACAAAAACAGTTCTTGAATTAAATGATGCCGATAAAACAAAAGGCATTAAAGTAGCAAAAGAAATGCTTGAAAAGAATAATTTGCCCACAACTGATGAAAATATCTTTATCGTTGCTGCCTGCAATGATGCGGCAAACGGCGTTAATAAAGGTCTTGATTTCTTGCTTGGCAAAGCAAAATGCCAGGTGGAAAAAGTTTCCAATGCTCCTAAAGTAGCAGCCGGCTCAAATGCCTTCACCGTTACAGTTGACGGTACCGATTACGGTGTTGAACTTAACGGCGATAAAGCAACAATTGACGGCCAAACTTTTGCATTCAGCATTGTTGATGGTATAAAGAAAGCCTCAGGTGCAGTTAAAGCAGCAGTCGGTGGTGGCACTGAAGTTAAAGCCCCGATGCCGGGTGTTGTTTTAAAACTTTTAGTTTCTGATGGCGCAAGCGTTAAAAATTCGCAACCTATTATGGTTATGGAAGCCATGAAAATGGAAACCGAAATCAAAGCAACTGCTGATGGTAAAGTTTCCTTTGCTGTTAAAAACGGCGATACTTTGCAAACCGGCACTTTGATTGCCACAATTAAATAAGAGGCGATAAAATGGATATATTAAATTCTTTGACAAATCTTTGGCATACAACAGGTCTTTATAATATCGTTTGGCAACAAGCGGTAATGATTGGTGTATGCTTGTTCATTTTATGGCTTGGCATTGTAAAGAAATTTGAACCGCTTTTGCTTATTCCTATTGGCTTTGGCGGACTTCTTTCCAATATTCCGGTTGCAGGTATTGCGGCTTTGCCCGTTGCAGTAGCCGGGCCTGATGGCGTTGTTGCTACAACCGTTGTCGGCGGGTTTTTGGGCCAAGTTTATACTTTTGGTATAGAATCAGGTCTTTTCCCGTTGCTTATTTTTATGGGCGTTGGCGCAATGACAGATTTTGGTCCGCTTATTGCTAACCCCAGAACCTTGCTTTTAGGTGCAGCGGCACAATTCGGTATTTTCTTTACCTTATTTGGTGCTTTGATGCTTGGCAATATTTCACCGGATATGAGTTTTTCTTTAAAAGAAGCAGCCTCTATAGGTATTATTGGCGGTGCAGATGGCCCGACTGCTATTTTCTTAACTTCAAAACTTGCGCCTAATTTGCTTGGTGCTATTGCAGTTGCGGCTTATTCTTATATGGCACTTGTGCCTATAATTCAACCCCCGATAATGAAACTTTTAACCACAGATAAAGAACGCAAAATTGAAATGAAACAGTTAAGACCTGTTTCCAAGAGAGAAAAAATCATTTTCCCTATTGTCGTTTTAGTTTTGTGCGCTTTACTTATACCTGATGCAACCCCGTTAATCGGTATGCTTATGTTTGGTAATCTTGCTAAAGAATGTGGTGTTATTGACCGCTTAAGTAAAACAATGCAAAATGAACTTATCAATATTGTTACCATTTTGCTTGGTTTAGCAGTTGGTTCAAAACTCGGTGCAGAAAAATTCTTACAAGTTAAAACTTTGGCTATTGTCGTGCTTGGTTTAATGGCTTTCTGCGTTGGTTCTGCTTCCGGCGTAATTTTAGCAAAGATTATGAATTTATTTTCTAAAGAAAAAATCAATCCGCTTATCGGTTCAGCAGGTGTTTCTGCAGTTCCTATGGCAGCAAGGGTTTCAAATAAAGTTGGGCAGGAATATCACCCTACAAATTATCTCTTGATGCACGCTATGGGGCCTAATGTCGCTGGCGTGATCGGGTCTGCCGTAGTAGCGGGTATTCTACTTTCCATGCTCGGAAAGTAGTTTGCTTCGGCTTTTGGGCTATTTTTAATTTTTTAGAAATTTCGGATACGCGGGCTTGCCAGCCGCTCTAGGTATACCTCATTTCTAAAAGCGTTTTTTCTAAAGAAAAAACTAATTAAAACTATCTCCAAAATCCTTGCAAAACAATTTGCTCTGTTTTAGCAAATAGTTTAATAAAAACTTATTTTTAAAAGGGACTTGTTTAAAACAGGTCCCTTTTTTTATGAAGCGTATAAAAAGCCCCAATAAATGATATAATATATGGGTATGAAAAAGATATTAAATTTGCAATGTGTTCAATGCGGAAAAGAACACACTACGCGGGAATCTGATTATGTCTGCAATTCCTGCGGGGGTAATTTGGAAATAAATTACGACTATAAACTAATCAATAAGCGCTTTGATTATGATGTTTTGGAAAAAAACGATAATTATAATATGTGGCGCTATGTAGATTTATTACCGGTTGAAGAACATGATGAGATGCCACCCGTTCAAGTAGGGTGGACACCGCTTTATAGAGTAGATGACCTTGCAAAAGAACTAGGCATTTCAAAACTTTATATTAAAGACGAAGGAAGAAACCCGACCGGTTCTATTAAGGATAGAGGCAGCGCCGTTGCCGTTGCCCGCGCCCTTGAACTTAGTGCAAAAGTTATTACGGATGCTTCAAGCGGCAACGCAAGTGACTCACTTGCATGTTTAACTTCCAGTCTAAATTTAAAAACAGTTATTTTTACGCCTAAAAATACGCCCATTCCCAAACTTGTACAACTTTATATGTATGGCGCAAATGTTATCAGAATAGACGGTACTTATGATGATGCTTTTGAACTTTGTAAGGCCGCTTCCGCTAAATACGGCTGGTATAACAGAGCAGCCGGTTTTAACCCGTTTGGCCGTGAAGGCAAAAAAACCTGTGCCTTTGAGATTTGCGAACAAATGCAGTGGGAAGCACCGGATAAAGTTCTTGTTGCCGTAGGTGACGGAACAATTTTAAGCGGGATGTGGAAAGGGTTTACTGATTTTAACAAACTCGGCATAATTGAAAAAATGCCCCAAATGATAGCCGTTCAGGCAGAAGGCAGTGCTGCTATTAAAAATGCTTGGGAAAATAAAACAGATGCTTCTGCTGTGCAGGCTTCAACAATAGCGGATAGTATTTCCGTTAATTATCCGAGGGATTCTTATTTGGCCCTTCAGGCCTTACAGGAATCAAACGGTATGGCATTAACTGTTTCTGACGAAGAAATTATAATTGCTATGAAAGAACTCGCCAGAAAGACAGGTATTTTTGCCGAACCAAGCGGTGCAGTTACTTATGCCGGACTTAAAAAACTTGTTCAGCAAGGGGCAATTAAGAAAGACGAAAGTGTTGCTATCGTAGTGGGGGGAAACGGCCTTAAAGATATAGGCGCAGCCGCAAAAGCGGTGGATATTTCCCAAGTATTTGTGAAACCCACTCTTGAAGAAATTGAAAAATTAGGACTCATAAAAGAAAAATAATAAGGGGAAGAAAAATGGACGAAAAACTTTCATCAACAGCCGTTATAAGAATAAAACACGGCGAGCAAGATAAAGCGCAATATGATTTACCACAAAGTTATGGCGCAACCGAAAGTTATCTTTTACCAAAAGATCCGAACAGGATGTTCTTATTTTGGGATATTGTAAAAGAAACTTATGAATACATAAAAGATACTTACGGTCAGGATATTTTTGAAAGAGCAAAAAGCATTATCCGCGTTTATGATGTAACGGATAAAGAAAACTTTGACGGTACAAATGCAAACAGTTTTTTTGATATTGATGTTGTGCTGGACGCAAGAAGTTGGTATATTAACGCTGCCAGCGCAAGAAGATATATTTGTGATGTCGGTTTGATTACGCCGGAAGGTATGTTTATTTTAATTACCCGCAGCAACGGCACAACTTTGCCCCCTGGCAGAGTTTCCAATATTATAGATGAAAAATGGATGATGGTTGAAGGTGACTATCAGAAACTTTTAAAAATGTCCGGCCAGGATATGTTTGGTGTGTGTGGCGGAGCAAGTGAAAAACTTCAGCATTTCTTCACACATAAATGGAAGATGTTTGAATTTGATACAAATTCTTTACCTTCTTCCCATATTTCTTCTTGGAGTTCGGCTGCATTAGCAAGACCTCAAGCCCAAGAGGAAACCGACGAAGATATTTGGCTTAAAGCCGATTGCGAACTTATTGTATATGGCCAAGCAAGCAAAAACGCAAAAGTTATGCTTGGCACAGTTCCTTTGAAATTAAATGAAGACGGCACTTTTTCTTTAAGATATTCTTTGCAGGATGGACAAGTTATTATTCCTATCTGCGCGGAACATAAAACAAAATCTGAAAAGAAACGCGCCATTACTATTAAAGCACAAAGACAAAAGGAGGCATAACCCCTATGGAAGAAAAAGGCTATTTATCCCTTATCTTACACGCCCATTTACCTTTTATCAGACACCCGGAATACCCCGATTTTCTTGAAGAAGATTGGTTCTTTGAAGCAATGGTGGAAACATATTTGCCTTTGCTTAATGTCTACGAAAATTTAACAAGAGACGGCGTTGATTTTAGAATAACAATGTCCTTAACACCGCCTTTGTGTGCGATGATGAGTGATGAACTTTTAATTTCCCGTTTTAGACATTATTTGAACCAAAGAATCGAGTTAAGCGCAAAAGAAATTGATCGCACAAAAAATACCGAATTTGCCGAAGTTGCGCAAATGTATAGAAACAAATTTTTGCGCTATCAGGAACTTTTTGAAAATTATTATCATGGCAAAATTTTAGAGGGTTTTAAAAAATTCCAAGATATGGGCAAACTTGAAATTATTACCTGTTGCGCAACGCATGGTTATTTGCCGCTTCAAGTGCATAGAGAAAGCGTGCGTGCCCAAATTAAAATAGCAGTTCAAGATTATAAACGCCATTTCGGCAGAGGACCAAGAGGTATTTGGCTTGCCGAGTGTGCTTATAACCCCGGCGATGATAAATTTTTACAGGAAGAAGGAATCAGATTTTTCTTTATGGAATCGCACGGTGTTATGCACTCTGTTCCGCGCCCTAAATACGGCATTTACGCGCCTGTCTATACGCCAAACGGCGTTGCGGCTTTTGCGCGTGATATGGAATCCGCCCAGCAGGTTTGGAGCGCAGAAAGCGGCTACCCAGGCGATCCCAATTACAGAGAATTTTACCGCGACCTTGGCTATGACCTTGATTATGAATATATAAAACCTTATTTACATAGCGATGGTGTTAGAAGAAATATAGGTATGAAATATCATAAGATTACAGGTAAAGTTTCTTTAAATCAAAAGCAACCTTACTATCCAAGCCGTGCGCGCGAAGTGGCAGCCAGCCACGCGGGCAATTTTATGTTCAACCGTCAAAAACAAATTGAATATCTTGCCAGCGTTATTACCGATAGAAAACCTTTAGTCGTTTCTATGTATGATGCTGAACTTTACGGTCACTGGTGGTATGAAGGTATAGAATTTTTGGAATATCTTTTTAGAAAAGTTTATTATGACCAAAAAGATATTAAACTTATTACACCTATGGAATATTTACAAAAATATCCCGTCAATCAAGTGGCGCAACCTTCAATGTCCTCTTGGGGCGATAAAGGCTACCACGATGTTTGGCTTAACAGCGGTAATGATTGGATTTACAGACACCTTATTAAAGCCGCTCAAAGAATGGTGGAAATGGCAAATAAATTCCCTAATGCCGAAGGCGTTTTAAGGCGCGCTTTAAACCAAGCCGCGCGTGAACTTGTTTTGATGCAATCTTCCGATTGGGCATTTTTAATTACGGTCGGAACAGCAAAAGAATATTCCACAAAACGCACTAAAGATCATATCCAGCGTTTTATTGCCCTTTATGAAATGATTATGGGTAATAGAATTGACGAGGGATATGTTTACAATTTAGAGCAGAAAGATAATATCTTCCCACATATCAATTACGAGGTATATAAAAGTTAATTATGAAAAACGCCTCTTACTTTGAAGATTTACTTGACCAAAATAAACCTGCCCAAGTTTTAAAAGAACTTGGCAAAGTTAAAACAAAAGATTGGCAAATTTTATTTGTCCTTGCCGAAGCGCAAAGAATGCTCGGCAATTTTGAAGAGGCGATAAAAAACTATCAGCAAGCCTTAAAATATATCTCAAATAGCGAAGTGGAAGATAAAATTGATTTACTTCTTGCCCTTGCTAAATGCGAGCGCACTTTGGGCAGGGCTTGTGATGCTTATAAAAACGCAAGTCTTGCAGAAAAACTTGCCCAAAGAGCAGAACTTGAAGATTTTGCCGTTTTGGCTCTTCAGGAACGCGCCCTTGCTTTAAGGGCGCAAGGCAAACTGCAAGATGCAAAAGTTTTATTAAACACTACCTTAAATTATTATCAGGAACAAGGCGAAGTCGCCGGGCAAAGTTTTATTTACTGGGCCCTTGGCGGTATCAGTCGTTTAGAAGGTAATTTTGAGCAAGGTATTTTGGAATTTAAAAAGGCAGTTACACTTGCCAAAAAGGCTAAAGATAATATTGCCACGGCTTACGCTGTTTGCGGTCTTGCCGGTATCAGTAGAATTGCGGGCAATATTAAAGATTGCGTTAAAAACTATCAACTTGCCGCAAAACTCTTTAAAAATACCGATGATGTCTTTGGTAAAGCCTATACAAATTGCGGTCTTGCCAACGGTCTTCGTCAACTTGGCGATTATAAAAAAGCAATGAAACACTATATAGTTGCTGATAAATTATATTCCTTTATAAATGATACTGTTGATCTTGGTTTTGTTAAATGGGGCAAAGCGGATATTTTAAAACATCAGGGCAATTTAAAAGGTGCTTTAAAAACTTTGCTTGAAGCAAAAAAACTTTTTGGTGCAAGTGATGAAATCCGCGGTCAATTACTTACCGAGATCAGTCTTGCCCAAATTTATTATTTGCAAGGCCAAAAGAAACTTGCCGATACTATTTATGATAAAGCCGTTTCTCGTGCTAGAAAAGAAGGGTTACATACCTATCTAGAAAGCCTCACTTAATGTAACATATATACTACATATATATACTAATAAATAAGCCAGTAAGTTTTTTTAAAAACCCCTTGACAAATTAAAAAATAGGGTGTATACTACTAGTAGGTGCTAGGTGCACTATTAGGTAAACTCCATGTTTGAGCGTTTCCGGTAGTTATAGGTAACGGGTCAGCAGGAGTGAAATTTTTTGTCTTATAATTTTGATTATACTAGAGTAAATGTAATAAAGGGGAAAAGTTATGGCAGAAGAAAAACAAAAAAGTTTTGGCATTATATTAAAAAACGCCAAAACAAAAAAACAGAAAGAAGAAAAGAAATTATACACAATAATTTCTTGCTGTGTGTCGGCAATATTTTTGATTACTATTTTTGTTCCGTTTTTAACTGATAAAGAAGAAAAAACTTCCGGCAGTGCTTATAAAAATGTTGCATTTGACCTTGCCGATTTAGCCGTGGATGACGAGGCCGAAAAAATTTTGCTAGAGATGAATAAATACAGCGATATTCCTAAACAACAAATAGCAGGCGGTCTTTTCAGCAAAAAGCAAAAAGAAGAAAGGCAAGAAGCCGATAAAAAACAAGGTTTACCGCCCGCTGCCGACCAAGAATATTTACAAGCCCGCAAAAAGAAACAGGCCAAAACAAGAGGTGTTTCAAGAACACCGGCTTATACCCAAAGACAACGCACCACAACTTCAACCGGCAGTTTAACAAGGGGCGGAAATGTTTCCGTAAACGGTGGTTCAAGCGGTGTAAGCACTTCTATTTGGACCAGTCCCGATAAGAACGGTCAAAAAAGTTCAAAAGGTAATACCGGATCTTTGGGCACACAACAACTTATTGCCGCAACAGGGGCAAAAGGCAGGGCTTCAGGTTTGATCCGCGCTATAGAAGAAAGTCAAAAAGGCGCAAAAAGTGATAATCTTGATACGGCAGGGCAAGCCGCAGCAGATGCCTTTACAAATAATAACCTTGAGGCAGAAGACGGCGACCTTCAAGACGGTATAGATGAATTGGCCGAAAAGTTTAATGCAGAAGAACTAAAAAATGCCGTAAATGATAAAGATTTAGCAGATTTGCAAGATGAACTTGACGATGCAAAAGATCAAGCAGAACAAGAGTCAGATCCATGTAAATCCAGAAAGAAAGAATTACGCATGGAATGTATGAGAGAGAAACTTCTTGAAAAATTAGTTGACGGGCTTATAGATTTGGCAAAAAGCGTTGCATCTTCCGCTATATCAGCAGCAGTAAACGGTAATTTTAAAGGTGATGGAAAATCTGCTGATAACAATAGCGGAGATTCCGAAGGTTCCGCAGATGCAGGTAAAGACGCAAAGGAAACAGTAGACAATGGAGAAGTATTATCGGGAAAAGATGGTGAGTAGTCAATATAGATTTTGGAGGAAAATAAAATGAAGAGCATATTAAACAATATAGGCGCTATATCCAAACAAGCAATTGTTGGTGGCGCTATCACCGTGGCAACATTAGTTGTCGGCATTGGTGTAATAAATAATTTCAGTAGTAAGGGTAATATGGAACAAGGTTTTGCTTCTAACGCTATTGAACGCAGTGGCTATTCTTATAACTCTGCTTATAATGGCGCAAGTGCGGAAGATATACTTTCTGCCCGTGGTTATACACAAGGTTCCGAAGGAAAATCAACCATAATAGGCACGGAAAATCTTGCATTGAATAGAAGAAATTCCACTAAAACAGCCGGCGTGGCAGGAGTTCAGGGGGAAGCCGGGGAAGAGGCTTCTCTTCAAGATGACTCACAAGGTTATGGCGATGGTGAAATTGAAGGCATGGGAACATCAAATAAGGTAGATATTAACGTTTCCCAGGAAGACGCCGCTTTGGCCAAAGCACAAAGAGATGCCAAAATTGCTAAAGGTGAGGCTCTTACAAAGCAAGCAAAAGCAACCCTTAAGACAAGTAAAATGGCAGATTCTTCCGGTATAGCAGGTATTGCTACCGGTTCTACTTCAATGGCTTTTAACACAGGTGCCGGCAGTGCTACAGGGGCAAATGATTCCTCCAAAATTGCTTTAGCACAAGCAGGCAACCTTGCAAATGTAAATTTAAAAGGCGCAAAAGACGGCAAACTTAGTAAAATGGGCGGTAGTGGTACAGCAGCAGAAGGGCAAAGACTCGGCCGCTCTTCCATTGGCCAGCATGCCGAAACTTTGGGCGATTTAAAACGCGCAAGCAAATATTCTAGATCAGGTAAACAAGCGGTTTCTTCCGATTCTGCAAAAGGTGCGGCTGATGCCACTGCCGCTTTCGACGGTAGCAAAGAGGCCGAAGCCGTTGCTTTGGATGGCGAAAATGTAAGACAAGCGGCCTTAAACGCTTTGGATGATTCCGAATTGGGTACAGATTCTATTACAAAACCTATGGATGATATTCAGGCCCAAATGGATAAATATAATGAATTATCCTCCAAAGCCAAAAAGAGATTTGTTGCAATGTTAGTGGTAAGTGCTGCTTGTTTCGTTGCTGCTATGGGTGTTGTTGCTGCAAAAGCAGGCGGACCTTGGTGTTATTTAATTGCCGGTGCAATTTGTATAGCAGGTGCTGTCGCTATTGCCGGTACAATGTGGGGCGGTGCTGACAGTTATGCAAATGCTTATAATGAAATTGTTCAATTGTCAGAATCTAATGGCGGTATTACTCCCGGTAAAGGAGAATTGTGGCATCCGTGGGCCTTATATGGTATGTTAAACGGTCTTATGGCACTTGGTTTCTTAGGTGCTTTAGCACCGTCGGCATTACCGGGCTTGGGTCTTACGCTTGGAACAGGTGTAATGTCCTTATTAATGAGTTTAATTACTACCAAAACGCCAAGTGGCAGTTTGAGCGGTAAAAAGGGCAAGAAGTGATAGTTTCTGGGATTAAGGGGAAAAATTATGGCAGAATTAAATAGATTAAGTTCAAAGGAAGTTGTTATATCAATGGTTATTAATGCGGCAGTTTATACCGTCTTACTCTGTTTATTTATGCATTTTCTTGCACCTAAAAAGATTGAAGATTGTCCCAGATGTAAACAGGTAATAGCGCAATACAGGGCATCAAAGCAAGCCGCTAAAATACCGATTGAAGAGGCTAGATATCAGGAAAGTGTATACAGTCATAGCGGCGGTATAAACCCAGGCTTTAAAAAGATTGTTTCCAATGCTCCTAATTATCAGGAAGCGCCAAAACAAAGAGCCTATGAACAGCAACTTGCACAGTATCAGGCAATGGTTGCCGAGCAGGAAAGAAAAAGACTTGAAGAAGAGCGCCTCCTTGCGGAAGAAGAAGCAAAGGAAAAAGCCTTAATGGAAAAAGAAAGACTTGAGCGTTTGGAAGAGGAAAGAGAATTACAAAAATCAACGGCCATTTCCACAACCGGCGGAGTTGGCCCCTCAAAAACTTTTACCGCTCCAAAGACTCAAAAGCCCCAACCGAAAACCCAACAAAAAACGGTTATCGGTACTTTGAAAACAAGTAAACTTGGGGAAAGCAGTTTTCAAAACGGTAGATTTTAAAAGGAAATAAAGTTATGAAAAAGGCAAAAGTAGTTAACCAGGCACACAAACAAAACCGCATTTTAACAGGTAAAAAAGCGGTGTGGCTAACTATGGGTGCTATTGCAGTTTTAGGCACTGTTTCTGTTGTTGTGCCAACCTCTAATATACCGGGATTCAGATATATTGCCGAAGTCCTTGGTATAGGGGCAGATGCAACGCGCAAATTAACTATGGCTGATTTTGCTGCCTATGCAGTTGGCGCACCGGATAATAAAATTGCTTCTATTCGTGAAGCAAACAGTTTATCTTACGGCGGTGCCAGCGGTACCAGTGGCGGACTTTCGCCTTTTTCAACTTTAGCAAACGATAGACTTGCCCAAGCCTATGCCGAAAATGCCAAAGTAGCAATTGCTATGGAAAAATCTTTAGGTGGCACAATATCACCCTTTGATAAAACAAGTCTTGATAAACAAGTTTCTTTTGACCAGGCATTACTTGCAAAAGGTTTTGATCCAAGCAAAATATCGGCTAATTCCCAAGCGGCACATGCAGGTGCTATGGAAGCCCTGGCTGCTGCCGCCGGTCAACAGGCAGAAGCCCTGGGTAAACCCGTTAAGCAAAAAGATTTACAGGGGATAACAAGCCTTGTCGGCGTGAAAGATAGCAATATTTCAAATATTGTCGGCACGGGCAATATCCTTTCTTTGGCAAATAAAGAGGATATGCTTTATGACCGCGTCAGACAACAGGCAAGAGCCTTAGCGGGGACAAGTATTTTCGGCTCTGTTAACCCGGAGTTTACCCGCGCAGATACCAGAATCGGCCGTCCCGTTTACGGTTTATTTAAGGAACTTGGCAATTCTTACTTTTTCAGCAGATATGCCAAGGGGGCAAAGTATGCTACCGCTGCTTCAGATATAGCCGTTGCGGCTTTTGACGGCGGTTCCCCGCAAGACCAAAGTATTTTAACCCAAGAAGAAACTGCCCAACCCGGCGCAAGCGGTAATCCTCAAATGGATCTTAACCAAAATGCGGCAAATATTAATGCCTGCCAAGCAATGAGAGATTCTTATAAACAAATTATTTCCAGTTCTTACCAGGCAGTTGAAAATATAAAAGATCAGTTAAGATCTCTTTCCAATAATAGAACAAAAACACCGGGTTTTTGTTTCGGTATGGGCAGTAATCGAAATGTTAAAATACAAAGAGAACAATGGAATAATATGCTTTCTTCTTTGGAAAGCCTTTGCAACCAAATAAGAGAAACAAAAAATAGATTTAACGCACAATGCGGTATAGTAGTAGAACAACCTGTAAAAACTTGCGAAGAAATGAAAGAAAGCCTTATCCTTGCCGGTGTTAAGCCAAAAGGCGTTTTATATGTGAAATGCCGCGATATGAGTGTTTTTGATAAAAGCGGGGAACTTCAATTTACCGCTAAAGGTAAACGTAAAATTAGAAAATGGAGCAGAAGGTTTAATCACTATCATACCAGTGATTGCGATGAAGTATGTGCGGCCGAAAAAGCAGATAGTGATGTTCCCATATATGATAGTTATATAAAAACTAACGGTACACTTTGTAAATATTCTGATGAGTGTGAAGATTATTTTGATGCCAGAGTAGAAGATGCCTTTGCTTTTGGCAATATAACGGCTATGACAAAATTGCCCAAAAAATAAGGTAATATTTAATTAAACAGATTTGACAAAATAACCGGGCTTTAGGACTTAAGTAAAAAGCCCGTACAAAAAAGAAGTAAGTGAAGTAAAAAAAGTTAAGCAGTAAACATATAAGATAGAGGGTATAGAACATTTTATGTGTTTTATATCCGTAAACTAAAAGGAGGATTGTATGAAAAAGGATAGTTTCACGTTTAGTGATAAGTTAAAGAAAAGTAAAACTTTACCTTTATCTAAACGTATTCCTTCCCGCGTTGGCGGCGAAGTGAAGGCAAAACGCACCCTTTTTGAGCGTGCGCAAAGGGACTTGCCCTTTATAATCGTGGCAGCATTAGCCTTGCTATTGTTGCCCTTCCTCAGCAGAGAATCGGGGGATATTGATACCCCGTCTGTTGTCTGGGGCGATGGTGATAGTTATGTGGAAGATTTTAATTTACCGAAATCCAAATTAGCCGAGGGGGAAATTGCTTTATCCAGTTTCCGCAATCCTCTTGATTTGATTATCAGGCACGGCCAGCAAGATTCTTCCGCAAGAGATGCGGTTGATTCTGCTTATTCTGGGGAGGACTCCGGATCTTCTGCTGAAGAAGGCTATTCATCCGGTTCTTCTTCCCGTTCAAGTTACGGTAGTGAAGAATACTCTTCTTCTCCGGCAACTTCAAGATATGGCAAAACAGTAAGAAGATCCGTGCGCAATTCTATTAATCGTGTTCCCACATCTATCGGTTCTTTAAGTAGAGGTGCGATGGTTTCCACTAACGGCGGTAATGCTCCAAGCCACATGTTATCCTTTGGTAGCCGTTCAAAAGATGCCGCACCAAAAGTGCAGGGCCCAGGTGTCAGACCTGTTGCTTTGCAACCTTTAACCGCTGCAGGCAAAGGCCGCGATTTAACCGGCGGTGATGCCCTTTATGCAGAAGCAGCCCGTTCTATCGGTGCAATGAACAAACCCGGTGCAAAACAAGCCTTGCTTGATGCCCAACTTAAAGATGTTGACGGCAAACCTTTAGGTGAAACAAAAGGTGCAGCCGCAGCCGCTGAAGGTAAAGGCCCCGGTGCAGGTGGCGGTCCTACAAATAATTGGAATCACAGTCCCTTAAAACCCTGGTGGTGGGATATGATGAAAGATCGCTCCCAAAAAAGATGGGAACTTTGGCATTATAACTGGGAAAGAATGGCCTCCGATAGTTTGATTGCTTTAACAAGAGGTCTTGCTTCCTGTTTAATTACCGGTTCCAATAACTTTGAAGTCAGCAAATTTTTAGGTTCTCCCGGTGGCGGTATAGACTTCTGTTGTAAAACAAGATCCGGACAAGAAATTTGTGCAGGCGATTTGGCAGATTATGCTTCTTCTACAAGTGGTTCAGGAAAAGACAAAGAAACCTCCAATCACGCTATAGAGGCTTTAAAGATGATGTGCCCTGCAAATGCTGAAATTTACACTACGGAAGCATCACGCAAGAGTGCACTTGATGTCCGCTTACGCTGTTTGGGTTTAAAACTCAGCGAATTAAAGAATATGACACAAGTCAGACGTTCTGCCGTTTGCGATGGCTTATCCGGCGATCCTATGTATATTGATGTCCTCGTTAAGAGAAACAATAAAGACAGAATGGGCAAATTAAAAACAACCGGTTTTTATGTCATTGATACTAACGGTTGTGTAATAGATATACAAAAGGCAAAATACGGTAAAAATGTTATCTTAAAGAGTGATGGCACGCCGTATACTAAAGAAGAACGCAAAACTCTTAAACAAGTTGTTGTTTATAGAGTCGGTAAATATGGCACACGTTTCTATCCGGAAGGTAACGAAGATCCTACATTTGATAGAGATCTCTCGCAATACCAAAACAAAAACGGCCAATATTATGACGACGACGAAATTTATTGGGAATCCGGCGATTATGATAATTCCTTCAATGTCGCATTCAAAAAAGCCCATGCCGACGGTTGTTATAAAGAAGCCGAACTTCAAAAAGATCTTAAACCTATCGGTAAATGGCGTGATTCCGGTAGAAGACTTAATGAAATTGAAAGATGCGGTTTTGCTAAATATTTTGCTTCTACGGAATATGAACCGGTCAAAATGGATAAAAATATTACTCATCCCAATGACACCATAGGTAAGGATGATATTAAACGTATGGTAGATTGCCGTGACACAACTGTGTTTATTGAGGCTGTTCCAAGCCAACATAAGTTCGCGACAACTATCGAAAACCCCGGTGCTTACACAACAGCCTTTGTGCTTGAATATGTCCAAAATGCACCATATGCTAATGATTATGTCGCTGATGCAAAAACTGTATCCGATAAAATAGGTTATAGAGTAGTCAGAAGAATTGATTATAACGAGAATTCCGGATACAAAAACCAGATGTTCACAAATAATGACGGAACTGTCACTTTTATAGGTGATGTCGAAGTCGGCGAAAGTTCTATTGATGGAACGGGAACGTTGAACTCTGATCATCATCAAAATCCTCCTGATAAAGCACGTCCCGGCAGAGGTTTCATAATTTGGACAACATCTAATGAATTAGGCGGTGTTTCCGAAGGTACCATCTTAAAAGCAGCAGATGTCAACTCTGTATATCCTGGCTTAAACGGCAAACACGCTATTTGTGCTTATAGATGGGGTTGCGGAGATGCATCCATCTGCCCGGATAAAGATCGTCCAGAATATTGTTTCGTTATTAAGAATCCTGAAACCGGCAAAAAAACCTTCCATAAAATAATATACTATGGAGATCATTATTTACCCGGTGTGGAAGTATCTGATGTGGATGAATCTTTAGCACCGTATCAATGTTCTGATATTTGTTTATTCAAAAAAGACTCTGATCCAAACAAGAGTGTCTACAATATTGACGGTTCTGACCCGATAACCGGACTTGAATTGCGTAATTTAGGTGTAACACTTGATCCTAACTGCAAACTTTGCAACCCGGAACCTAAACGCAAACCTGTCGAAGGGGAAGGCAAATGCTATATAGATGATGCAAGTGGGCGCAAATGCTACAGCAGCGTTTCTGTTGAAGAAGGCGGAGTGACTTATCACTTCATTACTTCAATAGATTCTGTTGCCTGCCCAGCAGATGTTCCTTGCACACCTATCTGCTTAGATAAAGCAAAGGCCTTAGGTATCTTGCCTACAACTGGTGTCGGTTCTAATGTACCTCTTAACGAAAATCCGCTCACAACAGAACAAAAAGCCGAAGAGGCAGGTGTTCCTGTAGGTACCCCGGCCTGTCCTTATTGTTCAGGCAAGTGTCATTTGGATGGTAAAGCCTATCCTTGCACTTCCTTCAAAGGTAATGACGGCCAAACCTATCATGTCCGCACTTCTACGCAAGAAATTAGCGGCGGAGCAGAATATCCTTGTACGCCTATCTGCGCAAAGAAAGCAGAGACTTTAGATTTCAGCATCTTCAAGATGGAAAATAATAACCCTGTTGAACCTTCCTTGACTGATGATGAAAATGATATTAACCCCGTTAAACCCGGCGAAGAGACTCTCTGTCCGTTCTGCAACCCAGATTCTGATGAGGTCCAAGCGGCCAAAAAGAAATGCGAGTTCGTCTTTAGAGATGTCTTTGATCACAATGTCTTTATGTCCTCAAGAGGATATAAAGATGTTGATAAAGCAGCTGCAGATATTTCAGACTGTGTCCGTATGACTGACATTGCTGAAATAAATGTTATCGGCCATGCTGATAGATC
Source organism: Elusimicrobiaceae bacterium (assembly GCA_045605725.1). GTDB lineage: Bacteria > Elusimicrobiota > Elusimicrobia > Elusimicrobiales > Elusimicrobiaceae > Proelusimicrobium. The sequence goes on from JAZUQO010000042.1 coordinate 53,592, forward strand.
TGATCAAAGCTCGATTAAAGACCAAAAGGCTTGCCCTGTTGATGACCCAACTTGCGATTCAACAAAAAACAATATATCCCTCAGTGAAGATAGAGCCTTGTATATCACAAATGCTGTGTTAAATAAAGTTTATCCTACATTTACAGGACAAGTAAGGTTTGCTGTTGATTTTATTAGTAATCCTAATGCAGCTCCAAAAACCTTTGGTAAGCCTCGTTATTCCGATTACAAACGAAGTTATGGTTCAGGTAATAGAGTCGTAACCTTCAAAGTAATAGGTAGAGGCGATGCTAATGCAACAGTTACACCTATATATGACAGAAATAATAAGGCAACTAATAAAGAGGCAATGGCCAAAGATAGATATGTTGAAATCTTGCCTTTCTGCTACGAAAGTGGTAATTAACTAGTTGCTAATTGAAATATAAAAACACCCCGTTCTTTTTAGAGCGGGGTGTTTTTTGCTTTGCTTTGCTTTGTTCTATTCGTCATCCCCGAGAGTTTTTATCGGGGATCTCCACCTTTTTGTCTTAAAACTAGCATATTTAATATAATTTATATATGAGGAAATTTGTTTTTTTTCTTTCTTTAATTTTATTAAATTGCTCGCTTTTGACATCAGCCGCTTTGCCGAAATTTCTTGGTGGTAGCGGGCTTGGCATAAATGCCCAAAAGGCCAATCTTGAGAATAATTACTACCCAACCTATTGGGAAACTCTTATGAAAGAGCAATCTTCCCTCAATTTAAAACAGGGTTTTTCTGACCTAGCCAGACACGATTATAAAACCGCCGAACTTACCTTTGCCAAAGCAACAATAAAAGACCCTACAAAGCCCTATCCTCATATCTTTTTAGGTATTTCACTTTATTGGCAAGGCAAACTTGAAGGGGCTATGGCCGAATATAATCAAGCCTTAACTTTAGATCCCGAAAATGCCCAAGCCCATCAACTTTTAGGTATCGCCTATGCCTGGAAGGGCGAAATTCAACCCGCTTTGGAGCATTTTCAAATTGCATATAAAAAAGAGCCAAACCGCGCTGATGTTAATATGAACCTTGGCTCTACTTACGGTGCATTAAATGATTATGAAAATTCACTTTTCCACTTCCGTCGTGCCGTTGAACTTGAGCCAAGGCACCCTTTATATGTCTATCAGTTAGGTTCTTTATATGAATTTCTAGGTCGCGATGAACTTGCAAAAGATTCCTTTAGAAAAGCAATAAAAATTTATCCCTATTACGAAGAGGCCATTTTGGCATTAGCCGTTCTTTCAGAAAAACTTGGCGAAAATGCCCGCGCAAAAGGTTATTATTCTAAAGCCCTTTCTTTAAAACCGGGTGATAGTATTGCCCGTTTACGCTTGGTTAATTTGCTTATAAAACAGGATAAATTTGACGATGCCGTTGATATTATTCAGCGCGCTTTTTTAATTGCGCCCGTTTCAAACGAAGGTCTTGCTTTATCCATTTCTTACGGCGGTCAAAGTGCGCAAAGTGGCGCACAAAATGATACGCAAGATGATAAGTCAACGGATACTATGGACAGTCAACTTGCCGGGTTTAAAAAGCGCTTATCCAAAATTCCCGCTGATGAAGAAATAGATATTCAAGTGCAAACTGAAATCGCACCGAAAAATATTAACTCTCTTATTGAAAAACCTTTAAGCGAAACACCTACGCCAAATTCTCTTTTTGATAAAAAATTAGAACAGAATTTATCTAATACTTTCAGCCGTTCTTTTACTCTTGCGCCTGCAACTAAAGAAGGTAGACTTGAACAACTTGATAAACTTTTTGAAGGCTTAAATAATGTTTTAAAAGAAGGTTCAAAAGAAAATGATGTTAAGATGTTTATTCAGGCTTCCGGCTTAAAAAAAGATGCCCCGGGTGTAAGTGCGCAAAACACGGCCTACGGTCAGGCACAAAATTCTATAGGTGCAAAGGCTGTTTATAATCCCTATAATGTCGGCAATGATATGGGGCTTTGGGTAGTCGGTAAAACTTGGCTTAAATATATTGAAGAAATTCAAAATGAAATTGAAGAAAAAACCTTAAAAGAACCTATAGTTCAAAATTATATTTTATCAGGCTTTATGTATCTGACGCTTGGGCATGGTTCTCTTGCTTTTGATAATTTTAGCAAGGCAAAAAAATTGGCAAAAGATAATCGGCAATTAACGGAAATTTGCCTTCTTGGGATAGGAACTTCTTTTATAGTACTGGGGGAAGAAGAAGAAGCCAAACAAATTTATAATCAAGTTTTGAAAATAAATACGGATAATAAAATAGCCCAAAATAATATGGAAATTTTAAATGCGGAGGAATAATTTTTATGCAAAAATACGGCCAGCATTTTTTAGTTAATCAGGGGATTATTGATAAAATTACAAACGCCGTTGTTGATAATATGGCGGGTGCTTTAATTGAAATAGGGCCCGGCAAAGGCGCATTAACTTTTAACCTTTTAAACAAAGGTGTTAACGATTTAACTTTGGTTGAAATCGACCCAAAAATGAGCGAGTTTTTAAAACAAAATCTGCCGGAGTGGGCAAATTATAAATTAATTGAAAAAGATTTTTTAACTATAAATGCGCAAGATTTGCCGACGGGTGAGAAAACTTTTATCAGCAATTTGCCTTATATCGATGCTGCGCAAATTTTGCTTAAAGTTTTGGATTTAGAAGGTTTTACTTGCGCGGTTTTTATGTTCCAGCGCGAACAGGCGCGCAAGTTTTTTGCCCAGCCTGAAACAAAACTTTACGGGCCGCTGTCAATTATGGTTCAGGCGCGTGCAAATGTTCAAAGTGTGTGCCGCGTTAGTCCGGGCAGTTTTAATCCGCCGCCTAAAGTTGATAGTGAAGTTGTCTTAATTAAACCCAAAGAAAAAACTTTTTTTATCAGCCCGGAACATAAGAAAAACTTTGACGAACTTGTTAAATGCGCTTTTATTTACCGAAGAAAAACTATCTTAAACGCACTTTCTGAAGCCTACAAAAAAAATAAAGATGATTTAATAAAAATTTTAGCCAAAAGCGGTGTAAAAGTTTCCGCCCGGGCAGAAGAACTATCTCCAAGACATTACGCAGACCTTGCGCTTAATTTAAAAGGCTTTATTTTTTAAATTTTTATTTAGATGCTTTGCGATATAATCTAAAGTTTTTGTAAGTTTTATAAATTCTTTTGTCCCTTTTGGGTCAATAAACGGAAAGCACGCTATTCTTAAAGAATTTTCTTCCACGCTTGAAAACTTTTTTACACCGTCAAGAAGATTTCTTTTCTTTGTGTCTTTAAGTGCTTTATTTACAAAGATGTCTTTTATTTTATCATCAGTTATTTTTAAAGTCAAAGTTTCCTTTGCGCGAAAGTCGGGCTTATCTATCATCGGCGTCAGCCAGTTTGATTTTTTTGCATAATTAAGCAGGACTTTTGCGTGTTCTTTTGTCAAAAGTTCCATCTTTTTTAGACCGCCGTGTTTGAGCATATATTTTACGCCTTCGTTTAACATCCAAATATTTATCGTGGAAGGAGTGTTTAAAGTTTGATATAAAGGCGTAAAACGTAATGCATTATTCAAGTTTAAAAAGAAAGGTATTTTTTTAATTTTTTGCATTTCTTCGGCGCGTTTAACGGCTTTTTTATTCATAATTAAAACGCAAGTTCCGCCGCCTGAACCAAAGGCTTTTTGCGTACTGAAAAGCATGATATCAAAATAAGGTTTAACTTGGTTCATACCCGCCCAAGATGTTGCGTCCCACGCTACTAAAGTATCTTTGCTTTTTCTTTGGTAAATATCTTTCAGCATTTTCTCCGGCAAACAAATACCGTGTGAAGTTTCATTTAAAGTAAGTAAAATTAAAGAAGATTTAAAATCTAATTCTTTATAATTTTCTTTTTTATAATCAAAAGCAACAAAAGTTTTTTTAATACCGTCCAAAAAGGTAGTATCTTTTATCCACCTTTTTGAAAAAGAACCAAACACAAGTCCGCTGATACTTTTGTTTGTCAAAGTCCAAACCACAGCATCCATAGCGGCAGTTGCCCCGCCGGGGAAAAAACAAATTGTGTAATCATCACCCAAGTTAAAAAGTTTTTTTATGTTCAAAGTCGTCTGACGGTATAAACCTTCTTGTGCGATACTCGGACTGCGGTGGGATCTTTCAAAAAAAGTTTTTACAAGGGGAGTATTTTCCACGCTTTTTAGGGCTTGGCTCGGCCCGCAGGCAAATGTGCTGTTTGGTAAAATGTTTTTTGGTATTCTCATAATAACTCCGAAGGTATTATATGTTCTTCTTTTTTAAACGGCGCAAGATAATCAAGTCCAAGTTCTTTAATTATTTTATCTAAATCTTCAGCATTTTGGCAAAGAGCATTTTGGGGTGCAAACCCTATGAGTTCACTTGAAAAAGCATTTATATTAAAATCTTGTGCTATATTTTTACACTCGTTAAAAACGAAACAGACCGGCGCTTTTTTATAATCTTCTATATTGATTGAAACCTGGCACAAGTCATATTCTTTAATAAACCAGGCAGTTGTTTTTATGTGGGGTATTTTGGCACGCAAAGTTTTGGCAATTTGTTTTGCGATTTGTAAATCTTTTGTTTTTAAATTGATATTATAAGCAATTAGAAAATCGCGCGCGCCAAAACAAAAAGCGCCGGTTTTTTTAACTTGCTCGCTAAACTGGCAAGGGCCAAAGTCAGGCGGTAAAGTTTTTAATTTTTCTTCTAAACTTTCATACTGGCCTTTGCGGATAAAGGCTAAACTTTTTCTTTCTTGAGTGCTAGCGGCCTGGCCGTATAAATAAGAAGGTATGCCTTTTTTGCCGGCATACGCTGCCACCTCTTTTGCTAGCAAAATACAATCTTGCATTGTTGCATTTTTAATCGGTATAAAAGGGCAAACATCCATAGCACCGAGTCTAAAATGCTTGCCTTTTTGCGCGCGCATATCAATTAAACTTTCGGCAATATCAACAGCAGCGCAGGCGGCTTTAAAAATTTCTTCTTTTGTTCCGACAAAAGTAAAAACCGAGCGGTTAACATCAGCGCCACTTTCTTTACCAAGCAAAATAATATTTGCTTTTTTCGTAATAAAATCGGCAATAGTATTTATTTTGTTTAAATTTCTGCCTTCGGAAAAATTCGGCACCCATTCAATTAAAGTCATAAAAAATAACCTCGCATTAAATTATAGCATTTGACAAGAGTTCATTTTTTGATATAATTTATTTAGGAACAAAAAAGTTCCTAATGTCTTTTTATAAGACTTAAGTTAATAAAAGGAAGTAGAAATAATCATGGCAAACGGAAAAGTGAAATGGTTTAATGATCAAAAAGGGTTCGGTTTTATCGCACCCGAAGATGGCTCTAAAGAGTTATTCGTTCACTATCAAGACATTCAAGGCGACGGCTTTAAAACCTTAGCAGAAGGTCAAGAAGTAAGTTACGAAGTTGTTGAAACCGAAAAAGGTCTTAAAGCAGTAAAGGTCACCAAGAAATAAAACCTTTTTATGCTATTAACCTGTGTGCAAATTCGTTTGCGCACAGGTTTTTTGTTGTGAATGAAAAATAAAAATGAAAAATCCTTTAAAAATTACTTCTAAAGATGAGCAAGGTTCTATAAAATTATTACTGAAAATTGCCTTGCCTTTAATTATAACAACCTCATCGCAAAGCATAATGCAGTTTGTGGATAGGATGTTTCTTGCTTGGTATTCGCCGGATGCTTTGGCGGCTTGTTTGCCGGCGGGGTTGATGTCTTTTGCTTTAGTATCTTTTTTTATGGGCACTTGCGGTTATACAAGTGTTTTTGTGGCTACTTATTACGGTCAAAAACGCTATGCGCGTTTAAGTGTTGCTTTGTGGCAAGGGGTAATTTTGGGGGTAATTTCCGGCTTGATTATTTTGGCTTTAACGCCGCTAGGGTCTTATATAATAATGTCCTCTAACCACGATAGCGCAGTTAAAATTTTGGAAAGCCAATATTTCACAATTCTTTGCGCATTTGGCGGTTTTGCCGTTATAAATAATGCGCTTGCCGGCTTTTTTACGGGGCAAGGCAAAACGGCAATAACGATGGTTGCAAATCTTGTAGGAAACGTAATAAATTTATTTTTAAATTATGCTCTTATATTTGGTAAATTCGGTTTTCCGGAAATGGGAATAAGGGGGGCTGCTTGGGCAACCGTTATAGGCGGTTTTTGTGTGATTTTAATATTCTTGACTATAATTTTTAGTCCTAAAGTAAACAAAAAATTTAAAATAGGTAAATTATTCGGATTTAATAAAACAGCATCTTTCAGACTTATCAGATATGGTATACCAAACGGTTTTGGCTTTTTTATGGATATTTTTTCTTTTTCAGTTTTTGCCTTTTTTACGGGTAATATTGATAAGATTTCGCTTGCGGCAAGTAATATTGTTTTAACTTTACAATCTATTTCTTTTATGCCAATGCTGGGGCTTGCGATTTCCGGTCAGATTTTGATGGGACAATATGTAGGTAAAAAACAACCGGAGTATGGTATTAAAAGTGCTTATAATGCCTTGAAACTCGGTGCGGTTTATTTAACTTTTATAGTTTCCACCTTTTTACTTTTCAGCGATTTTTGGCTTGGCCTTTTTGCCGGTGCAGATGTTGGGGAGCAAATGGCGGCTATTATAAAACAGGCAAAACCTTTGCTTTATATGCTTTGTGTTTTTGTGTGGGGGGATTTAATTTTCCTTTGTTTCGGCGATGCTATCAGAGGGGCAGGTGATACCAAATTTCACATGAAAGCGATGGTGTTTTGTTCAGTCCTTTTATTGATAGGGAGTTATGTTATAGTTGATGTTTTGGGTTTAGGAATAAGGGTGGCTTGGAGTTGGATAGTGTTTTATGCGTGGATATCCGGGCTTATTATGATGTGGCGTTTTTTAAGTGGACGTTGGCGTAATATAGACATTACAAAGTAATTTTATATAATTAAGGTATGGGAAAAAAATTAAAAGTTTTAGTAAGCGTATTTTTATTTTGTTTACTAAATCAAGGGGTTTGGGCACTTGTCTTTACTGCAAAAGACAATGCTTTTACTATTGATTTGCCTTCTACTTGGTCTAAAGTTGAAACACCGGATTATCTTTTTTTACAAAACAAATCCGGTGCGACAATGCGCTTTGTCATAATAAAAGATTGCTTTGATCGTAAATGTTTAGAAAGTGTTGTAGAAAAAGAAATAAAAGATTTAACAAAAAGAAATTTTAAAATTATCAAAGATGAATACAGCGGGGAATTTATAAGAGAAACGGAATTTTCTACCGGGGATCCTCTTTTTTCTTTTGATTTTACAAAACAAAATTTACTTTTTACTGCGGGTTACTTCTTATCGGGCGGAAAGGCTTATAATGTAGGTGTCAGAGGGATACCTTATACAGAGGCTTCTTATTTGCTCTCTTTTATTTCTCCTGCGCCTAAAGAAGAAGTTGCCCAGATGCAAGATGATTTATCCGGGAATATAATTGCGCCTTTAGAGAATATTGAACAAAGTGATTTGTTGGATAGTGAAAAAGCAACAAATGTTATTGAAGAAAAACCTAAAATCCAAACCAAAAAACAGGAAAAATTGAAACTCGCAAAAGTATCTAAAAAACGTTTAACCGGTGTTATTTTAATTATTGCTTTATACCTTATGTTGTGGTTCGGTTCTTTTGCTTATAAAACCTTTTTCCCGTCTAAATTTTCACAAGCAAATACAAATCCCAATTCTCCGTATCCGTTACAGGGAAAACGCTTATACGGTTCCCCGGATTTATTTTTGCGCTTGCATGATAATTTAGGTAATCATTTTATTGCAACTTGCACACGTTGGGGTGGTCTTTTTGCTATAAGCGGACTTGGAATCGTTTTGCTTTTTATTTTGATACGTCTTGTTTTAACTGTTCTTGTTACAAGGATGACGCATCCTTCTTTAATTATAAACACTTGCTACTCTCTTTCCTATTTATTTACCTCTTTTGGCCTTATAGTTTTTGTAGCAGGTGTTGTGCTTAATTTAGTGTTCCCTTATAAATTTTTATTTTATGATAGCGAAGGCCAACTCGCCTATAAATGTTTGCAAAAGGGGTGGCATCTTTTTTATGAACAGTACTTCGTTGTAGGAAAAGAAGGCGAGGTTTTGTATAAATTAACAAGAAAGAACTTTTCTTTTTTAAGAAATTGGCGTATTTTTGATGCAGATAAAGAGATTGCTCATATCAAAGAGCGCGGCATTGTTAAATCTTTTTTTAGACATCTTTTGGGCCATTTGTTTGGTTTTCTGAGGACAAATTATACAATTAAAGCACAAAGAGATACTTCCGGAGAGATAAAAAGCATTTCAAGCCCGGCTACACAGTTTAGTTCTTTTTTGGATAAGCCTCAGGCTCTGTCTGAAGATATTATGCTTGTTTTTAGCGGAGTTTTATTTATGCGCGACAGAGATAAATCTTTCCCTTGGATAAATTAGGGTAAATAAATTTGTCTAAAAATACCTAAAATTGCTAAAATATAAAAGATAAGCCGAGATAGCTCAGTTGGTAGAGCAGCCGCTTCGTAAGCGGCAGGTCCGGGGTTCGATCCCCCGTCTTGGCTCTTTTTGTTGCCTATTTGTCCGCTATACTAAAATTTCTCGGTTGATTTTCACTCGTTTTTTGCTATACTTATAGTAGCGCAACTGGCGCACAGGAGAATGATATGAACCAAGGTTTTACCCTTATTGAATTACTCGTTGTTGTACTTATTATTGGTGTTTTGTCCGCCGTAGCGTTGCCACAATACCAAACTGCTGTAGAACGTTCCCGCGCCGCGGAAGCACTTACCCAAATGGCAGCGATTGCAGACTCTATGGAGCGCTACCACGCCCAGCACGAAGTATGGCCCACTTCGTTTAACAGTCTGGATGTGGATATTCCCACAATTTCAACCACCTCTTGTACTTCTGGACATGGCGGTAAATATT
>JAZUQO010000043.1:0-5037 GCA_045605725.1 Elusimicrobiaceae bacterium
ATGATAGATTATTGATTATATCTTTTAATCGCTCCTGTTTAACATATCCAAAGTCATAGCAACCACTAATCCAGTTGTAGAAGGATTTTTCAGGTATTTCCATAAGCTCTGCCAATTCATAGTAACGACTTATAATATCTCTAGCTTTTAATAACTTAACTTGTAATCTTAATTCTGCGTTGTTGTTCATAGTTTTAAATCTCCTTAGGTTTTATCAAAGTAAATGGAATATAAAAAGCAGTTACCAAGCCAACAGGGGCGTGATAACTGCATAACTAAAAATAACAACATTCACTTTGACAATATATATAAAAAAATAATCTAGTAGTTTATCAAATTTTGACCAAAAAAATATATACTAGGGGGGTATATTAACGGAAGATGTCTATCGCGTTTTTAATTTCGGGTTTACGACATCAGCTCTCGCACCAAAAGATTTATTTTTTTTGACTTGGTTTTCTTCTTGTCTTTTCATATATTCCAAAAAAGCAATATTATTTATATTTGTATCACAGTTGAATTTTAACTTTTTTTCTATATTCATTTTACCGAAATTTTTTTAGAAAATCAAAAAATGACTTCTTATTCTCCTTTATATTTATATATGGCTCGCTCTGTTTTTCTTCCTCGGTAGCTGCCGCGATTTTTTTCTTATCTATTGCTGAAAGTTGTTGTTGCTGATTTAAAAGTTGCGTTATTTCAGCTAATCGATTATTTAATTCTAATATTTGATTATCTTTAACTCTTAACTGTTCGTCTTTTGATTTTAGTTCGTTTTCTAAAGCATTTATAATTCTATTAAAATCAAAAGACGTGGGTTGATAATTTAGGTTGTCAACTTTATCAACTGAGTTGATTTTTTCTTTTTCAGTATCTTTAGAAAATTCACTAAAGGAAGCGGTTTCGGTTGAGTTGTCAAGTTGACAACTGAGTTGACAACTAGGTTGATTAAAATAAAACTTTTCGATTGCTGATATATTTATTAAAATTTTATTATTTTCAATTATTACATAAGGTTTTAACCTTGTTTCTAACTGCTTATATATTGCTTGTGGCGTTTTATTTACCGACTTTGCAAACTCTTTTACAGTGATATATGTATTACTCATCTTTCCAAGATTCCCATTCTTCTAATTGCTCAGGAGTCCAATTCCGTTCCCAAGGTGCTAATTCATTAAAGAAATGCTGAACATTTTGAATTACTTCGGTGGTGTTCTTTTTTCTCTCTATTGTAAATCTAATTTTATCATAAGCTCTGCCTTTTTTTATCAGTTCGTATGATACATCAAGGTCAGAATATAATTCAATTTCTTTTATCGCCGGCTCTAAAATCCTCATTCTAAAATTAAACCATCTATCATAACTTTCAGCATTTAGTAAACGCTTTAATTCATCAAGAGAAAAAGTCCAAGCCATCATATTTTGATAGCTTTTCAAAAGTTCATATAGTCTAATACTATACTGACTTTTCATTGCTAAGATATAATATAAATTGTATTGTGTGAAATGTTTTTTGAGTTGTATTAAATAAGGCATTAAATATTCGTCTAATTTTAATTTTATAATTCCACTGCCTTTGTTTGTTTTACCTCTATCAAGCCAACGAACAGTAACTTCCTCGTCTCCATTTTGAATCCAAAATACCTTCTTTGTTAATTCTAAAATAGTTTGTTTGATATAGTTATAATTGCCTCCTGATTTATAATCAATGCCTATTATTTTGCAAAAATCCTTGATATCAAAAGTATATTCTTCAAGTCCTGTGTCTTCGGGTTTTATTTTACTAATTAAAAATAAAATTATCTTCTGCTCTTGTATTGATAAAGAATACCTGCTTTTTTGTATCAATAAATTCGATTTTATAACAGACATATCTCGCTCAATCATAATATTTTTATCTGTTCTTTTTTTCTCTTTCAAGAAAACCACCTCAAGTATATTTTATATTAAAACTACTATAAAAACAATGTGTAGTTTTATATGTGACATATCGCAATAAATGTAGTTTTTAATCGCAATAAATGTAGTTTTAATCGCAATAAATGTAGTTTTTCAAAACAGCCCTAAAAGCCTTTGAATAGTCGCTTTGAGGTTATTTTTTTATTTCCTAATAAATAATATAAATAATATAAATATATATATATTATTTATTTATATATATATGGCTTTTTGCTACTTCAATAAAAAATACATCATAAATAATTAACATACAGGAAGAGGATATATAATATTATTAAAAACAAAAAAACGGCTGATTTTAGGTTTTTGAATTTTAATCTAGATAAATTCTAAGTAAGACAAAAGAAAACGGTTAAAAAGGGCAATTTTAAGGTTTTATTTTGAAAAAATCAAAATTTTACGATAAAATAGAAATATAAAATAAAAAAGGCAGTTGGGGGACTGCCTTTAACTTTCTTTTTCTTGAGCTTTTAATAATTTATCTAAAGTTGGTCTGCTGATATTCAGCTCTTTTGCAAATTCAGTTTTGTTTATTTTTCTTTGGTAGTATAGAGCTTTTAATTCTGCAAATTTATCTTTATCAACCTTGACGGGTTGACGCCCTTTATACTTGCCCTGTTGCTTAGCAATTCGCACTCCTTCGCGTTGTCGCTCCAGGATATTCTGTCTTTCAAATTCGTTAATTGCTCCTATAACTGTGAGCATTAGTTTACCTGTCGGCGTGCTTGTATCTAAATTCTCTTTATTTGATATTAAATTAACTTTTTTCTGCTCAAACAATTCTATAAGATTTAATAAGTCTTTGGTTGACCGCCCAAGACGGCTGAAATCGTGAATGTATATTGTGTCGCCCTCTCTTATATACTCAATCATTTCTTGTAATTTAGGGCGATTCATATCTTTACCTGATACCTTTTCAGTAAACCATTTATCTATTTCAAATTTTTCAAGTGCTTTAATTTGTCTGCTCTCATTTTGGTCTATGCTTGATACTCTTACATAAGCGATATTTGCCATAATAAAATCACTACCTTTCATTTATTATTATAGCACTTTGTAAAAATAAATTCAAGAACTTCAACTGCAAAAACGCAAACAATATAAAAATAAGTCTAAATTTACACTTTTTTAACGCGTTTTATATTGCAGTTTAGACTATACTCTAAATTACACGCGACTAATAAAGCTACATATAGCAACAGAAAAAGAAAAAAGCAGTAGAATTTACTACTGCTTTGGTTATTTTATAATAAATCAAAAGGATTGAAGTTGTCTTTTTCTTTTTTAATTTTATAATATTCCAAAAAATCGTTTCTTGCTTTGGTTTGTAATGGATTAACTTCAAGGTCTGATTTATGTTTTTCAAACCATTCTTTATCTTCTTTTTTCTTCCATTGTTCGCTATTTTCGTCATCTATACCTTTACTAAATGCCAAAATATATGCTAAAACATGATTTCTTGTAATTTTTGATTTTCCTTTTTCCAACAGTTTCTTATTTGTTTCTGCTTGTCCTTGGCTGACAAATTCATTTACTAATTCATAAAACTTGTCTTTTTTTGTCTTTGTTTCTTCTTGTTTTGACATAAATAACGACCACCTTTTATTATTTTTTTATAATTTTATAATAACAAAAAAAATAATAGTCAGCAATAGAATAAAAAAACGCGGGAACGCCCCTCAGGGCGTCACGCCACGCAATTTAATTTATATTGAGAGCTTTGTCCAGCTCACTTATTACATCTTTTTCTATTGCCTTTTTGACTTGTTCTTTGTCGTAAAGTCGTTTTGTTACTTCATTGTAGCTGTCTAACGCCTTTTTATGTTCTATTACTAATCTTTTAAGCTCAGTATCAGGTGTTAAATGGTCTAATTTTCCGTGCTGATAATTCCAAATATCTACCATTTCATTCCCTGTTTCTCTAATTTTCATATATATAAATCTCCTTTGTTTAGTGTGTTTCTATCCTATGTGTTTTATCTTATTTATATATTATTTATATTATTTATATAGCAATTTTTAACATACTTATTGCTAATTTCTATAATACAAATTTCTAAAATTTAATATACAATGTCTATCAAAAAATGTTAGTCACAAAATAAAATATAATTAAAATACAAATCCCTTGATTCGTGGCTTTTGTTCCTCTTCCTCAATAAAATCAACAGACGGAAGAGGATATTCACAAAAGATATATTCATCTTTTGCTTTTTTTGTTGGTGTCAAAAATCTATGTTCTATTAGGTCTTTCTTTGCCTTTTGATATGTTCCATTTGACATATTACATACTTTCATTACTTCGTTAGGACTTAAATATAAATTATATCCGTCTTTGTTCATACCAAGGTAATACCATAGCTTAAATGCGTTGGGTGGTAGCTCCAAAGCCTTTTCACTTGATTTATGAGTTCTTACAGAGAATTTTTCTTTTTCGGTTTTTTTGTCTTTTTTTGTAATTACAGTTAATTGATTATTAACTTTTGTCATTGTGAAATGTTCCTTTCTAGTTTTAATTTATTATGTATTTCAAAATGTTCTTCTTTAGTTAAGCATTGTAAATTGCTGATATTATTATTACTTTTATCAAGGTCAATATGATGGACATCTTTTTCAGCACTATAATCTTCTATAAAGCATTCAGCTACTAATCTATGCAAGTAATAATTCTTCTTGCGACAATTATTATTTTCCATAATGCTTAGTTGAACAGTTTTATACCCTTTTGGAGTGGTTGAGCCTTTGACGATTGTGCCTCGTTTAGTGTTTATTACTATTCCTGTGTTACTTACTTTAATGTTTGGAAAATCTTTAACAGTTTTCCATTGTAAATCTGCCATTATTAATGCCTACCTTTTATTCTAAATCTTTACAATTTAGATAAAAAATAGAAAAATAGCATTGATAAATTTTGTCCTAGTTTCTACCAATTTTTTTATGATAGATTATTGATTATATCTTTTAATCGCTCCTGTTTAACATATCCAAAGTCATAGCAACCACTAATCCAGTTGTAGAAGGATTTTTCAGGTATTTCCATAAGCTCTGCCAATTCATAGTAACGACTTATAATATCTC